>NZ_JBVHNF010000018.1:126645-198289 GCF_055558055.1 Streptomyces sp. NPDC025833
GGCGGAGACCACGGCCCCGCGCCGGTGCGAACCGCCGGCCCTCGCACCCGTCTCGGCGGAGACCACGACCCCTCGCCCGTCCCGACCACCGGTCCCCGGACCCGCGCCCGTCCCCGCGGAGGCCACCGTCCCGCGCCCGTGCCGCCCGGCGGCAGGCGGGGCGGACTCGGCCGAGACGGCCCGCAGCCGCCGCACCTCCGCGGCCCACCGCGCGCCGTAGGCGTCGCCCCCGCGCCGCGCACGGCGCAGGGCGCCCGCGAGATCGTCCCCGTGGTCCCGCGGCACCTCCTCGGAGAGCAGCGCGACCACCTCCGCCCCCGCGCCGCCCGTCTCCAGCAGCGCCCGGCCCAGCCGCGGGTGCACCCCCAGCCGGGCCAGCCGCGCACCGGTCTCCGTGGCCCGACCGGCGGAGTCCACCGCCCCCACGGCCGACAGCACCTCCCGCGCCGCCGCCATCGCCCCGCCCGGCGGCGGATCCAGCAGCGCGAGCCCGGAGGCGTCCGGATCGCCCCAGCAGGCCGCCTGGAGCGCGAACGCGGTCAGGTCCGCCACCCGGATCTCCGGCGCGGGGAAAGCCGGCAGCCGGCCGTCCTCGACCTCCGTCCAGCACCGGTACACCGTCCCCGGCGCCTCGCGCCCGGCCCGCCCCGCGCGCTGGCGCCCGGCCGCCCGCGACGCCCGCACGGTGGTCAGCCCGCTCAGCCCGCGCGCGTGGTCCACCCGCGGCTCCCGCGCCAGCCCGGAGTCGACCACCACCCGCACCCCCGGAACGGTCAGCGACGACTCGGCCACCGACGTCGTCAGCACCACCCGGCGCCCCCGCCCGGCCGTCAGCACCGCGTCCTGCACCGCGGCCGGCGCCCGGCCGTGCACCTGGAGCACCTCGACGTTCCCCAGACCGCCCAGCCGGCCCGCCACGCGCGCGATCTCGCCCACCCCGGGCAGGAAGCACAGCACGTCCCCGTCCCGCTCGGCCAGCGCCCGCCGCACCACCGACGCCACGTGCTCCAGCAGCGCGGGATCCACCCGCATCCCGTGCGGGGGCCGTACCGGACGGGCCGGGGGAGCCCACACCACCTCCACCGGATGCGCCACCCCCGCCGCCTCGACCACCGGCGCGCCGCCGAGCAGCCGCGACCACCCCTCGGCGTCCGTGGTCGCCGACGCGGCCACCAGCCGCAGCTCCGGCCGCAGCGCCTGCCGCACGTCCCACAGGAAGGCCGCCGCCGTGTCGGCGTCCAGGTGCCGCTCGTGGCACTCGTCGAGCACGACGGCGTCCACCCCGGCCAGCTCCTGGTCGCGCTGGAGCCGCTGGAGCAGGACACCGGTCGTCACGACCTCCACGCGCGTGTGCCGCCCCACGGCCCGCTCGCCGCGCACCGTGAACCCGACGCTGCGGCCCGGCGCCTCGCCCAGCAGCCACGCCATGCGCCGCGCCGCCGCCCGGGCCGCGATCCGCCGCGGCTCGGCCACCACCACCCGCCGCGCGGGACCGCCCCCGGCCAGCCCCGCGAGCACCAGCGGCACCAGCGTCGTCTTGCCGGTGCCGGGCGGCGCCACGAGGACGGCGGTGCCGCCGTGCTCCAGCGCGTCGGTCAGGGCGGGCAGGGCGGAGCGCACGGGCAGCGCGTCCAGGGCGTCGTAGCGGATCACACCCCCAGTGTCGTACGGCGCCGGGGAGCCCCCTCACGCGCGCGTGGCGGGCTCCCCGGCGGCCACGCGCGCGTGCGGGCGGCGGAACGGACCGTCAGTCCCGCTCGCACACGAAGATCGCCGTGCCGGGGATCAGGTTCCCGCGCAGGGGCGACCAGCCGCCCCACTCCGAGGTGTTCCAGGCCGGCCACTCCGGCTCGACCAGGTCCACCAGCCGGAAACCGCAGGCCACGATGTCCCGCACCCGGTCGCCCAGCGTCCGGTGGTGCTCCACGTACACCGCGCCGCCCCGCTCGTCCTGCTCCACGTAGGGCGTGCGGTCGAAGTACGAGGAGGACACCGACAGGCCCTCGGGCCCCGGCTCGTCCGGGAACGCCCAGCGGACCGGGTGCGTCACCGAGAACACGAACCGTCCGCCCGGCCGCAGCACCCGGCGCACCTCGCGCAGCACCAGCCGGGGGTCGGCAACGAAGGGCAGCGCCCCGTACGCGGAGCACGCCAGGTCGAAGGAGCCGTCCGCGAAGGGCAGCGCGACGGCGTCCGCGCAGACCAGCGGGAACGCCCCGCCGATCCGCAGCGCGTGCTGGAGCTGGCGGTGGGAGAGGTCCAGGGCCACCGGACGCGCGCCCTGGGCGGCCAGCCAGCGGGCGCACTGCGCCGCGCCCGCGCCGATCTCCAGGACGTCCTTGTCCTTCAGTTCCTCCGGCGGTCCGAGCAGCTCGGCCTCCACCTCGTCCAGGCCCTCCGGGCCCCACACGAAGCGGTCGTCGCCGAGGAACGTGCCGTGCTCGATCTGGTACTCGTCCGCGTTGCGGTCCCACCAGCCCCGGTTGGCCCGCCCGCTCTCCGTGACGTCCGCGTCACGCCGCGTGGCCTCGGGCTCGAACTCCGCGGACCGCTCCGGGTCGTACGCTTCCGGCTCTTGGATGATCGGCTCCCTCGTCGTACTCTTCCGTGCAACCCGCCCGGGGGTGTGCGCGGAAGGCGTCCCGCGGGTCCATGTGACCTGTCGGGGTGAATCTTCTGCCGGGTATGCGGCGATCCGCCCCGGGTGTGCGCCTTCGCGCATTGACCCTGCCCGGCTGCCCCCGTATGCTACAAGTTGCGCTGCGAGCCTGCGCACCTCAGACGTAGCAGGCTGTGCTCGCATCTGTTGTATGTCCCCTCGGTTCTCGAGGCGCCACCGGGCACCCGGTGTCCATGAATGGTGGCGCTTCCTTGGCTGTCCGGCTTCTGCAGAGCGAAACGGGCTCCTGGCGTAAGCAGTACCTACGACTTCAATGTCCGTACCGGAGCCCTTTCCCACATGACGAGCAGCACCGAGACCACCGCCACCACCCCGCAGGTTGCGGTCAACGACATCGGTAACGAGGAAGCCTTCCTCGCCGCGATCGACGAGACGATCAAGTACTTCAACGACGGCGACATCGTCGACGGCGTCATCGTGAAGGTCGACCGGGACGAGGTCCTGCTCGACATCGGTTACAAGACCGAAGGTGTCATCCCGAGCCGCGAGCTCTCGATCAAGCACGACGTCGACCCCAACGAGGTCGTCGCCGTCGGTGACGAGATCGAGGCCCTGGTCCTCCAGAAGGAGGACAAGGAAGGCCGCCTGATCCTCTCGAAGAAGCGCGCTCAGTACGAGCGTGCCTGGGGCACCATCGAGAAGATCAAGGAAGAGGACGGCATCGTTACCGGTACCGTCATCGAGGTCGTCAAGGGTGGTCTCATCCTCGACATCGGCCTCCGCGGCTTCCTCCCGGCCTCCCTGGTCGAGATGCGCCGTGTCCGCGACCTCCAGCCGTACGTCGGCAAGGAGCTCGAGGCCAAGATCATCGAGCTGGACAAGAACCGCAACAACGTGGTCCTGTCCCGCCGTGCCTGGCTGGAGCAGACCCAGTCCGAGGTCCGCCAGACGTTCCTCACCACCCTCCAGAAGGGTCAGGTGCGCTCCGGCGTCGTCTCCTCGATCGTCAACTTCGGTGCCTTCGTGGACCTGGGTGGCGTCGACGGTCTGGTCCACGTTTCCGAGCTGTCCTGGAAGCACATCGACCACCCGTCCGAGGTCGTCGAGGTCGGCCAGGAGGTCACCGTCGAGGTTCTCGACGTGGACATGGACCGCGAGCGCGTCTCCCTGTCGCTGAAGGCGACCCAGGAAGACCCGTGGCAGCAGTTCGCCCGCACCCACCAGATCGGCCAGGTCGTGCCCGGCAAGGTCACGAAGCTGGTTCCGTTCGGTGCGTTCGTCCGCGTGGACGAGGGCATCGAGGGTCTGGTCCACATCTCCGAGCTGGCCGAGCGCCACGTGGAGATCCCGGAGCAGGTCGTCCAGGTCAACGACGAGATCTTCGTCAAGGTCATCGACATCGACCTCGAGCGTCGCCGCATCAGCCTCTCGCTGAAGCAGGCCAACGAGTCCTTCGGCGCCGACCCGTCGGTGGTCGAGTTCGACCCGACCCTGTACGGCATGGCCGCGTCCTACGACGACCAGGGCAACTACATCTACCCCGAGGGCTTCGACCCCGAGACCAACGACTGGCTCGAGGGCTACGAGAAGCAGCGTGAGGAGTGGGAGCGCCAGTACGCCGAGGCGCAGACCCGCTTCGAGCAGCACCAGCAGCAGGTCATCAAGTCCCGCGAGGCCGACGCCGCCGCTGCCGCCGAGGGCGGCGAGGCTGCCGCTCCGGCCGCGTCGGGTGGCGGTTCGTACTCCTCCGAGGGTGCGGACACCTCCGGTGCCCTGGCCTCGGACGAGGCGCTGGCCGCGCTGCGCGAGAAGCTCGCCGGTGGTCAGAGCTGAACGCAGTCGCTGAGGCTTAGCCCTTAGTGCTGAGGGGCCGTACCTTTCGGGGTGCGGCCCTTCTGCGTCGTCCCGGCCGGCCTCCGGGGCGGGCGGTCCGGCCCGCCGGGTGGTTCCCCGGGCTCCCGATCGATCGCCGCACGGCCGGTCAGGGGGTGACCGGGATGTTGGTCAGGCCCTTCCCGCCCGTCACCGTGTTGCTGCCGAAGACCGTCGTACGGCAGTCCGCGCTGTCGTTGGTGACGTCGACGGCGAGCCGGGTGGGACCGCCGGCCCCCGTGAGCGTCGACTTGTTGCCCTTGAAGACCGTGCCGCAGCCCCAGCCGGGCTGCTGGCTGTGGGTCTGGTAGCCGTCGTTGCTGGTCCGGATGCCGGTGTTGTCCTGGACGAGGACGTCGTTGCCCTTCACGTCGACCCACGAGTCGTCGTAGTTGGCGCCGGTCAGGCCGCTGCCGTCGAAGGTGTTGCCGATGATCTGCGTCCCCGTCGTGCCTTCCTTGACGTCGACGTTCTCGCCGCCGACATCCGGGCCGATCGTGTTGGCCAGGATCAGGACGCGGTCGCTGCGGTCGGTGAGCGTGTTCGCGGTGCCCACGTAGACGCCCTCGCCCATGCCCCGGCCGTCGTTCCCGGTGTCGTAGATGGTCGAGTTCCTGATCACGCCGTCCGTGCTGGAGTCGCGGAAGTGCACGCCCTCCATGTCCAGGCCGTGCACCGTGACGCCGTCCAGGACGACGCCCCGGGCCGCGTCGATCACGATGCCCTTCTGCCCGCCGGTCACGGTCACCCCGCTGACCGTCCAGTAGGAGGCGCCGTTCAGGTGCAGCCCGTAACCGCCGCCGGTGGTGAGCACGGCGCGGGGGGAGCCGGTGAGCGTGATGCGGGCGGACGCCGTGGCGGCCCTGGCCGCCTTGAAGTTGCCGGTGTAGGTGCCGTCCGCCAGGTGGATCGTGTCGCCGGGCCCGGCGGCGGCGAGCGCGGTCTTCAGCTGGGCCGCCGTCGTCACCTCGATCGTGGTGGCGGCCGCGGCCGCGGCCGGGCCGGTGGCGGTCAGCAGCAGGCCGCCGGTGCCGAGGGCCATGGCGAGCAGCGGGACGAACGGCGTGCGGACGCGCATGAGCGCTCTCCTGTCGTACGGACCTCAGGGCGGGGTACGGGCACTTCTCGCGGGCACTTCCCGGCGCTCGCCCCGCCGTGGACCGCCGGCGTGACCAGGAGCGTCGACGGTCGTGAAGGTACGGACCAGGTGACGGGACGTCAAGACGGCCCCTGCCGGGGCCGCGGATCGGCGGTGGGGCGCGGGAATGCCCGCGTGCCGGGCGGTGTTGTCGCAGACGAATACGAGGAGGGGCGGTCACAGTGCTTGATCCGCAGGGTTTGTACGCATGGGAGCCGAAGGGCCTCGCCGTGGTCGACATGGCACTCGCCCAGGAGTCGGCCGGTCTTGTCATGCTCTACCACTTCGACGGGTACATCGACGCGGGCGAGACCGGCGACCAGATCGCCGAGCGGCTGCTCGACTCGCTGCCCCACCAGGTCGTGGCCCGGTTCGACCACGACCGGCTCGTGGACTACCGGGCCCGCCGGCCCCTGCTGACCTTCAAGCGGGACCGCTGGACCGAGTACGAGGTCCCGGCGATCGAGGTCCACCTCGTCCAGGACACCACCGGAGCCCCGTTCCTGCTGCTGACCGGGCCCGAACCGGACGTGGAGTGGGAACGGTTCGCGGCGGCGGTGCGCCAGATCGTGGAACGGCTCGGCGTCCGCCTCTCCGTGAACTTCCACGGCATCCCCATGGGCGTCCCGCACACCCGCCCGGTGGGCCTGACCCCGCACGGCAACCGCACCGACCTCGTCCCCGGCCACCGCAGCCCCTTCGAGGAGGCGCAGGTCCCGGGCAGCGCCGAGTCCCTGATCGAGTACCGCCTCGTCGAGGCCGGGCACGACGTCCTCGGCGTCGCCGCGCACGTCCCGCACTACATCGCCCGTTCCGCGTACCCGGACGCCGCCCTGACCGTCCTTGAGGCCGTCACGGCCGCCACCGGCCTGGTGCTGCCCGGCGTGGCCCACTCCCTGCGCACGGACGCGCACCGCACCCAGAACGAGATCGACCGGCAGATCCGCGAGGGTGACGAGGAGCTGACCGCGCTGGTGCAGGGCCTGGAGCACCAGTACGACGCCGCGGCGGGCGCCGAGACGCGCGGCAACATGCTGGCCGAGCCGGTGGAGATCCCCTCCGCGGACGAGATCGGGCTGGAGTTCGAGCGGTTCCTGGCGGAGCGCGAGGGCGACACCCCCTAGACACCCGCGGGGGGCCGCTGACCACGGGGCTGCGGCTCCCCGCGGGCCCGCCGGTGTCCGGGGCGCCCGCGGACGGACCCCCGCAGGGCCGTCGGCGGGGCCGCGACGGCAGGGCCTAAGCTTCCGCCCATGCTGACAGTGGGCCTGACCGGCGGTATCGGAGCCGGCAAGAGCGAGGTGTCCCGGCTGCTCGTGGAGCACGGAGCCGTGCTGATCGACGCGGACCGCATCGCGCGCGAGGTCGTGGCACCCGGCACGCCGGGCCTCGCGGCCGTAGTGGACGCCTTCGGGACGGACGTCCTCACCGCCGACGGCAGCCTGGACCGCCCCCGCCTCGGCTCGATCGTCTTCGCCGACCCCGAGAAGCTCGCCGTCCTCAACTCGATCGTGCACCCCCTGGTGGGCGCCCGGTCACGCGAGCTGGAGAGCGCGGCGGCCGCCGACGCCGTCGTGGTCCACGACGTCCCCCTCCTCACCGAGAACGGTCTCGCCTCCCTCTACGACGTCGTGATCGTCGTGGACGCGAGCCCCGGGACCCAGCTCGACCGGCTGGTACGGCTGCGCGGGATGACGGAGGAGGACGCACGCGCGCGCATGGCCGCGCAGGCGACGCGCGAGCAGCGCCGGGAGATCGCCGACCTCGTCATCGACAACGACGTCCCCCTGGACGCGCTGCGCGAGCGGGTCGACGAGGTGTGGGCGGAGCTCGCACGCCGGGCGGGGCAGCCGGCCGCGGAGACGGGCCGGGCCACGGAATAGCCGTCCCGCGCGGGGCGTTGAACCCGTGCAGCAAGGGAAGGAATCAGCCGTGCCCGAGACCAGCGGTTCCACCGGACGTACTCCGGAGACGCATGTCATCGACTTCCGTGCCGCCGAGCAACTGCTCAACGCGCGGGATCCCCGGGGCGCGGTGAAACTGCTCGACACGGTCATCGCCGCGCACCCCGAGAACACCGCCGCGCGGCTCCTGCGTGCGCGTGCCTTCTTCGCCGCCGCCCAACTGCGGCCCGCGGAGCTGGAGTTCACCATCGTGCTGGAGCGTGAGCCCGACAACGCGTTCGCGCACTTCGCCCTGGCCCGCACCTACGAGCGCCAGGGCCGCCCCGACCAGGCCAAGCGCCACTTCCGGCTGGCCGCCGCACTGGACCCCAAGCCGGAGTTCCTGAAGGCCGCCCGCTTCGACGACTGACGCGGCGGGGCGCCGCCGACGGGCCGGCGCGGAGCCGTGGTGTCCCGCCCGCGCGGGCCCGCTCACGGATGCCGGTGCCTGGGCGGCCGGGGATACGGCGGTGCGCTCGGCCGGCGGTTCCCCCGCGGTCCGGGACGCCCCGGCCCCTCGTCCGGCGGCCGGTACGGCGGTACGTCACGGCCCGGCTGGTAGTGCGGACCCTGCCGGATGTGCCGCAGGATCACGGCCATGTCGACGGTGACCACCAGCCACAGCACACCGCACGCGGCCGCCCAGCCCGGGCGCCCGGCCAGTGCGAAGGCGGCCGTGCCGAAGACCGCCCACGCCAGACCCCACACGCTCAGCCAGAACCGCGCCCGCAGAGCACTGCGCGCGGTCGACGGTTCACTGCCTGTGCGCATCGGACCACCACTCCTGTCTGCAACGTACTCTTCGGCGGCGCCCCGCACCAACGCCGGCCGGGACACCCACCGCCGCCGTCCGCCCCGGCGGACCGTGCACCGGTGCGAGCGGTCACGGCCCGGCCCCCGGACGGCGCCGGGCCCGGCGGACACGGCCCGGCCCGCGCGCACGGATGGTTCCCGATCCGCCCTGAATAGCTCGAACGGGTGAATCGGGGGAGGAGGGGAACGGGCGTGCGGGGGCGGGCCGTTGTGCGGGCATGAGAATCGAGATGCGCGAGGGCCACGAGGGCACGGGACCGGGAGCCATCACCCCGGACGGCTGCGCGGTCGAGCTGTACGCACGGCTGCCGGTGGGCGACGAGCCGGACATCGTCGCCGCGGCGGTACCGGCCGGGGCGCACATCCTGGAGCTGGGCAGCGGAGTGGGGAGGGTGACCCGCCCGCTGCTGGAACGCGGTTTCACGGTCACGGCGGTGGACGAGTCCGCCGACATGCTGGCCCGGGTCGGCGGCGCGCGTACGATATGCAGCCCCATCGAGAGCCTCGACCTCGGCGAGAGGTTCGACGTGGTGATGCTGGCGTCGTTCCTGGTGCACAGCGGTGACGAGGAGGTGCGCAGGGGGCTGCTGCGCACCTGCGTCCGGCATGTGGCGGAGGGCGGCTGCGTGCTCATCCAGCGGGAGGGCCCGGACTACCACACCGACGTGCCCAGGGAGCGGGCCGACCCGAGCGGCTTCACCGTACGCATCGCGGCGGTGGAACCGGCCGGGGACGGGGTGAACTCGGTCCGCGCGGAGTACGTGTTCCCGGACGCGGTCTGGACCCAGACGTTCCGCGCCAGACCGCTGACGAAGGAGCAGTTCGAGTCGGCGCTGGCGGAAGCGGGGCTGGAGGTGGACGCGTATCTGACACCGGACGGGACGTGGGTGAGGGCGGTGCCGGTGGCGTGACGGGGCACGGGTACCCGGGAGAGGGGTGGCCGGACCGCCGGAAACTCGTCCCACGCGGGCGATGAGTTCCCGGCTCCCACCCGGTCTACCTCGGTGAAAGCAATCAGGACCGCTTCACCAGGAGACCTCATGGCAGAGACCACCGCCCCCGCCGGTTCGAGCACCCTCACCTCCGGGGCCGTCCCCGGTCACCGCTCGGGCCGGGCGCGCGGCGCCCTGGTCGCCCTGCGGGCCGTGCAGGTGCTGCTCGCCCTGTTCTACGCACTCGCCAGCTCCCTGCCCAAGCTCATCGCGCACCCGACGGCCGTCGAGTCCTTCGACCGGATCGGCTGGGGCAGCGGCGCGATGTACACCATCGGCGCGCTCGAACTCGCCGGAGCGGTGGCGCTTTTGATCCCGGTGCTGCAGTCCGTCGGGGCCGCCGCCCTCGGCGCCCTCATGGTGGGGGCGTTCATCGTCCAGCTCACCGCGTTCGACGGCCAGAACGCGGCGACGCCGCTGATTCTGCTGGTTCCGCTGGTCCTGATCGCGTGGGCCCGCTGGGCGCGCAACGCGGACCTGCTGCGGCTGCTGCGCCGGCGGTGACGCCCCGCGGCCGGCACCGCCCGGACGGCACGGCCCGGTATACGGCGGCGGTACGGCACGGCTCGTACGACAGCGGCCGTACGTTACGGCTCGCACGACAGCGGTCGAACGGCACCGGCCGGGCCGGCGTCGGCTTCGGTCGTCCGGGCGAGCGCGGCCTGTGCCTTCTGCTGAGCCGTACGTCGCCGCCTCTGGCGGGCGGTGCGGGGTGGGCGCCGCCCGAGGCAGCGCGTCACCGCCCGCGGGGGCGGCCTCCCGAGCCACCGGAGGCGTCCGCACCACCCGAGCCGGTCGACCCTGCGGGACCACCCGGGCCGCCGCGTCCCCCGGCGGCTCCGGAGCCCCGGCGTCCGCCACGGCCCCCGGCCGCGCCACGGCCCGAGCCGCCGGTCCCGCCACGGCCGCCCGTCGTGCCGGGGCCACCCGGGCCACCGGGCCCGGCGAACCCGGCGGGGGCGCCGCCCAGGCCGGCGAAGCCGCCCGGCCCGCCGAGGGTGCGCAGGCGTTCGAGTTCGCGGCGGTCCCGCTTGGTGGGGCGGCCCGCCCCGCGGTCGCGGAGACCGGCGGGGGCGACGGCCTCGCGGGGCGGCGGCGGAGGGGAGTTGTCGACGTAGCACTGGACGGCCACGGGCGCGCCGACCCGCTTGCGGATCAGCCGCTTGACGATCACGACCCGCTCGCGGCCCTCGTGCCGCAGCCGTACCTCGTCGCCGACGCGCACGGAGTGGGCGGGCTTGACCCGCTCGCCGTTCAGGTGCAGGTGCCCGCCCCGGCAGGCGGCGGCGCCGAGGGAGCGGGTCTTGACCAGGCGGACGGCCCAGATCCAGCTGTCGACGCGGACGGTCTCACCGGCGCCGAGGCCCGCGGCCTCGGCGGCGGCCACCGCCGCGGCGGTCCTGGGGTCGGGCGGCTGCCCGGCGGTGACGGGGTCCGGTCCGCCCGGCGCGCCGGTCTCCGCGCCGGTCCCACGGTCCACGTTCTCGTCCGCATCCTCGGAAGCCATGACCCGACCCTAACGCCGGGAGGCGGCCGGGCTCGAAGCGTTTTCGCGGCGCCCGGCACCGGCCGGGGGCGACGGCCCGCGTCCCGCCGCCCGCACCGGCCGCCACACGGGCCGCGCCGGGCCGCCGCGGCGGGGCGCCCGTCCGGTGTGCGGAGGGCTACGCGTTCACCTCGCCGTCCCGGGCATACGGTGACGGTATGGACGACAGCAGCGCCCTCGCCCGGCTGGACCGGCGCGTCGCCGACTGCCGTGCCTGTCCCCGGCTGGTCGAGTGGCGTGAGGAGGCGGCCCGCACGAAGCGGGCCGCGTTCGCCGACTGGACGTACTGGGGGCGGCCGGTGCCCGGCTTCGGCCCGGACGACGCCCGGCTGGC
Source organism: Streptomyces sp. NPDC025833 (assembly GCF_055558055.1). Classification (NCBI taxonomy): domain Bacteria; kingdom Bacillati; phylum Actinomycetota; class Actinomycetes; order Kitasatosporales; family Streptomycetaceae; genus Streptomyces; species Streptomyces sp. NPDC025833. The sequence continues at coordinate 137,904 of NZ_JBVHNF010000018.1, forward strand.
GATCATCGGGCTGGCCCCGGCCGCGCACGGCGGCAACCGCACCGGCCGCATGTTCACCGGGGACCGTTCCGGAGACGTGCTCTACCAGGCGCTGTACGACGTGGGGCTCGCCTCGCAGCCCACCTCCGTCAGCGCCGACGACGGTCTCGAACTGCACGGGGTGCGGGTCACGGCGCCCGTGCACTGTGCCCCGCCCGCCAACAAGCCGACCCCGGGGGAGCGCGACACCTGCCGTCCCTGGCTCGTCCAGGAGCTGACGCTGCTCCGGCCGACGCTGAGGGCCGCGGTCGTCCTCGGTGCCTTCGGCTGGCAGGCGGCCCTGCCCGCGTTCGCCGAGGCGGGCTGGACCGTGCCCCGCCCCCGCCCGGCCTTCGCCCACGGCACCCGGGTCGCGCTCGACGACCTGGACCTCTTCGGCTGCTTCCACGTCAGCCAGCGCAACACCTTCACCGGCCGGCTCACCACCGGCATGCTGCGCGAGGTGCTGCGCGCGGCGGCGGACGCGGCCGGACTGCCGTAGCGCACGGGCACCAGGGACACCGGCCCGCAAGGACACGGGCCGCTCCACCACCGCCGGCCTCCCCGGGCCCCGCCGGTCGCCTGCGCGCTGCGGTCACCTGCGCGCGGCGGTCATCGGCGCGCGGTGGTCACGGCCGCCACTCGTACCGGACGTCGGGCTCCCGCTCCTCGTTGCCGCCGCCGTCCGTGTACTCGGCGGCGACGAAACCGTGCCGTTCGTAGAAGCGGTGAGCGGGGGCGTTGAACTGGAAGGTCCACAGGCTGAGACCCCGCGGGCTGCGTTCCTTGGCCAGGGCGACGAAACGGTCGCCGAGGCCCCGGCCGCGCCACTCGGGGGCGAGGTAGAGCTGGGACAGCTCGTCGTCGTCCAGCACCATCACGCCGACGATCTCCTCGCCCGCGTCGGCGACCCAGGTCTCGCGCAGCGGCACGACCACGTCCCGGAAGTGCGCCCGCACCTCGTCGTCCGAGTGGGCCCGGACGACCGTGGGCAGGGCGGTGGCGTAGGACCGCAGCCAGACGCCGGCGGCGCCGTCGGCGTCCGCGGCCCCCGCCCGGCGCAGCACGACCGCGTCCGCCGCCGCTCGCCGCTCCGTCTCCTCAGGGACGACCGCCGTCGCCGTGATCTCCACCAACTGCCCGGTGTACCCGAGGCAGGAGACCCCGAGCAGGGTGGCCGAGTGCGGCCCCCGGCTCAGGCCCGACGCCTCGACCACCTTCCACACCGCGGAGAGGGCCGCGGGCTCGTCGGCGACCACGTACACCTCCGTCACGACCACGTGCTCCAGGCCGGAGCCGACGGCGCGCAGTTGCTCGCGGAGATTGGCGATCACCTGCTCGGCCTGGCGCACGGGGTCACCCGGCCCCACCAGCTCGCCCTCGGCCGTGAGCGGCACCGCCCCGGCGAGGAACGCGAGCTTCGCGCCGGCCTCGACGACGGAGGCGTGGGAGTAGGTGGGCGGGGGGAAGAGCGCGGGGGAGGTGACGCGCTGGATCATGAGTGCGGCTCCTGCGGGGTCGGCGGAAGGTGTCTCGCGAGGACGCCGTACGGCTTCGGCCTCGGCTTCGCCGTACGGAACGCCGGACGTCGTCACCGGCCGGGAACGGCACGCGGCCGGCAGCCGGTGCGGCGCACGGCCACCGCCCGGGGACAGCGCACGGCCACCGGTCGGGGACGGTGCGCGGCCGGGACCGGGACGGTGCGCGGCCGGGACCGGGACGGTACGTGGCTGTCGGTCGGGGACGGCGTACAGCCTTCAGATGATCGGCCTTTCCCGGTCCGCACGCATCCGAATATCCCGGGCCCGAGCCGTGGCGGTCCGCCGGAAATCCAGCGGCGGACGGAGGGGTGCCTGCGTCAGGCTGGGGGCATGCCCGAGTCCTCCGACGCCGCCTTCCTCGCCGCCACCGCCGACCGCCTCGCCGCCCTCCCGGGCGTCCGGGCCGTGGCCCTCGGCGGCTCGCGCGCCCAGGGAACCCACCGCCCGGACAGCGACTGGGACCTGGCCGTCTACTACCGCGGCCCCTTCGACCCCGCCGACCTGCGCGCCCTCGGCTGGCCGGGCGAGGTCTCCGAGATCGGCGGCTGGGGCGGGGGCGTCTTCAACGGCGGTGCCTGGCTCACCGTCGACGGGCGCCGGGTGGACGTGCACTACCGGGACCTGGACGTCGTCGCGCACGAACTGGCGGAGGCGCGGCAGGGCCGCTTCCGGGTGGAGCCGCTGCTGTTCCACCTGGCCGGCATCCCCAGCTACCTGGTCGTCGCCGAACTGGCCCTGAACCGGGTGCTGCGGGGCGAGCTCCCGCGCCCGGCCGGGTACCCGCCGCGCCTGCGCCGCACCGCCGCCGACCGCTGGTCCGGCACCGCCCGCGCCACCCTCTCCTACGCCGAGGCACACCACGCCCCGCACGGCCGGCTCACCGAGACCGCCGGCGCCATCGCCACGGCCGCCGCCCAGTGCGCCCACGCCGTCCTCGCGGCCCGCGGGGAATGGGTGACGAACGAGAAACGGCTGCTGGAGCGGGCCGGGCTGCGCGGGATCGACGCGGTGCTGGGAGCCCTGCGCGCGGAGCCCGGCGCCCTCGCCGCGGCCGTGGCCGGAGCCGTGGCCGTCGTCACCGCGGCGCTGGAGCCGACGCGCCCCTCACCCCCGTGAGGCGGAGCGGGAGGCGCGGGTGCCGTACGGGTCACACCCCCGCCGACTCGGTCGGGGTATTGCGTTCGTAAAGAAATTGGCCGCCGTGGCATCTGTCACCTGGCTGAAACGTGATCGACCCGTTCGCGTGGGTAATCCGGTCTACCGTGGAGACACCTCCACCGGCCACCGTCGTCCGAAGGCCCACCCCTGCCCTCGAACGAACAGGAGCCCCGTGTCCCGGCCCGCCGCACCCCTCTGGCTCACCCACGCCTTCCGCGCCCAGCGCGGTCCCGTGCCCTGGAGCGCGGTGTGCCGGGGCGCGCTCGCCGCCGGGCCGCTGCTCCTCGCCGGGGTGCTCATCGGACAGCGGGGGGACGGCGCGCTCGCCGCCATCGGGGCGATGCTCGTCGGCATCAACGACCGGCCCGGCAGCCGACGGGCCTCCGTGCACCGGCTCGGGGTCCCCGCGCTGGCCGGGACGCTCGGCCTGCTCGTCGGGGCGTACGCCGCACAGGGCCTGGCCGCGGTACCCCTGACCCTGGCGCTCACCGCGGTCGGGCTGGCCGCGGGCGCTGTCAGTGCCGTCGGGCCCGTCGCCTCCGCCGCCGGCACCCAGTTGCTCGTCGCCGCGGCCGTCGGGGCCGGGACGCCCACGGCCGAGAGCGGCTGGCAGCGGGCCCTGGCGTTCCTGGCCGGCGCCGGCTGGCTGCTGGTGCTGCGGCTCGTCCTGCCCACCCCCGGTTCGCTCGCCGGCGACTTCCGGTTCGACGGGGAGCGGAAGGCGGTCGCCGACGTGTACGAGGCGATCGCCGCGCTCGTCGGCTCCGTGGGCGCAGGGGAGGCCACCGCCCGGCGGGCCGCGCTGACGGCCGCCCTCGACCATGCCCAGGACGCCCTCGCGGGGCCCCGGCTGCGCTCGTACCCGGGCTCCGCCGCCGAGCGCCGTCTGCACGCCCGGTTCGCGGCCGCGCTGCCCCTCGCCGAGGCCGCCACCGCCCTGTACTGGGTGGGGGAGCCCGTGCCGGCGCGGGCCGCGGAAGGGCCCCGGCGGCTCGCCGCGGCCGTCCGCGGTGACACCGGCACCGGCCCGCTGCCCGCGCCGCACCTCCCGCACGGCCGGCTCCGCGGGCGGGACGCGGCCGCCGTGGCCCCCGCCGTGCGCGCCCTGGACGACGCGCTGCTGCACGCCGCCGAGGCGTTCGACCGCGGCGAGGGCGCCCACCGCGGGCTGCTCGGCCGCCGCCGCGGCGTACGGCACGCGCTGCGCGCCGCGCTCGGCGCCGGCGGCCGCGAGTACGGCCTGCGGGTCGCCCTGTCCTTCGGCGCCAGCGCCGCCATCGCCCAGGCGCTGCACCACACCCAGTGGTACGGGCGGCACGCCCACTGGTACTGGCTGCCCGCCACCGCCGCCTTCCTCGTCAAGCCCGACCTCGGCCCGCTCGTCTCGCGGGTGCTGTGCCGGGCCGCCGGGACGGTGTTCGGCGCCGTGGTGTTCGCCGGCTTCGCCGCGCTGCTGCCCCGCCCGGCCGGACTGATCGCGCTCGTCGCGGTGTGCGGCGCCCTGATCCCGGTCGCCACCCGGCACTTCGCGGCGCTCACCGCGGTCGCCACGGTGCTCGTCCTCGCCCTGGTCATGGCCGGCGGCGAGCCGCAGGCATCCGTCAGCCGGATCGGCGAGACGCTGCTCGCGTGCGCGCTCGTGCTGGTGGTGGGCCACCTGCCGATGCCGGGCAGTCGGGGCGGCGGGGTCCGGGACCGGCTCGCGGTGGCCGACGGGGCCGCGCACGCCTACCTCCTGCACGTGCTCGGCGAGTCCGAGGACCGCGCGGAGCGGTGGGCGCTGCGCCGGGAGGCGTACCGGACCCTCGCCGAGGCCCGCACCGCCATCGTGGTCGCCGCCGCCGAACTGCCCGCCCTCGCCCGGCACACCGAGGGCACCGGCGCCGTCGCCGAGGCGCTGGAACGGCTCGTGGACACCACCACGGCCTGCGCCGTGCACCTCGACGACACCGGCGGGCTCACCCCCCGGCACCTCGGCCGGCTGCGGGAGTCGCTGCGGGAGCTGGAGGGGCACGGGGTACGGGTGCCGCTGCCGGCCACCGCGTAGCCGCGTGGTGCCCGCCGGTGCCGTCCCGGTCCGGCGCGCCGATGTGAGCAGGCCGGTTCGGGGCGGCCGGTGGCGGACCTACGGGGGCACGGCCGCCGACGCGCTTGCCGGAGGACGGGAGCGCCGGGCAGCGTCGGCGGCGGACCCGCCGGGCAGCGGCCGGGACGGGGCCCTACCGGCCCGGCTCCCGGCCCCCGCCCGACCGCGGCCCGGTCCTGCGCGGCCGAAAGCACGCCGTCGGAGCTTGGCCGAAAATTTCTCCGTGTCCGGCGATGAGTTCCGCATCCGCCGGCGGTCACCACCCCGAACCGACCGTCGGACAGGAGGACCCATGTCGTTACCGGAGATCGTCTCGCGCGAGCGGTGGCGCGCGGCGCGCGAGGAGCTGCTGCGCAAGGAGGAGGCGGTCCGGCGGGCGCGGGAGGTCCTCGTCGCCGAACGCCGTCGGCTGCCCATGGTCGAGGTCGACCCGGAGTACGTCTTCGAGGGCGGCGACGGCAAGGCCACCCTCCTCGACCTCTTCGAGGGACGGGCCCAGCTCGTCGTCCACCACTTCATGTTCGCGCCCGAGTGGGAGACCGGCTGCCCGTGCTGCGCGGCCTTCCTGGACCAGGTGGGCCACCTCGCCCACCTGCGCGCCCGGAACACCTCCTTCGCGGCCGTCTCCCGCGCGCCGTTCATCCGCATCCTGCCGTTCAAGGCGCGGATGGGCTGGGCGGTGCCCTGGTACTCGTCGGCGCACAGCGACTTCAACCACGATCTCGGGGCCACCGTCGCGTCGGACGGCGCCCTGGCCGAACGCCCGGGCCTGAGCTGCTTCCTGCGCGACCACGACCGGGTCTTCCACACCTACTCGGTGTTCGACCACGGGCTGGAAGGGCTGGGGACGACCTCCGCGCTGCTCGACCTGACCGCGCTCGGCCGCAGCCCCGTCGGCAGCGACCGGCTCCGCCTTCACGACGAGTACGATCACTGACACGGAGCGTGCGATTCGTGTCACAAGGTGAACGGATCCTCACGCTCCGCGCCGACCTCGTGCCGACAAGGTCTCAGTCTGGTCACCGAGCGAGGCAATTCTCCTTTCCAGAGCGTTAACTCCCTACACGTACGACGCTTCTGGAGGTGCGAGATGGTGAACGGGCGAACAGTGCTCGAACGCTTTCCCGCCGGTGGTCCGCGCGGTTCCTGGCCCGCGGAGGAGTTCGCGCACGCGCGGCGGTTGGAGGGCCTGCCCGTCGAGGTGGTCATGGATCTCGCGACGGACGCGTTCCTGGTGATCGTCCGCGGCGGCGATCCCGCCGAGTGAGCCCGGTCCGGCGCCGGGCGCGAGCCGCGGCACGCAACCCTGGCCGGGCGGCTCAGGCCGGCTTCGGCGCGGGCACCTTGCGGTCCGCGGGCGCCGCATCCGGAGCCGCTCCCCGCGCCGCCGCCGGTGCCGGGGCCTGCGTCGCCGCCGATCCCGCTGTCGCCGGTGCCGCCGCCGACGCCGCGAACTGCCGCGCCTGGAGCGTGTACAGCTCGGCGTAGAGCCCACCACCGGCCAGCAGCTCGTCCGGCGTGCCGGACTCCACCAGCCGACCCTGATCCAGCACGTGCACCAGATCGGCGTGCCGGACCGACGCCAGCCGGTGCGTGATCAGCACGACCGTCTGCCCGCCGTCCGCCAGTGCCCGGATCTTCTCGAAGACCTCCAGCTCGGCCCGCGCGTCCAGCGCCGCCGTCGGCTCGTCCACGATCAGGATGCTCCCGCGCCGGTAGGCGGCCCGGGCGATGCCCAGCCGCTGCCACTGGCCGCCGGACAGCTCGTGACCGCCACTGAAGTTGCGGGCCAGCAGGGTGTCCAGACCGCGCGGCAGGTCGGCCAGCACGTCCTCGGCGCCCGCCTCGGTGACGGCCGCGGCCAGGCGTTCCTCGGTCATCGGCGCGTCGGACCGGCCGACGGCCACGTTCACCCGGGCGGTGAACGGCCAGCGCTTGAAGTCCTGGGCCACCATCGCGATGCGCTCGGCGAGCAGCCGCCGGTCGGCACGCGCGGCGTCGACACCGTCCCACACGATCCGGCCCCGGTCCGGCGTGTACAGCCCCGCGAGCAGCTTGACCAGCGTGGTCTTGCCCGAGCCGTTCTCGCCGACGAGCGCGATGATCCGGCCCAGGGGGAGGGTGAGGGTGACGTCGTCGAGGGCGGGCCGCGGGCGCCGCGGACGGGCGTCATCCGGGGGCGCGTCCGGGGGGCCGGGCCGGGGGTCGTGCGGATAGCTGAAGGTGACGTGCTCGAAGCGGACCTCCTTCGGGTCCTCCGGCAGCGGTTCCCCGCCCGCCGGGATGGCGCGCTCGGCCGCCTCGGCGTACATCCGCTGCAGGTCCCCCACGAACAGGGCTTCCTCGTGGAGCTGGTTGATCTCCAGCACGAGCGTGTCCAGGCTCGCCGCCCCCGTACGGATCGCGATCACCGCCGTACCGGCCACGGACAGCGCCATCGCGCCCCCGAGCAGCAGCGCGCCCAGCGTCGCGTACGTCGCCAGGGTCGCGAGCCCGGTCCAGGCGGCCGCGATCAGGCCGGTTCGGGCGGCCAGCCGGGACAGGCGGGCCTGCTCCGTCTCCGCGGTCTCCGACATGGACCGGAAGTGGCGCAGCAGGAACGGGCCCACCGCGTGCACCCGGATCTCCGGGGCGGCGGCCTGCTCGGTGAGCAGACTGCTGATCAGCTGGCCGGCCCGGGCGTGCTGCACCCAGGTGTGGAAGGACGCGTAGCGGCGCCGGGCGTTGGTCAGCGCGCTCCAGGCGCTGGGCAGGGTCATGGTGGCCAGCAGGGGCAGCAGCGCGGGGTGCAGCACGGTGAGCACGCCCGCGGCGGTGAGCAGCGAGATCATCGCGTTGACGACCCGGGCGCTGTAACCGATCATGTGCCGGGCCGAGCGGGCGCCGTACTGGGCGGTGTCCAGCAGCTTGTGGAAGGCGTGGTCCTCGATCGCGGCCAGCTCGACGTTCGCCGCGCGCTCCAGGTACAGCTCGGTCGCCACCCGCTCCACCTTGGGCTCCAGCCGCCCGGTGGCGTAGGTCGAGGCGGCCCGCAGCAGCGCGGCGACCAGCATCACGACGGCCATGACGACGAGGGCGGGCCCGGCCGAGCGCAGCCGCTGCTCGATGTCCGGGCCGTTGAGCAGCTTGCCGAGCGCGCTGTTCACGGCCAGCAGGCTCGCCGCCTGGGCGACGCCCCGGCCCACCTCGGCGGCCAGCACCACCCGTGCCGCCCGCGCGTCCGCCTGCCGGGCCAGCCGCAGACTGGACGCCAGCATGCCGGGGAGCCGCCTGACCATCGCCCGGAAGCTCAGGCTCAGGAAGGCGTCCGCGTGCTGGTTCCAGCCCATGTCGTACCGCAGCGGCCCGCCGAACAGCAGCCGCTCCGACTCCGACACCACGGGCTCGGCCGCTCCGCGCCTCTTTCTCACCGTGACCTCCCGCACCCCTACGGAACGGCCACTATCGCGGCCGGGACGGCGGCTCGGCAGGGCGCGAAAAGACGTGCGAGGGGCGTGGAGGAAGCACGCTCCGCGCGGCGGTGCGCGAGCGGAGCGCCGTCCCGGACCGGGCCGGGCGGTGCGGCTGGGCGCTGCGGCCGGGCGGTGCGGGGGAGGGCAGGCGGAGGCGTGCGGCGGGCGGCGCGTGGCAGCCGCATCCGGTGTGTGGCAGCGGTGGCCGGTGTACGGCACCGGCGGCCGGGGTGCGGCCGCGGCCGTGCGCGGCGGTTGGCGGCGGGGCGCGGCGGCCGTTACGCCGACGCGGCCCGCGACCAGTCCGGAGCCGTGTCCGTCACCCGGCACAGGGCCAGGTACAACGGGATCGGCGGGGTGTACGGGACCGTCCCCTCCGGCCGGTGGATCAGCCGGGCGGCACCGGTGACCAGCGCACCGGCCGCGTACCGGGCCGGGGCCGGCCAGGGCAGGGCGTAGTCGGAGTCCGACGGCACGATCCACCACCAGTGGGAGCCGTCGGCGTACACGCACCCCACGCGCGGCAGCCGGGGGACGATGAGCGGGCCGAGGCGGTCGGGCACGGCCACGGCGTCGCAGCCGAGCGGTGCCGTCATGCCGTCCGGCAGCCGCAGCCGGAGGTCCGGCTGCGGGGCCGCACGCCGGCGCTGGAGCCGCACGAGGGTGTTCATGCCGAGGGCGTGCTCCTGGCCGGCACGGATGTTCGGACCGATGGCGTGCTCCTGGCCGGGTCGGGTGTCGAGGCCGACGGCGTGCTTGCGGCCGCCGCGGGTGTCGGGATCGGTGCGGGGCGCCCGGCCGGTACCTGTGCGGTTGCCCGCGGCCCGTCCGGCGTCGGCGCCGCCGGTCACCGGCGCTCCCCGTGCCGGTACTGCTCCGGCACGGGGTGGGCGCCCGGCTCCGGTGCCGCGTGCCGGTGCTGGTCCGGACGGTCGGCGTGCGGGTGCTGCTCGGGACGCGTGCCGTGCGGGTGCTGGTCCGGGTGGGCGGGGTGCCGGTGCTGGTCCGTCACCTCGTGCCGGTGCTGCTCGGGCGTCCGGCGCGGGGGCTCACCGGTGCCGGGGTGCCGGTGGTGCTCCGGCGCGCCGGGTGCGTACCGGCCCGCCGCCACCTGCCCGGACCGGTCGTCGGGCCGCTCGCCCCACCGGCCCTCGGCGCCGTGCCCGCCCGCGCGGGTCTCCGCCTCGTCCGTGCGGTCCCCGGTGTCCCGTCGCCGCCCCGGCTCCGCCGGCCGGGGCCGCTCGGGCATCCGCCCGCTCGCCTCGGCCGACGGCTCCTCGTCGGGATCGTCCGGGGGGCCCGGCTTCGGCCGGGCCCCCCAGCCGAGATCGCCGCGCGCCTCGGCGGTGTCCCGGCCGGGGCCGGCCTGGCGGGGCAGCTCGGCCCAGACCAGCAGGCCGGAGCCGTACTCCTGGGCACCCCAGGCCCGGCACAGCGCGTCGACGAGGAGCAACCCCCTCCCGTGCTCCTCGTCGGGTCGCTGCGGTGACGGGTGGGGTTCGCCGGGAGCACAGCCCTCGTCCCGGACGGCTATGCGCACCATGTCGTCGTGGTCGTGCAGCTCGCACACGACCCGGCTGCTCGCGGTGTGCACGATCGCGTTGGTGACCAGCTCCGATATGAGCAGCGCCGCGTTGTCGCAGGTGTCCGCGCCGACCGACCAGTGCGACAGCCGGGCGTACGTCAGGCGTCTCGCCCGGGCGACGGAACCGGGATGGGCGGCCAGCTCGAAGCGGAACCTGCGGTCGGGGACGCCCTCACGGGGGGCCGCTCCCTCACCCACGCCCGAACCGGCTCGCGCGATGGGACCCCGATCGGCGCCGGGACCGGAGCGGTCTGCGGCGGCGTCTGTTCCTAAAGGCGCGGACGGAATCACGCCTGCCACTATCGCCCCGCCGAAGACACTTGGCAAGAGTCACTCTGAAAATTGCAGAGTGCTGTATGACGCGGTGAGAGGCCGTGGCACACTGCTGACAACAGCACCTCGCGCGGCGCCAATTGGAGTGTCGGAGATCCGCCCCGGTCTTCGAATGAATCTTCGAATGGCGCCGTAGGGCTGTCAGGAAACGTTCTGTGGAGGCCTACGGTGGAGGTGGGAGCGTGAGCGAGCCGCGTTCCGCGCCGACGGTGGGCCAGGTGGTCCTCGGCCGGCGCCTGCTGGACCTGCGGGAACGTGCCGGACTGAAGCGCGAGGAGGCCGCCCGGGTCCTCCATGTGGCTCCCGCCACCGTCCGTCGCATGGAGACGGCCGAGGTCGCCCTCAAAATCCCGTACCTGCAACTGCTGCTGAAGGCGTACGGCGTCCCCGACGACGAGGCCGAGCTTTTCGTCCGGCTGGCCGAGGAGGCGAACCGGCCCGGCTGGTGGCAGCGATTCCACGACATCCTGCCGAACTGGTTCTCGATGTACGTCAGTCTGGAGGGTGCGGCCGCCCTCATCCGCTCCTACGAGCCGCACTTCGTCCCCGGCCTGCTGCAGACCGAGGACTACGCGCGCGCGGTGCTGCGCTCCGGCGCCGTCGGGCAGACGAGCCCGGAGGACATCGAGCGGCACGTCGCGCTGCGCATGCAGCGCCAGGACCTGCTCACCCGTGCCGACGCCCCCCGCTTCTGGGCGGTGATGGACGAGACCGCGCTGCGCCGCACGGTCGGCGGCCCGGAGGTGATGCGCGCGCAGCTCGACAAGTTGCTCGAGGCCACGGAGTCGGCCCATGTGACGCTCCAGGTCGCCCCGTTCGCCAACGGACCGCACCCGGGGACGTACGGGCCCTTCGTGCTGTTTCGATTTGCCATGTCAGAACTGCCGGACATGGTCTACAGCGAGTACCTGACCGGCGCCGTCTACCTGGACGCGCGCACCGAGGTGGCGACCCACCTGGAGGTCATGGACCGGATGGCGGCGCAGGCCGCCACTGCACAACGCACGAAGGAGATCCTCCGGGATCTCCGCAAGGAGCTGTGAATGGATCGCATCAGGCCGCGCGGACACGTCTACAACGGCATGCCCGCACGGGAATTGGGCAGCGAGGGGTGGCACAAGCCCTGGAGCGGAGGAAACGGCGGGAACTGCCTGGAGGCCATGAAGCTGGCCGACGGACGGATAGCGGTGCGCCAGTCGACCGACCCGGACGGACCCGCGCTGATCTACACCACGGACGAGATGACCGCCTTCATCCGGGGCGCCAAAGCGGGGGAGGCCGACTTCCTGCTGACCTGAACGCACCGGCGGCGCGGCGGCGGCCGTGGTCGGTTTTGTCTTCTGCTCGACTTCCCTAATGTTGCGTGACTTGAGCCGTCCCGAACCGGGCCACCCGGCACGGGACGCGACGACGACGTACCTCGCGGGTGCGGCGCGGCGGTGCCGCGCGCGCCGTACCCGCGGCCGGGCGGACCGGTGGGGCGCAGGCGCGCCCTCCGGGGCTCACCCCGGCGGCAGTACCCCGCACAACGCCTCCAGCGCCGCCCCGTAGGCGTGTTCGGCCGGCGTCGCGTACCCCACCACCAGGCCGTCCCCGGCCGTCATCGGGCTGTGCGGGTGCCGGAACCCGGCGAGACCGTCGAGGGCGACGCCCTGCCAGGTGGCGGCCTTCACCGTCGACCGTTCCGTGCCGGGCGGCAGCCGCAGCACCGCGTGCAGTCCCGCCGCGACACCCGTCACCTCGATGTGCGGCGCCTGTGCGGCGAGCGCGGCCACGAGCCGGTCCCGCCGGCGCCGGTACCGCTGCCGCATCCGCCGCACATGGCGGTCGTACGACCCGCAGGCGACGAAGTCCGCGAGGGCGAGCTGGTCCGGCACGCTCGCCCACGCCTCCCGGGCGCCCTTCGCCGCCAGCACCGGCTCCACGTACCGCTGCGGCAGGACCATCCAGCCCAGCCGCAGCGCCGGTGACAGACTCTTGCTGACCGACCCGACGTGGATCACCCGTTCCGGATCGAGGCCCTGCAATGCGCCCACGGGACGGCGGTCGTAGCGGAACTCGCCGTCGTAGTCGTCCTCCAGCACCACCGCCCCCCGCGCGCGTGCCCAGTCGATCACCGCCGCCCGGCGTTCCGGATGCAGCGGGCCGCCGGTCGGGAACTGGTGCGCGGGCGTCAGCAGCACGGCCCGCTCCCGCCCGAGCGCGTCCATCCGCGCGCCGTGCTCGTCCAGCGGCAGCGGTACCGTGCGCACCCCGGCCGCCGCGAGCAGGTCCCGGTGGAAGCCCAGCCCGTACGCCTCCACCCCCAGCGGGCCGCGCAGCACCCCGCCCGCGCCCGGTCCGTCCGGGGTGCCCAGGCCGAAGAGGAGCCGCAGGGCGTGCGCGAAGCCCGAGCAGATCACGATCCGGTCCGGCTCGGTGCGCACCCCGCGCGCGCGTGCCAGGTACTCCGCCAGGGCCAGCCGCAGCTCGATGCGCCCGGCGGGATCGCCAGGCCCGAACGCCTCGCTCGGCGCCGCCTGCAACGCCCGGCGGTACGAGGCCGCCCAGGCCGAGCGGGGGAAGGCCGACGCGTCCGGTGTGCCCTGCCGCAGGTCGTGCCGGGGACCAGACGCGCGCGACGGCATCCGCACGGGCGTCCGCGCCGCGTGCCGCAGCGGCTCGGCCCGTTCGGCGACCCGCGTACCGGAGCCCTGCCGGGCGGTCAGCCAGCCCTCCGCGACCAGTTCGGCGTACGCGTCGGCCACCGTGTTGCGCGCCACCCCCAGGTCCGCGGCGAGCGACCGGTACGGCGGCAGCCGGGCGCCCGGCGCCAGCCGGCCGCTGCGCACGGCCTCCCGCAGCGCACCGGTCAGCGCCGCCCGACGGCCCCCTGGTGCCGACAGCTCCACATGCAGGTCGGCGCCGATCCGCTCCGCAGAATTGACCCATGATTCCGCCATGGAAGTGCACCCTACCGCCGGTCTTTGTGCCGCCTAGGTTGGAGGACATGACGACGCACACGAACACCGCCGCCGCCCTCCACCCGACCACCGGGATCACCGCCGCCGAGGCCGCCCGCACCCGCCTGGACCTCGCGAAGGCCGCGCCGAAGGTCTTCCGCGCGATCATCGGGCTCGACGCCGCCGCCCGTGCGGGCCTCGACCCCGCCCTGGTCGAACTGGTCCAGATCCGTGCCTCCCACCTCAACCACTGCGCCTACTGCCTGCACATGCACACCAATGACGCCCGCAAGGCGGGCGAGAGCGAGGACCGGCTCCACATGGTCCCCGTCTGGCGCGAGGCCCGGCACTTCTTCACCCCCAGGGAACAGGCCGCCCTAGCCCTGACGGAGGCGGTCACCCTCGTAGCCGACGGCGGCGTCCCGGACACCGTCTACGCCGAGGCCGCCGCGCAGTTCGAGGAGCAGGAACTGGCCCAGGTCCTGGCCCTCGTCCTCGCCATCAACACCTGGAACCGGGTGGCCCTGGCCACGGGGAAGGTCGCGGGCACGGACGAGCGCACGGCCTGACGGCACCGCCGGCAAGAAATGCCGGCTCCCCGCGCCCGCGCCCGCGGTCGTGGTCGTGGTCGCGGTCGTGGTCGCGGTCCACCGGGCAGGCCCTCCGACCGCCGTCGGCCGGTCAGACCGTCATCGGTCCGTCGACCGTCATCGGCCGGTCAGACCGTCATGGGCCGGTCCGCGGGCACGATCGGGGCCGGCAGCCGGGACCGCCCCGTCAGATAGCCGTCGACGGCCGCCGCGACCGCCCGGCCCTCCGCTATCGCCCACACGATGAGCGACTGCCCGCGCGCCGCGTCTCCGGCGGCGAACACCCCCGGGACGTTGGTCGCGAAGCCGTCGTCCCGGGCGATCGTGCCGCGCGGCCGCAGCGCCAGCCCCAACTGGTCGATCAGCCCGTCCTCCCGGACCGGCCCGGAGAACCCGAGCGCCAGCAGCACCAGGTCGGCGGGGAGCGTGCGCCCGGTCTCCGGCACCGGGACCCGCCGCTCGTCGACCTCCACCAGGTGCAGCGACCGCACCCGCCCGCGCTCGTCCCCCGTGAAACGCAGCGTGGACGCCGCGAACAGCCGCGCGTCCGCGTCCGCCGCCGGCGCCGTCCGCAGTTCCCCCGCCTCCTGGTGCGCGGCCGACAGCCGGTAGATCTTCGGGTACGTCGGCCATGGTTCGCTGTCCTCGTCGCGATCCGCGTCCGGCTGCGTGTAGATGTCCAGCTGGGTCACGGAGGCGGCACCCTCGCGCACGGCGGTGCCGAGGCAGTCCGCCCCGGTGTCCCCGCCGCCGACGATCACGACGTGCCTGCCGGCGGCCGACAGCGGCGAGACCTCCAAATCGCCCTGGCACACCCGGTTCGCCAGCGGCAGATACTCCATCGCCTGGTGAATACCGAGCAACTCCCTTCCCGGCACCGGGAGTTCCCGCCATGACGTGGCACCCGTCGCGATCACCACCGCGTCGTACCGGGTCCGCAACGCGTCCGCCGAGACGTCCCGGCCGACCGCCGTCGCCGCGCGGAACCTCGTCCCCTCCGCCCGCATCTGCCCGATCCGCCGCTCCAGGTGCCGCTTCTCCATCTTGAACGCGGGGATGCCGTACCGCATCAGCCCGCCGATCCGGTCGTCCTTCTCGTACACCGCGACCGTGTGCCCGGCCCGCGTCAGCTGCTGTGCCGCGGCCAGCCCGGCGGGGCCGGAGCCGACGACGGCGACCGTCTTCCCGGACAGCCGCTCGGGCGGCCGGGGCGGGCTGAACCCCTCCTCCCACGCCCTGTCCGCGATCGCGCACTCGACGTTCTTGATGGTGACGGCCGGCTGGTTGATCGCCAGCACACAGCCCGCCTCGCACGGTGCCGGACACAGCCTGCCGGTGAACTCCGGGAAATTGTTGGTGGCGTGCAGCCGGTCGCTCGCGGCCCGCCAGTCCTCCCGCGAGACGAGGTCGTTCCACTCGGGGATGAGATTGCCCAACGGGCAGGCCTGGTGGCAGAACGGGACACCGCAGTCCATGCAGCGGTCGGCCTGCTTGCTGATGATCGGCAGCAACGCTCCTGGGACGTACACCTCGTCCCAGTCCCGCACCCGCTGCTCGACGGGCCGTCGCGGCCACTCCTGGCGCGGCGTGGTCATGAACCCCTTGGGATCGGCCATGGCGTCTTCCTCGCGTACGGGCACCGGAGGCACCGGATGTACGAAGGGCCGTGCGTCTTCGGGCGGCACACTCTTCCGGCCACGATACGTCCGCGCCGACAGCCGCGCAGAGCGGCGGACAGCGCCTTGCGAGCGGGTTTCACCGGCAGCGGCTTCCGAGCGGCACCGGGCCGTCGCCTGGTCGTCGCATGGTCGTCGTCGTGGCCGGGTGCCGTTCGCCGCCGGGTCGTCGTCGTGGCCGGGTGCGGTTCGCCGCCCGGGCGTCGTCGTGGCCGAGGGCGGACAGTTCCCGGCGGGCCACCGGAGCGCGGGGACTCCCCGAGGGCAGGTCGGGCGCGCTCCCGGGATCAGGTGAGGGCGACTATGTAGGCGAGGGCTGCCGCGGCCGAGGCGACGGCGCGGACGTGGTTCCAGAACGTCCACTCACGCACGTACGTCGGCCAGTACGCGGCGGCCTCCGGAGCCCCGGGTGTGAGCCGGGCCAGCCGCTCGTTGCGGGGCACGTTCGCCACGATCGTCAGCCCGAACGACCCGAACAGATACAGCGCGCTGCCCAGCAGCAGCTCCACCGTGCCCCCGTCCGGCCACACGACGAAGGTGACCACCGCGATCAGCACGCTGAGCACCGCCGATCCGGTGAACGCCGTCATGAAGGCCGGCCGCACGGCCGCGACGTTGATCGCGTTCATCGCCGCGACGCCCTGGGCGGGCGGCAGTGACGCGAGCCCCCGCATCACGAACGTCGAGAACGCGCAGAAGACGCCGGCCACCAGCCCGGTCCCCAGAATCCCCAGTACCACCAGCACGAAGTACGGCCCACCGATCATCCCCACGCCCCCCTCTCGCCCCGCACTCCCATGTCGTCCCGCGCCCCCGTCCCGCTCCACTTCCTCGCGCCGTCCCGCGTCCTCATCCCGATCCGCTCTCCCCACTCCCGTTCCGGTCCCGGGCGCCGTCCGTCCCCCGAGTGCTGTCCGTCCCGGGCAGCGCCGGTCCCGGTCACGGCGGATGACCCGTGACCGCACGAGCGCCACGCACACCCCGCTCGCACCCGTCGGCCCCACCCGCGCCCTCAGCCCGCATCCTCCCCGGCACCTTGCCACGCACGCAGCACGCTCTCCACGGCCGGTCTGATGCGATGCCGTGCCTCGTACCGCGGCACCCCGCTCATCAGCAGCTCGTCGTACGGCGTGTCCCCGTGCCGTACGCCCGCCACGACCGCCGAGATCACCGCTCCTTCGGTCAGCGCCCGCCCGGCCGCGCTGCGTCCGACCCGTCCGCTGCCCCGAACCGACGCGTGGCCCGCGATCGCCCGAGCCCGCTCGGCCGGACAGCCGGGGAACAACCGGAGGATCTCGGTGGCGAACGCCGCCGCGAACCGCTCGTCCTCCGCCGCCCTGCGCCGCGCGTCCCGAGCCCGCCGCCGGCGCCGCGCCTCTCCGTCCGCGAGGCAGCGTGCCTCGGCCCGGGCCAGCGCGGCCTCCTCCACGAGCACGCCCTGCCGCTCGTAACGGCTCTTGCGCCGGTTGAACCGGACCACCACCACCGACAGCGCGCTCTCCTCGCGGGACCTGCGTGTCAGGGCCGTGTCCCCGCGGGGCAGGAACACCAGGTGCCCCAGGTCGGCACAGTCGAGACAGCGAGGGGCCGCATCCTCCAGGACCAGCAGCGACAGCGGCCCCCGCCGACAGCCCGCGCACCGCTTCCTCCGCACCGGCTGGATGGCGACAATGCGGCCGGGGCAGTCGGGAGTTGCGGGAAGCGGCATACGCGGTACCTTCCCCGTTGCCGCGCACGCCTCCCTCGCCCGCCCACACCGTCTTCCCCTCCGCAACCCTCACTTCCGCACCCCTCCTCTCCGCCGCCTTACGGGCATGAACACTCTTTCCTTCTTGCCACCGGGAGGGCCGGGGCCGCCGGGAGGGCCGGGGCCGCCGGGAGGGCCGGGGCCGCCGGGACGGACGCTGTCGAGGCGGCCCGCCCGCTCGCCTGCCCGTCCGCCTGACCTCCGCCCGTCCTCGCCGCTCTCCCCGGCCACCCGGCATCATGGGCCGTGTGCGACTCGAAGCGATCACCTGGGACCGGCTGGCCGAGCGGCTCGCCGACCGGCTGGCCGGTGCGGAGCCGGCCGACGGCGGGAAGTGGCAGCGCGTCGGCTTCGACGGTGCCCCGGCCGCCCGCCCCGGAGACCTCGCCGCGCGTGTCGGCGAGGCGCTGCGCGTACGCGGCCGGTCCTCGCTCGTGGTCGGCACCGAGGGCTTCCTGCGGCCGGCCTCCCTGCGCCTGGAGCACGGGCGGCGGGACGCGGAGTCGTACTACGGCGGCTGGTTCGACACGGGCGCCCTGTGGCGCGAGGTCTTCGGCCCGCTAGATCCCGGAGGCAGCGGGCGGATCCTGCCCGACCTGTGGGACCCGGTGACGGACCGGGCCACCCGCAGCCCCTACGTCTCACTCCCGCCCGGCGGAATTCTGCTGCTCCACGGCCCCCTCCTGCTGCGCCACTGGTTCCCCTTCGACCTGAGCGTGCACGTCCTCCTCTCCACGGGCGCCCTGCGCCGCCGCACCCCGGAAGCCGACCACTGGACGCTCCCCGCCTTCGAACGCTACGAGGCCGAGACCGACCCGGCCGCGGTGGCGGACGTCCTGGTCCGCGCCGACGACCCCCGCCACCCCGCCTGGAACGGCTGATCCGTAGCGCGCCGCCTCCCGCCGTTCAGAGCCAGCCGTTGCGCCGGAAACCTCGGTACAGCGCCGCACAAGCCGCCGCCATCACGGTCATGACCAGCGGATAGCCGAACTGCCGGTGCAGCTCGGGCATGTGATCGAAGTTCATGCCGTACACCCCGCACACCATCGTCGGCACGGCGATCACCGCGGCCCAGGCGGTGATCTTCCGCATGTCCTCGTTCTGTGCGACGGTCACCTGCGCCAGATGCGCCTGGAGGATGGAGTTGAGCAGCTCGTCGAACGCGGCGATCTGTTCCTTGGCCCGGATGAGGTGGTCGAGCACGTCCCGGAAGTAGGCCTGTATCTCCGGGGCGACGACCCGCAGGGGACGGGTGGCCAGGTGCTCCACCGGGCGCGCGAGCGGCACCACCGCCCGTTTCAGCTCCAGCAGTTCACGCTTCATCTGGTAGATGCGACCCGGGTCGAGTCGCGCGCCGTTCTCCGAGAACACCTCCGTCTCGACCTGGTCGATGTCGGCCTGCACCGCGTCGGTGACGTTCAGGTACTCGTCGACCACCTGGTCGGCGATCGCGTGCAGGACCGCCGCGGGCCCCTTGGCGAGCTGCTGCGGGTCCGTCTCCAGCTCCTCCCGCAGGGGCCCGAGCGAGCCGTGCCGTCCGTGCCGCACGGTGATCACGAAATCCCCGCCGGCGAACACCATGATCTCGCCGGTGTCCACCACCTCGCTGTTCGCCGTCAGTTGCTCGTGCTCCACGTAGCAGACGGTCTTGAACACCGCGAAGAGCGTGTCCCCGTAGTGCTCCAGCTTCGGTCGCTGGTGGGCCTCGACCGCGTCCTCCACCGCCAGCGGATGCAGGTCGAACAGCTCGGCGACACCCGCGAACTCACGGTCCGTCGGTTCGTGCAGTCCGAGCCAGACGAAGCCCTCGCCGGTCTTGCGCACCAGCCGTACGGCGTCCACCAGGTCCGCGCCCCCGGGCACGCGCTCACCGTCCTGGTACGTCACGCAGTTCACCACCGACGAGCCCAGGGGAGATCTGGCGGGGTGGCTCAGGTCGACGCGTCGTCGGCGCCGGGCCAGCCGCGCCACCTTGCGCAGACCGCCGACCCCGCTCAGCTCCGTGACCCTGCGCAGATTCCCTGCCATGGACATCTGGATCTCCTCGGTGGATCTCCTCGCGCTTTCCTGCCCCGCAAGTCTGCCAGCCCCGGGTGAAACGCGTGCGAGCCTGTGGGAACGGGGGATTCCGCTTGGTTCCCGCCTGTGGACGAAGGACCGGCCGAGGCGGACACCCGGGACGACTGGGATGATCGGGGCATGACGTCGTCCGACGGTTACCTCCTTGACAACCGGCAGGACGAGGCGGGCCGCCGCTTCGACGCCTTCGCCGCCCTCTTCGATCCCACGACCTTCCGGCACATCGAGGACCTCGGTATCGGACAGGGGTGGCGCTGCTGGGAGGTCGGGGCCGGCGGCACCTCCGTCGTGTCCTGGCTCGCGGAGAGAACGGGACCGGCCGGGCAGGTCCTCGCCACCGACATCGAGACGTCGCGGCTCGCCCCCGCGGCCCACCCGCCGGTGGAGGTGCGGGTGCACGACGTGGGCGCCGACGGACCGCCGGGGGAGGGCTTCGACCTCGTCCACGCGAGGCTGGTCCTCGTCCACGTACCCGACCGGGAACGGGCCCTGCGGAACATGATCGACGCACTGCGGCCCGGCGGACGGCTGCTGATCGAGGACGCCGACCCCGCCCTGCAGCCCCTGCTGTGCCCCGACGAACACGGCCCCGAGCAGCGGCTCGCCAACCGGCTGCGCCGGGGCTTCCGCGAGCTGCTCGCCGAGCGCGGCGCCGATCTGTCCTACGGCCGCAGACTCCCGCGGCTGCTCCGGGAGGCGGGGTTGCACGAGGTGGCGGCCGACGCCTACTTCCCCGTGACCTCGCCCGCCTGTACGGCCCTTGAGGCGGCCACGGTCCGTCAGATCCGCGACCGGCTCGTCGCCGCCGGCCTCGCCACCGACGCGGAGGTCGACCAGCACCTGGCCAACGTCCAGACCGGTGCCATGGACCTGGCCACCGCTCCGCTGATCTCGGCCTGGGGACGCAAGGGTTAGCCCCGGACCGGGCCGAACCTTCCGGCCCTCCCGCGCCCCGTGCAATTCCGTCCGATCGTGGACGGCCGCCCGGCCACCCGGCCGCCCGGCGGGGGCCCGGGAGCCTACGACTCCGAAGGAGGACGGCGCCCGGCCGCGCGGCGTTCCCGGTTCCCCTCCCCCCGCCGCGGTGGCCTGGCGCCCACCCGCCGTACCGCCTCCGCGCCCGCCCGGCAGCCCCACGCCGTCGCCTCCAGGGGGTCAGCGCCCGCGAGCAGCGCGGCGAGGAGGGCACCGGTGAACGCGTCACCCGCACCCGTGGTGTCCCGGGGCGCCGTCCGCCGGGCCGGCACCCTCACCGGCGCCGCACCGGAGCGGGCCACCAGCGCCCCGTCCGCACCCGCCTTGGCCACCACCAGCGGTACGACACGGCTCAGCTCGGCCGCCGCGTCCACCGGATCGGCCAGACCCGTCAGCAGACACGCCTCGTCCCGGCTCGGCAGCAGCAGGTCCAGCCCCTTCGCGAACGCCAGGAAGCGGTCCACCCCCAGCTCCGAAAGGAATCCGGCCGAGGCCGGGTCCAGGCTGACCGGCACACCACGCGCGCGTGCCGCCGCGAGTGCCCTCCCGGCGAGCGCCCGGCTCGACTCCCGGAACAGCAGATAGCCCGACAGGTGCAGCCGGGCCACCCCGTCGAGCAGCGCGTCGGACCAGTCGGCCGGGCCGAGCCGCAGGGACGCCCCGCTGTCCGTCAGGAACGTCCGTTCGGCCGCCGCGCCCCCGTCCACCAGACAGATCACCGTCCCGGTCGCCGCCTCCGGATCCACCACCAGCCGGGGCCGCACCCCGCCCGCCACCAGCTCCCGCTCGTGCCACGCGGCGGCGTCCGCACCCACCCGCCCCAGCAGCCGTACGTCCGCGCAGCCCGTGTGGGCAGCCCAGCAGGCCACGTTGGCGCCCGCGCCGCCCGGAAGCGTCCGGATCACCGCGGCCGTGTCCGTGCCGGCCGCGAGCGGCCCCCGGTGCCGGGCGACCACGTCCGTCACCACGTCCCCGACGACCAGCAGCGCTCCGTTCCGGCCCGCGCTCACCCCCGGGCCCACGCCGTGGCGATCCGCCCCGCCAGCCGGACGTTCCCGCGCACCGCCGCCAGGTTGGCGTCGAGTGAGGCACCGCCGGTGTGCCGGACCAGGTGGTCCAGCAGGAACGGCGTCACGGCCTGCCCGGTGACACCCCGCCGCGCGCAGGCACGCAGCGCGTCGGCGAGCACGCGCGCGTGCACCTCCGGATCGAGCTGCTCCGCCTCCCCGACGGGGCGGGCGACGACCAGTGCCGCATCCGGCGCGTCCAGCGCGTCCTGGGCCCGCATGACGTCGGCGACCTGCTCCGGGGTCCGCAGCGTCCAGTCGACCGGATGCCCCGAGTCCGCGAGGTAGAAGCCGGGAAACCGGTCCGTACCGTACCCGGCGACGGCCACTCCCAGGGTCTCCAGCCGCTGGAGCGTCGCCGGCACGTCCAGGATCGACTTCACACCCGAGCACACCACGGTGATCCGGGTCCGTGCCAGCAGCCCCAGATCGGCCGACTCGTCCTGGGTCACCGTCCACTCCCGGTGCACACCGCCCAGCCCGCCGGTGGCGAACACCCGGATCCCCGCCAGCGCGGCCAACTGCGCCGTCGCCGACACCGTGGTCGCCCCGCTCGCCCCCGCCGCCAGGGCGAGCGGCAGATCGCGGTGGCCCAGTTTGCGGATGCCGTCCTCGTCGGCCACCCGCTCCAGCTCAGCCTCGGTCAGGCCGACCCGGGGCCGTCCGTCGAGCACCGCGACGGTCGCCGGTACGGCGCCCTCCCGGCGCACCGCGGTCTCCAGCTCCCGCGCCACCCCCAGGTTGCCCGGGCGGGGCAGGCCGTGCGCGATGATCGTCGACTCCAGAGCCACCACCGGCCGCCGTGCGTCGACCGCCTCCCGGACCTCTTCCGACACCGTCAGCACCACGTGCCCGCCTCCCGTCCGTCGGCCCTCCCACATTCCTGGCGGACACCGGTCGCCGATAAACACTTGTGCCTCGCGGCAGGAGGCCACGAGCCTGGGACCCATGACGAAGAACACCACGCGTTTCGACCACGTCGTCCTGTGGGTGGCCGATCCGGTCGCCGCGGCCGCCTTCTACGAGACGGCCGTCGGCCTGGAGCCGATCAGGGTCGCCGAGTACGCCGAGGGGAAAGTGGCCTTCCCGTCCATACGCGTCAACGAGGAGACCATCCTCGACCTCGCCCCGCACAGCTTCGCCCCGCGGATGAGGATGCTGCCCGACTCGGCCGACAGCGCGGGCCACCCGGTCAATCACGTCTGCCTCGCGCTGCCCGCCGACGCCTTCGACGCCCTGCGTTCCCGCCTGGAGGAACACGGTGTCCCCGTGTCGGGCATCGACGCGGGTCTGTCGGGCGCACGCGGCAACGCCACGCGCAGCTTCTACTTCCGCGACCCCGACGGCAACATCTTCGAGGCCCGGCACTACGACGACTAGGTACGGGGAGTCAGAACAACGGCTCGGGCAGCACGCCCTCCAGGGCGAGCAGTTTGCGCTTGGTCTCCAGACCGCCGCCGAAACCGCCGATGCCGCCGTCGCTCTCCACGACGCGGTGGCACGGCACGACCACCGGCAGCGGATTGGCGCCCATCGCCGCGCCGACCGCCTGGGCCCCGCCCGGCTGCCCCACCCGTCCCGCCAGGGCGCCGTACCCCACCACGGTGCCGTAAGGGACACCCGAGGCGAGCTCACGCAGCACCTGCCGGTTGAAGCCGGAGATCAGCGACCAGTCCAACGGCAGGTCGAAGTCGTGCCGTTCGCCCGCGAAGTAGGCCCGCAGCTGGCGTATCGCCTCCGCCAGCAGCGGCGCGTCGGGATCCTCCACGGGCCGGCCGCCCAGCCGGGCGGCCAGCCGTTCCAGCGACCGGTCGCGCACCGTGTCCGAAGCGTGGAAGACGACGTTGACCAGGCCCTCACGGGTCGCCGCCAGCATCAGCGGCCCGATGTCCGAGCCGACCACGGCCCACACGACCCGCTGCTCATCCCGCCCATGGCTGTCCATGGGCCCACCGTACGGCCCGCCACTGACAACGCCCTCCCGGCTCAGTTCGCGCCGAGCGCCGCCCGCACCGTGTCCGGCTTGTTGGAGATGACCCCGTCGACCCCGTAACCGGCGACCTTGCGGGCGGTCGCCGCGTCGTCCACCGTCCAGGCGAACACCCTGAGCGGCCGGCCGTGCGGCCCGGCGACGGAGTGCACCGCCGAGACGTAGCCCTTGGTGAGCGAGGCGTACGAGGGATTGACCAGGTCCGCGAAGCGTGCGAACCGGTTCAGCTGCGCCACGGGCGGCTTGCCGAGGTAGGCGGTGGTGACGGCCGGCTTGAGATCGTGCACGGCACGCACGCTGGCGACGCTGAAGCTCTGCACGATCAGCCGGCCCCGGTGCGCGCGGTCCAGCCAGCCCTCGTTGCCGAGCAGCCTGAGCGTCTGCCGCTCGATGCCCGGGTACAGCTCCGGGTTCTTGACCTCCAGGAGCAGCTTCTCGTGGTCGCGCTCGACCCGGCGCATGTACTGCTTCAGCGTCGGTACGCGTGCGCCCGCGTACGCGGAGGAGAACCAGCTCCCGGCGTCCAGCCGGGCGATCTCGGCGGCCGTGAAGTCCCGCACCTTCCACGGCGCCCGGCCCGGGAAGACGTCCTCGACGTTCGTGGTGCGCTTCAGGCTGTCGTCGTGCAGGACGACCAGCTCACCGTCCTTGGTGCGCTGGACATCGTTCTCGACCCAGGAGAAGCCCAGCTCGGCGGCCTTGTCGACGGCGGCCAGCGTGTTCTCGGGCGCGTAGGCGGAGGCGCCCCGGTGGGCGACCACCGTGTACGCGCCGTGCTCACCGGCCCGGGCGTCCGTGCCGGGGCCCAGCAGGGCCGCGGCCGCCCCCGGGGCCGCGGCGACCGCGGCGGCGACCACGCGTACGTACATGCGCACTCCTCGCATCCGGAGAATTCTCACAGCACCAGCGTGACAGCCCGGGAGCGGCGGCACACGGGCGCACGGCGGGCACACACGGTACGCAGTCGGCCAGGACCGCTCACCAGTGCCTCACATATGCGACAAGGACGTGTTTCTTTGCCGGAAAGTCGTTCGACCGTTCCGGTGGGGGTCATACTCTCTGCGACACCCTGAACCGCCCGCGCGGTCCTGGGACGGGGGCATGTTCAACTAATCCAGGACGCGACACGGCGGAAGGACAGCCGCGGATGCAAGGCACGGTCGACGGATTCAGCTACGGGGCCGTCACCCCGTTGGTGGCCTACCTGATGGCCTGCCTGGGCGGCGCCCTCGGCCTGCGCTGCACCACACGATCCCTGCTGGTCACGCACTACCGGCGCCCCGCCTGGCTGGCCCTCGGTTCGGCGGCGATCGGGTCCGGCATCTGGACCATGCACTTCGTCGCCATGACGGGCTTCAGCATCGCGGAGACGCCGATCCACTACGACGGGCCGATCACCTACGCGAGCCTCGCGCTCGCCATCGTCATGGTCGGCGTCGGGATCTTCATCGTCGGCTACCGGGGCGCCACCGGGGCCCCGCTCTTCACCGGCGGAACGATCACCGGTCTGGGCGTCGCCTCGATGCACTACCTGGGCATGGCGGGCGTCCGCTTCCACGGACGGTTCATCTACAACACCTACACCGTCACCACCTCCGTCGTCATAGCTGTCGTGGCGGCCACCACCGCCCTGTGGGCCGCCGGCCAGGTCCGGGGCTTCACGTGGAGCGTGGGGGCGAGCCTCGTCATGGGGCTCGCGGTCAGCGGCATGCACTACACCGGGATGGCCGCCCTCGAGGTTCACCTCGACGGCCCCACCCAGCCGGCGGCCGGGGGCGTACCCGAGGCGTCCACCCTCCTTCCCATGCTGATCGGCCCGCTCGCCTTCCTGATCCTCGCCGGTGTCATCGTGGTCTTCGACCCCCTGATGGTCGCGGGCCGGCCCGACTGGCGGCCCGTCGAGCACAAACCGGGCGTCCCGGCCGCCGCCGTCGGCCCCCACGCTGACCGCCGCCCCGGTCCTCACCAGGGGCGCGGGCCCACCCGGCGGCCCGAGCACCACGGCGTGCGCACCCCGCAGAACCGCTGACCGCGACCCGTTGTCAGTGCGGGGTCGTACGGTTGATGGCATGCGGCCCGTTTCCCACATCGAACGCACGGTGGCGCCCCTCGAGGTCGTCAGCCCCTACCAGCCCAGCGGTGACCAGCCGACGGCCATCGCCGACCTGGCCAAGCGCATCGAGGCCGGCGAGAAGGACGTCGTCCTGCTGGGCGCGACCGGCACCGGCAAGTCCGCCACCACCGCGTGGATGATCGAGAAGCTCCAGCGCCCCACGCTCGTGATGGCGCCGAACAAGACGCTGGCCGCCCAGCTGGCCAACGAGTTCCGCGAGCTCCTCCCGAACAACGCGGTCGAGTACTTCGTGTCGTACTACGACTACTACCAGCCCGAGGCGTACGTCCCGCAGTCGGACACCTACATCGAGAAGGACTCCTCGATCAACGAGGAGGTCGAGCGGCTGCGCCACTCGGCGACGAACTCACTGCTCACCCGCCGTGACGTCGTCGTGGTCGCCTCGGTGTCCTGCATCTACGGCCTCGGTACGCCACAGGAGTACGTGGACCGCATGGTCCCCCTGCGGGTCGGCGACGAGATCGACCGGGACGAGCTGCTGCGCCGCTTCGTCGACATCCAGTACACGCGCAACGACCTGGCCTTCACCCGCGGCACCTTCCGGGTCCGCGGCGACACCATCGAGATCTTCCCGGTCTACGAGGAGCTGGCCGTCCGCATCGAGATGTTCGGCGACGAGATCGAGGCGCTGTCCACGCTCCACCCGCTCACCGGCGAGATCATCAGCGACGACCGGCAGCTCTACGTCTTCCCCGCCTCGCACTACGTCGCCGGTCCCGAGCGCATGGAGCGGGCCGTCAACGACATCGAGAAGGAGCTGGGGGAGCGCCTGGCCGAGCTGGAGAAACAGGGCAAGCTCCTGGAGGCGCAGCGGCTGCGGATGCGCACCACGTACGACATCGAGATGCTCCGCCAGATCGGCACCTGCTCGGGCGTGGAGAACTACTCGATGCACTTCGACGGCCGCCCGCCCGGCTCCGCGCCCAACACGCTGCTGGACTACTTCCCGGACGACTTCCTGCTCGTCATCGACGAGTCGCACGTCACCGTCCCGCAGATCGGCGCCATGTACGAGGGCGACGCCTCCCGCAAGCGCACCCTGGTGGACCACGGCTTCCGCCTGCCCTCCGCCCTGGACAACCGTCCCCTGAAGTGGGAGGAGTTCCAGGAGCGCATCGGGCAGACGGTCTACCTGTCGGCGACCCCGGGCGCCTACGAGCTGTCCCGCGGGGACGGCGTCGTCGAGCAGATCATCCGTCCCACCGGCCTGGTCGACCCGGAGGTCGTGGTCAAGCCGACCGAGGGCCAGATCGACGACCTGGTGCACGAGATCCGCAAGCGCACCGAGAAGGACGAGCGCGTCCTCGTCACCACCCTCACCAAGAAGATGGCCGAGGACCTCACCGACTACTTCCTGGAACTCGGCATCCAGGTGCGCTACCTGCACAGCGACGTGGACACCCTGCGCCGCGTCGAGCTGCTGCGCGAGCTGCGTGCCGGCGAGTACGACGTCCTGGTCGGCATCAACCTCCTCCGCGAGGGCCTCGACCTGCCCGAGGTGTCCCTGGTGGCGATCCTGGACGCCGACAAGGAGGGCTTCCTGCGCTCCGGCACCTCGCTGATCCAGACGATCGGCCGCGCGGCGCGCAACGTCTCCGGCCAGGTCCACATGTACGCCGACAAGATCACTCCGGCGATGGAGCGGGCCATCGACGAGACCAACCGCCGCCGGGAGAAGCAGATCGCCTACAACAAGGCGAACGGGATCGACCCGCAGCCGCTGCGCAAGAAGATCAACGACATCGTCGCGCAGATCGCCCGCGAGGAGGTCGACACCGAGCAGCTCCTCGGTTCCGGTTACCGCAAGACGAAGGACGGCAAGGGCGCGAAGGCACCCGTACCGTCGCTCGGCGACAAAGCGGCCAAGGGAGCGAAGGCCGGCAAGAGCGCCAAGGCCGCGAAGGACGCGGCGGTGCCGACGGACCGCCCGGCGGCCGAACTCGCCGGACAGATCGAGGAGATGACCGAGCGGATGCGCGCCGCCGCGGCGGAGCTGCAGTTCGAGATCGCGGCCCGGCTGCGCGACGAGGTCTCCGAGATGAAGAAGGAGCTGCGCCAGATGAGGGAGGCCGGCCTCGCCTGAGGCATCGCCTCCGCCTGCCGGCCGCGGCATATCCGCCAAGTGTTGCAACAACGACACAAAAGCGCGGGCCGGGGTCGGCAGGTTCGGGGGCCCTGCGTAGGGTTCGGGACAACCGCGCAGCGAACGGCAACCGGCTCGGCGCGGCAACCGGGGAACGTCGAGAGGGGATCCAGCCGTGTCCGTCAACTTGTCCAAGGGTCAGGCCATCAGCCTGGAGAAGAAGGACGGAGGCTCCCTGTCCGCGGTCCGCATGGGGCTGGGCTGGCAGGCGGCCAAGCGACGCGGACTGTTCGGCTCCCGCACCCGCGAGATCGACCTGGACGCCTCCGCGGTCCTCTTCGCCGGCGGTGAGCCCAAGGACGTCGTCTTCTTCCGCCACCTGGTGAGCGACGACGGTTCCGTCCGCCACACCGGTGACAACCTCGTCGGCGGCGCCGGCCAGGGCGGGGACGACGAGGCGATCCTGGTCGACCTCCAGCGCGTGCCGGTCCACATCGACCAGATCGTCTTCACCGTGAACTCCTTCACCGGCCAGACCTTCCAGGAGGTGCAGAACGCGTTCTGCCGGCTCGTGGACGAGACCAACGGCCAGGAACTCGCCCGCTACACCCTGGCCGGAGGCGGCGAGTACACCGCCCAGATCATGGCCAAGGTGCACCGGGCGGGCTCCGGCTGGACGATGACCGCCATCGGCTCCCCGGCCAACGGCCGCACCTTCCAGGACCTGATGCCGGCGATCGTCCCGCACCTGTAGGACCGCACCGCCCGCTCACCGCGGGCGCGTACGCACGACGGAACGACGCAGGGGGGGCGACGGCGATGGCGGCCGAGCTGGTGCGGGGGCAGAACCATCCGCTGTCCGAGGCCCGGCTGGAGATCAGGATCTCCGCCGGAGTGCCGGTCCTGGCCGGTGCCGCACTGGGCGACGAGTACGGCACGGTGCCCGGCGACCAGTGGGTGGTCCATCCCGGCGCCGCCGCCCTGCCCGGCGTCGAGGTGCCCCGGCAGGCCGCCGCCGAGCACCGTATGCGCGTCGACCTCGCCTCCCTGCCGGCGGCCGTGCACCGCGTCGACGTGTTCCTCGCCCTGCCGGCCCGAGGCTCGGGGCCGCTCCGCTTCGGGGCCGCCCCGGCCCCGCACGCCACGGTGACCGGCTCCGACGGCACCGACATCGCCTGCTACACCCTCACCGGCCTGGACGCCGAGTCGGCCGTGGTCGCGCTGGAGCTGTACCGCAGGCAGGGCGGCTGGAAAGTACGGGCGATGGGCCAGGGCTACGCGGACGGTCTGCCCGCGCTGCTCGCCGACCGGGGACTGTGCGACCCCGCGGCCCTCGCGGCGGCCATGCACGAGGCGGCCGCGAGCGATTCGTCCCGGCAGGCGGCCGGGCCGTCGGCCGAATCGGCCCCGGGCACGGCCCCGGCCGCGGCGGCCCGGTCCGGTACGGGGCGTCCGACGCCTACGGCTCCGCACACCTCCGCCGCTTCCTCCGCCGCGCAGACCCCCTCCGCTCCCGAGGCTCCGGAGGGTTCCGCGCCGCCCGCCGTGTCCGCCTCCGCCTCCGCCCCCGTGACCGCCTCCGTTCCCGGGCCGGAAGAACCGGCCCACCGGCTCGGCCCGCGCGACCCGGACGGTGACGGGAGCACGGGCGCGCGGAACGGTGGCGGTGGCGCGGGCTCGCCGAACCCTGGCGGCCCGGTCGACTACACGCACCCCCGCCGGACTCCGTCGCCGCCCCCGGCTCCGGCCCCCTCGGCCGACGACGGGCGGCACGCCCGGCCCGTCGCCGGAGACGCCGTCGGCTGGTCGATGGACGAGCGGCTGTACAACCAGGTCTGGGGCATGTTCGAGGACCTGGCCCGCGCCACCGCGGCATACCGCGGTGCCGTCGAGCACGCCGACTCCCGTCTGGCGAAGGAGCTGGACCGGGCCCTCGCCGATCCGCGGCAACGGCTCGGGACGGCGGGCGACGCCGCCCGCGAGGCGGCGCACGCACGACGCACCCTGCTGGCGGACCGGGCGCGGGCGGCCCTCGACCGCGACCTGGCCCAGCTCACCGCGGAGGCCGAGGTGGTCGAGCCCGCACTCCCGCCCGCCTACGCCCGCTGGGACAGCCCCGCCTGGCTCGTCCACCGCACCCCGGCCGAGCCTCCGATGGCGCTGCGGCTCGGCGATCTGCACCTGCCCGAGAGCCCCGCACTGCGCATCCCGCTGCTGGTCAGGCTGCCGCTGGAGCGCGGCATATGGATCGACAGCGGCCCGACGGCAGCGGCCTCGGACGACTCGACGGCCTCCGCCGACCTGCGGCACCTGGCCGCCGAGGCGGCGGTCGCCCTCGCCGCACGCCTCCTCGCCACGCATCCGCCCGGGGAGGTCGCCGTGCGGGTCGTCGATCCGGCCGGGGCCGCTTTCCAGGCGCTGCGGCCGCTGACGCAGGCCGGGGTGCTGCCGGCCCCGCCCGCCACGGGAGCCGCGGGGATCACGCGGTTGCTGGAGCAGCTCACCCGGCGGGTCGACCTGGTGCAGATGGCGGTGCGCGGCGGCGCGGCCGGGTCCCTGCCGGCGGATGTGGACACCGCGCGGCAGCTTCTGATCGTCAACGACTTCCCGCACGGGTTCGACGAGCGGTCGGTGACCCGGCTCCGCTACCTCGCGGACGAGGGTCCGGCCGTCGGCATCCACCTTCTGCTGGTCGCCGACCGGGAGGACGCCGCCGCCTACGGTCCGTTGCTGGACCCGCTGTGGCGTTCGCTGATGCGACTGACTCCGGTGCCCACCGACCATCTCGCCGACCCGTGGATCGGCCACGCCTGGACCTTCGAGCCCTCGCTGGTCCCGGTCGGCAGCCCAATCCTGCGGGAGGTGCTCGCGGAGGTGGCGAGAGCACTCCCCAAGCACGAGTAAAGCTGATCTGAGCTGCGGTTTTGGAGTTTCTTTTACTAAACCCTTTACCTTTCCTTGGCGATTGGGTACCGTTTTACGTGCGGAGGGGAGTACTCCCTGACTGCGGCGCACCCGTCAGTACGGACCGTTTCGAGGTCCCGGGGCGCCGGCCCGTACCGGGTGGAAGAGACCTCCGGCAGCGACAACGCTGATGTGTTTGCCGTCATGCAATGCCGGAGGTGCAGTGGAAGTCTCCATGGCCCTGTGGGGCCTCACCATCGCGGGCCTCGCGGCCCTGATCGCCGTCGATTTCTTCATCGGCCGCAAGCCGCACGAAGTGTCGATCAAGGAAGCGGGCATCTGGACGGTCGTCTGGGTCGCCCTGGCCGGCCTGTTCGGTCTCGGCCTCCTCGTCTTCGGAGGCGGGCAGCCCGCCGGGGAGTTCTTCGCCGGCTTCATCACCGAGAAGTCCCTGAGCGTCGACAACCTCTTCGTCTTCGTCCTGATCATGGCGAAGTTCGCGGTGCCCGCCCAGTACCAGCAGCGCGTCCTGCTCGTCGGCGTGCTGATAGCCCTCGTCCTGCGCGCCGTCTTCATCGCCGCCGGGGCCGCGATCCTCGCCAGCTTCTCCTGGGTGTTCTACCTCTTCGGCGCCTTCCTCATCTGGACCGCCTGGAAGCTCATCCAGGAGGCCCGCGCCGACGAGGAGGACGAGGCGTACGAGGAGAACAAGCTGCTGAAGGCCGTGGAGCGCAGGTTCGGCGTGGCGGACCGCTACCACGGCACCAAGCTGTGGATCCAGCAGAACGGCAAGCGCGTCATGACCCCGATGCTGGTCGTGATGCTCGCCATCGGCACCACGGACGTGCTGTTCGCCCTGGACTCCATACCCGCGATCTTCGGACTCACCCAGGACCCGTACATCGTCTTCACCGCCAACGCCTTCGCCCTGATGGGTCTGCGCCAGCTGTACTTCCTCATCGGCGGGCTGCTCAGGAAGCTGGTGCACCTCTCGTACGGGCTGTCGATCATCCTCGGCTTCATCGGCGTCAAGCTGGTGCTGCACGCCCTGCACGAGTCCGGTGTGCAGGTGCCCGAGATCGGCATCCCCGTCTCGCTCGGCGTGATCTGCGCGGTCCTCGCCGTCACCACGTTCACCAGCCTGCTCGCCAACCGCAGGCAGGCGACAGGCGAGGCGGCGGACGCCGACGGCGGCCGGAAGGACACGGCCGACCTTTGACCGCGCGGCCACGCAAGCCCCCGACCGCGCAATGACCGCAGCGACTGCGAGCGCTGTCCCCGATACGACGCGGGGGTCCGGTCCCACCGGCACCGGGCCCCGCAGCGGAAAGGATGAGAGGTATCCGGAAAGAACGACATGCGAACCCTGTAAGCCTCTGCGACCATCGCGGCATGATCACTCGGCTCCGGTCGCTCACCCGTCAATGGACGACGCTCGTGCCGGTGCTCGCGGTCGTCCTGCTGATCCTCACCTGGGGCCGGAGCCTGCCGGGCGTCGTCGTCGGTGTGATCACCCTCGTCCTCGCCGGCGCCGTCCTGTCGGCGGTGCACCACGCCGAGGTGATCGCCCACCGGGTCGGTGAGCCCTTCGGCTCCCTGGTGCTCGCCATCGCCGTCACGATCATCGAGGTGGCCCTGATCGTCACCCTCATGGCCGACGGCGGTGCCAAGGGTTCCACCCTGGCCCGGGACACCGTGTTCGCCGCCGTGATGATCACCTGCAACGGCATCGTGGGGCTCTGCCTGCTCGTCGCCTCGCTGCGGCACGGCACGGCGGTCTTCAACCCCGAGGGGACCGGCGCCGCGCTGGCGACCGTGGCCACGCTGGCGACGCTCAGCCTGGTGCTGCCGACGTTCACCACCAGCAAGCCCGGACCCGAGTTCTCCTCCGTGCAGCTGACCTTCGCCGCGCTGTCCTCACTGATCCTGTACGGGTTGTTCGTGACCACGCAGACCGTGCGCCACCGCGACTACTTCCTGCCCATCACCCGGCAGGGCGAGGTCATCACGGGCGACGGCCACGCCTCACCGCCGTCCGCGCGGGCTGCCTGGACCAGCCTCGCCCTGCTCGGGCTGGCCCTGATCGGAGTCGTCGGCCTGGCCAAAGGCGTGTCACCCACGATCGAGTCGGGCGTGGCCGCCGCGGGCCTGCCGCACGCGGTGGTCGGCGTGATCATCGCCCTGCTCGTCCTGTTGCCGGAGACGATCGCCGCGCTGCGCTCCGCCCGCCGGGACCGGGTGCAGACCAGCCTCAACCTGGCGCTCGGCTCCGCGATGGCCAGCATCGGACTGACCATCCCGGCCGTGGCGCTCGCCTCCGTCTGGCTGACCGGCCCGCTGGTCCTCGGCCTCGGATCGACCCACATGCTGCTGCTCGCGCTGACCGTGGTGGTCGCCTCCCTGACGGTGGTGCCGGGCCGGGCGACCCCCTTGCAGGGCGGCGTCCACCTGGTGCTGTTCGGGGCCTACCTGGAACTGGCGATCAATCCGTAGCCGGAGGCCCACCCAGGGTGCCGGATCAGCCGGTGACCGGCTCGCCCGCCGGCACCGGCGCCGGCCGCGTCTCCGGCAGCAGCGCGAAGCAGCCCAGGCTGAGCAGCGCCATGCCCGTCAGATAGGCGCCCACACCCCACGGCACCCGCCCGCCGTGTTCCGCGAGCGCCGTGGCGACGATCGGGGTGAGGGCGCCGCCGATCACCCCGCCGAGGTTGTAGCCGACGGCGGCGCCCGTGCAGCGCACCCGGGGCTCGTACAGCTCCGGCAGGTAGGCGGCGATCACCGCGAACATGGTGATGAAGGCGAGCAGGGCGCCCAGGATGGCGAGGAACATCAGCAGCGGTTCACCGGTCGCCAGCAGCGCGACCATCGGCATCATCCACAGGACGCAGGCGGTGCACCCCGTCAGGCACATGGTCCGACGCCCGTACCGGTCACCGCACAGCGCCACGAGGGGCGTCAGCGCGCCCTGCACGAGCACCGCGCCCATGACGCACATCAGCATGACCGTACGGCTCACACCGAGCCGTTCCGTCGCGTACGCCAGCGACCAGGTCGACACCGCGTAGAACACCGCGTAGCCCACCGACAGCGCCCCCGCCGTCAGCAGCACCAGCCGTCCGTGGTGCCGTACGACCTCGACGAACGGCACGCGCGCGTGGTCGTCGATCTCCAGGAACCGGGGGCTCTCCGTGAGCGAGGAGCGCAGCCACAGACCGGCCAGTGCCAGCACGCCGGCGGCCCAGAACGGCACGCGCCAGCCCCAGCGCGCGAACTCCGCCTCGCTCAGTGCCGCCGACAGCGCGAGCACCACCCCGTTGGCCAGGACGAACCCGAAGGCCGGACCCACCTGCGGGAAGCTCGACCACAGGGCGCGCCGGCCGGCGGGCGCGTGCTCGGCGGTCAGCAGCACCGCCCCGCCCCACTCACCACCGAGTCCCAGCCCCTGCAGGAAGCGCAGGACGAGCAGCAGCACGGGCGCCGCCACCCCGATGGAGCCGAAGGACGGCACACAGCCGACCGCCACCGTGGAGGCACCGGTGAGCAGCAGCGAGGCGACGAGCACCGGACGCCGTCCGCGCCGGTCCCCGAGGTGTCCGAACAGCACCGAGCCCAGCGGTCTCGCCACGAAACCCACCCCGAACGTCCCGAACGCCGCCAGTGTCCCCGCGAACGGCGAGAACGTCGGGAAGAACAGCGGCCCCAGGACCAGAGCCGCGGCGGTCCCGTAGACGAAGAAATCGTAGAACTCGATCGCCGTCCCGGCGAGCGACGCGGCGGCGAGCCGCGGCATGGACGGAGAGGTCGCTGCGTGTGCATCGCGCATGTCGCGTCAACTACCCGCAGTGATCAAGGGTTACGGGGGCGTACGGAGGTGATCGCGGGACGGGAGTGCACGCCGTCGCGACGGAGCCCACGGCCCGCCGAGGGCGCGGGCGGGCGTGATAGACCGGGGCGAACAGCGGCCGCGGACGTGCCGCGTCCAACGGACCGGAGGAACCGTGCCCCGCACCCTGGCCAACGCCCCGATCATGATCCTCAACGGGCCCAACCTGAACCTGCTCGGCCAGCGCCAGCCCGAGATCTACGGCCGGGAGACACTGGCCGACGTGGCGGAGCTGTGCGCCGGGGCGGCGGCCGCGCACGGCGGCACCGTGGACTTCCGGCAGTCCAACCACGAGGGCGAACTGGTCGACTGGATCCACGAGGCCCGTCTCGGCCACTGCGGGATCGTCATCAACCCCGGGGCCTACTCGCACACCTCGATCGCCATCCTGGACGCGCTCAACACCTGCGACGGCATGCCCGTGCTGGAGGTGCACATCTCCAACATCCACCGGCGCGAGTCCTTCCGGCACCACTCGTACGTCTCGCTGCGCGCCGACGGCGTGATCGCCGGCTGCGGGGTGCAGGGCTACGCGTTCGCCGTGGAGCGGGTCGCGGCGCTGGCCGGGACGGCGCGGAGCGGGGCGTGAGCCGCGGGGGGACTACAACCGGCCCGCCTCCACGATCCGGCGCAGGAACCGCCGCGTGCGCTCCTCGCGCGGGTCGCCGAAGACCTGCTCGGGGGTGCCGCGCTCCAGAACGACCCCACCGTCCAGGAAGCAGACCTGGTCGGCGACGTCCCGGGCGAAACCCATCTCGTGCGTCGCCAGCACCATGGTCATCCCGTCGTC
This sequence comes from Streptomyces sp. NPDC025833, assembly GCF_055558055.1. NCBI lineage: Bacteria > Bacillati > Actinomycetota > Actinomycetes > Kitasatosporales > Streptomycetaceae > Streptomyces > Streptomyces sp. NPDC025833. Next base: position 172,937 of record NZ_JBVHNF010000018.1, read on the forward strand.
CTTCAGGCCGCGGACCAGTTCCAGGACCTCGCCCACCAGCTCCGGGTCGAGCGCGGCCGTGATCTCGTCGAGCAGCAACAGCCGGGGCCGTACCGCGAGGGCCCGCACGATCGCCACACGCTGCTGCTGACCGCCGCTGAGCCGGTCCGGGTAGGCGTCCGCCCGGCCGTCCAGCCCGAGGCGCTCCAGCAGCTCCCGGGCGCGTGCCTCGGCGTCCGCGCGGGACAGGCCGTGCACCCGGCGCGGGGCGAGCGTGATGTTGTCGAGCACGGTCAGGTGCGGGAAGAGGTTGTACGCCTGGAAGACGACGCCGATGCGGCGCCGTACCGCGTCCTGGTCCACGCGAGGGTCGGTGATCTCCTCGCCGTCCAGCCAGATCGCCCCGTCGTCGACCTCCTCCAGGAGGTTGGCGCAGCGCAGCAGCGTGGACTTGCCGGAGCCGGAGGCGCCGATCAGGGCGGTGACCGTGTGCGGCGCGACCTCCAGATCGACGTTCCGCAGGACGACCGAGCCGCCGAAGCTCTTCCGGACGGATTCCAGCCGCAGTACGGGCACGTCGTCCCCCGGCGATCCGCAGGACGTGTTCATGGATCCTCCCCGGGCGCTCACAGGGACCCGCCCTGGGCCCGCTGCCGGTCCATCCGGGCCGTCACCCAGTCGGTGAGCCGGGTCATCGGGATGGTCAGCGCCACGAACACCAGCCCCGAGACGATGTACGGCGTGTAGTTCAGACTGCGGCCCACGATGATGTCTGCGGCGCGTACGGCGTCCACCCCACCCCCGATGGACACGAGGCCGGTGTCCTTCTGCAGCGACACCAGGTCGTTGAGCAGGGGCGGCACCTGCCGGCGCACCGCCTGCGGCAGGACGACGTGGCGCAGGGCCTGCCTGTTGGTGAGACCCAGGGAGCGCGCGGCCGCGCGCTGCGAGGGATGGACGGACTCGATGCCGGCCCGGAACACCTCCGCCACGTACGCCGAGTACGTCAGCGTCAGCGCCGCACCGCCGAGCAGCACCGGATCGACCGTCACGCCCTGCAGCCGCAGCGCCGGCACGCCGAGGACGACGATCATCAGGTTGATGATCAGGGGCAGACCGCGGAAGAAGTCGGTGTACGCCGCCGCCAGGGCCCGGAGCGGGAAGAACACCGGCCCGCGCAGTGTCCGCGCGACGGCGACGAGCATGCCGAGGACCAGGACGGCGGCGCCGCAGACCAGCAGCAGCCGGACGTTCAGCCACAGCCCTTCGAGGACCTTCGGCAACGCCTCGCGCGCGTAGTGCGCGTCGAAGAAGGTCTCCCGGGTGCGCGGCCAGCCCGGTGCGCCGACGACGACCAGGCCGAGCACGGCTGCGGTGACGAGGGTCGAGATGGCCGCGACGGCCGTGGCCCGGCGGGTACGCGCGCGTCTGTGGCGCTCGCGCGCCAGACGTCGCTCGGAGGGCACGTAGCCGTCACCGGCGTCGCCGGACACGGCTGCGCCGTCCGCCCCCTCACGGGCCGGCTCGCCCTTGGTGACCGTCACTTGAGCACCGGGGCGTCGACGGCGTCCGAGAGCCACCGCTTCTCGAGCCGGGCCAGCGTGCCGTCCCGGCGCAGGGCGTCGACGGCGCGGCTGACGCACGGGGTCAGCGCGCTGCCCTTGTCCAGCACGAGCCCGAACTGCTCGGGTGCGCCGCCCTGGTTCTCGAACTGGCCGACGATCTCGGCGTTCGTGATCTCGGCCGCGGTGATGTAGAAGGCGGTCGGCAGGTCGGTGACGACGGCGTCAACCTGGCCGTTCCTCAGGGCGGACTTGGCCTGGTCGTTCTTGGCGTAGACGGCGGCCTGCCGCGTCGGCTTCACGACGTCGGTGATGTAGTCGAGGCTCGTGGTGCCGACCTGGGCACCCAGCTTGAGCTTCCTCAGGTCCGCTATGCCCGTCGCCCGGGCGGCCTTGCCGTCCTTGAGCGCGACGACCGCCTGGCGCACGTCGTAGTAGCCGGAGGAGAAGTCCACGGCGTTCCTGCGCTCGGCGCTGATCGACACCTGGTTGATGTCGAGGTCGAAGGTCTTCACCCCCGGCGCGAACGCCTTGTTGAACGGGACGCTCTGCCAGACGACCGCGTTGCCGCCGTAGCCGAGCCGCTTCGCCACGGCGTAGGCGACCGCCGACTCGAAGCCCTTGCCGTTGGCGGGCTCGTCGTCCTCGAACCAGGGGGCGTACGCCGGTTCGTCCGTGGCGATCGTCAGCTTCCCGGACGCCTTCGTGGCGAGCCGGCCCGGGGCGCAGTCCGCCCCGGCCGACCCGGAGGGGGCGGCCGATGCCTTCTCCTCGGGCTGCGGCGCACAGCCGACAGCGGTGGCGAGCAGGGCTACGGTGGCGACGGCGACCGCGCGACGCGGGGCGCGAGGGGCAGGGTGCATGGCGGGAGAGTGGCAGCGAACGCCGAGTCTGTCCATGTCACGCGGGTGGTTGTCCGCATGCTGGGAACGGGTGTTGCGGCGGTGTGAACTCCGCCGTACGCGGCCGGTGCGCGTGTGCCCTGACCCGGGCCGCCGGCCGAGGGCGGGGTTGAGACCGGCGGCCCTGCCGCCCAGGAGCCGTCATTCCTGCGCGGGGCCGCTACCAGTTGACAGCGGACGGGCGTTCCGCGCGAGTGCACACGGGGACTTGATGCGTGCGAAGGATTCACACGGGGCGCGTACGAAGGCACCGCGCGCCGGACGCGTGTGCGAAGTGCGCGCCCGGCGTGGACCCGACGGGCGTGCGTGGGGCGCGCGTACGTCCTGTGCGCCGGAGTGCGAGCCGCCCCGCGCGCGACTGCGGGCGCCGTGTCCCGGCGGCGCGGCGCGCCGCACGGTCCGCGCCGTGTGACCGGAGGGACCCGGACGCGCGCCGGGCCCCGTCCCGGATCACCACCCGCGCGCGTGCCACTCCGGCAGATGCGGCCGTTCCGCGCCCAGCGTCGTGTCGTTGCCGTGCCCGGGATAGACCCACGTCTCGTCCGGCAGCACGGCGAAGATCTTCGTCTCCACGTCGTGGATCAGGCTGGCGAACGCCTTCGGGTCCTTGCGCGTGTTGCCGACCCCGCCCGGGAAGAGGCAGTCGCCGGTGAAGACGTGCGGGTGCCCGTGCGGGTCGTCGTAGACCAGCGCGATCGAACCGGGCGTGTGCCCGACCAGATGGCGCGCGGTGAGCTCCACCCGGCCCACCCTGATCACGTCGCCGTCGTCGACGAGGACGTCGGTGGGCACCGGGATGCCGTCGGCGTCGTCGCGGCCGGCGAACGTGCGCGCGGCCGTGCCCGCGACCACCTCGGCGAGCGCCTGCCAGTGGTCACCGTGCCGGTGCGTGGTGACGACGGACGCGATGCCGTCGTCACCGATCATGCCGAGGAGCGTCTCCGCCTCGCTGGCGGCGTCGATCAGGAGCTGCTCGTCGGTGGCCCGGCAGCGCAGCAGGTAGGCGTTGTTGTCCATCGGGCCGACCGCGATCTTGGTGATCATCAGGTCTTTCAGCTCGTGGACATCCGCCGGTCCGCCGACCTTGACCTCTCCGGAGTACGTCATGGCGGCAGCCTATAGCGGACGAGCCCCCGGTGGACGGCCGCCCGGGCGAGGGCACGGGCGGCCGTCCAGACCGCGTCGGGGCGGGCCGGCCACGGCGCGGGCGGAACGCCTACAGCGGGGGCAGCGCGGGCAGGCTTCCGCCCCGCACCTCCAGCGCCGCCCCGTCACGGCGTCCGGCGAGCCAGCCCACCAGGTCCGCCGGCCGGCCGGTGACGGTGGTGCCGGGGGCGTCGGCCGCGCGCCCGGTGGTCCACGCGCGCGTGCCGTCCGTCACGCGGGTCGCCGGGATATCGGGGTGCCCGGAGAAACGCTGCGTGAGGAACGCCGTCTCCCGTTCCAGGAACTCCGCCGGGAGATCCTCCAGCTCGTACCCGATCCCGAGGTCGACGTGGTGCAGCTCCACCTCCACCCAGCGCCGGAAGGGCACCCGGGACGCGGTGTCCGTGATCCCGTTGCGCAGTTCCACCGTGCGCGTCCAGTCCGCGGGACCGTCCCCGGCGGCCCGGAAGCGGGCCGCGCTCTCCCGCACGTCGGCGAGCTGGGCCTCCAGGGTGCGCGGGGCATCGCGCTCGATGTCGGCGTCCCGCGCCTCGGCGCTCTCGTACATGGGCCGGCCCTCCAGGACGTTCACCAGCGCGTCGGCGTTCCGGGCGAGGTGGGCGAGGACGTGCCCGCGGCTCCAGCCCGGGAGCCGTGACGGCTCGGCGAGCGAGGCGTTGTCCAGTCCGGAGACCGCGGTGAGGAGCCGATCCGTCGCGTCACGTACACAGACCAGGTCATGAGCGTGATCAATCATGGCGCCGACCCTAGTCGGGCCACACCTTCGGGTGAAGGTGGCCGACCTCGCCCGCGAATCGAATGCACGTGCTATATCGTCGACGGCGGCGTCGGGCATGCTGGAGAGCCTGGGGTTGTTATGCAACCGGGAAATCCGACCGGCGTTGTCAGTGGCTCCCCCTAGTCTGGAGAAGACGGGGGCCCCGCCCCTGTCACTTCTCTCAAGAAAGGTGCGGACCGGCGTGGCCGACCGTCTCATCGTCCGTGGCGCGCGCGAGCACAACCTGAAGAATGTCTCGCTCGACCTGCCTCGTGACTCGCTCATCGTCTTCACGGGCCTGTCCGGGTCGGGCAAGTCCTCCCTGGCCTTCGACACGATCTTCGCGGAGGGCCAGCGCCGCTACGTGGAGTCGCTCTCCTCGTACGCCCGGCAGTTCCTCGGCCAGATGGACAAGCCCGACGTCGACTTCATCGAGGGCCTCTCCCCGGCGGTCTCCATCGACCAGAAGTCGACCTCGCGCAACCCACGCTCGACGGTCGGCACGATCACCGAGGTCTACGACTACCTGCGGCTGCTCTTCGCGCGCATCGGCAAGCCGCACTGCCCCGAGTGCGGCCGTCCGATCTCGCGCCAGTCGCCGCAGGCCATCGTGGACAAGGTCCTGGAGCTGCCCGAGGGCAGCCGCTTCCAGGTGCTGTCCCCGCTGGTGCGCGAGCGCAAGGGGGAGTTCGTCGACCTCTTCGCCGACCTGCAGACCAAGGGCTACTCCCGCGCGCGCGTGGACGGGCAGACCGTCCAGCTGTCCGAGCCGCCGGTCCTGAAGAAGCAGGAGAAGCACACCATCGAGGTGGTCGTGGACCGCCTCACGGTGAAGGACTCCGCCAAGCGCCGCCTCACCGACTCCGTCGAGACGGCCCTCGGCCTCTCCGGCGGCATGGTCGTGCTCGACTTCGTGGACCTGCCCGAGGACGACCCCGAGCGCGAGCGCATGTTCTCGGAGCACCTCTACTGCCCGTACGACGACCTGTCCTTCGAGGAGCTGGAGCCCCGCTCCTTCTCCTTCAACTCGCCCTTCGGCGCCTGCCCCGAGTGCACCGGCATCGGCACCCGCATGGAGGTCGACCCGGAGCTGATCGTCCCCGACCCGGACAAGTCCCTGGACGAGGGTGCCATCCACCCCTGGTCGCACGGCCACACCAAGGACTACTTCGGCCGCCTCATCGGCGCCCTCGCGGACGCGCTCGGCTTCCGCGCCGACATCCCCTTCGCAGGCCTGCCGCAGCGCGCCAGGAAGGCGCTGCTCCACGGTCACAAGACGCAGATCGAGGTCCGCTACCGCAACCGGTACGGCCGCGAGCGCGTGTACACCACGCCCTTCGAAGGCGCGGTGCCGTTCGTCAAGCGCCGGCACAGCGAGGCCGAGAGCGACGCCAGCCGTGAGCGCTTCGAGGGCTACATGCGCGAGGTGCCCTGTCCGTCCTGTCAGGGCACCCGGCTGAAGCCGATCGTCCTCGCGGTCACGATCATGGAGAAGTCGATCGCCGAGGTCTCCGCGATGTCGATCAGCGACTGCGCGGACTTCCTGGGCGAGCTGAGGCTCAACGCCCGCGACAAGAAGATCGCCGAGCGGGTCCTGAAGGAGGTCAACGAGCGGCTGCGCTTCCTGGTCGACGTGGGCCTCGACTACCTCTCGCTGAACCGCGCGGCCGGCACCCTCTCCGGCGGTGAGGCCCAGCGCATCCGGCTGGCCACCCAGATCGGCTCCGGTCTCGTCGGCGTCCTGTACGTCCTGGACGAGCCGTCCATCGGTCTGCACCAGCGGGACAACCACCGGCTGATCGAGACCCTGGTCCGCCTGCGCGACATGGGCAACACGCTCATCGTCGTGGAGCACGACGAGGACACCATCAAGGTCGCCGACTGGATCGTGGACATCGGCCCCGGCGCGGGCGAGCACGGCGGCAAGGTGGTGCACAGCGGCTCCCTGAAGGAGCTGCTCGACAACACGGAGTCGCAGACCGGCGCGTACCTCTCGGGCCGCAAGGCGATCCCGCTGCCGGAGGTGCGGCGCCCCCGCGACCTGTCCCGTCAGCTCACCGTGCACGGCGCCCGTGAGAACAACCTCCAGGACATCGACGTGTCCTTCCCCCTGGGCGTGTTCACGGCGGTCACCGGCGTCTCCGGCTCCGGCAAGTCGACCCTGGTCAACGACATCCTGTACACGCACCTGGCCCGTGAGCTGAACGGCGCCCGGAACGTCCCCGGCAGGCACACCCGCGTCGACGGAGACGACCTGGTCGACAAGGTCGTGCACGTCGACCAGTCGCCGATCGGCCGCACCCCGCGGTCCAACCCGGCGACGTACACCGGTGTCTTCGACCACATCCGCAAGCTGTTCGCCGAGACGACCGAGGCGAAGGTGCGGGGTTACCTGCCCGGCCGCTTCTCCTTCAACGTCAAGGGCGGTCGCTGCGAGAACTGCGCGGGCGACGGCACCATCAAGATCGAGATGAACTTCCTCCCGGACGTCTACGTCCCGTGCGAGGTCTGCCACGGCGCCCGGTACAACCGGGAGACCCTGGAGGTCCACTACAAGGGCAAGTCCATCGCCGAGGTGCTGAACATGCCGATCGAGGAGGCCATGCACTTCTTCGAGGCGGTCCCGGCGATCTCCCGTCACCTCAGGACGCTGAACGACGTCGGTCTCGGCTACGTCCGCCTCGGCCAGTCCGCCACCACCCTCTCCGGCGGTGAGGCGCAGCGCGTCAAGCTCGCCAGCGAACTGCAGAAGCGGTCCACCGGACGTACGGTCTACGTCCTGGACGAGCCGACCACCGGTCTGCACTTCGAGGACATCAGCAAGCTCCTCAAGGTGCTCGGCGGACTCGTCGACAAGGGCAACACGGTCATCGTCATCGAGCACAACCTCGACGTGATCAAGACCGCCGACTGGCTCGTGGACATGGGCCCGGAGGGCGGCGCCGGCGGTGGCCTGGTGGTCGCCGAGGGCACGCCGGAGGAGGTCGCCGGTGTTCCGGAGAGCCACACCGGCAAGTTCCTCAGGGAGATCCTCGGCGCCGACCGCATCAGCGACGCCGAGCCGGTGAGGGCGCGGCGCGGCGGTACGACCCGGAAGACGGCCGCGGCCAAGTCCCCGGCGAAGAAGGCGGTGACGGTCAGGGCCGACGGCACCGCTGCCAAGAAGGCCGACACGGCCACGAAGAAGGCGGCACCCGCGAAGAAGGCCACGCGGGCCCGCAAGGCCTGAGTCGGACCCGCCCGAAAAACGGCTGACATTCCGTCAAAAAAGCGGCGCCCCGCGGGAACCTCCCGCGGGGCGCCGCTCGTTCTCATGTCAGTCCACCCGGTCCGGCGGTGCCCCAGGTCCCCGCACACCGCAGGCTCGGCCGCACCTTGTCAACAGCACAGGGAAGTCAACCGCGACAGGCCGCTCACGGCCCTGCCGGCTCACCCAGCTCCGCCGCGTACGGCGGTTCGGCCCCCGCCCGTGAGCAGGTGATCGCCGCCGCCCGTGCCGCGAAGCGCAGCAGCCGTGTCCAGCCCTCCGTCCCGAGGGCGGCGAGTGCCTCCGGCGACAGCGCGTCCCGCACGGCCAGCCCGTGCAGCAGTGCCGCGTTCACCGTGTCACCGGCGCCGATCGTGTCCACGACGTCGACCTCCTCACCCGGCACGGAACACTCCCCGCCGTCCCGGGTGAACACGGTCAGCCCGTCGCCGCCGTGCGTGACCACCACGGCGGCCGGGCCCGCGGCCAGCCATTCGCGCGGGGTGCCGCCGAGCCATGCCGCGTCCTCCGCGGACAGCTTCAGCAGCGTGACCGAGGGCAGCCAGCTCCGGAAGCGCTCGCGGTAGGCCGCCGCGTCCGGGATCAACCCCGCCCGGACGTTGGGATCGAGCGCGGTGAACAGCCCCTGTCCGGCGGCGGTGCGCATCAGCCGCTCGTAGGCGCTCGCCCCCGGCTCCAGGACGAGCGAGCAGGTGCCGAAGGACACCGCGCGCGTACCGGCGGGAAGTGCGGCGGGGGCGGTGAACAGGCGGTCGGCGGTCCCGTCGACGTAGAAGGAGTACGCGGCCGACCCCGCGGCGTCGACCGTGGCCACGGCGAGGGTCGTCGGCTCCGGTCCCCGCTGCACCCCGGACACGTCGACCCCGGCCCGCCGCAGCCCGTCGAGCAGCGCCTCGCCGAAGGCGTCGTCCGACGTCCGGGAGCAGAAGGCCGTGGGGGAGCCCAGCCGGCCGAGGGCCACGGCGGTGTTGTAGGGGCCGCCGCCGAGCGCGGGCTTCAGTTCCGCGAGGGCACCGGGGCCCTGCGGTACCAGGTCGATCAGTGCCTCACCGGCGACGATGATCACGAGGTGGTTCCCTTCTCGGGCAGCGTGGACGGTGCGGCGGGACCGGCCGTTCCGGCGTGGTCCGGATCTTCCGGGCAGCCGCAGGACGTGCGGTGCACGAAGGCGCACGGCAGCCGGACCGTCCGGGCGGGGCGGTCCGGCTCGGCCAGCCGGTCCAGGAGGAGCCGGACGGCACGGGTGCCCAGCTCGCGGCCGGGCCGGGCGATCGCGGTCAGCCGCGGGGAGAACAGGTCGGCCCAGGCGAAGTCGTCGAAGCAGCACAAGGCGACGTCGTCCGGCACGGACCGGCCGTGCCGGCGCAGCGCGCGCAGAGCGCCGATGGTCATCGCGTTGTCGGCGGTGACCAGTGCCGTCGGCGGATCGGAGCGGCCGAGCAGGGCGGTCGTGGCCCGCTCTGCGCCGTCCGGCTCGGAGTTGCCCGGCACCAGCAGGCGGGCGTCGAACTCCAGGCCGGCGGCGGCGAGGCCCTCCCGGTAACCGGCGACGCGCTCCCGGGTGGTGCTGAGTCCGGGCAGGCCGGCGATCAGGGCGATCCGGCGGTGCCCCAGCTCGGCGAGGTGGGTGACCAGCAGGGCGGTGGGAGCGGCGCTCTCGGCACAGACCTGGTCGCAGAACGCCGCATCCGGAGAGGCGGCGGCCTCCGCGCCGCCTCGCGGAGCGCCATCGGCCCCGAGGGCGTCGACGACGCGGTCCAGGAAGACCGTCGGTACCGCGTGGCGGCGCAGATAGCCGACGAGTTCGCGCGGGTCGGGGGAGGGGGCGACGATCACGCCGTCGACCCTGCGTTCGTGCAGGAGCCGCACCACCGTGCGCTCGTGCCGCGGGTCGTCGTGCGGATCGGCGATGAGCAGGCCGTAGCCGGCTGCCAGGGCGGCGGACTCGACGCCTTGCAGGATCTCCGTGAAGTACGGGTTGCCGATGGCCGACACCGCGAGGCCGATGGAGCGGGTGCGCGAGGTCACCAGGGAACGGGCCAGGGTGTTGGGGGTGTACCCGAGGGCGTCGACGGCGTCGAGAACGGCCTGCCGGGTGTGGGGGAGCACGGGGCGGGTGCCGTTGAGGACGTGGGACACGGTCGCCACGGAGACCCCGGCGCTGCGGGCGACATCCGCCATGGTGGCCATCGCGCTTCCGTCCCTTCCGCGAGCAGGCGTCCGTCCCCCGGGCGAGAGGGACGCTACCGCAGCGCGCCCGTCGCGTAAACGTTTGCGCAAGCGCTTGCGCCGACACCGCTCGGCCGCACCCATGGCGCACCGGTCGTCCGGTGCGCGGGCCCCCGGGTACGCCGTCCCCGCCCGGGTGCTCCGTCCCTGCCCGGTGCGGTCGCTGCGGTCCGCTCCCGTCCGGGTGCGTTCCGGCCCCGCGCGGGGACCGCGTCCGATGTCCCGGTATCGTCGCTCCGCACACCCCTTGAACAGTGGAGTCCGAGATGCCCACCCGCCCCTCCGCGAGCCGCCGTACCGTCCTTCGAGGGGCCGCCGCCGTCCCGGTCGCCGGGCTCGGCCTGGCCGCGTGCTCGGGCCCGGGCGGCAGCGGTCCGGCCGCCGCGCCGACCGCGCCCGTCGACCTGGGCGCGGAGAGCGAGGTCGCCAAGGGCGCGGCGAAGCTCTACCGGGACCAGAACGTGGTGGTCAGCCGGGGCGAGGACGGCACGCTGAAGGCGTACAGCACGGTCTGCACGCACGCGGGGTGCCCGATCGGTCAGCTCCAGGACACCACCCTGATCTGCTCCTGCCACGGCAGCCGGTTCGACGCCCTGACGGGCAAGGTGGTCCAGACACCGGCCACCGTGCCCCTGACCGAGCTGTCGGTGAAGACGGCGAACGGCAGGATCATCGCCGGTCCGGCCGACTGACCGCGGCACCCCCGCCAGGCCACCCCCGCGCGGCGGCCCGCCGGCCCGTCGGCCGGCTGCCGCTCAGCCCCAGTCCCAGGCGATTCCCACGATGCCCGGCCGGATCCGCGGCTCGACCAGGTGAGCGCAGTGGTGCGGGCCGGACACGGGCAGTTCCCGCCGGCCGCTGCGCGGGGCCGCCGCCGAGTGCTGGGCGAAGCGGTGACAGCGCACCGGCAGCGCGGCCGGGTCGAAACGCACCTGGAGCGCGTACTGGCCGCCGGGGAAGCCGAACCGGCGCAGTTGCTCGCGGGTCGCCCCCGCGGTGCCGTCCTCGACGCCGTACCGGAAGAGGAAGGTGTCGCCGGAGCGCAGCCGGGTGCCGAAGAGCAGCTCGGCCACCAGGACGCCGGTGTCCCGGTCCCAGCGCAGGCGGCCGGTGCGGCAGTTCTCCAGCGCGTGCACGGTGATGTCCCGCGGGTCGCAGCCCGGATCGCCGTGGTGGACGGCGACGAAGCGGTCGACGCCGTCGCGGTGGGCCCGCACGATGTGGTGGGCCTCGCGGCTCGCCAGCTCGCGCCGGGCGCCGATCCGGACGCATTCGTGCTGGCCGAGGGTGTGCAGTCCGCCGTCCAGGTACCAGCCGAGGTCGGCGGTGAGCCGGTCCAGGACGTCCGAGGCCTCCAGCAGGGAACGGTAGGAGTGTCCCCCCGGGCGGTCGCCCGCCGCCGGCTCACCGGTCGCGGCGAGCAGGCGGATCAGTGACTCGTCCGGCAACCGGAGGATCTCCTCCAGGGCCCGTACGGCGCGCAGCGACTCCGGGCGCTGCGGGCGCCGGGCGCCCTGCTGCCAGTAACTGAGACTGGTGACGCCCACCTTGACCCCGTGGCGCGACAGGTGGTGCTGCACGCGCTGGAGCGGCAGTCCCCGTGCGGCGATCGCGGCGCGCAGGGCCACGTGGAAGGGGCCGCCCCGCAGGACCGTGTCCAGTTCCGCGGTGGGGACGTCCGCGTGCTCTGTGGCATGCCGCATACCGAGGAGCCTTTCTGTGAGGTGTCGCCACGGCCGGCCGAACCGCCTGGGCGAGTGTGCGGAGCCACCCCCGTGGGCGCCGTGCCGGCCATGGCCGGGCACGCCGCGCCCGCACGCCTGTGTGCACGGCCCCGAGTTCCCCCGCATTGAAGCGTGTTGACCAGACCCCGACAACACCTACGGCCCGTCCGTTCCGGACGACTGGCCGGACCTCGCCGCCCGGCGGAGCACCGCCAGGGCCGTGGCGGGCCGGCACGGACGGCTCACCGCGGCGCGCCGGGAGGCGGCGGAGGCGGGCCCGCGCCCCCGGCGGCCTCGCTGCCCCGGGACCGGCGGGATGGCGGCCGTCACGCGGGCGGGACCCCGCCCAGCCCCGCCCCCGGCCCCCCCGTGCCCCGCCCCTGGCCCCGGCCGGTTCACCGGCCGTCTCCCCAGCCCTCGGACGCCGACGGCAGGCCCCGTCGGCTGAGCACAGGCCGCGAACGGCAGGCGATCCCGGGCGGGACGGCCGTCGGACCGTGTGAGCACATACGCGCGCCCGCCCCGGCCGGGAGCGGTCGCCGAGCCGGGGGCCGCCCTGGTGCGGGAGCGGCCGTCGTCCACGGGCCCGACACGGTGTCGGCACTCGCCAGTAGGGTGTGAGACATGGCCGACCCCTCCAGCTACCGCCCCAGGCCGGGTGAGATCCCGGACTCCCCCGGGGTGTACAGGTTCCGCGACGAGCACCGCCGGGTGATCTACGTCGGAAAGGCGAAGAGCCTGCGCCAGCGACTGGCGAACTACTTCCAGGATCTGGCGAACCTGCACCCGCGCACCCGGACGATGGTGACGACCGCCGCGTCCGTGGAGTGGACGGTGGTGTCCACCGAGGTCGAGGCGCTCCAGCTGGAGTACTCCTGGATCAAGGAGTACGACCCCCGGTTCAACGTCAAGTACCGCGACGACAAGAGCTACCCCTACCTCGCGGTCACGATGAACGAGCAGTTTCCGCGCGTGCAGGTGATGCGCGGTCACAAGAAGAAGGGCGTCCGCTACTTCGGGCCCTACGGGCACGCGTGGGCCATCCGGGACACCGTCGACCTGCTGCTGCGCGTGTTCCCGGTGCGCACCTGCTCGGCCGGCGTCTTCAAGAACGCCGCCCGCACCGGCCGGCCGTGCCTCCTCGGCTACATCGGCAAGTGCTCCGCGCCCTGCGTCGGCCGGATCACCCCCGAGGACCACTACGACCTGGCCGACGAGTTCTGCGACTTCATGGCGGGCCGTACCGGCACCTACCTGCGCCGGCTGGAGAGGCAGATGGCGGAGGCGGCCGAGGAGATGGAGTACGAGCGGGCCGCCCGCCTGCGCGACGACATCGGCGCCCTGAAGAAGGCCATGGAGAAGAACGCCGTCGTCCTCGCCGACGCGACCGACGCCGACCTCATCGCCGTCGCCGAGGACGAGCTGGAGGCGGCCGTGCAGATCTTCCACGTGCGCGGCGGCCGGGTCCGCGGCCAGCGCGGCTGGGTGACCGACAAGGTCGAGGAGATCACCACCGGCGCCCTGGTGGAGCACGCCCTGCAGCAGCTGTACGGCGAGGAGAGCGGGGACGCGGTCCCCAAGGAGGTGCTGGTCCCGGCCCTCCCCGAGCCGGTCGGGCCGGTCCAGGAGTGGCTGACCGGCCGCCGCGGGTCGAACGTGTCGCTGCGCATCCCCCAGCGCGGCGACAAGAAGGCGCTCATGGAGACCGTGGAGCGCAACGCCCAGCAGGCCCTGGCGCTGCACAAGACCAAGCGCGCCTCCGACCTGACCACGCGCTCGCGCGCGCTGGAGGAGATCGCCGAGGCGCTCGACCTGGACAGCGCCCCGCTGCGCATCGAGTGCTACGACATCTCGCACCTCCAGGGCGACGACGTGGTGGCGTCCATGGTCGTCTTCGAGGACGGCCTGCAGCGCAAGAACGAGTACCGCCGCTTCCAGATCAAGGGCTTCGCAGGCCAGGATGACGTCCGCTCCATGCACGAGGTGATCACCCGCCGCTTCAGGCGGTACCTGGCGGAGAAGGAGCGGACGGGGGAGTGGGCCGACGAGCCGGACACGGAGGGCTCGAACGCCGAGGGCTTGAACACCGAGGGCTCGGACGCCGGGGCCACGTCCGCCGACGGCGACGGCGCGCTCACCGGGCCGGACGCGCTCACCGGGCCGGACGTGATCACCGGGCCGGACGTGATCACCAACTCCCTCAAGGACGACGACGGCCGTCCCCGGAAGTTCGCGTACCCGCCGCAGCTGGTGGTGGTCGACGGCGGGCAGCCGCAGGTCGCCGCGGCCCGGCGCGCCCTGGACGAACTGGGCATCGACGACATCGCCGTCTGCGGCCTCGCCAAGCGCCTGGAGGAGGTCTGGGTGCCCGGCGAGGACGACCCGGTGGTCCTGCCGCGCACCAGCGAGGGCCTCTACCTGCTCCAGCGCGTCCGGGACGAGGCCCACCGCTTCGCGATCACCTACCAGCGCACCAGACGGGCCAAGCGCTTCCGGGCGGGCCCGCTGGACGACGTCCCCGGCCTCGGCGAGACCCGCAAACAGGCGCTCATCAAGCACTTCGGCTCGGTGAAGAAGCTGCGGTCCGCCACGATCGAGCAGATCCAGGAGGTGCCCGGGATAGGCCGCAAGACGGCCGAGACCATCGCCGTGGCACTCGCCCAGGCGGCCCCGGCCGCCCCGGCCGTGAACACGGCCACCGGAGAGATCATGGAGGACGAGGAACCCGGCACGACGGACGGTTCCTCGGGGGAGCCCGTGACCGCGGGCGTCCCGGACGACCGACGGGGGCAGGAGACATGACGGAGCACGAAGAACACCGCACGGCACAGCGAGATCAGGCACACGGCGGCACGGGCGGTGACGTCGTCCGGCAGGACACCGGCGCCGGCCGGGACCCGGGCCAGGACAACGGAGCACAGGTGAGTACGGGTAGCGAGACAGCCGGGGTCCCCGAGACGGCCATCCCCGAGCTGGTGATCATCTCCGGCATGTCCGGAGCCGGCCGGTCCACGGCCGCCAAGTGTCTGGAGGACCTCGGCTGGTTCGTCGTGGACAACCTGCCGCCCGCCCTCATCCCCACCATGGTGGAGCTGGGCGCCCGCTCGCAGGGCAACGTGGCGCGGATCGCGGTCGTCGTGGACGTGCGCGGCCGGCGCTTCTTCGACAATCTGCGCGAATCCCTCGCCGACCTGGACACCCGGGGCGTCACCCGGCGGATCGTCTTTCTGGAGTCCTCCGACGAGGCCCTGGTGCGCCGCTTCGAGTCGGTCCGCCGCCCGCACCCGCTCCAGGGGGACGGCCGGATCGTCGACGGCATCGCCGCCGAGCGCGAACTGCTGCGCGAACTGCGCGGCGACGCCGACCTGGTGATCGACACCTCCAGCCTCAACGTGCACGAGCTGCGCGCCAAGATGGACGCCCAGTTCGCCGGGGAGGAGGAGCCCGAGCTGCGGGCCACCGTGATGTCCTTCGGCTTCAAGTACGGGCTGCCGGTCGACGCCGACCTCGTCGCGGACATGCGGTTCCTGCCCAACCCGCACTGGGTCCCGGAGCTGCGCCCGTACACCGGCCTGAACGAGGAGGTCGCCGGCTACGTCTTCAACCAGCCCGGCGCGAAGGAGTTCCTCGACCGGTACGCGGAACTGCTCCGGCTCATCGCGGCCGGCTACCGGCGCGAGGGCAAGCGGTACGTGACCATCGCCATCGGCTGTACCGGCGGCAAGCACCGCTCGGTGGCGATGTCGGAGAAGCTCGCCGCGCGTCTCGCGGCCGAGGGCGTGGAGACGGTGGTCGTACACCGGGACATGGGACGGGAATGACGGAACGTACACCACGGCTGGGCCGACTGCGCCGGATGGTGCCCGAGGCGCGCTCCGGACGCCCGGCCGAGGCCCGCGGGGGCCGGCCCCGGCGGCGCGGCGCCCAGCCCAAGGTGGTCGCGCTCGGCGGCGGCATGGGCCTGTCCGCGTCGCTGGCCGCGCTGCGCCGGATCACCGGCGACCTCACCGCCGTCGTCACCGTCGCCGACGACGGCGGCTCCAGCGGCCGGCTCCGCGACGAGCTGGGCGTGCTGCCGCCCGGCGACCTGCGCAAGGCGCTGGCCGCGCTGTGCGGTGACGACGACTGGGGCCAGACCTGGGCCCGGGTGATCCAGCACCGCTTCCAGTCCCACGGCGATCTGCACGAGCACGCCGTCGGCAACCTGCTGATCGTCGCCCTGTGGGAGCAGCTCGGCGACCATGTCCAGGCCCTGGACCTGGTCGGCAAGCTGCTCGGCGCGCACGGCCGCGTGCTGCCCATGTCGGCCGTGCCCCTGGAGTTGCAGGCACTGGTCAAGGGGCACGACCCGGAGCGCCCGGACGACGTGGACACGGTGCGCGGGCAGGCGACCGTCGCCCTGACGCCCGGCGAGGTCCAGTCGGTGCACCTCGTGCCCAACGACCCGCCGGCCGTGCCCGAGGCCGTCGCGGCGGTCCTGGACGCGGACTGGGTGGTGCTCGGCCCCGGCTCCTGGTTCTCCTCCGTCATCCCGCATCTGCTCGTCCCCGAGCTGCTCGACGCCCTGACGGACACCAAGGCGCGCCGGGTGCTCTCCCTGAACCTCGCGCCGCAGCCGGGAGAAACCGAGGGCTTCTCCCCGCAGCGTCATTTGGAGGTTTTGGGGCGACACGCCCCTAAACTCGCCCTGGACGTGGTGCTGGCCGACGAGGCCGCCGTGCCCGACCGCGACTCGCTCACCGAGGCCGCCGAGCGGCTGGGAGCGGCGGTCGAGCTGGCGCCCGTGGCCCGGACCGACGGATCACCCCGGCACGATCCGGAACTGTTGGCCGCCGCGTACGACCGTATTTTTCGGATGCATGGAAGGATCGGCCCATGGCGATGACGGCAGCGGTGAAGGACGAGATCTCCCGGCTCCCCGTCACCCGGACCTGCTGCAGGAAGGCGGAGGTCTCGGCCGTCCTGCGGTTCGCCGGCGGCCTCCACCTGGTGAGCGGGCGCATCGTGATCGAGGCGGAGCTGGACACCGCGATGGCCGCCCGCCGGCTCAAGCGGGACATCCTGGAGATCTTCGGTCACAGTTCCGAGCTGATCGTGATGGCGCCGGGCGGACTGCGCCGCGGCTCGCGGTACGTCGTACGGGTCGTCGCGGGCGGTGACCAGCTGGCCCGGCAGACGGGCCTCGTGGACGGCCGGGGCCGCCCGATCCGCGGCCTGCCCCCGCAGGTGGTGTCCGGGGCCACCTGCGACGCGGAGGCGGCCTGGCGCGGGGCCTTCCTGGCCCACGGCTCGCTGACCGAGCCCGGCCGCTCCTCCTCCCTGGAGGTGACCTGCCCGGGCCCGGAGGCGGCGCTCGCGCTGGTCGGCGCCGCCCGCAGACTGTCGATCGCCGCGAAGGCCCGCGAGGTGCGCGGAGTGGACCGGGTGGTCGTGCGCGACGGAGACGCGATCGGCGCCCTGCTCACCCGGCTGGGCGCGCACGAGTCCGTGCTGGCCTGGGAAGAGCGCCGGATGCGCCGCGAGGTGCGGGCCACCGCCAACCGCCTCGCCAACTTCGACGACGCCAACCTGCGCCGCTCGGCCCGCGCCGCCGTGGCGGCCGGCGCCCGTGTCCAGCGCGCCCTGGAGATCCTCGGCGACGAGGTCCCCGAGCACCTCGCCGCCGCCGGCCGGCTGCGCATGGAGCACAAGCAGGCGTCGCTGGAGGAGCTGGGCGCGCTCGCCGACCCGCCGCTCACCAAGGACGCGGTCGCGGGGCGGATCCGGCGCCTGCTGGCGATGGCCGACAAGCGGGCCTCCGACCTGGGCATTCCCGGCACCGAGGCGAACCTCTCCGAGGAGCTGGCGGACAACCTGGCCGGCTGACCCGGAGCCGTGCCGACGCGCCGGTGCCGGGGCCCGTTCGGGTGATCGGCGCCGGCCCGCGCGTGTCCGTGCGGCGGTCTTGACTCGATCATCGTGTGACATGAGCCTGGCAGCCTGTTCGCCGCTGTGGCGGACCACCTCCAGGGGGGTTCATGAGACACAGAGCGAGATCGATCCTCGCCCTCGGCGCGCTCCTGCTCGGCGGAGCGAGCCTCGCACCCACAGCCCAGGCACAGAACGAGCACCCGGCGGGGCCCGGCCCGGACGAGGTCAGGGTCTTCCGCGCCGACGTCACCCGGAAGCAGATTCCCCTGCTGCTGGAGGCCGGCCAGGACGGCCGTGAACTCGGCGAGCGGCTGACCGGGGGCGGCAGGGCCGCGGTGGAGGTCTACCTCACCGACAGGCAGGCCGACCGGCTGCGCGAACGGGGCGTGGACCTCACCGAGCAGACCCTCTCGGCGAAGGCGCGGACCCGGGTCGAGGACGCCGCCCAGCACGTGTTCCGGCCGTACAGCGGCAGCGGCGGACTGCGGGAGGAGATCCTGCGCACCGCCCGGGACCATCCCGGCCTCACCAAGGTCGAGTCCATCGGCAGGACCGTCCGGGGCCAGGACATCCTCGCCGTCAGACTGACCAGGGACGCGAAGAGGTCGCGGGACGGCTCCAAGCCGTCCGTGCTGTACATGTCCAACCAGCACGCCCGCGAGTGGATCACGCCGGAGATGACCCGGCGCCTGATGCACTACTACCTGGACCACTACGGCACCGACAAGCGCGTCAAGAAGCTCGTCGACTCCACCGAGCTGTGGTTCGTCCTCTCCGCCAACCCCGACGGCTACGACTACACCTTCCAGGACCCCGCCAACCGCCTGTGGCGCAAGAACCTGCGCGACGTCAACGGCGACGGGGCGATCAGCACGGGCGACGGCGTCGACCTCAACCGCAACTTCGCCTACAAGTGGGGCTACGACGACGAGGGTTCGTCACCGAACCCCACCAGCCAGACCTACCGCGGCGCGAGCCCCGAGTCCGAGCCCGAGACCCGGGCCCTGGACGCCTTCGAGAAGCGCGTCGGGTTCCGGTACGCGATCAACTACCACTCCGCGGCCGAACTCCTCCTCTACGGCGTCGGCTGGCAGGTGGCCACCCCGACCCCGGACGACGTGCTCTACGAGGCGCTCGCCGGCACGCCCGAGAAGCCCGCCGTCCCCGGCTACCACTCGCAGCTCTCCTCCGAGCTGTACACCACCAACGGCGAGGCGGACGGGCACGCCTCGAACGTCAACGGCCTGGCGATGTTCACCCCCGAGATGTCGACCTGCCGGACCGCGGCGCGCGTCGACCCGGACGACGCCTGGCGGCCCGAGGACTGCCAGTCGGACTTCAACTTCCCCGACGACGAGAAGCTGATCCAGCAGGAGTTCGAGAAGAACGTCCCGTTCGCGCTGTCCCTCGCCGAGACCGCCGCGCACCCCGACCGGCCGTCCTCCGCGGTCGGGCTGGGCGCCGCCGACTTCACCCCGGCCGCGTTCGCCACGTCGTACTCCCGCGGCGCCGACCAGCAGGTCTCCGTGGTCGTGCGCAAGGCGGTCCGGGACAAGGAGCTGAAGTACCGCGTCAACGGCGGGCGCACGCGCGACCAGGCGCTCAGGCCCTGGAAGGGCGGACGGACCTACGGCGGCGAGGACAACCTGTACTTCGACGAGTACCGGGCGAAGGTGCGGGACGGCGAGCCGGGCGACCGGGTCGAGGTCTGGTTCACCGGCGAGACCGCGGCCGGCCGGAAGGTCGCCAGCTCCCACTTCACCTACACGGTCGCCGAACGGCCGAAGGCCGACACCCTGGTCGTCGCCGAGGAGGGCGCGGCCGCGACCCGGGCGCAGACGTACGTGGACGCGCTGCGGGCGGCTGGCCACCGCGCGACCGTGTGGGACGTGGCCACCCGGGGAGTCCCGGACGCGCTCGGCGTGCTGGGGCACTTCCGCACGGTCGTGCACTACTCGGGCACGACGGGCCCGGCCAACCCCACCCAGCTCCGGCTGCGCGCCTACCTCAACGAGGGCGGCCGGCTGATCGAGGCCGGCGAACTGGCCGGCGGCAGCGTCGACCTCGGCGACGGCACCCTGTCGAACGACTTCAGCCAGTACTACCTGGGCGCCTACAGCCGTACGTCGACCAAGGGGGCCACCGGGTTCACCGGCTCCGGCGCGCTCGACGGCGCCGGCGGCGCGCTCGGCGACGCGCCCGGCAACCCGCTCGACAAGGCCGGCACCTACGGCGTCACTTCCGACGAACTGCCCGTCGCCACGTACCCGCAGTTCGAGAGCGCGGGCGCGGGCACCTTCGCGGGGACCGCCAATCCGTACGGGCCGTACGCGGGCCAGGGCATGGCCGCCGCCGTGCACACCGACGACGCCTACAAGCGCCTCACCCGCACCATCGACCTCACCGGTGTCACCGCCGCCGAGAAGCCGGCCCTGAACACCCGGCTGCTGTGGGACACCGAGCCCGGCTACGACCACGCGGTGGTCGAGGCGCACACCGCGGGCGCGGACGACTGGACGACCCTGCCGGAGGCCGGAGGGGCCACCAAGGCGGCCGTGCCGGCCGAGTGCGGCGCCGGCTTCCTGATCGGCGAGCACCCCTGGCTGAAGCACTACCTGACGCTCACCGGCACCACCTGCGCCGCGACCGGCACCACCGGCGCCTGGAACAGCCTCACCGGCAGCTCCGGCGGCTGGCGCCAGGTGAGCTTCGACCTGAGCGCGTACGCCGGCAAGACCGTCGAACTCTCGCTCGCCTACGTCACCGACCCCGGCAGCGGCGGGCACGGCGTCCTCGCCGACGACGCCTCGCTGGTGGTCGGCGGTACGGCGCGCGAGACCGAGGGGTTCGAGTCGTCCCTCGGCGCCTGGCGGGCGGCCGGACCGCCCGCGGGCAGCCCGGCGGTGCTGAAGAACTGGGCGCGCACCGGGGCCCTGTTCCGGACCTACGGAGCGGTCTCCACGGACGACACCGTGCTGCTCGGTTTCGGACTGGAGCAGATGCCGTCGGCGGCCGATCGGGCGGCCCTGCTGAGGAAGTCGTTCGAGGCCCTCGACAGGTGAGCGGGACCCCCTCTCAACGGTGCGCGGACGGCGTGTCGATCAAGTGAGCCGACCCGCTCACGAACGAGTGAAAAAGGCGCCTAGAGTGCCCGGCATTCCGTGACGAAAACGGATGAAACCACTGTCGATCCGAGGCGGTCCGTACCTCTACTGACGGGTACGGACTGCCTGCCCGTGTATGCGGCATCTCGATGTCACTACGGGGCCCGCAGAGAGGTAGGGTCGGTGGTGGTCGGGGACATCCCAAACAGAGCTCGCCGGCACCGCATGGCCGGCGTACCAACGAGGAGATCGGTTCGTGACGATCCGCGTAGGCATCAACGGCTTCGGCCGCATCGGGCGTAACTACTTCCGCGCCCTGCTGGAGCAGGGGGCGGACATCGAGGTCGTGGCCGTCAACGACCTGGGTGACACCGCGACCACCGCCCACCTGCTCAAGTACGACACGATCCTGGGCCGTCTCAAGCAGGAGGTGTCCCACACCGCCGACACCATCACCGTCGACGGCCACACCATCAAGGTGCTCTCGGAGCGCAACCCGGCCGACATCCCGTGGGGTGAGCTGGGCGTGGACATCGTCATCGAGTCCACCGGCATCTTCACCAAGAAGGAAGACGCCGAGAAGCACATCGCCGGCGGCGCGAAGAAGGTCCTCATCTCGGCTCCGGCCAAGGGCGAGGACATCACCATCGTGATGGGCGTCAACCAGGAGAAGTACGACCCGGCGAACCACCACGTCATCTCCAACGCCTCCTGCACCACCAACTGTGTGGCGCCGATGGCGAAGGTCCTCGACGAGAACTTCGGCATCGTCAAGGGTCTGATGACCACGGTGCACGCGTACACGAACGACCAGCGCATCCTGGACTTCCCGCACAAGGACCTGCGCCGCGCCCGTGCCGCCGCCGAGAACATCATCCCGACCACGACGGGTGCCGCGAAGGCCACCGCCCTGGTCCTGCCGCAGCTCAAGGGCAAGCTGGACGGCATCGCCATGCGCGTCCCGGTCCCGACCGGCTCGGTCACCGACCTCGTCGTCGAGCTCGGCCGCGAGGTCACCAAGGAAGAGGTCAACGCCGCCTTCCAGAAGGCCGCCGAGGGTGAGCTGAAGGGCCTCCTCGACTACACGGAGGACCAGATCGTCTCCTCCGACATCGTCAACGCCCCGGCCTCCTGCACCTTCGACTCCTCCCTGACCATGGTCCAGGAGGGCAAGAACGTGAAGATCATCGGCTGGTACGACAACGAGTGGGGCTACTCCAACCGCCTCGTGGACCTCACGGTCTTCGTCGGCAACCAGCTCTGATCGCAGACAGCGGGACCGCGAAGTGAGAGCAGGGCCCGGGCAGCGCACGGCCGCGCTGTCCGGGCCCTGTCCCGCGTACTGACCACGTCCTCTTACGATCAGGTGCACCACGAGCCCTCCTTTGGAGTCCACTCAATGAAGACGATCGACGAACTTCTCGCCGACGGCGTGAGCGGCAAGCGGGTCTTCGTCCGCGCCGACCTCAACGTGCCGCTGGCCGACGGGACGATCACCGACGACGGCCGCATCCGCGCCGTCCTGCCCACCGTCAAGGCCCTCGCTGACGCGGGCGCCAAGGTGGTCGTCGCCTCGCACCTGGGCCGCCCCAAGGGCGCCCCGGACCCCGCGTTCTCCCTCGCCCCGGCCGCCTCCCGGCTGGGCGAACTCCTCGGCTCCGCCGTGGCCTTCGCGACCGACACTGTCGGGTCCTCCGCCCAGGAGACGGTCGCCGGCCTCGCGGACGGTCAGGTGGCCGTCCTGGAGAACCTGCGGTTCAACCCCGGCGAGACGGCCAAGGACGACGCCGAGCGCGGCGCCTTCGCCGACCGGCTGGCCGCCCTCGCCGACGTCTACGTCGGTGACGGCTTCGGTGCCGTCCACCGCAAGCACGCCTCCGTCTACGACCTCCCGGCCCGGCTGCCGCACTACGCCGGCCACCTGATCGCCACCGAGGTCGGCGTCCTGAGGAAGCTCACCGAGGACGTCAAGCGCCCCTACGTCGTGGCGCTCGGCGGCGCCAAGGTCTCCGACAAGCTCGCCGTCATCGACGAGCTGCTCAGCCGGGCCGACCGGCTGCTCATCGGCGGCGGCATGGCCTACACCTTCCTCAAGGCCAAGGGCTACGAGGTCGGCATCTCCCTGCTCCAGGAGGACCAGGTCCCGGTCGTCACCGAGTACCTGCGGCGC
The DNA here is from genome assembly GCF_055558055.1 of Streptomyces sp. NPDC025833. Taxonomy (NCBI): domain Bacteria; kingdom Bacillati; phylum Actinomycetota; class Actinomycetes; order Kitasatosporales; family Streptomycetaceae; genus Streptomyces; species Streptomyces sp. NPDC025833. The sequence goes on from NZ_JBVHNF010000018.1 coordinate 195,709, forward strand.
GCCGAGGAGCAGGGCGTCGAACTGCTGCTCCCCGTCGACGTCGTGGTCTCCCCGGAATTCCCGGACCTGAAGACCAAGGCGCCGACCGAGCACACCGTGGTCGACGCGGACAAGATCCCCGCCGACCAGGAGGGCCTGGACATCGGCCCGAAGACCCGAGAGCTCTACGCCTCGAAGCTCGCCGACGCCGAGACCGTCTTCTGGAACGGTCCCATGGGCGTCTTCGAGCACCCCGACTACGCCGAGGGCACCAAGGCGGTCGCCCGGGCCCTCGTCGACTCGCACGGCTTCACCGTCGTCGGCGGTGGTGACTCCGCCGCGGCCGTGCGTACGCTCGGCTTCGACGAGAACGCATTCGGCCACATCTCGACCGGAGGCGGCGCCTCCCTCGAATACCTCGAGGGCAAGACGCTCCCCGGCCTCGCCGCACTGGAGGACTGACCTCGATGAGCACGCGCACGCCGCTGATGGCGGGCAACTGGAAGATGAACCTCAACCACCTCGAGGCCATCGCGCACGTCCAGAAGCTCGCCTTCGCCCTGGCCGACAAGGACTACGAGGCCGTCGAGGTCGCCGTCCTGCCGCCCTTCACCGACCTGCGCTCCGTGCAGACCCTGGTGGACGGCGACAAGCTCAAGATCAAGTACGGCGCCCAGGACATCTCGCGGCACGACTCCGGCGCCTACACCGGCGAGATCTCCGGCCCGATGCTGGCCAAGCTGAAGTGCACGTTCGTGGCGATCGGGCACTCCGAGCGCCGCCAGTACCACGACGAGACCGACGAGATCGTCAACGCCAAGGTCAAGGCCGCCTACAAGCACGGCCTGACCCCGATCCTGTGCGTCGGCGAGGAACTGGACGTCCGCGAGGCGGGCGACCACGTCAGCCACACCCTCGCGCAGGTCGAGGGCGGCCTGAAGGACCTCCCGGCCGACCAGGCCGAGACCGTCGTGATCGCCTACGAGCCCGTGTGGGCCATCGGCACCGGCAAGGTCTGCGGCGCCGAGGACGCGCAGGAGGTCTGCGCCGCCATCCGCGCCAAGCTCGCCGACCTGTACTCGCAGGACGTGGCCGACAAGGTCCGCATCCAGTACGGCGGCTCGGTGAAGTCGGGCAACGTCGCCGAGATCATGGCCCAGGCCGACATCGACGGCGCCCTGGTCGGCGGCGCCTCGCTGGACGCCGACGAGTTCGTCAAGATCGTGCGTTTCCGCGATCAGTAGGACGCGCTGTGAGTAGGCGGTAGCGGCGATACGTCGTACTCTTGCGGGGGCGCAGCGGAGGTGCTGTGCCCCCGTCGTCCATCCGAATCCGAGGAAGTTGGTCCAGCCGTGGTTTTGGGGTTCTCGATCGCCCTGATCGTCTTCAGCCTGCTGCTGATGCTGCTGGTGCTGATGCACAAGGGGAAGGGCGGCGGCCTCTCCGACATGTTCGGCGGCGGCATGCAGTCCTCCGTCGGCGGCTCCTCGGTCGCCGAGCGCAACCTCGACCGGATCACGATCGTGATCGGTCTGTTCTGGTTCGCGTCCATCATCGTCCTCGGCATGCTGATGAAGACGAACAGCTGACGCGATCCCCGCGGTGACCCGGGCGCATGTCCGGAACAATTCGTATATCCCACACGTAAAGCCCCGTGTTCGGTACGCGCCCGTGAGCGCGGCCTATCATGGGGCTTGCGTCTTGGTGCGGGGGCCGGTAACTCCAATCACTGGACGCGCGTTGGGCCTTACGTAGACTGAGGCGCTCGCAGCGAAGCGAAACGCCGACTCGCTTGGCGGCACCATCACGCAGGGAGTTACGACCGTGGCAAGTGGCAACGCGATCCGAGGAAGCCGGGTCGGGGCGGGGCCGATGGGCGAGGCCGAGCGCGGCGAGTCCGCGCCGCGTCTGCGCATCTCCTTCTGGTGCTCCAACGGGCACGAGACGCAGCCCAGCTTCGCCAGTGACGCGCAGGTCCCCGATACCTGGGACTGCCCGCGCTGCGGCTTCCCGGCCGGCCAGGACCGGGACAACCCGCCGGACCCGCCGCGTACCGAGCCATACAAGACGCACCTCGCGTACGTGCGGGAGCGGCGCAGCGACGCGGACGGCGAGGCGATCCTCGCGGAGGCGCTCGCCAAACTGCGCGGCGAGATCTAGGAGTTCACCGGCCGGGTGCCCGAGGGCGCCCGGCCGGAGCCTTGTCTGCCGCCCGGCGCCGGCCGACGGTCCGCGGTGCCCCACGGCTGCCGTCTCCCGCGCGGCCACCGGCCCGTGAGCCCTTCCGCGGTCGCAACTCCCGGGCGGTGTCCCGGCCCTTGTCCCGCATGCCGATCAACTAGGTTGGGACCGGCAGCGGGACAGGTACCGAGAGAGGGCTGAAGTCGGACATGAACGCAGACGGCCGCACCAGGCTCGACCAGATGCCCGAGTGGGCGGCCCTCGCCGATCACCGGGACCGGAACCAGCCGCACCTGCGCGAGTTGTTCGCCGCGGATCCCGGCCGCGCGGAGCGGTATGTGGTGCGGGTCGGTGATCTGTACATCGATTACAGCAAGCACCTGGTCACGGACGAGACCCTCGCGCTGTTGCGGGAGCTGGC
>NZ_JBVHNF010000019.1:0-38182 GCF_055558055.1 Streptomyces sp. NPDC025833
GTCCGGCAAGACCGCCCCTGACGTTCCAGCAGCCCACTACACTCCCGGCGATGCCTGTGACCAGGCAAGATAGCGAAACGCTGCTGGAGTACTAGTAGTGCTTCGTTAGGTTCTGGGTCTCGACCCTCGGATGCACTTGGGCGTGCGCTGGTCAGTGGCTGCCAGCGAGTCCGCCGCTGAGCGTCTCGTGGATGCGCGCGCTGGGCTCGTTCAGCCCGATGATCTCAACGGTCTTGCCGCGCTGAGCGTACTTGGTCTCGATGGCGTCCAAGGCATGCGGAAACCGACCGAGCGCCGGGCGCCTGCTGCCTCTATGGGGTCGTCGGAGGTCGAACTGGGCGTTGCCGGTGGAACCGGGTGCGGCCGGTTCCACCGCAGACCGTGACGGGGCGGGCTTGAAGGTCAGGTGGTGGTGGGCCAGGTGCGCAGCAGGGCGGCGATCTTCCCGGCGGTGCAGGCGGGCTCCAGGAGGAGGTCTTTGAGGGCGATGGCGTCCTCACGGGCGGGTTTGACGGAGACGCCGGCGGCTTCGAGGTACATGACGCCGGTGGCGGCGGCGACGGCCATGTTGGAGCGCTCCAGCCAGCGGCAGCGGCCCAGGGTGTGGACCAGGGCGGCGGCTTTGGCATAGGGGCCGTCGTAGACGGGCTGATCGAACCCGTCTGCGCGGTGGCGGGCGACCGCGCAGACGGGCACGCCGTAGTCGTCGGGAGCCGGGTCATCGGCTCCGGCGGCCTCGGCGACCTGCAGGATCCAGGGGACGTCGATGTGCACGTTCATCAGGCCGCGTGCGCTCCCCGAGGGGCCTGACGGACACGGTGGCGCTGGCCGCAGACCGTGATGGTACGGACGGCGCCGGCCCGCGTCGGCAGCGGGGAAGCGGTGGACGGAGCCGGAGAACGGCGCTCACGTTGATCACCTTGTGGGTACGGATGCGTTGGGCCATCGTGCGGCCTCTCGTACGAGGCGGGAGGGCCCCGTGCGGACTCTTCGTGTACCCCTTACGGCCCCCACGGCCTGGCGGACAGCAACGGGCCCCACAGCGCCGCTCAGGCGTCCGTCCCGACCAGGCGGTGGGGCGGGGAACGGCTTCGCCGCCCGGGGCGCTCTGGCCGGACGTAGCCAAGGAGGAACCGCGATGGCCCGTTGGCGGGGGGCAGTTGCTCTGCACTGGGGGCGGCCAGCGGCGATAGCTCGCTGTCGCGTACGCGGTGCCGGAAAAAGCAGCCTCGGCCTGCGGGCTGCGGGCCTGGCAGCGGCTCGCAGCGTCGTTCGCCGCCCGGGCCCGCGGGGCTGAGGGGACAGCGCTCTCGCACGTGATGCCAGCTCTTCGGCGGGTTGTACCAGGGCACCAGGCGCAGCAGGAGGTCGAGGGTGGTGCGGGTGACGGCGGTGGAGGCGAAGGCCGCGGCGAGGGCGAGCATGGCGGTTCGAGAGCGCTCAGCACGACCGCGAGGAGAGCCAGGAAGCGCACCAGGTGGGCCGGGGTGGTGCAGGGCGGCTGTGAGGGCGCCGGTCAGGAGCACAGCGGTGGCCGCCTGGGCGCGGGAACGAGGGTGAGGGGTGCCGCAAGTTACCCGGGCAGATACGCGGCCGTCCGGCCGCGGCGAGCGGCCGGACGGGCCGGGCGAGCGGCCGGACGGACAACTGGCGGCGGGGGACGCTGCGCGGGCAGCGGAGCCGGAGCAGCGGACGGGCGCGGGCCAGGGACGACGCGGCAGCCCAGCGGACGCAGAGCGGCGCCGGCGGACGACAGACGGTGGAGCGGAGCGCGGCGGACGCGGGCCGGGCGGGAGCGGTTACTGTCGGAAGGGGAACAGGGCGGCGTCCTGTCTCTCGGCCCAGTCGGGACATCGACGGGTGTCGCGGCGGCCTCGGTCCGGTGGGGCACATTCCGGGCCAGTACGGCGGGCTGCAACCCCGTCCAGACGGACCTGATGGACTACTTCACCGCCTGGGGCCTCCCACCCGACCAGGCAACACTCGACGAGGTTCGCAGCCCTGCACCCGCCCCCACCCGGCCAGGACCTCATCCACACCCCCGTCTACAGCAAGGCTGCGCTGCGCACTTGAGCGGCACTCGGCAAGGGGTTCCCGACGCGGCGGCCTGAGGCGCGCTCACGCCCTGGAAGGCCGCGTGGTCGGCCTTCACCGATATGGGGACGGGGCGGCGGGTGACGCGTAACGCTGGTCTTCGCCCCGGTGACCTGCGTAAGCGGTCGGGCGGGGCCGCTTTTGCGGCTGATCGGATGACATGCCTGATGATGTGTGGGGTTGCGGGAATGACGGACTGTCGGTTGCCTCGTGAGCGGGGCACAGAAGAGGCGCCGCGCAGGCAGGCCGGGCAGTGCCCGTTGGAGGGTTCGCATGCGTTACACACACATGGGTGCAGGTATCGGGCTGGCCCTGGGTTCTCTGGTACTGCAGATCCCGGCCGCTGCCGCCGCTGACGACTCGGAGATCAGCATCGATCCGTGGAACGCCGCCCCGGGGTCCACCGTCACGGTCAGTACGAGGGCCTGCGACCCCGACGCGGACTACGGCAAGGGCACGTCGGAGGCGGGAGGAGACTTCCACCTCTTCGCGGGCGACGAGGAGGGCGTGCTCACCGGTCAGTTCCGGATTCCGGCAGGCACCGGCCCGGGCAGCGACACGGTCACCCTGAAGTGTCCGCCACTGACCAAGGTCGCGGAGACGTACCAGATCACCGGCCGCACTCCGGAGGGCTCGGTCGACGCCGGCTTCGGTCCGGCCGACGACACCGGCACGGGGCTCGGCCTGGGTGCCGGGCTGCTCCTCACGGCCGCCGCCGGTGTGTTCTGGATCTGCCGCCGCCCGAACGGTGACCGCGCCTGACCGCCCGAGTCCGTTGGCCGGTCGCATCCGTTCCGGCCCGCGGCCGGGCTCCGGAAACGGGAGGGGCCCGATGGCGGCGCGGGCCACCCGCCGCGTGGTCCACGCTCCGGCCGCCACCCCGCAGCCGCCGCGAAGAAGAGGCTCGACCGCGATGGCGTCCGGCCGCCGGACCCGCGCTCCCCTGAGCACGTTCCTCCCCGCGGTGATTCCCCTGGGCTGGGCGATGGCGGCAGGCGCGCTGCTGTTGATCAGCGGGGGGCACGACGAGGAGCCACCGCGGCCTCCGGTGTCCCGGGCCCTACCCGCCTCTGCCGCCCCCTCCCCTCCCCCGGCGGTCCGTCCGCTGCCCCCCGCGGATCCGGTCCGGATCCGGATCGCCGCCATCGGCGTCGACGCCCCGATGACACGAGTGGGCCTCGATGCGGCAGGGGCATTGCGGACCCCGCCACCGGGGAAACCCGGCCTCGCCGGCTGGTACGGCGACGGCATCGCTCCCGGCTCGGCGGGCACGGCCATCGCCACCGGGCATGTGGACACACCCGCCGGCGACCCCGGTGTCTTCTACCACCTCGGCGACCTGGCCGAGGGCGCCACCATCGAGATCAGCAGGGCGGACCGGCGGACAGCGGTGTTCACCGTCCGCGCCGCCGAACTCTACGACAAGAAGGGGTTTCCCAGCGAGAAGGTCTACGGCAGTTCCGGCCGGCCCGAACTGCGGCTGATCACCTGCGGCGGCGGTTACTCCGAGGACACCGGCTACCTGGGCAACGTCGTGGTCTACGCGACGCTGACCGCGGTGACATAGGCGACGCGGACGCCGGCGTACGGGAGGAGGTCCGCCGGCACTGCACCGCGGTCGAGCAGGCGCTGGCCGAGACCACCGCCCGGGGCAGCGCTCCGGCGGGATCTCCCCGGAGCGGAGCGCCGGGACACTCGCCCGCCAGATGCTCAGCACGTACTGCGGACTGCGTGTGCTCGCCCGGTTCCAGAAGGACAGGGACGCCCTGCTCGGCGTGGTGGAAAGCACCCTCACCGCCTCTGACACCGGCCCCCGGAGCCTGGAGCAGCGCCACGTCGCGCCGGGTCGAGTGCACACCGCGGTACCGCGGCGGGAGCCGGTCGGGCCCGGGCCGCCGCATGGGCGTGTGGTGGCCCGGCGCCGGGGCGTCCTGAAGTACCCGGGCTGCAGCACCCAGGCCCGCCTCGGCAGCCAGAGCTCCCGTTTCTGGTCCGCCTCCTCCTGCGGAATCCGAGCGGTTCCGCGACACCGCGGGGGGGGGTCGCGGGGGTCAGGCCGCACAGCGGCCGCGCCCGATGCGGCAACGGCCCCCGCCTCGACAACGGCCATCGGCCGACGGACACAGCGGGCCCGGGCATCGCGGTCCGCGGCGGGAGCCTCCATTGCCGGCCCGCGGGGTTACGGCCGCAGCCGTGGAACGCCGACTGGCCGGGGAGAAGGACGCGGAGATCACTGCCGCGCTGCGGGTGAGCGAGCGGTCGGTGGAACGGTGACGCCCGAAGCGACCCGAGCTCGGAAGGCAGGGGGTCTGCCAACGGGCTCGGGTCGCGGTGGTTCTGCCATGTCGTCACTGGCTTGGGACCACGACGGTGATCCGTACTGCGCTCTCACCACCGGAACTGGTGCGGGGGAAAGCCGGATCGTTCACTTCGAGCCCGGCGAGACCCGCGGGATTCCGGGTGCATCGGCCTCCACGTCTGCATCACCGGCTCCCGGACCGACAGGCATGACAGCGGTTGCCCCCGAGGAGGAGAAGCCGGTGGAGAGGCCTGGCCGGCGACGGAGCCGCCGTTCCGAGTCGGCCACCGCCTGAGCGAGGGCCGACCCGGTGGCCGTCAGCCCGGCTTCGACCGCGAGGGGTGAGGCAGTCAGAGGCCCAGCTGAGCCGCAATGATGTTGCGCTGGATGTCGGACGTTCCGGAGTAGAGCACCGAAGCGGCTGCGTTGCGTAGCTGTCGTTCGGTTTCTGCTCCGCTGAGGTAGCCTCGGCCTCCCTGAATTCTGAGAGCGTCGACAGAGGATCTCAGGTAGGCCTCGGAGACGAAGAGCTTCGCGCTGGCCGAAGCCAGTGCGATGCTTTTTCCCGCGTCTTTGAGCGCACCTACACGGTGGATGAGTTCACGTGCGGCGTCCAGTGTGACCTTCATGTCCGCGATGCGATGGGAGATCGCTTGGTACTTCCCGATCGCTCGGCCGAACTGCTTCCTCGATCGGGCATGCCGGACGGATTGGTCCAATTCACGCTGCATGGCACCGAGACAGGTGGCGAGTATACAGCCGCGCTCGTATTCCATAGCCGTCTCGAAAATACTCACCCCTCGTCCGGGTCGGCCGAGAACGGCGTCTTCCGGAACACGGCAGTTGTCGAGGGTGATACGTCCCATGAGGGCCGTCCGCATGCCCATCTTCTCCACCGGGGAGCTTCTGTGGAGTCCGGGCGTCCGGGCGTCGATCAGGAATGCGGTCACTCCCAGGGCGCCGAGCGAGGCGTCGACTGTTGCGTACACCACGAAGAGATCCGCCACGGGTGCGTTGGTGATGTAGCTTTTCGTTCCGTTCAGTACGTAACAGTCCCCCTGCTTCGTGGCCTGGGCCTGCATGGCGTACACGTCCGAGCCAGCCTCGTCCTCGGTCGAGGCGTTGGCACCGATGGACGAGCCCTGCATCAGTGCCGGGAGGTACCGTGCTTGCTGGGCCGGTGTCCCGTGGAGTGACAGGGGTAGTACCACTGTCCACAGGTGGGCGTTCAGCGCGAAGAGGAGCCCTTGGTCTTCTGCACCGTGTCCCAGTCCTTCCATGACGGCGAGCAGGTCTCCCAAGGGTGCGCCCGTGCCGCCGTGTTCCTTGGGGACGGGCATCCGCAGGAGCCCGAAGTCGGCACACCGTTTCCAGCCGGCCCGGTCGAACTCTCCGTCGGCGTCGCGCCGGGCCATGTCGAGGCTCAGGAACTGACGGGCAAAGCGATCCGCGTCGTGGTAAAGGGCCGATCGGTGATCATCCCATCCTTCCCAAGCAGCCGCCTCCGTGTCCACTGCATCGTTTCCTTCCGCTCATTCGTGCGGGACTGGACGTCGTCGGTCTCGGCTGCGGTCAAGCGGACCCTGCTTCGGTGGCGTCGCAGCGGCGGCTCAGTGCCTGGTAGTCGGTCTTTCCGGTCGACAGGCGGGGGATCTCGTCGAGGAGCCGGAAGTCGTCGGGCACCATGTACCGGGCGAGTCTGCCGTGGCAGTACTGGCGCAAGGCAACTGCGGTGGGCGCTGTGCTGCTGCGGGGCACGATGAATGCGGTGATGGTGACCTCGCCGGGCACTCCGGTGCTGACGACCGCCGCGTCGGCCACCGTGTCGTTGTGCCGGAGACCGTGCTCGATCTCATCCAGCTCGATGCGGTAGCCGTGACGTTTGACCATACGGTCGGCGCGCCCGAGGAACTCGTAGCCTTCCGGCGTGCTGCGGACGATGTCACCGGTGTTGTACCAGCGGCGCCCGGCGAACCGGAAGGTGCGATCCGCCGTCAGGCCGGTCATGTTCCAGTAGGACGCGAAGACCGACGGGCCGGAAACGCTCAGGAAGCCTGCCTGGCCGTGGCGAACCGGCTGGAGGAGTTCGTCCACGACGATGACGTCGCAGTGGGAGCAGGCATGACCGATGCTCAGGGGGGCCGTACGGGAGGCGGGGATCTGTTCGGGGACCGGGTAGTAGGTGCACACGTTCGTCTCGGTCGGGCCGTACAGGTTGTAGTACCGAGGTGCGGGCCACAACAGCATCAGGCGCCGCAGCTTGTTGATGGGGAAGACCTCGCCTGCGAACAGGACGAGCCGGAGGTTGTTCGGCGGGTACTTCTCCGAGCCGGGCAGCTCGGCGATCATTCCCAGCACAGCGGGAGCCGAATACCAGACGGTGATCTCGGACTTCGCGATGAACTCGGGCAGGTGCCGGGCGCTGGCGGCCAGATCCGGGTCGATCAGGTGGAGGCACGCCGCGTGCTTGACGGTCACGAAGAGATCGAAGACCGAGAGGTCGAAGTGGAAGGGCGCGTGACTGGCGACCTGATCGGTCTCCTCGATGCCGAACGCAGCCGACGCCCATTCGACGAAGGCCGCGGCGTTGCCATGAGTGATCATCACGCCTTTGGGGTTCCCGGTCGAACCCGAGGTGTACAGCAGTACCGCCAGGCGATCCGGGTCTGCTTTCGCACGAGGGTAGTTCGGCTCCCGCGACGTGCCCGCGCTCGGCCACGAATCGCCGACGACCAGAACGCGTTCGGCGAGAGAAGGGGCAGCCGCCGTCAGCCTGTCGCCGGCCCGTTCGTCGGCGAGAATGACGCGCGTCTGGCAGTCCTCGAAGATGGTCGCGGCGCGCTGGGCGGATCCGTAGGCATCGACCGGGACGTAGACGGCGCCGAGCCGGAGGATTCCGAAGACCAGAGCCACGGCCTGTGCACTCTTGGGGACAAGGAGCCCGACCCTGTCGCCTTCGCCCACACCGACCTCGTGCAGGGCGGCGGCCACCCGATCAACCTGCGCGGAGAGTTGTCGGTAGGTGTAGGACAGTTCGTCCGGTCCGACGACAGCGCGGCCGAGCGGCGAGCGCATGGCAGCGCCGTCAAGGTAGGCCGCGAGGTCGGACCCTTCCGAACGCTCCTCGGGACTAGCGCTCATCGACCGGAACCAGCCGTTCCTCCACGTACCGCGTCAGCACGGTCACGGTCGTGAAGTACACCCGTGGGTCCTGGAGTTCCACCTCGATCCCGAACTCGTTCTCGACGAACGACACCAGCTGCATGGTGGTGATCGAAGTCAGCACCCCGGATTCACGCAGGTCCAGCTCGTCGGAGAGGTCACCCTCACTGCCGCCCTTGAGGATCTCCTTGAGAATGAACGAGCGGATCTGTCCCCGTACGTCAGCCATTGGATCCTCCGATGGTGTCCAGAGTGGTCGCCGCCCCGGCCGGTGCCGGGCCGAGAAGTACCGAGGGCCAGCGGACGACGGCAGCTCCTGCCTCCGCTTGACCGCCGAAGGTGTAGAGCAGTACCCGGTCGCCTGGCTTGATGCGGCCCTCGACCGCGGCGAGATGGGTGTTCACCGGCATGAGCGCCGGCCCGATGTTCGCGACGCTGGGGAAGGTGTTCACCACACGATCCGGTGCCACGCCCAGCGTGTCCGCGCTGAACCGCGCGTGCCAGGCCGTGGGGGTGTTGGGCACTATCACGTCGATGTCACCGATCTCCAGCTGTGCCGCCTCCAGCGCACCCTCGACGGTTTTCACCAGATACGGTTTCGCGGTGGCACGCAGGACGTGACTGATCGTCGGGTCGACACGCAGGCGGATGCGGCGGCCTCCTGCGGTGGTTCCTCCTGGTTCGGCCACGGTGTCCATCAGCCAGGTACCGCAGGTCTCGCCCGTCTGCGCGGTCTTGGCGCCAAGCAGGCCGTAGCCATCGTCGACGGCGCCGACCAGGAAGGCGGCCGCAGCGTCTCCGCAGAGTCGCGCCGTGACATCGTCGGTGTCGATCGCGCGGGAGAGCATGGAGACGGCGACGACCAGGACCCGTTCCTTGAGTCCGGACTGCACCAGCGAACTGGCTGTCAGCAGCGCGGACATGGAACCGGAACAGGTTGCCTCCAGACTGAACGCGCCGCCGGCCGTGCCGAGAATCTGCGCGAGGTAGCCGGCGTCTCCGGCACCGACCCGGTCGGGGAACATCGATACCGAGATGAGGCCGTCCACGTCGGCGCCTGTGATGTTCGCGGTTTCCAGGACGCTGCGGGCAGCCTTGACACCCAGCGCAACAGCTCCCTCGCCGGGCGCGGCTATCCGGCGCTCGACGCTTCCGAAAAACGGATCGCCGATGTACGGCTGCATTGCGGCGTCGAACAGATTAGACGGCTTTGACCCCAACGGCTGCGCAGGCTGCGTTACTTCCGTGGGGTCATATTCCTCGTCCCACCACTCATTGGTGCGTATCGTGTCGGGCAGGTGAACTGATAGTGCCTGTATTCCGACAGAAGGCATGACTGCCTTTCGAGGTGATTGACGGGGTTACGCGCTGACGGTTTCAACTACATACCTGAGTCGCAAGTGCCTCTGAGATATTTGGCCAACGTCGCGCCACCGCTGTGAAATCGCACGCGTAACATCGGCAGCTTCCTTCACTTGTGAACGTCGCGGAGACCTGGCAGACCGTCACCTTGTCGGGTTTCGGGCAGAGGCCGAGTGACATGTCGGCGGAAGAACCGGATCCCTGAAGGCACTCCCCGGCCCGAACCCTGCTTCCACGGCACGATCGGCACACCATCCGCGGGGCCCGCCCTGAGCCGGCCCTGCGGGCATCCGGACCATCGCCACCCGCGCAGGTGACGGGCCCCGCCAGACCTGGGAAGGCCGGAGTGCGCGAGCAGTGGCAAGTCGGTGACCTGACACTCGTCAAGGCATCCGGTGCCCCGGGACGCAGCCCCTGTCCGTCCACCGGAGCGGACAGGCTGTGGTCGGCCGCGACACATACCCTCATGGATCCCGCCGACGAGGGCCGAAGGTACGAAAGGAAGCCCGTGCTGCAGGAGTGGCGTCCTCAGGGAAGCACACACGTGGCGCATATGCATTCGAGTGATGATGACCAAATATGCGTAGACACTGACCGTGTGCGGCTGACGCGGTCTTGCCGGTACCGGGTATCAGCTGCTCCGCGTCGGCTGCTCTTGGGATCCGGTGAACAGCCTCATGCTGTCTCGGGCAGGTGTTCGGGCGGCCGGTCTTGTCCGGGGCTCCTCCGGCAGCCCCCGCTACGCGACCCTCGCCTTGCGGGGCAGCTAGGCCGTGTTTTAGACCGTGTCCTACGTGGTGAGGCGTCGTTGGTCCGTTCATGGGGCGGGGTACGTGGAGTTGGATTGTTCCGGACGGGTTGTGGGAGATCGCGAAGCCGCTGATCCCGCCGTCGAAGGTGCGGCCGCAGGGCGGCGGAACGCAAGACACCCCTGATGAGACGCTATTCGCCGCCATCATCTACGTCCTGGTGTCCGGCTGCGCCTGGCGGGCGTTGCCACCCTGCTTCGGGATATCGAAGTCGACCGCCCACCGGCGGTTCCTGATCTGGTCGAGAGCCGGTGTCTGGGGCCGGCTGCACGAGGCCGTGCTGCACCAGCTCGACGACGTCGGCCTCCTCGACGTCACCCGCGTCGTCCTCGACACCGCCCACGTCAGGGCTAAAAAAGGGGCGAACACACAGGTCCGAGTCCCGTGGACCGGGGCAAGCCGGGTTCCAAGATGCACGTCCTGTCGGACGCGAACGGGCTGCCCCTCCTCGTCGGCGTCTCGGCTGGAAACACCCACGACAGCGAAGGGCTGAAGCCCATGGTCGAGGGTCACCAAACGAGACACGACCCTCACAGAGGCCGGTACTTCAAGCCTCAGCGCCTGCATGCGGACAAAGCCTACGACCGGGCCGACCTGCGCAGATGGCTGCGGTGGAAACGCATCGGAGTGCGCATCGCCCGCAAAGGCATCGAGTCCAGTGAACGATTAGGGCGACGCCGCTGGGTCATCGAGCGCACCATGTCCTGGCTGTCCGGCTACCGCCGACTCAGCCCCCGATATGAGCGCGATTCCCGCAACTACCTGGCCTTTCTCGGCCTGGCCGCTGCCCTGTGCTGCTACAAGCGACTCGTCCGCCTCACCACGTAGGACACGGTCTTAGAAGTCGGTGACCTGTCTGGTTGGCCGTCCGGGGAAGTCGCGGGTGGCCATCCATATGGTGAGGTCGCGGGCGATGTCGTTGATGCTCGTCGCCGTGGTGACCTCGTGCTCGTTGTGGGCGGTGTCACGGCGGACAATCTCGTAGCCGCCTTCGTCCAGGACGGCCACTGAGGCGAACCACACGGGATCGTCCTCGTCGGGCTGGACGACCACGAAGGTGTTGTCGGAGTTGTTGAGGTCGCTGATCATTATGACCGGCGCGTCCTCGGAGGGGTCATCGACGCGGTCGCCGTTCTCGCTGTCGGCGCCGTAGTACTGAGCCCCCATCGTTGCCTCTCCCTCGCCCGGTTCACCCTGGTCGCGGTCAGCATGGCACGTGGAACCGACAGCTCAGGGGTCATAACCATTCGCCGATCGCGGCGATCAAGACGGTGGCTTCGAATCGGACGGCGAGTTTGTCGAACCTGGTGGCGACCGCCCGGTTGCGCTTGAGCCGGTTGATCCCGCACTCGACCGCGTGCCGGGCCTTGTAATCCTCGCGGTCGAACGCCGGAGGCCGCCCGCCGGCCTTCCCGCGCCGTTTGCGGTTGGCCGCCTGGTCGGCGGGCTCCGGGATCGTGCACCGGATTCCCCGCTTGCGCAGGTAGGCCCGGTTGGCGCGGGAGGAGTACGCCTTGTCGCCCCGCACCCGCAGTGGGCGGACGCGGGGACGGCCGGGTCCGGTGCGGGGTACTCGGATGCCGTCCAGGAGGGCGGCGAACTGAGGACTGTCACCACGCTGACCTGCGGTGACCAGCAAAGACAGCGGCCGTTGGCCTTGCTCGGAGGCTAGATGGATCTTGGTGGTGAAGCCGCCCCGGGACCGGCCCAGACCGTGGTCGTCGGGCTCCGTGCGGGTTCCGCCGGGCGGTTCCTTCTGGGCCTGGCCGTCCCGCCGGGCGCCTGCTGCGTGGTGATGGGCCCGGCAGATCGTGGAGTCGACGTTGACCTCCCACGTGATCAGACCTGCCGCATCCGCCCGAGCCTGCAGTCCGGTCAGCAACACAGGCCAGGTGCCGTCACGTTGCCGGCGGCGGAAGAGTCCGTAGACCGTCTGCCACGGCCCGTATTCCGACGGCAGATCCCGCCACGGAGCACCAGTCCGCACCCGCCACCGGATCCCGTCGATCAGCTTCCGCCGACCCAGCGACGGCCGGCCCAACACCGCGACCGGCAACAACGGCTTCAGCACCGCCCACTGCTCGTCAGAAAGATCCCCTCGCCCCACACCGAGATCATCACGGCATGGGACGACGAACGGAACCGACTTTCAAAACACGCGCTAGGCGCGTGACCTGCACCAATGAAGAGTGGGAGCACGTGGCCTGCTGATCGGCCCGCTCCGGAATCACCGCACGGATGCCGCATCTGCGCAGGTGGTCACGGATCGCGCGGGAGGAGTGCACCTTGTCGGCCAGAACCAGGTCCGGCCTGGTGCGGGCCGTCCCAAAGGTCGCGGAACGCACAGGCGGGCCATGACTTCCGGAAGGCAGATGCGTCTCCGGGCCGACCAGCGGTGAGAACGAACACCAGCGGCCAGCACCGGCCGCCGGCCGCGAGATGGATCTTCGTGGTCAGTCCGCCGCGGGATCGGTTGCCGGCGTGTTCGTCCGGCTCGCCTGCCGGGGCCCCTTTTTGCGGCCCTGGCAGCGTGCTGGGGGGCTGTTGGCGCCGCGCACCACGGAGGACTCAGACATGGTCGCTCAGAGGTTGGCGAGCATCGCCTCGGTGCCCAGTGAAATCAGGGTGGCGGTGCTATGGAATGGCCGGAAAACATGACTTCCAATGGGGAAATCGCTGATAATAAGGAGTATAGGTGACTCCTCCCGAGTGCGTTCCTCAACAGGGGTTTCCCGACGTGTGCGGGGTCAGTCGGCCGGGCGGTCCGCGTGAGCCCCGTCCGGAACACAGGTGAAGGAGAGATACCTGTGCCACGCGGTCGCGGCCCCAACGCCTCACTCCGGAACCTGCTGACCGAGGCGGGTATGAGTGCGGCGGAACTGGCCAGGGATGTCAACCGCCTGGCAGCGGGCGAAGGCAGGGCGTTGCGCTACGACCGCACCAGTGTCGCTCACTGGCTCTCCGGGTCGCGCCCCCGCGATCCGGTCCCCCAGCTCGTGGCCGAGGTGCTGGCCCGCAGCATCGGCCGGCCGGTCGGTGTCGCGGAGACCGGCCTGGCCAGCGATCCCGCCCCGGAACCTGTCGGCGCGCCAGATGGCAATGACCCCGATCCGATACTGCGCCTCGTCGTCCTGGCTCGGACGGACGCCGACCCGGCCCGCCGCGGGCCGCTGGTGCGCTCGGTCTTCCATCAGCGCAGCATTCCGGATCCTGCTGCTCACGACACGCTCGCCACCGCCGGGCCGGACCGGCCGCGCGAAGGGGGCGGCGACGCCGACGTGCAACGGGTCCGGTCCGCCGCCGCCCAGGTCGCCGTCGGCTGGCCGCGGTACGGAGGGGGTCACGCCCGCGGCGCGCTGGCCTCCTACCTCGGCGACGACATCGGCCGCCTGCTGGGACAGCCGACGGCGCCGGCGGTGCGCCGGCCACTGCTTTCGGCGGCGGCGCAACTCGTGCACCTCCTGGGAGACATGTCTGCGGACGCGGGACACCAGGAACTTGCGCAGCGCTACTACTTGCTCGCCCTCGACCTCGCGGCCGGGGCCGGGGACATCCGGACACGCGCCATCACGTTGCGAGCGATGAGTGTTCAGGCGGTCCGCCTGGCGGCGTTCCGCTATGGGCTGGACCTGGCCGACGCCGCGGTGACCGCGGGCGCGGGGCAGCCCGGCGACGTGTGGTCGTTCGTCCTTGCGCAACGGGCCTTCGTACGGGCTTTGGCAGGAGAACGCGGCGGCGCCCGCCAGGACCTCGATGACGCCGAACGGCACCTTGATGAGGTCGTCGTCCGCGACGATCCTTTCCTCCGCTACCCGAGGGCCGGCTTTGCCTACCGCAAGGGCCGTACGCTGTATCTTCTCGGCGACCTGGGCCCCGCCCTGGACGCCCTGCGGTACGCGGCCGACCAGCGCCCCCGGCAGGAACACCGCACCCGGGCATTGTGCCGGGCGCGCCTGGCGCTGGTCCTGCTGGAGCGGGGCCGGATCGACGAAGCGTGCGCGCAGGGCCGGCTCTTCGCCCGGGAGTACCCATTTCTGCGGTCCCAGCGCTCCTGGCTGATGCTGCGGGAAGTACGGGCGCGGCTCACGCCGTACCACCGAGTGCCCGAGGCCGCCGCTCTGCTGAACCGGCTCACCGTGCTCGCCCATACGGTGCCTCGTCCCTGACTCCTCTTGGCGAGGTGCCCGTCGGACGCCACGCACGCGTACACGCCGCCCGCCTCCTCATGCACGGCTGCCTCGGGTACGGCCTCGATGCGGGCGCACGCCACCCGGCGACACCGGGCCCGCGCGACATCCTGACGCCGGCTGATCGTGGCGGAGGCGGGCCCGCCCGGACGACGGCACGGTGCGGGGTGCCGTGTGTGCGAGAGAGACGTGCGAAGTGGCCGGCGTGGACGCCGCGTTCAACGCGTTCACGCTTCGAAGGTGCTCGCGGGTGTGTGTGCCGCAGCCGTCTGGGGAGCCGGAAGTGAGCCCGAGGCGGGTGCTGTTGAGGCACTGCCGGTGAGGGCGACGGGAGGCACTCATGGTGTGGACGAACCGTCGGCATCGTCCCGCGGGAGGTGACGGTGGCACGGCCGCACGCGGTGAGCGTGGACGTGATGGGGCGTCGGAACCGGAGGATCGCACATGCCGGGTGTGAGCGATGCGGAACGTCCGGGTGCGGGGACCGCTGGCGCGGCGTCCGCCTACCGGATCGCGAAGGACGTGGCGGGTGAGGAAGCCGTCCACCGGTTCGTCGAGGCGCTCGGGCCGGTCGGGCCCTACGTCGCCGATCTGGTGATCGAAGTGGTCTTCGGCGGGCTCCACAGCCGGCCGGGACTGAGCCACGCGGAGCGTGAAACCGTCGCCCTTGCGGTCATCGCCGCGCTCGGAGGCGCGGAGGACGAACTGACCATGCACCTGGGCATCGCACATCGGCTGGGTGTCCGGCCGGAGCGGGTCATCGAGGTCTTCGCGCACACCGGCGCTTACGCGGGGTTCCCGCGCGCGCTCCATGCCCTCCGGATGGCGAAGCGGTTCTACGCGGAGCTGGGCGTGCTGCCGTTGGGCGACGCGTCGGAAACATCCTGACATTCCAGAACCGGAAAGTACCGGAAGGATTCCTCGATGTCGTTGCACAGCGCAGTTCTCTTTCCCGGGCAGGGCGCGTACCTGCCCGGTGTTCTCGGCGAGCGGGTCGGCCAGGTACCGCAGGCCGCCCGGCTGCTGGAAGCGATCGACGAAGTGGTCACCGCGCAGGGACACGAACCGGTCACGCCTCTCCTGCTCGATCGGGAGGCGCCCTCCTTGCGGGACCTCCTTGCGACGGACAGCGACCGGCTGGACCTTGCCATCTATGCCACCAACGCGGTGGCGGCCGAACTTCTCGCCGCAGTCGGCGTGCGGGCCGACGTCCTGGTGGGGCACAGTTTCGGCGAGTTCGCCGCCCTGTCCGCCGCGGGCGCAGTGTCCGCGACCGACGTGGTCCGCATGGCGTGCGCACGGATCGAAGCGTTCCGTCGGGCCGCACCGGCGGAGGGCGGCCTTCTCGCGCTCGACGTGCCCGCCTGGCGCGCTGACCACCTCGTGGGCGTCCTCGACGAACCGGGCCTGTGCCGAGCGATCGACAACGGTCCGGACCAGACGGTCCTGTCCGGGAGCCTCGCGTCCTTCGGCAAGGCGGAGAAGACCGCGGACGTCCTGGGCATCCGGGCGACGCGGCTGCAGGCCCGGTACGCCTTCCACAACGCCCTGCTGAACGACGCGGCGGACGTGTTCCGGCGCGCCACGGCCGACATGGCCGTCCAGGCGCCCCGAGTGCCGGTCTTCTCGCCGGTCCTGGGTCGGTATGTAGTAAGTGAGCGCGATGCCCGGGAGGTCGTTGAGCGGAACATGATCGCGCCAGTGCCGTTCTACGATGCGCTGCTCACCCTCTTCCGGCAGGGCACCCGCGTCTTCGTCGAGGCCGGCGCGCGCCAGGCGCTCACCGGAATCGTGCGCTCCTCTCTGCCTCCTTCGGCCGTGGCGGTTCCGCTCCTGGCGAGCCGTGGCGACATGCAGGCCCTCGTCACCGCCCTCGTCACCGCGGGTGTCCCGGCCCGCTGGCAGCCCGCCGAGACCGGTGCGGCCGACGAGCCGGCGCGGCCACCGCAGACGCGGCCGACACCCGCCGACGGCGAGCGAGGACCCGAGGACCGGGCGGAGCTGCTGGCCGAACTGACCGCCCTGTACGCCGACGACCTCGGGTTTCCAGCCGAGATGCTGACCGCCGACATCGATCTGGAGGCGGACCTCGGCGTGGACTCCGCCAAGCAGATAGCCCTGCTCGAACGGGTCCGCAAGGAGTACGACCTACCCGACATCCCCGGTGAGCGCAGGTTCGAGGCGACCACCTTGGACAGCATCGCCGATCTGGTAGAGGAATTGCGCCGATGACGACGCACGACGGACCCGGGGAACTGATCGCCGTGGTCGGCATCGGGCTTGCGGTGCCCGGAGCGAGCGGCTCCGCCGAGCTGTGGCGATTGTTGAACGGGCCGTACGACGCCTTCAGCGAGCCGGGAAGCCGCTTCCACCTGCCCCACTTCTGGTCCGACGACCCCGGCGAGGAGGACAGGACGTACGCCCGCCGGGCTGGCTACCTGCACGACTTCCATCCGCACCAGGACGCGCGGGAGGAGACCGGGGACGGCCGCGACGACGCGGCGAGGTGGCTGCGGCACGCCGTGCTCCAGGCTCGAGAACACGTCCGCACCGGACCCGGCCGCCGGTGCGCCGCGTATGTCGGCGCCTGGCCGGGAGGCAGCCAGAGCCTCGTCGAATCGGTGTTCGTGGACACCGTCACCCGTCCTTCGGCGGACACCCCGCAGGGCGGGCGGATCCGCGACGTGCTGTCGGACCACTACCGGCACGCCCTGCCGCTGTCGGAGGCGGCCACCCCCGACGCGGTCGTCCGCGAGGTGTTTTCGCGGCTGCCCGAGCAGGTGACCGAGTCGTGTGTCGTGGACACCGCGTGTGCGTCGTCGCTCTACGCGGTCGACCTCGGGGTCAAGGCGCTCCTGGCCGGTGCGTGCGACATCGCCTACTGCGGTGGCGTCACTGTCGTCGACCCCACCATGGCGGTGATGTTCGCGAAGCTGAACGGCTTGTCGCGGCACGGACGGGTCCGGGCGTTCACCGACGCGGCCGACGGCACGCTGTTCAGCGACGGAGCCGGTGTGGTCGCCCTGAAGACACTGCGGCAGGCGACACTCGACGGCGACACCGTGCACGGGCTGCTGCTGGGCTTCGGAGGAGCCGCGGACGGTCGCGGCAAGTCGATCTCCGCTCCCAATCCGGACGGTCAGCGCCGCGCCGTCGAACGCGCCCGGTCGGTGAACGGGACGGCGCCCGGACAGGTCGACTGGGTCGTCGCCCATGGGACCGGCACAGTCGCCGGCGACCGTGTGGAGGCACAGGTGCTGTCCGCTCTGGGACCGCCCGGAGGACAGGTGTGCACCAGCAACAAGCCGGTCTTCGGCCATACCGGGTGGACCGCCGGGGTGATCTCCCTCATCCACGCACTGCTGGGACTGAGGCACGGCTGGGTGCCGGCCCAGCTCGGAGCCGGGGAGGGCTCCGGCTCGCCGCCCGGACTGCGCGTCCCCGCCGGGCCGTTGCGGCTGCCCCCGCGGGACGGCGGCCGCCGCACCGTGGGTGTCTCTGCCTTCGGTTTCGGCGGCACCAACGCACATCTTCTGGTGGGCGACCGCCACGACGAACCCGGCCTGCGCTCGGCACCGCCGGCGTCACCCGGCGAGACGATGGTGCTGGTGGGCTGGTCC
Organism: Streptomyces sp. NPDC025833; assembly: GCF_055558055.1. Taxonomy (NCBI): domain Bacteria; kingdom Bacillati; phylum Actinomycetota; class Actinomycetes; order Kitasatosporales; family Streptomycetaceae; genus Streptomyces; species Streptomyces sp. NPDC025833. Next base: position 17,534 of record NZ_JBVHNF010000019.1, read on the forward strand.
GGCCACCTGCCCGGCGCGCCGTCCCCGGACGCTCTGCGGGACTGGCTGCGGGGCACGGGGGCGGCCCCGGCCGCGTCCTTCCCGGACCCCTACCCCGCGCCACGGCCGGCCGACGTGCGGCTCTCCGCCCGGACACTGCCTGTGGTCGATCCCGGCCAGCTGATGGGCCTGCAGGCCGCCGCCCGCTTCGTGGACGAACACGGGGAGCTGTGGGCGCGGTCGCGCGAGACGACAGGAGTGATAGCAGCGCACACCGGCATGCCGCGCGGGCTGGTGGGCACCGCCGTGCGCTGCTACGCCCACGACGCGGCGGTGACACTGCGCGCCCACGCCGACGAGCCGGGTTTCACCGCCGCTGTCCGGCACCTGGAGGAAACGCGCGGACGATTCCCCGCCTGCACGGAGGACTCGCAAGCCGGTGTCCTGCCGAATGTCATCGCCTCGCGCCTGGCCGCCCGGTACGACCTGCACGGCCCGGCCATGACCGTCGACGCCGGCGTGGACGGCACCCTCATGGCCCTGCGCATCGCCGAACGCCACCTGAGGACGGGCGAACTCGACCTCGCCCTGGTCCTGGCCGTCAACGGCAACGCCACACCTGCCAACGCCGCCCTGCTGCGCACCGGCGGCACGCCACTCGCCGAAGGCGCCTTTCTCCTGGCGGTGACCACCGAACGCGCCGCCCGGCGGCACGGGTGGCCCGCGCTGGCCCGCCTGTCCCTGGCGGCGTCCACGGACGCCGCCGTACCGGCGGCCGCACCCAGGTGCAGCTACCTCGCCGCCGACCACGCCGTCGCCCTGCTGCGCGCGGTGGAGACGGGAGGACCTGCGGTCCGGCTGCCCGGCCGCCACTGCGACACCGTCCTCACCGTGGAATCCACTCGTTCCGCGCCGACGCCGGCTGCACCGCCGCGATCGCGGCACCTGACCGCGAGGTACGTGCGGGACCTGGTGCGCGCGCCTCTGGCGGCCGCGTCCCCGCCCGGTCCGGGATGCCCGCCGGGCCTGCCCCCGCGTGGGCTGGTGCTGGCCGGGTCCACCCGCGTCGCGGACCGGATCGAGGCCGAGGTGCGGCGGAGCGGGTCCACCCTGGTCGTCCTGCCCGCCGACGACACCGGGAGACTGTCCGTGCGGGACCAGGCAGCGGTCCTGACCGCCGTCGACGGTGCCGCACCACACTTGACGGTGGCCGGCGACCTGTCAGAACTGACCCTGCACCGCGTCCTTGCCCTGCACGAGACGACGTTCCTGGCGGTACAGCGCTCGTGGCGATCCCCGTCGGGCTCCCTGGTCGTCGCGCTGGGCGGCGTCCCGGACACCGGCCCGCTCGCCGGGGCGGCGTCCCTGTTCGAGGGCCTGGTCAAGAGCCTGTGCTGGGAGCGCCCCGGTGCGGCGGCCGTCGCGGTGAGTGCCGATGAGCCGCTGGACACCGCGCTGCTGCGCCGTGCGGAGGCGGAACGCGCGCTCGCGTCCGGTCCGGTGCCGGTGGTGCGTTACCTGCGCGGCGAACGCCTGACCGAGGTCCTCCGCCCGGCTCCGCTGCCCGCCGCGCCGGACGGCGCCGGCCTGCTCCCCGACGACTGCGTGGGCGTCGTCACCGGAGGGGCGAGCGGGATCGTCCGGGAACTGCTGACCGCGCTCCCCGGAGGTCTGCAGCCACGCCTATGGCTCCTGGGACGCACCGTGGTGGACGACACCAGCCGGGCGGCGGTACGGGACGGCGTGCCGGGCCCGGCGGTACGCGCCGAACTGGTCCGGACCGTCCGGGAGGAGTCGCCCGGTCTGCCGGTGCGGGACGTCGTGCGCCGCGTGGACGGCATGCTCAAGGAGCACGAGGTGCACCGGGCGCTGGCGGTGCTGCGGGCACGTTTCGGCTCCGACCGCGTCCACTACGCGGCCTGCGACGTGACCGACCAGGACGCGGTCCGTGAGGTCGTCGGCCGCGTCCTGCGCACCGAGGGCCGTGTCGACTTCGTCCTGCATGCCGCAGGCCAGGTCGCCTCCACCATGCTGCGCAACAAGCCGCTCGGCGCCTTCCGCGCGGTACGGGACACGAAGGTGCTCGGCCACCACCACCTGAGCGGCGCCCTGTCCCCCTGTCCGCCGCTGCTGTGGTGCAACGTCGGTTCCTACTCGGGTACCGCCGGCGCTCCCGGCGACACCGACTACGCATCCGCCAACGCGTACCTGGCCGCCATGGCCGACGCCGCCACGGGGTCCGCGCACACCACCATCGGTTTCACCATGTGGGGCCAGACCGGCATGGGAGCGGACGGCCTGTTCCAGGAACACGTGGCCCGGGAGGGCCGGTTCACCCCGGTCCCCACCGAGGAAGGCGCCGCGCAGTTCGTCGCGGAGCTGGCCGCCGCCCCGCTCGCCGGCGGCGCGTCGGTGTACCTCGGCGCGGCGGAGCGCGACCGGCTGCGGGAGCACCGGCCCGGTCTGGTGCGCGACTTCCGGCCGCCGTACGGCGCGGGCCGTCACCGGCCGGTGTGGTGGGAGCGGCGGCGGGACGCCGACGACACCGAGTGGACACACCTGCCGGACCCGGACGCCGAACGCCACCTGTTCGACCACCTGGTGGGCGGAAAACCGACCGTGCCGGCGACGTTCCTCCTGGACATCGCCGCCCAGGCTGCCGAGGCGCTGGTCGCGGACACCGTCACGACAGGATTCCGCGACGCGGTCTTCGACACCTTCGTCCGTCCCTGGAGCCGGTCCGTCGCCTCGCCCCTGCGCATCCGTGCGCGCACCACGCAGGGGCCGCCCGGCGGGATCGGCCCGGCCGGACGGTGCGCCGTGGAGGTGAGCGTCCACTCCGACACCCTCGACCCGCGGGGCGGGACGCGGCCGGGGGGGCTACGTCACTTCCGTACCGTCGTCCTGCTGGACCGCGTCACGCGGCCGGACGGACCGCGGCAGACGCCGCCCCGGCCGCGCGCGCCGCTGCCCGCGCGGGACCCGTACGCACTGCCGAACCTCCCGGTGTCCCTGCGCGGCCCCTTCCGCAACCTGTCGCACTGCACGGTGGACGGCGCCGCGGCGTGGGGTACATGGACGCCCCGGCTCGCGGGGCACCCGTGGCTGCGCACCATGACGACACCCGCGCTGTTCCTGTGCGCCGCGCTGCGTACCTTCGCGCTCAGGCCTGCCGCCGCGGAGCACCAGCCGCTCTTTGTGCCGAAGTCCATAGGACACGTCGAGTTGTACACGGGCGGGGCCAACGACCACGACCTCCTGCTGGAGCACGGACACCGGCTGATGGTGGCGGTCGACGAGGACGGGGTGTGCCACGGCTCCACGCCCGAGGGACGCGTACTGGCCCGGTTGTCACAGGTGGAACTGGCCGACCTGGCTGGCGGGCCACCCCATCCGGGAGGCCGCGCCGCGAACGGCGCGGCGCACCGGTCACCGCGGCCCCGGGCGGCCGAGGAAGCCGCGTCGTGAAGGGCCTGCACTGCGTCGTCACGGGAGCCTCCTCGGGCATCGGCAAGGAGATAGCCCGGGGGCTGGCCGCGGCCGGTGCCCGGCTCACCCTGGTCTGCCGCGACCCCGCCAGGGGCCGGGCCGCCGTCGCCGAGCTGACCACCGTACGGCCCGGCACGGACATCCGACTGGTCCTCGCTGACATCGCCTCGCTCGACGCCGTACGCGCCGCTGCCCGGGAGATCCGCCGGCACGACGACCGGGTCGATGTCCTCGTCAACAACGCCGGCACACACGACACCCGGCCCGCAGTGAGCCCCGACGGGTACGACCGGATGATCGCCACCAACCATCTGGGGCCGTTCCTGCTCACGCACCTGCTCCTCGATCCGCTCCGGCGGGCCGCCCCCTCCCGGATCGTCACCGTGGCCTCCGAGGCGCACCGCAGCGTCCTGCGCCTGGATCCCCGCTCCTTCGCCGAACCCCGTCCATACGGGCCGATCGGCTCGTGGAGCGTGTACGCGCGCTCCAAGCTGCTCAACGTGCTCACCACCCAGGAAGCGGCGCGCAGGTGGTCCCGGCACGGGATCACCGCTCACGCCTACTGTCCCGGCCTGGTGTCGACCGGCCTCGTCCGGAACATCCCGCTGGCGCCCCGGCTGCTGGCCCTGGCCGAACACACCCCCATGGTGCACAGTCCCGGGCAGGGCGCACGACCGGCCCTCCGCCTCGCTGCCGACCCTGCGTTCGCGGACCGCGGCGGCGGGTTCCACTCCTGGATGCCGGGAGTCCGTCTGCTGCCGCCCGCGCCTCTGCGCTTCCACCCGCGCCTGCAGCACGAGGTCTGGGACCGCTCGGAGGAACTGGTGGGACTACGCGGCGACGGCACCCTCGCCGCCCACCGATGCGACACCTGCCTGGAGGGCATCCGCCATGAGTGAACCGCGGCCGGAGGGCGGCTGGACCTCGCCCGGTCCCCTGAACGGCACCGACACGGTCTTCTGGCGGCTCGGCGGCAATCCGCTGACCCGCCCCCACGTGTCCTGGCTCTGGCTGCTGGAGGACACGCCCGACTGGGCGGTGTTCTCACGCGCCTGCGACGAGGCCGTCCACCGTCTGCCCAGGCTGACGCACCGCGTGGCGGAGACGGCGCTGCGCATGGGTTTCCCGTCGTGGGTCCCGGACCGGGACTTCCGTCTCTCCCGGCACGTGCGCCGGGTACGCCTGCCGGCTCCGGGGGGCCTGCGGGAGTTGCTCGACGTAGTCGAGTGGCGGACGTCCACGGCCTTCGACCCGTTCCATCCGCCGTGGGAGATCACGCTGGTGGAGGGTTACGAGGAGAACCGGGCCGCCATGATCCTCACCTGGCACCACAGCCTCGGCGACGCGGTGACCATCGTGGCCGCGGTCCGTCGTCTACTGACGGACGCATCGCTCGGGCAGCCCTCACGGACCGCTGCGGATCCTCCTACGCCTCCCGGGCCGGCCGGGCGGCAGGAGGAGCGGCCCTGCGAGGTGGCACGGGTGGTGAGGGGGCTGAGCCAGGGGGCGCGCGGCGCGTTGCGGGGCGGTGTGCGCGCCCTCGCCGAACCGGGCCGCGCCGTGGCGGGGGCAGGACGGGCCGGAGTGGCCGTCACCCGGCTACTCGACCCGGTGGGGCCCTCGCCTCTGCTGGCCCAGCGCAGTACGGCGATCCACTGCGGCCTGGTCACGGTCCCGCTGTCCGGGCTGAAGGCAGCGGGCAAGGCCGCCGGTGTATCGGTTACGTCCGCCTACGTGGCGGCGGTCCTGGGGGCGTTCCGCCGGTACCACGACCACCACGGGCTGTCCCGTCCGGCGCTGCCGGTGCTGCTCCCGGTCAGCATCCGGGAGGCGCACGAGACGGGCGCCGGCAACCTGGTCGGCGGCGTCCTGATCCGCGGGGCGATCGGTGACATGTCGGCGCGGACCCGGATGGTGTCCGTGCATACCGCGGTCACCGAGGCGCGCGAGGCGGTCGTCAGGCAGGCCTACACGGCGATGGCGGTGGTGGGCGCGCTGGCGCCCGGACCCGTGTACGGGCTGCTCGCGCCTGCGTTGCTGCGCCGGATCGACGTCGTGGTTACCAGCGTCCCCGGGTTGCCCGACACGGTCAGGGCGGCCGGCTCACGGGTGGTGCACGCCGTTCCCTGGGCACCGCGGGGAGGAGCGGCCGCCAACATCTCCATGGCCTCCCACGGCGACTCCTGCGGCATCGGCACGAACCTGGACCCGGCCGCCGTCACCGACCCCCTGCTCTTCCAGCGCTTCCTCCAGGACAGCTTCGAGGAGACGCTCGGGTGCGCCTGACACCGGGCGGCTCGGGCACCGGAGACACCCGTGCCCCACTCCGGACGACGACGAGGAGGTAAAGGAACGGTGTGGTTCTCTCTGGAGACGGAACTGCGGGCGGAGAGAAGACGCCTGCTGCGCACCTTGGACGACCTGCCCGACGACATGTTCGAGGCGGGCCCCACCCTGTGTGCGGGATGGTCGCCGCGAGACGTCCTCGGGCACCTGCTCGGCGTCGACCGGCCGCTGGCCTCCTACCGGCCGTGGCGGTGCCTCACGGCCGCCAATGACCGGCAGGTGCGGCGGGCGCGCCGGCTGCCGCGGCACCGCCTGATGGCCGAGGCACGCCGGTGGGCCGCACGGCCCGCCTGGAGCAGCCGGCTGGCAACGCTCATCGTGCTGGGCGACCTGTCGGTTCACCACCAGGACATCATCCGGGGTATTGGACTGGCACGCCAACTGCCTGCGTCCGTACCTACGTTCATCCTGTGGGACGGGGCGATGCTGAGCTGCCAGTCGAATCTGCGGGCCCTCAGGTACCGCGTCGTGCCCACGGACGGGCATCCTCCGATCGGTCCTCCCGGCGTCTTGCGCCCGCCCGAGGTGCTGGGCACCAGGGAGGCGCTGGGCATGTGGTTGGCCGGGCGCGACGCCGTCGCCCCGGAGCTGCGGTTCATCGGGGCCGGCGCGCCAGGGACCATCGGCACGCAAGGCCAACCGGGTCGAGGAGTGATCGCGTGAGCCCGCATCCCGTCAACGCTCGGCGCACACTGGTCGACGGTGTCTCCACCCTCTTCTACGAATACGGCGAGGGCCGGCCGGTGCTCCTGGTGTCCGGCGCCGCGTCCAGCGCGCGCGACTGGTTCCCGGTGATGCGGGAGCTCGGCGACACCTGCCGCGTGGTGGCCCCGGTCCTGCCGGGCTTCGGCGGCACCGGACCGCTGCCCGGCGTGGAGCCGGCCCGCATGGCGTCGTTTCTCGCGGACTTCCTCGACACGCTGGGCATCGACCGCGTCACCGCCGTCGGACACAGTTACGGCGGCTGTGTCGCCGCCGAGCTGGCCATCTCCTATTCCCCTCGCGTTGAGCGCCTGATCCTGGTGGACTCCAGCGGACTGGGCCGGGCGGCCCATCCCGCCGCCGTCGCCTTGGGCCTGCTGCCCGCGCGGGCCGCCGACCTGCTGTCCTGCCTCGTCGCACTCCCCGGAGCCGAGGTGGCGCTGACCCTCTCCAGTCTGCTGCTGCTCCGCCGGCCCTGGCGGGTGCCCCGGCAGACCTGGCACGCCCAGGTGCGGCTGTCCCGTTCGCGGCAGGCCGTGCGGACGTCGCTGGAGGTCTTCAGGACGTGCGCGGACCTGACCGGTCAGCGCCGCGACATCCTTGTCGTCGACCGGCTCGCCGGCCTGCGCATCCCGGTGCTGGTCGTGTGGGGTGCCACCGACATGCTCCTGCCCCCCTGGCAGGGGCGGGCGGCGGCACGCCGGCTGCCGGCCGGGCGCTTCGTCCTGATCTCCGGCGCCGGGCACGTTTCGTACCTGGACCGGCACGTGGACTTCATGGACGCCGTCGGCCCGTTCGTGCGTGACGGCCCCGACCGCGTGCCGTGACCCCGTCCGCCACCGAGCCATCTAGGAGCTGCACATGACAGGCACGATCCTGGGCGGCCTCGCCCGTTCGTCCGGCCTCTCCACCGTCGCGGCCGGCGGACCGCGGCCGGAGCGCGAGGAGCGGCACGACGTCGTCATCGTGGGCTGCGGGCTGGGCGGGAGCATCGCCGCCTACCGGCTCGCCGAGGCCGGCGTGCGCAGTGTGGTGCTGGAGCGCGGCCGGCGCTGGCCCGTCCGCCCCGGCGGCGGCACCTTCCCCGTCTTCCCCTCGGTTGACGAAAGGCTCGTCTGGCTGGACGCCGAGTCCACGCCGTTCCCGGCCCTGCGGTCGGCCCCGTGGTCGGCCTTGTTCGACGCGGTCGAGGCGGCGATGCCGCGCTCCACCGGGCTGCTCGACGTCATCGGGCAGGAGCAGGCGTTCGTCCTGTGCGGTGCCGGCGTCGGAGGGAGCACCCTCGTCTACGGCGGCGTGCTGGCCCAGCCGCGGCCCGAGGCGTTCCACCGGATCTTCCCGACGGGACCCGACTACGAGGAGCTCGCCGGCGTCCACTATCCCCGTGCACGGCGCCGGCTGAGCGGGGCGCCGTTTCCCGCGGACCTCCTGGACCGGGCGCCCTACCGTGCACACCGGCTGTGGGACGATGCGGTGCGCGCGTCCGGCCTGCCGAGCGAGACCATCCACAGCGGTTTCGACTTCGACGTGGTGCGCGAGGAACTGGACGGTGTGCGACCGCCCGCAGCGATCACCGGCCAGTACCACTTCACCGGCTGCGACAGCGGGGCCAGGATCAGCGCGGACCGCACCTACCTGGCCCGGGCGGAGGCGACGGGCAGGACCTCCGTGCGCCCGCTGCACCGGGTGACGGACCTGTCCGCGGACCGGTCGGGCGGCTATCGGGTGCTCGCCGAGCACCTGGCCGGGGACGGCACCGTGCTCGAGCGGGTGGCATTCCGCTGTGACCGTCTGGTGCTCGCCGCCGGGGTGCACACGCCCCGCCTGCTCCTGACGGCCAGGGAAACGGGGGGCCTCGGGCGCCTGCACCCGTCCGTCGGCGAGGGCTGGGGCTCCAACGGCGACCACATCGCCCTGATCCGCACGGCGGCCCTGACCGGGGACCTCCCCCAGGGCGGTCCCTCCTCGACGATGGTCCACGACGACGCCGGCACCGTGGGAGTCATGCACTCTCCGCTGACGGTGCCCATCGACGGCGGAGGCCTCGTATGCCTGGGCATGAGCGTGCCCGGACACCACGGCGCCTGGCGATGGACGACGGACGGCGCAACCCGTCTCGACTGGGACCCGCACGACGGGACGGCGGACAGGTCGCGGGTCGAGGAGGTGATGCGCCGCGTGGCCCGGCACCTGCCCGGCGCCACACTCGTCCCGCTGCCCGCCTCCCGGCCAGTCGTGGCCCACGCGGTCGGCGGTGTCCGGCTGGGCGAGGCCGGCGACGCCTACGGCCGACTCCACGGCCATCCGGGGCTGTACTGCCTGGACGGTGCCCTGTTGCCCGGGAGCGCCGGTGCCGCCAATCCCGCCCTGACGGTAGCAGCGGTCGTCGAGCACTGCCTGGACCACGTCGTTGCCGACTTCCTCGACTGAGCGCCGCGGCCGGGGCCGGGGCGGCGGTCTAGCAGGCACGACAGTGGGCGTCCCGGCATCCCGCCAGCCCCTTCTGGAGCACGCGTGCCGCACAGGCCGGGCGGCACGCACCACTCGTGCGGCGCTTCCTATCGTGCCGCCACCGGTGCGAAGTCACAGAGTGATGCCATGAACGACCCGTTCTTCGACCACGTCGCCCACCTCGCATTGCGTACCCCTGCTAGTTGGTGGGCACCGCGGCACCACGCCGACGGCCATCCGCCACCGGCGGACCGCACCGAACGTGACCGCGGGACAGCGCCGGTACCGGGTACCGCGGGCGGACAGGCGACCGTCCCGGATATGTCGGCGTGAGCCTCGAACGGCACCCGCCCGACTGCCTCCGGGTACCTGAACCGCCCCATCCGGCTTGAACTGCCCAGCGCGCGCTGCAACAGCACAGCTGTTGACCTGCAAGACTCCTGGTAGCCGTCCGAGAGGACCTCGGACAGGTCTTTGCAGTCATCGTCGTGCAGGCACCTGGTCCGGTGTTGCTGGCAGAGCCGGGTGGTGGGGCTGATCGCCGGGCGGTCGGGGCAGATCAGCACCGGCCGTAGTCCACTCCTCAAGGGACACCGACCCCGTGTCCAGGCCCGCGAACCGCAGCCACCGCAGATGATCCACCAGCACATACGCGTACGTACGGTCCGTACCCGCCCGGCAGGTACGCAGGAACCCGTCCGCCTCCCCCACCACCGAGCAGTCTGTATCCACGACCGTGTAACAGACCCGCCCGCCCCCGCGAACGATCTCCTGCACCCGCAACTGACCCACCACAAGCCGCCGACCACCCGCCCCTGCGCCGTCTCCTCCAGCCCCAGCGCCGCCCCGCCGGCAGCACCCCGGCCGTGAGTCCACACCCCTCCCCCACCCCCGCGGACCACTCCACGCGAACGTCACACATCCGTCACCCTCACACGCCAGAACGCCGGAGGGGCACCTTCGCGGCCGAAGTCAGCGTGGACAGGCGTGCCGCTCCGACCGGTGCCCCATCCACACCGCCACATCGCACACCCGCAGCGCAGCATGCAGCGCAAGCCAGAACGACGGGCGCGGGCGGCCCAGAGCGCAGCGCACCACACGGTCGTAGACCGGCAACAACCGCGGACGCTTACGAGCCAAGAGCCGAAGACGGATCTCGTGGTCAGTGGAGTTTGCCGCGCCCGCCTTCGGGTGAAGAACCTGCGCGTCGCCCGGTAGTGGTAGGGCGTCCCCTGCGCGGCCGCCGCGGTTCGCCTTCCAGGCCTGCGGCGCGCCGGGCCAGCTCTCCCAGCTTGGTCTCGCTCAGGCCGGACAGCTCGGCGGCTCGCCGGGCGGCGGCCTGGCAGTCGGGTCGGGAGCAGTGCGCGGGCGACGGGGCAGGGCCGGACGTCGGGTTCTCGGGCGGCAGGTAGGTGGCTGCGCATCCGATGCACACGTAGATCGGTCGCATGGGTGGGTCTCCTCTGCTAGCTGCTGCCGCTGCCGTGGCACTGGGAGCACGGGCCGGTCCATGAGCGGGTGACGGGTTTCTGGGTGCCGTCCGGGGCGGTCTGGACCGTGTGCTCGGTGTGTTCGGTCACTCCGGATCCCTGAAGGCACCGCAGGGCTGCTCTCCAGGCATGTACGTCAGCATGCCGGAATCATCGGACCGGTGTGGGGCAGTTCACACGACTGGCCGCCCAGGCAGCGGTTGGGGCTGCCTGGGCGGCCTGCTGCGCGTCCGCCGCTGCCTGGAAGGGGTTCCTTCCCGCTCCAGCCCTTGGACCGGCAGAGCCGCGTCACCCCTGTCCTCCTCGCCGGCACACCCCCGCGTCGGAATCGGATGGCCGGGTCACGGGGCGCTCGGTAGCGGGCGCTCCGACTACGTCCCTGCGGCAGGGTCTGTCAGGGCGTGCTCTGACGGGCCGGAGTCAGTGAGCGAGTCGCTCGGTGTCGGGGTTGCGGCTTGGTCGTGGAGCAGTTGCAGTACGCGCCGCAGGTCGGGGCGCTTGCCGGTTCCTGCGCGGCTGACGGTGTAGATGGACCGGGAGACGGGGTGGAGCAACGGGTGGAGGCTGAGGAACTCGGTGGTGTCGGGTAGTGCCATGCGAGGGATGAGGGCGGTGCCCGCTCCCGCGGCGACCAGGGCCGCCAGCACGGTGAAGTCGCTGCTACGGATCCTGATGTCCGGGACGAAGCCGGCCGAGCCGCAGGCGCGTTGGATCATTTCGTAGCAGGAGGTCTCCGCTCCGGGGGTGAGCCACGGCAGGTCTGCCGCGCGGGACAGGTCCACCGGCTGGCCGGGCCGTAGACCCAGCTCGCCGGCCTGGCGGGGATGCAGGGCGAGCAGCACCGGTTCCTCCATGAGGAGGGCTTGCTCGTAGGTGGCGGGGAAGCTGCGTGGCAGCACGGTGTAGCTGTGGACGAGGGCGAGGTCGGTGGATCGCTTGTGCAGTTCGTCGAAGGCTTTGTCGGGTTCCTGCACGGACAGTCGCAGCGACAGCTCCGGGGCGGGATCGATGTCGGCCAGTCGTTGCCACAGGGGCGCGATGAGGGTGCGCGCGGCGGAGGCGAAGGCGGTGATCCGCACGATGCCGCGCCGACCGCTTTGCAGGGCGGCCAGGCCGGACTCGGCTGCCGCGATTTCCGCAAGGATGATCTCGGCATGAGCCACCAGCAGTTCGCCGGCTGCGGTCAGCCTCAGTGTGCGTCCCTGCTTCTCCACCACCGGTGTGCCGGCCTCCTTTTGCAGGGCGGCAAGGTGCTGGGAGACCGCTGGTGGAGTCAGGTGGAGAGCCTCCGCGGTGGCCGCGACGGTCCCGTACGCGGCGAGATGCTGGAGGATGCGCAGGCGACGTACATCGAGCACGGTCTACTCCTTGGCCGGGCCGGGGCTGCAGACGGGTTCCACGATGCGGTGCGGACCGCGGCGGGTGTTCTCGCCGTGCGTGGTCACAGGATGGCCGGCCGCTGGGCGGGCGGGGGCGCCTCCCCGCTCTCTGCGGCGGCGCTGCGTCGGGTCGCGCCGGTTGATCATGATCACTCCCGCGACGCTGACCGCTCCGCCCACCAGCTCGACGAGGTGGGGCACCTCGCCCAGCCAGACGAAGGAGATGACCAGGGCCACCGGCGCGACCAGGTACAGGGCGGCGGTAGAGGTGGCGAGCGGCAGTCGGGCAACGGCGTATGCCCAGATGACGAAGCCGAGCGCGGAGGGAAGCAAGCCCAGGTAGAGCGCGCAGGCCAAGGCGTCGGCCGGTGCCTGCAGGGTTGCGTGCCAGGTGGAGCCGGCCAGCGGCAGAGCGAAGACCGTGCCGGCGACCATGGCGTAGGTGGCGACCTCCAAGCCGGTGTAGTGACGCAGCAGGGGCTTGGTGGCGACGTGGTACACCCCTTGGACCACGGCGGCGGCCAGGACGGTGAGGGCGGAGACGGTAAATCCGCCGGCGCCCTTGGCCATGCTGACGATGGCCGCGCCGGCGATCGCGACGATGCTGCCGAGGACGATGGCGCGGCTCAGCCGCTCTTTGAGGAACAGGGTTCCCAGCAGCACGCTGAAGGCGGGGACGCTCGCGATCAACAGGCTCGCCGTACCGGCCGCCACGTTCACCTCGCCCCAGTTGAGCAGGAGCTGGTAGGCGGTGATGCCGGTCGCCCCGCACAAGGCGAGCATGGGCAGATCGCGGGGCCGGGGTATGCGGACCTTCGCGAGCGGCGCCACCGCCAGCAGGGCAACGGCAGCGATCACGATCCGCAGGAACGACAGGGCCTGCACCCCCAGACCGTCGACCCCGACCCGGATGGCGGGGAAGGCTGAGGCCCAGAGGACCACGGTGCCGGTCAGGGCGAGGAAGCGGGAGGAAGCGATGCGTGGCTGCATAGGGTCCAGCATCCTTGCCCGGAATCAAAAGTTCCATTTAGTCTTTGGGGCAGAAACCGTAAGCCGTGCTTATCCAGCGATCGGTGCACCAAGATCGACAAAAACCCGCATCAGCTCCCCCGCAAGCGCTGTCAGAGGAGTCGGCCGCCTTGAGGACGCGCGGGAGATGGACGTGGAGGTGATCGACGTCGACCTGGCGGCCGCGGGCGTGCAGTTCGCGGGTGTGCCGGGACGCGCTAGTCGGAACTTGGTCACGCATGTTGGAACCGGTGGATGTCAGTTCCGGATTCGGATCATCTCCCGTTCCGCGAAAGCGCGGAAGCTGCGCGGCGGGCGGCCGGTGAGGCGCTGGACAGTGTCGGTGGTGCGGTCCTCGGCACCTTCGGCGATGGCGTGGTCCATGCCGGCGAGGAGCGCGGCGAACTCGGCGGGCATGTCGGCCGCCAGGCGGTCGCGCATCTGCTCGTAGGTCAGCCGGCGGTGGGTGATGGTCCGGCCGGTGACCTGTGTGAGGACGGCGGCGATGTCGCCGTAGCTCAGGGCTTGGGGCCCGGTGATGATCAGGTCGGTGTTCGGGGCCTGCGCCTCGGTCAGCACATGCACGGCGACGGCAGCGATGTCGTCGGCGTCGACGAACCCGACGCGGCCCTCGCCGGTTGCCGTTCGGATGGTCCCGTCCGCTCGGATGGTCCGGGCGTGCGCATGGTCGGCGGTGAAGTTCTGCATGAACCATGAGGGCCGCAGGACCGCCCACTGGGAGAACAGGCCGGGCAGGGCCTGGTGAACCTGTCCCACGGCAGGTCCTCCGGTGGGGATCGCCGACGAGCTGAGCAGGACAGCGCGGTGGACTCCCGCGGTGCGGGCCTGCCGGAGAAAGGGCAGCATGACGGCTGCCGGATCCGGAGAGCCGATCGGCGGGATGAGATAGACCCGGTCCGCGCCTTCGAGTGCGCCCTCGAAGGAGGCGGGGTCGTCCCAGTCGAACCGCACGGGACTGGCCCCGTCGACGGGGGTGGCGCGTCGGCTGGCGGCCTTGACGCGCCGGCCCGTGGCGCCCAGTCGGGCGGCGACGCGGCTCCCGGTGGTGCCGGTGGCCCCGATGACCAGGGTGAACTTCGGAGATTCGTTCATCAGTTGCTCTCGGCGAAGTGAGTGGCGGGGTTCTGAACGGCGAGCGGGTTCCAGTAGTCGCGGTAGTGGGCGATGAGGCCGTTCTTGACAGTGACCACGGCGATGTAGGACATGTCGAAGGGGCTGCCGGTGTCCACCAGACGGCCGACACCGCGCATCTCGGCCACGATGGTCTCGGGGGCGGTGGCCTGATGGATCTCCACGTGGGGGAAGTCGTGGAGGTCTATGTGGTCGGGGTAGTCACGCATGTACTCGGCGACGGCCGCCTTGCCCTCCAGCCGCTTCGGCCAGCCTTCCGGCGCGAAAGGAAACTCGAAGATCCCGTTGTCGTCCCACAGGTCGACCCAGGCGGGAATGTCCTTGTCCAGCAGCGCTTGCAGGCCGCGGCGGTACAGGTCCACCGGTGCGGTGTTCGTGCTCATGGGGTGCTCCGCCCGTACGATACGGACCCTGAGTCCGTTTCACGCGTTCGACGATACGGACCCAGGGTCCGTTTTGCAATGGGAGGAACCGCATGCCCGAACGCAAGCCACGCGCGGACGCCACTCGCAACCGGGAGGCCGTCCTTGCCGCCGCCGACACGCTCTTCGCCCGTTGCGGGAGCCCTGAGGCGGTCACCATGGCTGACATCGCGGCAGCGGCCGGCGTCGGCAAGGCAACGCTCTTCCGCGGCTTCGGTGACCGCACCGGCCTGATCCACGCGCTCTACGAGATGCGGCTCGCACCGATCCGGCTCGCCGTCGAAGAGGGGCCACCACCTCTGGGGCCCACCACCCCGCCGCTGGAGCGCGTACCCGCCCTCCTCGACGCCGTGCTGTGCTTCAAGATCGAAAACCGCCACCTCGCCCTGGCACTGGAGGGAACCGGCGGCGACAGCCCTTACGCGGCAGAACACTACGAGCGGTGGCACAGCACGCTCCAGGCCGCACTGGAGCAGATTCCTGGGCTTGCCGACAGTGATTTCACTGCACACGCTCTGCTTGCTGCCACCCGCGCCGACCTCGTCGAACACCTCGTCGGCCAACAGCGGATGACTCGTGAGCAGATGCGGACTCGGCTGGCGGCCTTCACCGTCAGGGCCCTGGAAGCCCGTGTGCCACTGGATCGAACAACCTGGACCGACGTCGAACGCCACCAGTGAAGGCGTTCATGTCATAGCGGGCTCCGGCTGATCGATGGAACTTGGTCATGATTGCTGGAACTACCGTTCCGGTCGTGAGGTGTCGATCTTGCGCGCCACGTCGTCGCCGACCTCGATGAGGAGCGTCCGCAGTGCCGCGTCGTGCGAGGTGCTCGCGGCGCCGATGTGGAACCACATGTTGCTGCATTTCGTGGGCCACGGGTGACGATCGGACTTCGTTTGGCCGTTTGAGAGCACGATGGGACGGGGAGCAGATCTCGGCTCTCCTTGAGTGATGTGAGCCCGGACGAAAGCCGAGGCCCCCTGGCGGGCGTTGGGCGGCGAGGGTGGCCGGGGCCGGCGGGCTGGTCGGCGGCGAGGGCTCGGGTGGCGGTGCCTCAGGCGGCGAGGACGAGCACGGCGGTAGCGGTGGCGAGAGTCGCGGCGGTGAGGGTGCGCATGGTGGTGGCCTTTCACGGGTGGGTCGAGTGACGTTGGGGGCGGCCCCGGGGACAGGTCGGCTGGCTGCTTGCGCGTCTCCGGAGCGGTGGGGTGGTTCAGGCGCGGGGGGTGTCGAGGTCGCTGTCGGGGATCCAGGAGCCGTGGATGCCGCCGGTGACGCGGCGCGGCAGGTGGACGGTGGCGACCGTGTCCAGACCGGAGGCGTCCAAGACCAGGAGCTGGGAGGCGTCCTGCTTGAGGTCGGAGACGACGGTGAGCAGGTAGCCGTCGTCCTCGCGGGTGGCGCCCGCGGCGGGGACGAAGACGGCCTCGCTGGGGAGGCGGGCGTCGCCGGCCTGGTGGATGTGGCGGCTGCCGGTAGTGCGGTCGTACTTGACGATGCCGTAGCCGCCGAAGCCCTCCTGGTCGGGGAAGGAGACCGCGTAGGTGTAGCGGTTGTCCGCGCCGAGGTAGTCCTCGTTGAGGGTGGGGAACTCGACCGCGAGGTCGTCGACGATCTGTTCGTCGACGCGGCCGGCGGTCAGGTCGACGACCCAGCGGCGGGTGGAGGAGCGGGTGTTGGGCTCGGTTCCGCGGCCGGGGGCGCCGACCCACCAGTTCCAGGAGAGCTGGAAGCCCTCGCGGTCGACGGTCGGACCCTCCAGGACGATGCGGCCCTGGGCGTCCTCGTAGGCGTTGGCGGCGTGCAGCATGCTGCCCGGCTCGATGGCGAACCAGCGGATCTTCCCGCCGCCCTGGGGCCCGCGGGGCATGACGCCGATGCGGGCGGGTTGGGCGTCGTTCCAGCCGTAGGGGATGCCGGAGTGCTCGGTCGGGTCGAAGGTGACGGTGCCCTCGACGAAGACGACGTGGTTGCGGGTGATGGCGAAGTCGTGCTTGAGGGAGGCGGTGGCGCCGGGCACCTCGAAGCTGTGCGTGATCTGGCCCTTGGCGTCGGCGACGTAGTACATCAAGTAGGGCGGGAACGGGGAGGAGCCGAAGAAGTGCAGCTCGCCGGTGACCGGGTCGGTCTTCGGGTGGGCGGTCATCGCGCTGCGCAGCTTGCCGTCGAAGTCGTAGGCGCCGACCGTCTCCAGCTCCGGGGTGAGCTCGAAGGGGAAGTTGGCCTCGCACAGGGCGAGCAGGCGTCCGGCGTGCTCGATGACGTGAGTGCCGGCGGTGCTGGCGGTCAGGTCGGGGCCGTGGTCGGTCAGGTAGGGGGCGCCGTCCAGGGCCGGGGTGTGGACCCAGCGGTTGCGGTACCACTCGGCCCGGCCCTCGCGCAGGCGGATGCCGTGGACCATGCCGCTGCCCTTGAACCAGTGGGTGGGGGTGACGCCGGGCTTGGGGTTGTGGCTGTTGCGGATCAGCCGGCCGGTCAGCTCCGGGGGCAGAGTGCCCTCGACGGTCAGGCCGACGGCGGTGACCTCGTCGGCGACGGGGGTGTAGTGGCCGGTCAGGTAGGGCTTGCTGGACATGGCAGGACCTCTCTGGTGAGTTCGTGCGGTCGTGTGGCGAGGTGAGCGGCGGAGCCGGGCTGCGGGCCGGGCGGGGTGGTGTCAGCGCTGTTGCTCGGCGCGGGCCTTGAGGCTCGCCAGCCAGGTGGTCAGGGAGTTCTCCAGGGCCTGGCCGAGTTCCTGGGCGGCGGCGTCGACGGGGGCGCCGCTCCAGGACTCCTCGGTGTGGACGGTGACCTGGCCGCCGGTCTGCTCGAACGTCCACACGTGGACGCCCTCGATGCCGTTGGCGGGGCCGCCCCACACCAGTCGCGCGCCGGGGACGATCTCGCGGACGGTGGAGGTGATGTCCAGGCCGTGGGTCTTCCAGTGGAAGGAGTTGCCGGGCTGCAGCGGGGCGTCGAGCTGGGCCTGGTCGACGTCGGCGTTCCAGTCGGCCCAGGAGTCGATGTCGGTGTGCAGGGCCCAGACCGTCTCGATCGGGGCGTCGATCACGGTGGACAGGCGGACGATGACGGGGGCGGTCTCGTCGATGGTGAACATGACGGTGGTTCCTCTCGGGTGATCCGGTGGTGGACTGGCCCGGTGCTGGGCCTGGTGGTTGGGCCGGTCTGGCGGTCGGTCAGTCGGCGTGGGTGGCGATGGGTGCGGTGCCGGCGGGAGCGGATGCCCCTGCTGCGGGGGTGCTGCTGCGCCGGGTCAGGACCGCGGCGAGCAGGGCGGTGGCGGCCAGCACCGCGGCCGAGATGCCGAAGGCGGTGCGGTAGCCGGCGGTGAGCGCTTCCAGGTGGGGCTGGTGGGTCGCGGCATGGGCGGTGACGGTGCCGGCGAGGGTGGCCAGGACGGCCAGGCCGATCGCCCCGCCGACCTGACGGGTGGTGTTGACCAATCCGCCGGCCAGCCCTGCGTCCTGCCGGTCGACGCCCTCGACGGACAGCGCGGTCAGTTGGACGAACGCGATGCTCAGGCCCAGCCCGATCAGGATGCTCGGGCCGAGTATGTCGGCGACGTAGCTGCCGTGGGCGCTGATCCGCGACAGCCAGAGCAGGCCGGCCGCCTCGGTGAGCAGCGCGCCGGTGACGGTGGCGGTGGCGCCGATGCGGCGGGAGATCCGCGGGGCGAGCGTGGAGCCGAGCATGTTGGCCGCGGCGAGCGGGAGTTGGCCGAGGCCGGTGAGGAGCGGGCTGGAGCCCAGAACCTCCTGCTGGTAGAGCGGCAGGAAGAAGAACAAGGCGATCCAGACCGAGCCCAGCAGCGCCATCAGCACGTTCCCGGCCGTGACCCGACCCGCGGCGAACAGGCGTGGCGGCAGGAGGGGGTTCGGGTGGCGGCGCTCGATCCGGACGAACGCGACCGTCAGCACCGCGGCGACGGCGAAGGCGCCGAGGACCCGTATATCGGTCCAGCCGGAACGGCGGGCCGTGGTCAGACCCCAGACCAGGGCGGTCAGCGCGAGCGTGACGGCAGCGGTGCCGAGCACGTCGAACCGCCCGCTCTCCCGCACCGGCGCCGCGGCCACGAAGGCGGCGGCCGCGGCCAGGACCAGGAACGCGCCGAACGCGACGGCGTAGAAGATCCACGGCCAGCCCAGCGCCTGGGTCAGTACCCCGCCGAGCAGCACGCCGGCCGCGCCACCCGCGCCGGAGACCGCTCCCCAGACTCCCAGGGCCTTGCCCCGTGCGGGGCCGGGCGGGAACAGATCCATGACCAGGGCCAGGGCAGCCGGGGCGATCGCCGCGGCCCCGAGGCCCTGGGCGGCGCGGGCCGCAATCAGGACGTCGGAGGCGGACGCGAGCCCCGCTGCCAGCGAGGCCGCACCGAACAGCGCGAGGCCGGCCAGCAGGACCGTCCGACGGCCCAGCAGGTCCGCGGCGCGACCGCCGGCCAGGAGCAGCGCCCCGAAAGCCAGACCGTAGGCGTTGACCACCCACGTGGTGCCGCTGTCCGACAGACCGACGCCCGCGCGGATCTGCGGCAGGGCCACGTTCACGATCGAGGTGGCCAGCATGACGGTGAACTGCGCCCCGGCCAGGGCCGCGAGCGCGGCCCCGGGGTTTCTCATGGTTCCGGAAGTCCTGGACATCTCATCCTCCATGAGTGGTTAACCACTCACTCTCGTGAGCCAAAAATATGAGTGGTCAACCACTCATTCTCGCGACCGAAGAGGGGGCGGGGCGCACCCCGCCGACCATCCTGCTCAGTAGTGCGTGACGCCCGCCGACAACGTCCGCATCCACGGCCCGTCCGCCTCGTCCGTGCCCATCGAGACGATCAGGTGGCACAGCATGCCGACGGCGAAGAACTGCTGGATCTGCTCCTCACTACCGCCGGAGGCGCCGCGCACGTACTCCACGAGCCGCGCGTAGCCCCGGCGGACCACCTCGCGCACCGCGGGCTCGGAGACGGCCGCGGCCTGGGCGTGCAACTGGATCAGCATCAGGTCGTTGTCGCTGATCAGCCGGGCATAGGCGTCACCCATGGCCTTCAGTACCACCTCCGGTGAGCTGCCGGTGGCCTCGGCGGCCGCGCTCTCCAGACTCGCCCGCACCTGGACGAAGCAGTGCTCGACCACGGCCGCGAACAGCGACTCCTTGCTGGGGAAGAGCCGGTAGACGTAGGCCTGGGAGATGCCGGCCGCCTTGGCCACCTCGGTCGTCGTGGTGCCCCAGTAGCCGCGTGCCGCGAACGCGCCGATGGCGGTGCGCAGCACCGTCTCGCGACGCTCCTCGGCGGTGGACAACTGGCGGACTCGTTCCCTACTCATGTGAGTATTCAACCACTCACACTTGTAGCCGTCAACCTGTCGACTGCCTTGAAGCACGTCTCTTCGGCACCAGTCTGAGGAGGTCGGGATCTCGGCCAGGCCTCCGGGACGACAGGGCCTCCTGGATCGACACCGGGCACGCCGACTTCGGCGGCCGCTCGGTGTACCAGCCGCAAGTCGGCCACCCGCGCGCGGCGTTCCAGCCGCGAGACGGTGGCGGCGGAGCAGCCGATCCGCTGCCCGAGCGTGGCCAGTGTCCAGGCGCGGTGCTCACGGCCGAGGCGGATCAGGGCGCCGGGGAGGCGCTGTGCGGCCAACTGGCGTGCCGTCTTGCTGTTCCAGAGCGGGTCTGCGCTCACGGGACCCTCCCCATAGCGCACTGCCGGGGGCGTTCCACGGTAGAGGCGCTTCCCATGGACGTCGAGACTTCTTGCACGCCGTGCAAGGGCGTTGCATCGCACGGTAAATGACCACAGTGGGGTCGGCCGGCGCGGTGTGCTGGGCACGTCGCCCCGAGCCGCGGGGCACGATGCACCGGAGGCACCATGGCTACCGTCGCCGAACCCTCTGTGACCGCCGGCCCGACGGCCGGCACGGTCCGATCCGCCCGCGAGGCCGTGCCGGCCGCCCTGTGGGACAAGCAGGTCGGACTCCTCATGCGCGACTACCCGTATGACTCGGTCATGGCGCCGCCGATGGCTGGGACGTCGACTGGCCGCTGTGGGCGGACGTCGCTACGTGCGGTCCCTGCCACCCGGGCAACGACTCGCACTGACCTGGCGTGGGGGGGTGGGGGGGGCGGGGGGGGGGGGGGGCCCCCCCCCCCCCCGGGGGGGGTGGGGGGGGGGCCCCCCCCCCCGGGCGCGCCCGCGGCGGGGGGGGGGGGGGGGGGGGCCCCCCCCCCCCCCCC
>NZ_JBVHNF010000019.1:38192-172479 GCF_055558055.1 Streptomyces sp. NPDC025833
GACTGGTTCTGGGCGCCGCGTTGGGGTGGGCCGTCGCCGGGCCGGTGGGGGGGGCCGTCGCTCGGGGCGGCCCCGCCCCCCGGGCAAACCCCCCCCCGGGGCGGGGGGGGGGGGGGGCCCCGGGCGGGGGGGCGGGGCCAACCCAGCACCCGCGGGTGGGATTTCGGTCCGAACCCGCCCGCCGGGCGACGCCGCTCTGAAGGATGGGCGGGGTGAACACCCCCACCACAGACCTCTGGCACCACTTCGGCAGTACCCGGAACGCCACCGACCGGACCGTGCCTGGCGCCTTCCGCTGGAACTGGGGTCAGGACGGCGGGCCCGGCGCCGAGCTCCTCGGCGACCTCACCGGGCTCTGCATCGGCGACCTCGGCGCCGGCTCGGGTCGGCACGCCGCCCACCTGGCCGTCCACCACCGGCCCGCCCGTATCGTCGCCGTCGACGCCTCACCCGCCCAGCACGCCGCGGCCGAGGACCTGTACGGCCACCTCACCCCCCGGCTGCGTCTGGTCCGTGATGACGCGGCCCGGTACCTGTCCGCCACGGCGGGCGCCTACGACGTCCTCTACAGCGTCTTCGGCGCCGCCGACTTCACCGAGCCGCGGGAACTGCTGCCGGCGGCAGCGGTAGCACTCCGTGCGGGCGGACGGCTGGTGTTCTCCACCCTCGCCCACCACCTCGGCGGCGAACCCGCCCACCCCGACGTGCAGCACACCACGATCGGTGCCAAAACCCCCGACGGCGAGGCGGCCACCATGCGCCGCTGGGTCCTCCAGGAACAGGTATGGGCCAAACTCCTCGACGAGGCCGGATTCACCCGCATCACCACCCAGACCCTGCCCGCCGGAGACGGACCTCGCGCTGCCGAAACGCTCGTCGTGACCGCACATCGAAGCTGACCCTCGACCAGGCCCGGCACCCGCCCAGGGCCGCGGCCGACACCGCGCGTCCGCAACCGCTCGGCAAGCGGGAGACCGACCACGGCGTCCGCCGAGGCGAGGTCGAGGACCACGCGGGCCCGACGGACCGGGCCGCCGACGGCAGCGGCATGGACGGTCGCCATCAGGCTCTGCGACAGGCCCGCGACAGTGTGGGCGGGCGGCCCCTCCCCTGCCGGCGAGCGCCGGTGCGTGCCCGGCGTCCGCCGCGTCCTTCAGCGGCTCCGCACCCAGGACCGGCCACTCCCCGTCCCGCACCACCACTGGCAGCATGCGCGCGTCCAGCGAGCCGCCGGCCGACGCGGGAACCTGCTTGCCCGGCCGACGCCTCCCCGGGGTGAGCCGACGCGGTGACGTACGGAGGGCAGCGAGGGGACGCCGGCGCAGGTGAGGACGCCGTCCAAGGCCAGATGCGGCAGGCGCGCCCGCGCAACCACCCCGGCCTCCGCCTGGCGCTGATCAGAAGCCTGGATGCGGCCCCGGCGCCATGCCCTGTGAACTCGGCACCCGACGCCGATCCTCGTCCGGCCCTTGCAACCGATACCCAGGTGACCGTGCAGCAGGGCGGGCTGTTCCGGCAGCGGCGATGCCGGACCTCCCCGTTGAACTCGGTCTCTGGCTGGGGCTGGATCCGGCACCGCAGGGGCCTGCAGGGGATCAGCCTCGGTAGGCAACCAGCGCCATCATGCCCGCTTCGCCGTGGTAGGCGTTGTGGCAGTGCAGCATCCACTGGCCCGGGTTGTCTGCGTCGAAGTACACCGACACGGTCTTCTTCGGCAGGATGATCGTGGTGTCCTTGCGCGGTCCGCTGCTGCCGAGCTGGTAGGTGTGGCCGTGCAGGTGCATCGGATGCCACATGGTGGTGGTGTTGACGAAGTCGAGCCGGACCCGCTGGCCCTCCTCGACGGTGACCGGATGCGCGGTCGGGTCGTTCATGTCGAATCGCCGGCCGTTGATGGCCCAGTCGTAGGTCATCATGCTGCCGGTCAGCTCGATGCGGTGAACCCGGTCGGCCTTCTTCGACGCCAGCCGGACGTCGTCCGCCGCGCGCAGCTGCGATGCGGCCATGAGCATGCCGTCCAGTTCGCTCGGACGGACGTTCGCCTTCGGGGCGCTGCCGGAGCCGGTGCGGATGACGGCCATGCCGGTGGCGTTCTTGCCCTCGGCCAGCGCCACCAGGGGGAAGACGCCGTCGTCCAGGGTGACGAGGGCGTCGTAGCGTTCGCCCATGCCGATCAGCAGGGCGTCGACCCGCTGATGTCGGACGGGGAAGCCGTCAGTGTGGGTGATGGTCAGCTTGTGGCCGCCGAGGGCGACCCGGTAGGCGGTGTCACCGCCGGCGTTGATCAGGCGCAGCCGGACGCGCTTGCCCGGCTTGCTGCGGAAGACCGCCGGGTCGGTGGGAACGCGACCGTTGATCAGGTGATGCGGGTACCTCACGTCTCCGGCGTCGCCCCCGAGCAGTGGGCTCTGGGCGCCCATCAGCATGAACGTCCCGCCCATGCCCCCGCTGAGGGGTGAGGCGGACGGGGAGCTGCTCATGCCGTCCATGCCGCCGCTCATGTTCATGCCGCCCATGTCGTCCGTGTCGTGGTCGGAGGAGCTGGACGGGTCGGTGGAGTCGTGGCTCATGTGCATCCCGCCCATGCCGTGCCCCAGCTCGGCGAAGACGTCGTCCGGGGTGCCGGTGACGCCGTCGAGCCAGTCGTCGAGGACGACTACCCACTCCTCGTCGTAGGACAGTGGCTCCTTGGGGTCCTCCACGATCAGCGGCGCGTACAGGCCCCGGTCGAGCTGTACGCCGACGTGCGGGTGGAAGAAGTAGGTACCGGGAGCGTCCGCGGTGAACCGGTAGGTGAAGTTGCGTCCTGCCCGCACGGCGGTCTGAGTGGCCGGCGGTACGCCGTCCATGTCGTTGCGCAGGGCGATGCCGTGCCAGTGGATGGAGGTGGTCGCCTGGTGCGGCAGTTGGTTGGACAGTGTGGCGGCCAGCGTGTCACCGGCCGGGATACGAAGCTCCTTGCCCGGGACCTGGCCGCTGAAGGCCCAGGTCCTGGCGGTGATCCCGGCGCCCAGGTCGGCCCTGGCCTGCGTGGCGGTCAAGGCCACATCGTGTGTCCTGCCGGTCTGGGTGCGCTTCTTGTCGGCGGCGGCGACGGCCGACCCGGAGGGGCTGACCAGGGCAGGCGTGCTGCTGGAGGTGCTGCAGGCGGCGAGCGCGCCCGCGCCGGCGACGCCGAGCCCGGCCAGCAGGACGGAGCGGCGGTTCATGATGGTCACGACAGGGGTCCTTCGTCTCGACAGTGCTGTTGGTTTCGACTCG
Organism: Streptomyces sp. NPDC025833; assembly: GCF_055558055.1. Classification (NCBI taxonomy): domain Bacteria; kingdom Bacillati; phylum Actinomycetota; class Actinomycetes; order Kitasatosporales; family Streptomycetaceae; genus Streptomyces; species Streptomyces sp. NPDC025833. The sequence goes on from NZ_JBVHNF010000019.1 coordinate 41,454, forward strand.
CGTGTGGGCACGGCTGAGCGCACGCGCGAGCGCGTGCGGCCGTGGGCGCGGCCTACAGCAGCAATCGGGACAGGACGGAAAGATCGGGCGGTGCCCGGCCTGTGGTGCCGGGGACGTCCCGACCGGCGGCTGTGCCAGGGGGGACAGCCGGAGCGCCGGCGGGCGCTGTCTGGTGTGGAGGCGCGAGTTCCAGGCTGTCGGCCCCGGCGGCGGAGCAGTGCTGCATCGCCGTGCTGGAGCACGCACCGTTGTCGTCGTGCGCCGCGGTCGGAGCCGTGACGCCGGACAGCACGGCATGACCGCTCGTGTGGCCGGACATCGCCGGCGTCGCCGTGTGGTGCATGCCCGCCGAGGACCGGGCAGGTGGCGCGTGCGTGATGGCGTCGGCCGTCTCGTGGTGGATGACGACGGCGAGCGCGGCCACCAGCGCGATGACGGCAGCGCGCGTCCACCGGAGCGCGGCGCCGCAAACGCCGGGCCGATGGGCGGCTGTCGTCATGGCTTCCATCCGTACTCGAGGCGAAACAGCTGATCACCCGTAAATATACCCGGTGGGGGTAAGTGCGGGACCGGAGCGGCCAGCGGTGAAGGACCGCCGCCGCATGACTACGGTCGCAGAGCGCGCCGCAGGGAGGCGGCGAGTTCTGCGCACTTCTCTTCGGGCGGGGCGGTCGGTGCGGGCGGCGTTCGTGACGCAGCCGCGTACGTGGTCGCCCAGGAGCCCGAGGGCGACTTCCCGCAGGGCGCGGGCCGGCGGCGCTGATCTGGGTGAGGACGTCGATGGGGGCGGTGTCCCCTGCTGGATTGCGCGACGTCCGGGTTCGGAGGTGTCGGTGCCGGCCTGCCTGTTCGCCGGCCTCGGGATTGAACGTCACGTTCCGGGGTGGCACTGGGGTGAGACGACCGGGTGGCACACCCTGAGCTCCGATTGGGCCGCGCGGACGGCTCGGCAGCGGTGGCAGACGTCCGCACTGACGGTCACATCGTTTAGCCGGAGGCGGAAGCGTTCGAGGACCAGAGTCAGGGACGCCAGTCGAAGGGGAAGTGCTTGCTCGATCCCCCGCGGTACGGGCGGGAGAAGTCGAAGCCTTCCGAGTGATCGGCGTCGACCACACCCCAGGTGGCGATCTGGCCGGGACCGACCTCGGCCCCTGGGGCGTTGATCAGCTGGACAGCGGCAGGTCTCCATAACAGGGATGCGCGCATACGACGCCGACGCCCTGGCCAGCACCGCACGAACCCTGCTCGGGAGAACGGGTTGGACGACATCGAGGGTCTTCTCCATCAGGTGGACCTCGCGGCGGGCCATCAGCCGGTCGATCGCCATCTCCGAGCGGCCGGGCCCTGCGAGACCGGCACCGCCGGCCGCTTCACCCAGGCCGGCACCGCCGGGGGCGTCACAGCGCGCTTGCGGCACCAGGCGAGCCAGGGCAGTACCGCCGCCCGGCGGGTGTTCTCAGGTTCACCGCCGTCACCGACCCGTCGGCGGCACTCCCTCGCCGGCTTCGGTAATGTCGAGGGCAGAGATCCGCAGCGGCCGGAGCCGGAGGTCTCGCGGTGAACGTGAGCACACGCGGCGCCGTCCTCTACCCGCTGACGGCCGCCGTCGAGCGGTGGCCCGACCCCTGGTTCGAGCCCTGGGAGCCCGCCGCGCCCGCCGACTGCGGACTACGGGCCGTCGGCAGTGGTGCCCCCGCCAACCGGATGTGGTTGAGGGGTTCTTGCGGACCGGTCCTACGCTGGAGGCATGGCCACCGATCCCTTGCTGAGACAAGGCCCCGACTCGATGGATCTGGTCCTGCGTGCCGGCCCGGCCGGGCCGGCGTGGAACGCGCTGACCTCGGCGAAGTCGGCGCTGTTCATTCCGCTCGCCCTGGGCGTGCCGACCCTGCTCGTCGCCTTCTGGATGGCGCTGGCCGGGGCTGGGGCGTCGACCGTGTTCGTGGTGGTGGGGTTGATCGCCGGGCTGGAGTACCTGATCGGCTGGCCGGCGCTGGCCTTGTCCCGGGCCCGGGACATCCTGCGGGTGGAGTTCGCACCGGCCGGGGTGCCCGCGTCCCTGCGGTTGGTCCGGACCGCCGGGCCGGACGACTGGCTGCCCGTCAAGAATCTGCGTGAGGTGCGGCTGACGCACAAGGTGGTGGAGCCGTATCAGGGGGACTACAGGCCGGCCGTCTCCACGCTCGCGCTGGAACTCGTCCTGCGGGGAGTCCGGGAGCGGCTCGCGCTTCCGTTCGGCGGCGACCCGCAGCGGCTCGCCGACGCACTGGAGGCCCTGCTCGGCCCGGCTGGGGTCGTGGTGGAGCTGCGCACCGAGCGCAGCACGCGCGATCGGCCGCGACTCAACTCCCGCTGGACTTCCGGTGGTTCGGCTTCGGCCGGCTCGGGTGGCGGCTGACCTCGGGCTGCCCGTGGTGATGCCGGACGCCAGAACCGTGGCGAGAAGGACCGCGGACATGGCTCGGCAGGGTGTCTACGTCGGCGACGCGCCCGGTCAGCTCCGCGACGACCTCGGGACCAGGTGCCGGCCGCCGCCGAACGCGCCGGCCCGGGCCCGCAGCCCGGTGCGCCGCGCGGCGGCCGGGGCGGCCCGGTGTTCCGGCTCCCGGCCCGTCCGTCCGGCGGTCACCACCTCACGGCTTCCGCCGCGCGGCGCTGTGCCACGGCGCGAAGGCGTTGGGCAGCCCGGCGAGCGCGGGGCGCAGCCCGGGGTGGTGGCGCAGCAGGACGCTGCCCATGCCGTTGGCGTCGATCCAGGCCAGGCCCGCCCGGGAGTAGACCTCGGGAGTGTAGTGGGAGGTGAAGAAGCGGTCGCTGTTCAGCCGGCGCGAGGCCATCAGGACGAAGATGCGGAACGCCGTGTCGCTGAAGGCGAACCCGGCCGGCCGCTTCTCGCCGTACAGCCCGATCATCAGGTCGACCTTCTCGATGTCGCCGTCGTAGAGCCGCTCGATCCGCTCGGCCGTCGCCGGGTCGTCCGCCAGGCGGGCGAAGCTCTCCGCGGGCCGGAGCCCGAGCAGCCGCCGGAACTCGTTGTAGCGGGGCACGCCCAGTTCCCGGCAGCGCAGGATGTCGGTGGCGGCCAGGTCCTGGAGGTGCCCGTCCGGCCGCTCGAACTCCTGGAGGAACCGCGGGAAGTTGTGCAGGGTGACCAGGCCGGGGGGCAGGGTGCCGAAGCTGTAGAGCAGGTCGGCCGTCTCCGTGGTCTCCAGGAACTTCACCGCTCCCGGGCCCGAGATGTCGCGCAGGGTGCAGTGGCGCAGGGTCGTGTCGTCGGCGGCGGAGCGCAGGTGCCAGTCGTCCCGGACGAGCGGGTGCATGCGGTAGACCGCGACGAACTCCTCGGTGAGTGCGTACGGCACGCCGTAGTGGTCCGTGCCGGCGCCGGGGATGCCGCTGACGACCTCGCTGCCGCTGATCCTCCCGAACAGGTCGTGGACGCGTTCGCCCGCGACGCCCCACCAGTTGGCGCGCAGTGCCTGGACGGTGGTGGGGTGGCTGATCACGGCCGGCGTCCACTCCACGGTGTGGATCTTCGCGAGGAGCGCGGAGTTGACCAGCCGGGAGCGCTGGAACAGCTCCTCGTCGCCCCAGGACGGGTAGGCGGCGTGCAGGTGGTCGCAGATCGCGTTGTGCTCCCGGGTGAACAGGTCCTGCATCATGGCGAGGCCCAGCCAGAAGCCGGGGACCCGCGTGGGGTCCTGGTCCGGGTCGGCGGGGACGGGCGTCCGGTCGCCGTCCCACAGGCGCAGCCTGCCGCGTTCACCGGTGCGCAGGTGCTGCTGCTCGGCCGTGTTCCGGCCGTAGATCTGGGAGGCGTCCCACCAGTGGGAGGAGACGTTGACGCGGGTGTCCGGGGTGCCGGTGGGCGCGTGCGGGTCACGGGTCGGGTCGTCCGGGGTCCGCATGACGCGCATCGGTCGTTCCGGCCACGGGTCGTCCTCGACCAGGGGCACTTCCCAGGGCCGGTCGGCGGGGCTGGTGCCGTGGCTGAACCAGTCCCGGATCATGAACTGGAGCCAGGCGGCGACCAGCGAGTTGACGGATCCGGCGGGGATGAACCGGTCGCGGGTGAGCAGCGCGCGGCTCACCTCCCGCGGGCTGGGCGCGGACAGGACGTCGTCGGGCGCCGCGGGCGCGATGGCGTCGAGCGGGATGTTCCGGCCGAAGCGGGTGCCCGCCATGCCCATGCGGGCGTCGGCGAGGTCGTTGTGGCTGCCGTCGGCGGTCCGGTTGACGGCGTGGCCCGCGGACGGCGGTTCGGGTTCGGGCCGGCCGGCGGCGGGCAGCCCGCCGGTGTCGTACAGGTTCCGTTGCCTGAGCCGGACGCGCAGGCCGAGCAGGGTCAACAGGCCCGCCGGGACGGGCAGTCGGTCCCAGCCCAGGCGGCGGTCGACGTACGCGGCGGCGCCGGTGAGGAGCCGCCAGGGCAGCGAGGTGCGGTATCCGGCCGGGGCCCGCCGTCCGGCGGATCGGTGCGTGGTCATGGGGATGCTCCTTGCCTGGCTCCGGTCTCCGTCGCGTGGTGGCACCGGACCGCGTGTTCAGGCCCGCGCGTGCCGCGGAGAGCCGCACCCGGCGGGGGTGCGCAGGGCGCGGGCGCCGCTCACGGCGAGCCCGGTGTTGACGGCCGAGACGAGCGTGGTCAGTACCGCGGTGCGGGGCGGGACGAGTCCGCGGACGCCGAGCGTGGCCGCCGTCACCGTGTCGCTGGCGTGGATCAGGACGCCTTCCAGCAGGTCGTCCCGCAGCCGGCCGCCGTGGTGGCCGAGCAGGCCGAGTGCGAGCAGCACCGTGCGGACGCCGAAGAGCCGGAAGGCGTAGACGCCCGCCGGACCGGGCGGTTCGCGGTCCGGTTCGAACCGGCGGACGAGCAGTTCCGGCGCGAGCAGGCCGGCGGCTCCGTTGCAGAGCCGGACGCCGGCGAGGAGGTACACCGGGAGGGGGCGGTGGGCGGCGGGAACCGTGGCCATGAGCTCTCCTGGGGTGGTGGGCGCGGTGACCGGTCCGGCGGCCGCGGCCCCGGCGGCACGGAGGGGAACCCTGGACGCGCGCTCCGCCTACCACGGTAGGGGACCCGCCGCCCGCCTGCATCCGGAGCGGACGACCGCCGTGCCGGGCCGCTCGGTTGAACCGTCAACCCGTGAGACGCCGTACCGGAGGTGCGGACCGGCCGCCCGTGCGGCTTCTTTCCGTTGCTTTCAAGTTCCTTGCTGAAACCTTTCGTTGGGCGCCTTCCCGTACCTGGTCGGGGACGACGCCCGCATCCACGACCCGATCGATCCGGCTGACCTGGTCGGGGCCGACCGGCGGCAGCTGCGGGGACGAGTGCGTACAGCCCCGGATGGGCGACGGTGAGGGCGAAGGCGTGGCAGTGCAGGAGGGGCAGGCGCGCACCCATCACGATGGCGACCGGGTCCAGGACGCCACCGGAGGTCTCGCCGTCCCTGGTCGGCGCGGCGGGGAGGACCTGACCACGGGCAGCCCACCCGGCGCCGCCAGCGGAACGCCCCCGTGCTGGCGGGGAGCACTGCAGAGGCACCACGATCCCCCAACCCCTGGGCTCGCCCCAACCACGCCTGGACGGCTGAGCCCGTGGAGAGCCCGGTACTCGGAGGCGGGTACGCCGGGTTCGACGAGCGGCACGGTCGACAGGCACCCCGCGGGGCACCGCCCGCTGAAGATCCCCCTACCGCGCGGCAGCGCGCAGCGCTTCGATCAGCAGATCCAGCGCTCCCACGAACGAACTCCCCGCCATCTGCGAAAGATGCGGCCGAACCGCCGCAACATGCGGATGCTCCCGCTCAGGCAGCCCCGCGTACACCGCTCCCCACGCGAGATCGTCCGCCGCCCGCTTCCCCTGCGGCAGGGCCGCGTACGCAGCGTCCAGCGCCGCATGCCCCAGCACGGTGTCGACGAACACGGCGTACCACCGCACGGCGTCCGCGGGCGCGAACCCGGCCCGCAGCAGCAGCCCGATCCCGGTGTCGACGGCCCGGAACTCATGCGGACGCCGGGTCACCCGGAACGCCGCCAGTGCGGCGACACGCGGATGCGCGCGGTAGCCGCGATGGATGCGCAGCCCCATCTCCCGCAGCCCCTCGTGCCACGCGCCGCCCTCGGGCTCGAAACCGGCCATGGCATCGCCGATGATCCGGTCCGCGACGGCGAGCAGCAGGTCGTCGGTGTTGTGGAAGTACCGGTACAGGGCGCTCGGGTCGCAGCCGAGGGCCGCGCCGAGCCTGCGTACGCTGAGCGCGTCGGGCCCGTGCCGTCCGACGAGGCGCAGCGCGCAGTCCACGATCACGTCCTCGGACAGCAGCACGCCCGACCGCGTCGGCCTGCGCCGTCTGCGCTCCGCCGGGACCCGTCCCTCGCCCATGCCCGCCCGCCCCTCTCCGTCGCCACGACGCCGTCCGGCGCCACGCTTATGTCAACACCATTGACGCACTGCTGACAAGGCCGGTTTGATCGCATCCTCCGTCCCCGCACCTCCCTTTCTCCGGTCTCAGGAGCCTGCCCATGAGAAGCGAACCCCCGGGTCTGCGCCGTTCCCTCGGTGTCGTGGACGGCGTCGCGGTCGCCGCCTCCAGCACCGCCGCGACCACCAGCATCGGCATCGGGATGGGCTCGCTGGCGGCGACGGTCGGTCTTCAGGCGCCGGCGGTCCTGCTGGTCGCGTTCGTCCCGATCCTGGGCATCGCGACCGCGTACGCGCGGCTGAACCGCGACGAGCAGAACATGGGCAGCGGCTATGTCTGGGTCGGGCGTTCGCTCGGGCCGTGGCTGGGTTTCCTGACGGGCTGGGTCACGCTGGTCGGCACCCTGGTCTTCATGGCGTACACGACGGCCGTGACCGGTTCGGTGTTCCTCCAGTTCGCGAACAAGGCCCGTCTCACCTCGGTGGCGGGGCTGCGGCTCGACCCGAACTCGACGGCGCTGTCCACGGTCGTCGGCCTGGTCGTGCTCGTGGCGGTGACGGTCACGGCGGTCACCGGCATCCGCAAGGCGACCCGCCTCCAGACGTGGCTGCTGGTCTTCGAGTACGCGGTACTGCTCGGGTTCTGCGGCTGGGCACTGGTCACCGGCTCGCACGCGTTCTCCTGGGCGTGGCTGAACCCCTTCGCCGTGCACGACGGCACCGGCTTCGCGCAGGGTCTCGTCCTTGCGGTGTTCTTCTTCTGGGGCTGGGACGCGGCGTTCAGCGTCACCGAGGAGACCAAGGACGTGCGGGACGCGGGACGCGGCGGGTTCATCGCGCTGTTCACGATGCTGGCGCTGTTCCTGTACGGGTCGGTGGCGTTCCAGCGGGAGATGTCCCTGCCCGAGCTGATCGAGCAGGGCCCGCAGGCGCTCACGTACCTGGGCGCGAAGCTCGCGGACGAGCCGTGGGCGAGCCTGCCGCTGCTCGCGCTGCTGTTCTCGGCGGTCGCCTCGCTCCAGTCCAGCGTCATCCCGACGGCGCGCGGCCTGCTCGCGATGGGCCGGGACCGCACGATGGGCCGGGCGTGGACCCGGATCAGCCCGCGCTACGGCTCTCCCGCGCTCGGCACGGTCCTCGTCACGTCGATCTCGGCGGGCCTCGCGCTGCTGGCGCTCGCGATCCCGAAGCTGAACGAGATGATCCTCGCGGCCGTGAACTCCATCGGCCTGGTCGTCGCCCTGTACTACGGGCTGACTGCGCTGGCCTGCGCGGTCCGCTTCCGCGCGCTGGTGCGGACGGCGCCGCGCGAGGCGCTGCGGGCGGTCGTCGCCCCCGGCGTGAGCGGGCTCGCGCTGCTGGGCATCGGCGTGTACCTCGGGCGGGACTACGCGACGATGGGCGACGGGTTCGCACTGAGCCCGGACAACGGCTGGTTCATGCTGGCGGTGCCGCTCGCGATCGTCGTCTCCGGGCTCGCCATGGCGGCGTACGCCAAGTACCGGCGTCGCTCCCCTTACTTCACCACCGGGCGCGGTACGGACGCCGACGCGATCGTCCTCGCCGGTCCCGACGCCCCTTGACCGGGACGGGCCCCTCGCCCGCCCCTTCGACCGCTGTAACCGCCGTATTTGTACGAGGAGTTGTCCCACCATGACCGACACCGCACCCGCCGATCTCGTCCTGACCGGCGGTCCGGTCCACACCGGTTCGCCTGCTCGTTTTCGCGCCACGTCGGTGGCCGTGCGCGGGGAGCGCATCGTCGCCGTTGGCCACGACGAGGTCCGGGACCTGATCGGCCCGCGTACCGAAGTCGTGGACCTGGCTGGCAAGTTGCTGATCCCCGGGTTCCAGGACGCGCACGCTCATCCGGTCGGCGGCGGGATGGAACTGGGCCAGTGCGATCTGAGCGGCCACACGACGCTCGCCGCGTACCGGGAGCGGATCGCCGCGTACGCCCGTGAGCACGCCGACGCCGAGTGGATCACGGGCGGCGGCTGGGCGATGGAGGCGTTCCCCGGCGGGCTGCCCACCGCCGCCGAGCTGGACGCGCTGGTGCCGGACCGGCCGGTGTATCTGGTCAACCGCGACCACCACGGCGCCTGGGTCAACTCCCTGGCCCTGGAGCGAGCCGGGATCGACGCCCGTACCCCCGACCCGGCCGACGGACGCATCGAACGCGACGCCGGCGGACGGCCCACCGGCATGCTTCAGGAAGGCGCCGCGAACCTCGTCGGGCGCCTGCTGCCGCCGGTCACCCGCGCCGAGCTGATCGAGGGCTTGCTGCGTGCCCAGGAGCTGCTGCACTCGCTCGGCATCACGGCCTGGCAGGACGCGCTGCTCGGCGAGCACGCGAACCTCACCGATCCGACCGACGCCTACCTCGCCTGTGCGGACGACGGCCGGCTGACCGCGCGGGTGGTCGGCGCGCTGTGGTGGGACCGGGCGCGCGGCACCGAGCAGATCGGGGAGCTGCTGGCGCGGCGCGCGTCCGGGACGCGGGGCCGGCTGCGCTGCACGAGCGTGAAGATCATGCAGGACGGTGTCGCGGAGAACGGCACGGCCGCCCTGCTCGGCCCGTACCTCGACGGCTGCGGCTGCGCCTCCGACAACAGCGGCATCAGCTTCGTACCGCCGAAGGAGCTGAAGGAGTACGTCACCGCGCTCGACGCGCACGGCTTCCAGGTGCACTTCCACGCGCTCGGCGACCGGGCCGTGCGGGAGGCGCTGGACGCGGTGGAGGCGGCGCGCGCGGCGAACGGGCGCACCGACACCCGGCCGCACCTCGCGCACCTCCAGGTCGTGCACCCCGATGACATCGGCCGGTTCCGGGAGCTGGGCGCGAGCGCGAACATGCAGCCGCTGTGGGCGGCGCACGAGCCGCAGATGGACGAGCTGACCATCCCGTTCCTCGGAGCGGAGCGGGCGGCGTGGCAGTACCCGTTCGGGGCGCTGCTGCGGTCGGGGGCGACGCTGGCGGCGGGCAGCGACTGGCCGGTGAGCAGCCCGGACCCGATCGAGGGCATCCACGTGGCGGTCAACCGGGTGCTGCCGGACGCCCCGGAGGGGACGGAGGTGTTCCTGCCGGAGCAACGGATCGGCCTCGGGGACGCGCTCGCCGCGTACACGGCGGGCAGCGCGTACGTGAACGGGCTCGACGACCGCACGGGCACGGTCACGGCCGGGCACCTGGCGGATCTGGTGGTGCTCGACCGTGACCCGTTCGCCGGGCCGCCTGAGGAGATCGGGGCGACGCGGGTGGAGCAGACGTTCGTGGGCGGGCGGCGTGTCTTCGCCCGGTCCTGAGCCCGGCGCCGATGACCGCTGGAAGCAATGAGTCTTTTGACATAGGTATCTATGGATAGCTAAAGTCGCGGTATGTCCCCGCACAGCGCGTCCTCCCAGGACATCGACCGCCTGGCCCTCGGCCTCGTGGCGTGCCTGCCCGCGCTGACCCGGGCCTTTGAACGGCACGTCGACCAGCACTATCCGCACCCCAAGCCCTCCGACGCCCAGCTCACGCTGCTGCGGTACGTCGAGACCCATGGCGGCACCACGGTCCGTGAGGCCGCCGAAGCGGTGCGGATGAAGCCGAACAACGTCAGCGCGCTGGTCACCCAGCTCACCGAGCAGGGGCTCCTCGAGCGCCGCCAGGACGGCGCCGACAAGCGGATCGCCCACCTGTACCTCACCCCGGCCGCGCAACGGCGCGTCGGCGAGGTCACGCAGCTCATGGGAGACCGAGCCGCACAGATCCTGCGGACGATGACCGACGGCGAACTCGACGCCCTCGGCTCCGCCCTGGGCTCCCTCCAGTCGCTCAGCGAGCACCTGCACGCCGCGCGCTGAACCTCTTCAGCGCCCCGGCGTGCTCACCGGGCACGCCGGAGTGTGTCCGGTGAGCACGCCGGGGCCTTTGCGCTGCCCCTTCCTCCCCTGCCAGTCGCAGCCGGGCGCCCCCGCGGCGCCGTGCGCGGGCTCGGCGTCTGATCACGACGAAAGAACACACCCACATGCCCTCCGCCGGCACCCTTGCCGAACCGTCCCACTCCCCGCCCGCCGAAACGGCGCACGGCCGCCGCTCCCATGCCTGGCTGACCCTGGCCGCCGTCGCCTTCGGCCTGTTCATGGTCGGCCTCGACGGCTCCGTCGTCTCGATCGCCAACCCCGAGATCGGCCGCGACCTGGGCGCCTCCACCGCCGATCTGCAGTGGGTCACCAACTCCTACCTGCTCGCCCTCGCCGCCGCCCTCATCCTCGGCGGCAAACTCGGCGACCGCTTCGGCCGCCGCACCTTCTACCTCGTCGGCGTCGCGGGCTTCACCCTCGCCTCCGTCGCCATCGGCCTGACCGGCTCCATCGAGGGAGTCATCGCCTTCCGCGCCCTCCAGGGCTTCTTCGGCGCCCTGCTGATGCCGAACACCCTCGGCCTGCTCCGCGCCGTCTTCCCGCCGAAGAAGTTCGGCATGGCCGTCGGGATCTGGGCCATGGTCTCCTCGGTCTCCACCGCCCTGGGCCCCATCGTCGGCGGTTTCCTCGTCCAGCACGTCAGCTGGGAGTCCGTCTTCTACATCAACGCCCCCATCGGCGTCATCGCCCTCGCCTTCAGCGCGGCCGTCCTCCCGCAGAGCAGGAACGAGCACGCCGCCCGGGAGAAGTTCGACACCCTCGGCGTCGTCCTGCTCGCCCTGGGACTGCTCGCCCTCGTCTTCGGCGTGGTCAAGGGAGAGACCTGGGGCTGGACCTCCGCCGGCACCCTCGGCGCCATCGGCACCGGCCTTCTCGTCCTCGTCTTCTTCGGCTGGTGGCAGACCCGGGTCGCCTCGCCCCTGCTGCCGATGCGCCTGTTCCGCAACCCGGCCCTGACCATCGGCACCGTCATCACCGCCCTGAACTTCTTCGTCCTGCTCGGCGTGATCTTCTTCGTCATGATCTACCTGCAGAACGTCCGCGGCTTCACCCCCGTGGAGGCGGGCGTCCGCACCCTGCCCCTCAGCCTCGCCTCCGTCGCGGCCTCCCCGCTCGGTGCCGCGCTCACCGACCGGTTCGGGCCGCGCCTCACCATGCCCCTCGGCATGGCCCTCCAGGCCGTCGCGTGCTTCACCATGCTCACCTGGGAGGCGGACAGCGCCTACAGCCTCATGTGGCCGCCGTTCATCGCCCTAGGCCTCGGCGTCGGCATGGTGATGGCCTCCTCCTCCGACGCCATCGTCGGCAACGCCCCCGTCAAGGACGCCGGTGTCGCCGGTGGCCTGCAGGCCACCGCCCTCCAGATCGGAGGCGCGCTGGGCACCTCCGTCCTCGTCTCCCTCATCTCCGGCCGCGTCAGCACCACCCTCACCGGCGAACTCACCTCGGCAGGCGTCCCCGCCCCCGCTGCGTCCGCGCTGCTGGAGGCCAAGGACGCGGTCGCCATGGGCATCGCACCCGTCACCACCGGCACACCCGCACAGCTCAAGTCCGCGATCATCGAGGGCAGCCACACCGCCTTCATGAACGGCGTCCACACCGCCGTCCTGACCGCAGGAGTCCTCTGCACGGCCGGCGCCGCCCTGGCAGCCATCGGCGTCCGGCGGACCCCCGGCCACGCCCAGCACTCATAGCACCTGAGCAGCCGCCGCCACCGCGTATCGGGGCCGCACCGCCTGGCGGATTGCCGCACGGCTCATCCCCTTGCGTCGAGGCCGGCCTACAGGCGGACGACGACCAGCGCGATGTCGTCGCGGCCGCCGTCGGAGACGCCGAGGTGGGCGAGCAGGGTGTCGGCCAGGGCGTCGGGATCGAGGTGGGCGTGGCGGGCGAGGATGTCGGTGAGGCGGTGCAGCCCGGCGTCGATGTCCTCGCCGCGGCGCTCGATCAGTCCGTCGGTGTAGAGCACGAGCGTGTCGCCGGGCGTGTAGGGGAGGGTGGCCTGCAGGCGCCGGTCGACGTCGACGGGGACGCCCAGTGGTGGCGTGGTGGCCTGGTCGAGGAGGAGGACGGCGCCGTCACGGCGGGCGAGGGCGGGTGGCAGGTGGCCGGCGCTGGTGTAGGTGATCTGTCGGCGGCGGGTGTCGACGACGGCTTTGACCGCGGTCGTGGCCAGTGCGCCTTCGAAGGTACGGGCATAACCGCTCAGGACGTCCATCGCCGTGCCGGGCGTGCGAATGGCGCGGACCGCGGCGGACAGGGCGCTTCTGAGCATGCCCATCACGGCGGCGGCCTCCAGGCCGTGGCCGACCACGTCGCCGACCGCGACCGTGAAGGTGTCCTCGGACAGGTCCACCACGTCGTACCAGTCGCCGCAGACGTTGAGCGACCGGACGGCCGGCATGTAACGCACAGCGATGTCGCGGTGCCCCCTTCAGGTCGGGCGAGTGCAGCATGGCCTTCTGCAGGGTGAGGGCCGTCTCCCGCTCCTGGTCACGGGCCTCGCGCAGTTCCTCGTTCAGGCGCTGCAACTCCTTTGACCGGGCGAAGAGTTCGCCCTCCAGCGCGTCCCGTTCCCTGTCCGGGTCACCGGGGCGCGCGGTGAGGGGGCGGGTGAGTACGAATTCCGTCATGTCCTCCACCCGGTGAATGATCCACGCGACCTCGCCGTCCGGCCCGAGGACGGGGGTGTTGATCGGCGACCACCATTTCACCTGGAACACACCCGGGCGGCCGGACACCGGGATGTCGTACTTCTGCACGGCCATGGTGTCCGGCTCCTTGGACCACAGCACGCGCTGGAGGGAGGCGTTCAGGTTGCGCACCCCGTCGGCGTCCGGGTCGGTCGGATTGTCGGGATGAACCTCGAACAGGTTCCGGCCGATCAGTTCGTCCCGTGTACGGCCGGTGACCCGCAGATAGGCGTCGTTGACGTCGACGACCACCAGGGCAGGATCCAGGACCAGATAGGGGCTGGGCGTGACGGCGAACAGCGCCTGGTAGTCGATCTCCGGTCCGGTCACACGCGCCTCCTGCCCCGCCCGCCGGATCCTATCCTCGAACCCGGCCCCGACCGATGATCACCCGCCGCAGACCCTCAGGGTCGCATCGGCCCACGCCCTGCGCGGCTCCCGGCCAAGGCGCTGGTGAGAGCGCGGTTGCGGGTCGGGCAGCGGCGGCCCGGGGAGCAGGCACCCTGACGGTGGCCGGGATCGCCGGTGCCAACCAGCTCATGCTCGCTTCCCCGAGCGGCGTGACCTGTCCCGGGGCCGGTCGTTGAGCACGGCATCGCGCCCGAGTGCCTGTCCTCAGCAGGCGTGATCCCTCGTGAGGGCCCGGATTCCCACGCCCGGCCCCGGGCCCTCACCTCCATCATTCCGGGCGCTGCGGCCACGTCGCCAATACCTCGGCCGTCTCCTCGTCGGTGAGCGTGATCCGGGCGCCGGGCATGCTGCCGCGCTCCCCGATCCACGCGATGAACTTCCGGCGGGCCACACCTTCGACGTCCCACCAGCCGTGCAGCATCGTCCGCCCGCCCGCGGCGAGCGTCAGGTGGTAGCGGCCCGGCCTCACATCCGGCATGCGACCACCATGCGATCGCGGCCCGCATCGTGCCAGCGCAGACCGGGGCCGAGCACCCGGCGCCGGCAGACGGCCACGGCCGGGGCGCCACACGCCGAGCAGGGCTGCTGGGTCGCGGGGTGGTGCGCGGTCCGGTGGCCGGACGTGCGGAGGGGCCCGGCGGGGGCGGGTCCTGGGCGGCCGGATCGATGCCGAGGGCGGTCAGGATGTGCGGGTCATCCCCCGTGCTCGTGCTCGCCGCTGTCCTGGGGCAGCGGGGGTTGAGCGTGTGCCGTCGAACTGTGATCACACAGGCCAGGGATCGAACGGGCGCTCTACGCTGTCGCCCGAACAATCGGGGCGGGCCACGAGGGCAGGGGCATCAGATGGGGTGGGAGCTGGGGGTGGCCGGCCTCGCGGCCGGAATGCTGATAGCCGTGGTGACCGCGCCGGTCGGCGTCTCCGGAGCGGTGTTCCTGCTCCCTGTGCAGCTCAGCGTCTTCGTCGTGCCCAGCCCGGCCGTCACGCCCACCAACCTGCTCTACAACGTGGTGGCGGGACCGGGCGCCCTGCTGCGCTACCGGCGCAGCGGCGCCCTGGCCGGGCCGCTCGTACGCCGCCTCGTGCTGGGCACCCTGCCCGGCGTGGTCGTCGGAGCGGTCATCCGCGTGTTCGCCCTGCCCGGCCCCCGCGTCTTCCGCCTCCTGGTCGCCGCGCTGATGCTGCCCCTCGGCCTCTGGCTCATCGCCCGGACACTGCGCCCCACGTCCCCGGAGAACCGACGGCCCGAACCCAGCCCCCGGACGGTGACCGGTCTGGCGCTCGCGGTCGGTGTCGTCGGCGGCATCTACGGCATCGGCGGCGGCTCGATCCTCGGGCCCCTCCTCGTCGGACGCGGCGTCCCCGTCGCCAGGGTCGCCCCGGCCGCGCTCGCCTCCACCTTCGCCACGTCGCTGGTCGGCGCCTCCACCTACGCCCTGCTGTCCCTGGCCCACCGCGGCAGCATCGCCCCCGACTGGCCGCTCGGCCTGGCCTGCGGCCTGGGCGGTCTCATCGGCGGCTACCTCGGCGCGCGCCTCCAACCGCGCCTGCCCGAGACCCTCCTCCGATTCCTCCTCGGCATCCTGGCTGCCGCACTGGGCACTCTCTACTCACTCAGCGCACTGCGCTGACCTGGGCGATCAACCTTCGCTGTCGTTGAAGTCCCGCTCGTCCGCGCTGCGACGTTCATCTCTGCCCGCCTGGTGGGTGCGCAGGCGGTGGCACGGTCGGTCCGGGAGCCGGGGCGCATGGCGATCGGTCCGGCCACGGACAGGCGTCCCGAGCGTCGCCATGCTGGGTGGCGTCGTCACAGGGTGAGGGGGTCGGTGGCCGTGTAGCTGGCGTTGGTCAGGCCGGAGGGCGGCGCCTCCGGGCGCAGGAGGTCGGTGACGACGGTGGCGACGGTGTGGTGCCAGAGGCCGGAGCGGCGGAGCATGGCGTGGTCCCCGTCGCGGATGAGGATGACACCGGCGCGGGCTCCGGTCGTTCGGGCCCGGTGGACGTAGTCGGCGGAGGCGCGGGGGCTGGTGACCCGGTCGCGCTCGCCGTGCACGACGACGGCGTTCTTTCCGCTCAGTTGCTTGGCGGGTTCGCCTGGCGGAAGCCAGGGGGCGAGAGCGAGGACTCCGTGTACTTGGGGGTGGGAGGCTGCGCGCAGGGCTGCTCTGCCGCCCATGGAATGGCCGATGAGGATGGTCGGCACCGGCCCGGTGATCTGGTGGAGTTCGCTGAGTGCGCGGTAGGTGTCGTGCAGAGGATCGGCCTGGTTCCAGCCGCGGTGCCGGTAGCGGACGTGGGCCAGGACGATGTCGTCGAGGGGCGTGGCGGCCGCTGCTGCGCGCAGGACGGGTCGCATTCTCAGTGCCGCCAGGTGCCAGGGCTGTGATCTCTGATAGCTGTCGGCGCGTCCTCCGTGCAGGGTGATGATCGCCGCTCGGGGCCGCTGCGGGCAGTGCCGCAGCCGCAGCGCCTGTGCTGCTGCATTCGCGTCATGGTCTTGCACGGTCGGCACGTTGCCTTCCTTCCTCGGTCACTGCGCAGTGACACCTCGCGCCAGGAATCCGCAGCCGCCGGGAGAAAGGCTTGGTGCCCGTCAGGACGGGGGCCGGGGTGAGCCGGGTGCCCGGCCCAGCCCCGTCTCGGCGTCCGCGGTGTCGTGCGATCGGGTGATCCAAGCCGCCTTGAGCAGTCCGTAGCCAGGGTGGCACCGCATTACCGGTGCCGGCCGTGGCATGCGGCCCGCCGGCGGCGGTTGCCGCCGCAACGAGGAGGAAGGCACGTGAACATGAACAATGTGTGGTCTCGAGTGATGCGCGGTGCGGGTCTGGTGGCGGCTGCGGGCGCGGTCGTGCTCGCCGGCGCGGCGGCCGCGAGCGCCGACAGCGGCGCACAAGGGGCTGCCGTCGGCTCGCCGGGCGTGCTGTCGGGCAACGTGATCCAGATCCCGGTCAACATCCCGGTCAACGCCTGCGGCAACACCGTCAACGTCATCGGCTTGCTGAACCCGGCCTTCGGCAACACCTGCGTCAACAGCGGATGGCACACCCACAAGTGACGCGACAGCGCCACCGCGGTGGGCCCGCCGAGGGTGGCTGCGTTCCTGCGCAGGTGTCCACGGGCGAGGCATCCCAGCGGCAGCGGTGACGGCGATGTGCGTCGGCGCTCAACTGGGTAATCCGTAGCGGAATGCCGGGCGGATTGGTCGGGGATCTTTTTCCACCTGATCAGGTCTGAGACCAATCCGCCCGGCGGGCGGAACCGGATTCCCCCCGTGAGGGACGAAGAGAAGGATCAGCGAGGACGGCCGGGTTGGCCCCGTACGGTGCTGGGTGCGCTGAGCGGGGTGCTGGCCGGCTTCGCCGCACTGGCGGCGGCCGAACTGGTCGCGGCAGCGGTGCGGCCGCAGTCCAGTCCGGTCATCGCGGTGGGCGGCGCGTCCATCGACGCCACGCCCGCCGCGGTCAAGGACTGGGCGATCCGCCACTTCGGCACCAACGACAAGCTCGTGCTGCAGCTCGGCATCCTCGCCGTGCTGACCGTACTCGCCGTGGCGTTGGGCGTACTGGCGGTGCGGTTGCGGCGGGTCGGAGCCGCCGGAGTCCTTCTCTTCGGGGTCGTCGGTGCGGCGGCCGCTGTCAGCCGGCCCGACTCTGGCAGCCTGACCGACGCACTGCCTTCCGCCCTGGGGTCCATGGCCGGAGCGCTGCTTCTGTACCTGCTGGTGGGGCGCCTGGTCGCGGTCAGGTTGTCACCAGCGCCGGCGCCGGGGTCCGAGACCGGGGAAGCGGCCGCCGACCTGTCTGCGCCTCACGGATGGGACCGGCGGGGATTCGTGCTGGCGGCGGCCTCCACAGCGGCCGCCTCCGCCACGGTGGGCGCAGTCGGCCGGTCGCTGAACGCCTCGAGCGGCAAGAACGCGATCGCCTCCCGGAAGAAGGTCGTGCTCCCCTCTCCCGGATCACCGGCGCGACCGGTCCCCCCGCGGGCAGGTCTGCGCGTCCCGGGAATCAGCTCCTTCGTCACCCCCAACCCGGATTTCTACCGGGTGGACACCGCGCTGGTGGTGCCCAAGGTGGACGCCACCGCCTGGCGGCTGCGGATCCACGGCAGGGGCGTACGCCGCCCGGGCGTCTACTCCTTCGACGATCTGCTGCACCGCGAGCTGATCGAACGGGACATCACCCTGGCCTGTGTCTCCAACGAGGTCGGTGGCCCGTACGTGGGCAACGCGCGCTGGATCGGCGTACGGCTGGCCGACCTGCTCGCCGAATGCGGAGTGAAGCCTCCGTCCCAGGGAGGGCCGGCGGATCAGCTCGTGTCCCGGTCGGTGGACGGCATGACGATCGGCAGCCCGGTCGAGGACGTCATGGACGGCCGCGACGCCATGCTCGCGCTCGGCATGAACGGCGAGCCGCTGCCCTTCGACCACGGCTTCCCGGTCCGCATGGTCGTCCCGGGCCTGTACGGCTTCGTCTCCGCCTGCAAGTGGATCAAGGACATCGAGCTCACCACGTTCGACTCCTACGACCCGTACTGGGTCAAGCGCGGCTGGGCGCGCCGGGCCCCGGTCAAGACCGAGTCGCGGATCGACACCCCCAAGCCGTTCGCCCGGCCCGAGGCCGGCACGGTGATGGTGGCCGGGGTCGCCTGGGCCCAGCACCGGGGCATCGACAAGGTCGAGGTCCGCATCGACGACGGCCCCTGGCAGGAAGCCCACCTGGCTGCCGAGGACACCCGCGACACCTGGCGGCAGTGGTCGCTTCCCTGGCGGGCGACCAAGGGCGGCCACACCCTCACCGTCCGCGCCACCGACCGGACCGGCGCGGTGCAGACCGGCGAACGCACCCGCACGATCCCCGACGGCGCCAGCGGATGGCACTCCGTCGTCGTGACCGTCGAGTGATCCCGCCGCCCCCTCAAGGGCTCCGTGCCCTTCCCCTGAACCACTTTTCCGCGACATCCCGAACGCAGCCGCTTCACGCTGCACCGTCCGACAGGAGAATTCCGATGAACACCCGAATCCGCCGTACCGCTGGTCTGTTCGCCGCGGCCGCCGTGCTTCCCCTGGCCCTGACCGCCTGCTCCAACGACAGCAGCGACTCGGGCAAGTCCGACTCCTCGCCCAAGGCGTCGGCTCCGGCCGTCGAGAGCGGCGACGACATGAACGGTTCGACGGCCTCCTCGAGCAGCATGGACCAGCCGTTCGGACCTGCCTGTTCCTCCGTACCGGCAGACGGTGCCGGTTCCTTCGACGGCATGGCCAAGGACCCGGTGGCCACGGCCGCGTCCAACAACCCGGCGCTGTCCACGCTCGTGACGGCGGTGAAGAAGGCCGGGCTGGTCGACACCCTCAACAACGCCCAGAACATCACCGTGTTCGCGCCGACCAACGACGCCTTCAAGAAGATCCCGAAGGCCACCCTGGACAAGGTCCTGAACGACAAGGCGCAGCTGACGAAGATCCTCACCTACCACGTCGTCGGCCAGAGGCTCACCCCCAAGGACCTGGAGAACGGCTCCTTCGCGACCTTGGAGAAGTCGAAGGTCATGGCCGCCGGCTCGGGCGAGTCCTACACCGTCAACGGCTCCGCCAAGGTCGTCTGCGGCAACGTCAGGACCGCCAACGCCAACGTCTACATCATCGACACCGTCCTGATGCCCAAGAGCTGACACCACCACGAGCCGAGGACGCGCGCCTGCCCGATCGCCGTGACGGGAGCGACTCGGGCGGCGCGCGTCCTCCCACCGGGGTGTCCGCCAGCCCTCCCCCGGGCCCGGCGGGTGCCCCTCGTCAGAGGGCTGGTCCGCAGACCGCAAGGCCTGCGGACCAGCCCTCTGCGCTTGCCGTTCACCCGTCCGGGGAGGGAGAAAAGATCATGGAACGACCGTCCGAGGCGACCCCGAGCGCGCAGGTCACCCGCGCGCAGGGCCTGCGCCGCACGGCCGTCATCGGCAGCGGAGTGGCGGGGCTGACCGCCGCACACATCTTGGGCAGAGCCCATGACGTGACCCTGTACGAGGCGGACGACCGGCTCGGCGGCCACGCTCACACCCACGAACTGACCGCGTCCGATGGACGTACGCATCGCGTCGACTCCGGTTTCATCGTGCACAACCGCCGCACCTACCCGAACCTGCTGCGCCTCTTCCGCGAACTCGGCGTCGTCACGCAGGAGTCGGAGATGAGCATGTCCGTGCGGTGCGAGGGGTGCGGTCTGGAGTACGCCGGTGCCCGCGGCCTGCACGGACTGCTCGCCCAGCAGCGCAGCACCCTGCGCGGTCCGTACCTGCGCATGCTGGCCGAGGTGCCGCGCTTCCACCGGGCCGCCCGGCGCCTCCTCGCCGCGGGAGCCGACGACACGCTGACCCTCGGCGCCTTCCTGGACGGGGCCGGGTTCTCGCCGTACTTCCGGGCGCACTACATGACGCCGGTGGTGTCCGCGGTGTGGTCGTGTGATGCGCGGACGGCCCTGAGGTATCCGGCGGCCTACCTGTTCCGCTTCCTCGCCCACCACGGCATGCTCTCGGTGACCGGGTCACCGGTGTGGCGAACCGTCACCGGCGGCTCGAAGACGTACGTCGACCGGATCGCGGCCGGCTTGCACGAGGTGCGCGCCGGCACCCCGGTGCGGTCCGTGCTCCGGCACACGGACGGCGTGGAGGTGACCGCCGGCGACGGGAGCACCGCCTCCTACGACCACGTCGTCCTGGCTACCCACCCCGACCAGGCGCTGCGGCTGCTCGCCGACGCGACCCCCGACGAGAAGGAAGTCCTCGGCGCCTTCCGCTACTCCCGCAACGCCACCCTGCTGCACACCGACACCTCCCTGCTGCCGCGAGCGAGCGGGGCCCGCGCCTCCTGGAACTACCTGATGCCCGGCTGCCGGGCCGGCGCCGACCGGGTGCGGGTGAGCTACGACATGAACCGGCTCCAGCGCCTCGACGCAGCGCAGACGTACGTCGTGACCCTCGGCGGTGAGGACCGTGTCGCCCCGGCCCGGGTGCTGGCCCGCATGACCTACGAACATCCCGTCTACACGCCCGAGTCGGTCGCCGCCCAGCGCCGGCTGCCGGAACTGAACACGGCCGTCGCCGCGTTCGCGGGCGCCTACCACGGCTGGGGGTTCCACGAGGACGGCTGCCGCAGCGGTGTCGGGGCCGCCGCCGCCCTGGGGGTGCGCTGGTGACCGCTTCGTCAGCCCCGCGGCCGGCATCCACCGGGATACCGGCGCTGTACCCGTGCACGATCACCCACGTGCGCCGGGCACCGCAACGGTACGCCCTGCGACACCGCACCTACCTGTGGCTGGTCGACGTCGACCACCTTCCTGTGCTCCCGCGTCCGCTGCGCCCGCTCGCCCGCTTCCGTACTCGCGACCACTTCACCGGCCGTGCCCAGTCGATCCGGGCCGCGCTCGACGGCTTCCTGGACGAGCACGGCATCGACCTGCACGGCGGCCGGGTACTGATGCTCGCCCACGCCCGGATCCTCGGGCATGTCTTCAACCCGCTCACCCTGTACTGGTGCCATCGGCCCGACGGCGCCCTGCGCTGTGTAGTGGCCGAGGTCCACAACACCTACGGCGAGCGCCACGCCTACCTGCTGCACACCGACACGGCCGGCACCGCCACGGTCGGCAAGGACTTCTACGTGTCGCCGTTCAATCCGGTGGACGGCCGCTACGAGATGCGGCTTCCACCGCCCGGTGAGCGCCTGCGTCTGGCGATACAGCTGCATCGGCCCGGCAGCCCGCTCTTCACGGCAGTGGTCCACGGCGCGCGCCGCGAGGTAACCGCCCCGGCTCTGCTGCGCCTCGCCCTGCGCCACCCCTGGTCGACCCTCAGGGTGTCGGCCGCCATCCACTTCCACGGTATCCGCCTGCTTCTGCGGGGCCTGCCGGTGCAGCCGCGCCCGGGCCGCCGCACCCCGGAGAGTGCGTCATGACCCACGTCGAACCCTGCCCCGCTGTCCGCCACCGCCCCGGGGGTCACCGGACCGCACACGTCGATGCCGACCGCTGGCCCGATGTCGCGGCCGTTCCCGGGGCGTCCTGGCCGGTTCGGGCCGTCGCCCGGGCCGTACTGGAACGCGCCCTGCGGCGGCTGCCCCTGCGCGTGCGGTTCACCGACGGCACCACCCTCGGCCTGGGCGGCCCGCTGATAGAGGTGCGCAACCCGGAGGCGTTCCATTCCCGCATCGGCACCCGCGGGCTCATCGGTTTCGGTGAGTCGTACATGGCCGGCGAGTGGGACGCCCCGGACCTGGTCGGCGCACTCACCGTGCTCGCCGCCCACGCCGCCGACCTGATCCCGCCCCGGCTGCAGCGGTTGCGCGGCCTGTGGGCGCAGCGACAGCCCCCCGCACAGCGCAACACACCGGACGGGTCGCGCGGCAACATCAGCCGCCACTACGACCTGTCCAACGACCTGTTCACACTGTTCCTGGACGAGACGCTCAGCTACTCCGCCGCCGTCTTCCGGGGCTTTCCCGCCGACTGGTCGCTGCTCGCCGCCGCCCAGCACCGCAAGATCGACCGCATGCTCGACCTGGCCGGTGTCCGCGAGGGCACCCGCCTGCTGGAGATCGGCACCGGTTGGGGCGAACTCGCCCTGCGGGCGGCCGCCCGCGGCGCGTACGTCACCTCCCTCACCCTGTCGAAGGAGCAGCGGTACCTGGCCCTGGAACGCGTACGCGAGGCCGGGCACGCCGATCGCGTGTCGATCGAGCTGTGCGACTACCGGGAGGCACGCGGCACGTACGACGCGATCGTCAGCGTGGAGATGATCGAGGCCGTCGGCGCCGAGTTCTGGCCCGTCTACTTCCGCACCCTCGACGAGCGCCTGACGCCGGGCGGCCGGGCGGCGCTGCAGGCCATCACCATGCCGCACGAACGGATGCTGGCCAGCCGTGGCACCCACACGTGGATCCAGAAGTACGTCTTCCCCGGCGGCCTGCTCCCCTCCGCCCAGGCCATCGAGCAAGCGGTCCGTGAGCACACGGGTCTGGACGTGGCCGCCCGGGACGGCTTCGGCGCGCATTATGCCGAGACGCTGCGCCTGTGGCGGGAGCGGTTCACCGACCGCGCCGACGAGGTCGCCGCCCTCGGCTTCGACGGGACTTTCCGCCGTCTGTGGACCTTCTACCTGGCCTACTGCGAGGCCGGTTTCCGATCCGGCTACCTCGACGTCCAGCACTACCTGTTCACCAAGGAGAAGTCGGCGCGATGACGACCACCCGCACCCCCGCTCGTACCGGCGCCGCGCACCGGCTCGCCGCCCTTGCCGAGGACGCGCTCGGCGGTCCGCTGCCGGTGCGGCTGCGGACCTGGGACGGCAGCGAGACCGGACCCGCGGACGCTCCCGTGGTGGTCGTGCGCTCCCGGCGCGCGCTGCGCCGCCTGCTGTGGCAGCCCGGCGAACTCGGCCTCGCCCAGGCGTACGTGACCGGCGAACTCGACGTGGAGGGCGACCTGGGCCAGGGGCTGCGCGCCATGTGGGCCGCCGTGCGGGAGCGGGGCCTGCACGCGCCCCGGCTTTCCCCGGCCGACTGGACCCGCGCCGTTGCCGGGGCGGTGCGGCTCGGCGCCGTCGGCCCGCGCCCGCCCGCCCCCGCCACTCAGGCACGGTTGCGCGGCGGCCTGCACAGCAAGGGCCGCGACCGAGCGGCGATCAGCCACCACTACGACCTTTCCAACGACTTCTACCGTCTGCTGCTCGACGAGACGATGGCGTACTCCTGCGGCTACTGGACGGACGAAAAGCCCGGGGCCGGCCCGGCCGAGGCGCAGCGCGCCAAGCTGGAGCTGGTCTGCCGCAAGCTCGGCCTCGTGCCCGGAGCCCGCCTGCTGGACATCGGCTGCGGCTGGGGGGCACTGACCCTGTACGCGGCGGAAGAGCACAAGGCACAGGTCACCGCGGTCACCCTGGCCCGGGAGCAGGCCGCGTACGTGCGCGAGCAGGTCCGTGTCCGGGGGCTGGAACACCGGGTGGAGGTGGTGTGCCAGGACTACCGGGACATCACCGGCTCCGCCTACGACGCCGTCGCCACCGTCGAGATGGGCGAGCACGTCGGGGACGACGAATACCCCGCCTTCGCCGCCGCCCTGCACCGGCTGGTCCGCCCCCGGGGGCGCGTGCTGGTCCAGCAGATGTCCCGCGGCGCGAGCGCACCGGGTGGGGGTGCGTTCATCGAGGCGTACATCGCCCCTGACATGCACATGCGGCCGATGGGCGAGACCGTCGGCCTGCTGGAGGCGGCCGGCCTGGAGGTCCGGTCGGTGGAGTCGCTGCGCGAGCACTACGTGCGCACCATCAACGCCTGGCACCGCAGGCTGGAGGAGCGGTGGGCGGACTTCGTGCGGCTGGTGGGTGAGGAGACGGCCCGGGTGTGGCGGCTGTACCTGGTCGGCGGGGCCCTGGCCTTCGAGGAGCGGCGCATGGGGGTGGACCAGTTCCTCGCCGTACGTCCCGGGGCCACCGGCGGCAGCGGTCTGACCGGGGCGGAAGCGGCCGGCTGGTACCCGCATCCGGAGGAGCAGTGACTGCGCTCGCCCGGGACGCGTTCACCGCCAACCTCGGATGGGTCGCGGCCACTTCCCTGGCGGTCATGCTCGGCACCTTCGCCGTCGCCCGGAGGCTGGGCGTGCACCGTGTCGTCGACATCGCCTGGGGGGTGGCTCTCGCAGCCGCGGGCGTGGTGACCTTCGGCCTCTCAGGGGGCCAGGGTGATCCGGCCCGGCGCGTGCTGGTGACCGCCCTGACCGTCGTCTGGGGGCTGCGGCTCGCGGTGCACATCGCGCGCAGAGGCAGCGGCCACGGCGAGGACCCGCGGTACGAGGCGCTGCTGGCCCGCGCGCGGGGCAACCGGAATCTGTACGCCCTGCGGATGATCTACCTGCTGCAAGGGGCCCTGGTGTGGCTGGTGTCCCTGCCCGTGCAGGCCGCCCAGTACACGTCCCGCCCACTGTCCGCCCCGGCCTTCGCCGGCACGGCTCTCTGGGCTGTCGGCCTGTTCTTCGAGGCCGTCGGCGATGCCCAGCTGGCCCGTTTCAAGGCGGACCCGGCCAACCGGGGCCGCGTCATGGACCGGGGACTGTGGTCGTGGACCCGGCACCCCAACTACTTCGGGGACTTCTGCGTCTGGTGGGGGCTGTTCCTCATCGCCTGCGACGGCGGATGGCAGGCCGCAGCGGTGTCGGTTGTCTCACCGCTGGTGATGAGCGTGCTGCTGATCAACGGGAGCGGGAAACGGCTGCTGGAGCGGCACATGGCCGGCCGTCCCGGCTGGGCCGCGTACGCGGCCCGCACCAGCGGCTTCTTTCCCCGGCCACCGGGCCGAGACCGGTAGCAGCCGAGTGGGGCCCGCCCCTCGGGCGGGCCCCCACCCGCACCGTCAGGTCGGCACGCCGAGCAGGGCCACCGGGGTCGAGGTCGGCTGCTTCGATCCACCGGCCGGTTCCACCGTGATGCCGATACCCGAGGCACCGCCGACCGCTCCCCGCATCAGGACGGCCTGGCTGCTGCGGCCGGGGTCCATCAGGCCGGCCGCCCGCATCTTCCCGCCATCGGCGAACCACAACTGGTACACCTTGCCGCGCGGCGGTGCCGGCATCCTGGACGCCACGAACACGGCCCGGTCCCGGCCGGCGGAGACCACCAGCGTGCCCGTGCCGCCCGCCACCTTCGCCGAACGCGACTTGGCGTCGGGCGCGGCCAGCACCCCCGCCAGGTCCTCGGCGTGCCGCTGCGCCTGGGCAGTCTCGTGCCGGGCGTCCTTCGCGCGCTCGTACTGCCACGCGGCGGTTCCACCGAAGGCGGCCGCGGCGGCGACACTGGCGGCCAGCGCCCACCGGGTCAGGGCCCCTCCGCGCAGCGCGCGGCGGCGTACTCGCTGCAGCGGTGCGGCGCCGGGCGATACCTGCCGCACGGTGGTGATGCGCTGCAGCACCTCTTCCCGCATGACGGGGCGTGTGCGCACCGTGGAAGCCAGGGCCAGGCGTCCGGCGGTGGCGGTGAACTCGGCGACCTCCTGTGCGCAGGCGTCGCACGCGGCCAGATGCCGCTCGAAGGCGGCACGTTCCTCACCGTTCAGTGCGTGCACGGCGTAGGCGCCGGTCAGGGCGTGCGGATCGGTCGTGGTCATGCGGTCACCCCCAGGCAGTCGCGGAGCCGGATGAGTCCGTCGCGCAGCCGTGTCTTGACCGTGCCCAGCGGCAGGGCCAGTGCTTCGGCGACCTCCCGGTAGGTCAGGCCGCGGTAGTACGCGAGAGTGACCGACTGACGCTGCAGCTCGGTCAGGGTACGCAGGCAGCGCCTCACCTGCTCCTGCTCCAGCCGTGTTTCGACCTGCTCGGTCACCTCGTCGTAGGCCGGCTGGTGCTCGAGCAGCGCGGCCTTGGTGTCACGGGCAGCCGCGGCCTCCACCGACCGGACCCGGTCCACCGCCCGCCGGTGGGCGAGAGTGAGGATCCAGTTGATGGCCGTACCGCGCTCAGGCCGGTAGCGCGGGGCCGTGCGCCACACCTCCACCAGCACCTCCTGCGCCACCTCCTCCGACTGCGCCTGATCACGCAGAACGGCCCGGGCGACACCGAGGACGGAGCCGGCCACAGCGTCGTAGAGCGCGGCGAAAGCCTCCTGATCGCCCAACGCCACCTCGTGGACCAGCTGCTGCAGATCAGGCCGGGCAGCCGGATGACTGCCGATATGTACAGGTTCCTTCACAATGGCTCTCCCAAGGCAGCGGCGGAGCGGAACAGCCCTGTGTAATCCGGGGCCACCTGAGCTGAAGATTGGTCGCGTACGTGCAGAACACATCCTCCCGTTCACCTGGTACTTGGTAACTGGTCGACGGGCGCCGAAGCGGTCGGGGCGGCACCGAGACCCGGCAACGGCCCCGGCTGACGGGCCGCGCTCCACCAGCTCTTCCAGAGAGAAGGGATCCGGCAGGTAGGGGGTCCAGGCGATCGCCGACAAGGCCGAGACCACCAAGATGGCGATCTACCGGCACTTCGAGACCAAGGACGCGCTGGTCGCGGAATGGCTGCGGATCGTCGCCGCCGATTATCGGGCCGCCTTCGACCGCGTGGAAACCGAATACCCCGACCAACCCGAGGAGCAGATTCTGGGCCTGGCCCGCTTCGTCGCCGAGGGGCTGCCGGCGCTCTCACACAGGGGCTGCCCGTTCATCAACTCCCTCGCCGAGCTGCCCGACCGCCCTCATCCGGCACGGCAAGTGATCGAGGAGCACAAGGCCCACCAGACCCGCAGGCTGATCGGCATGTGCACCAAAGCCCGGATGCCCGACCCCGGACAGGCCGCGGCCGAGATCACCTTCGTACTCGAAGGGGCGCAGGTCAGCACACAGAACGGAAGCATCGATCAGACGGGAGACCGGCTGATGAAGATCGTCGAGTGAATCGTGGACCGGCACCGCTCCCACCTCGGCGCACGCAGGAGGGCCGACTGACCGCCCCGCGCCGCCCGCCGGCCCGTGGATTCCGCCGGTCGCAGTCGAGACGGCGCGGACCGTGGAGAGCGGTCCTTTGTCCCGGGTTCGGCGATGGTGTGGCCGGTCTATACCCTGGTTCGGGTTGTCGGTGAACCTTCGGGCGGAGGAGGCTGCGGGTGTTCTCGGTTCGGGTCACGCAGAGGGCGCAGGGTGTGGTGTTGGCGCTGCGCGGGGAACTGGACTTCCACAGTGCGGTGCAGGTGCACGAGGCCGGTGAGGAAGCGCTGGCCCGTGGTGCGGAGGCGGGGCCAGTGGTGCTCGACTGCGCTGCCCTGTCGTTCTGCGATTCCACCGGGATCAGTGCCATGGTGCGGCTGCACCAGCAGCTGGCCGGTCAGGAGCGGGCCCTGAGGCTGGCGAACCTGCCCGAGGCAACGGTCAATCTCTTCTCGGTCACGGGGCTGGACCAGGTTCTGGCGGTGTACGCCGACGTGGACGAGGCCCTGGCTGTGGGGACCGGGCGGCGTGGCGATACGGGCGCTGCCCGGGGTATTGCGGCGCAGACGAAGGAGAGGCAGAAAATATGACGCGCGTACCGGGACAGCACGCCTCTCCGTCTGCCGGAGCGGCGGGCGCGCGTTCCGCTGCCGTCACGGACACGGATCACGACTTGCGGGCGCTGTTCGGGCAGTCGTCGGCCGTGTTCGCCTCCCTGGCCGGTCCGGCGCACATGCTGGAGAACGCGAACACCGCGTTCTTCACGGCGATCGGCGGACCGAAGCGTACCCGCACCGGTGTGCCGCTGGGGCAGCTGATGCCGGAACTCGCCGACCAGGGCTTCCTGGGTCTTCTGGACCGCGTCTACCGCACCGGCACGGCCTATACCGCCCGGGATGCCCGCGTGCTGCTCGGGGAGGGGCCGGACGCCCGTGAGGCGTTCTTCGACTTCACCTACGAACCCCGTCTGGACACCGGCGGCAACGTCATGGGTGTGCGTGTGATCGGAGTGGAGACCACCCAGGCCAAGCACGCGCAGCGGCTGGCGGCCGAGCACCGGGTCCTGCTGGAGCAGATCGCCCGGCAGGCCCCGCTGCCCGAGGTCCTGGACGGCATGGCCCGCGCGATCGAGAATCTCACCCCCGAAGAGGTGCTGGTCTCCGTCCTGCTCGCCGACGCCGACGGCCGGCACCTTCGCCACGGCGCCGCCCCGAGTCTGCCCGACTTCTACAACCGGGCCATCGACGGCATCGCCACCGGCGAGGGCGTCGGCTCCTGCGGCACCGCCGCCCACCGCCGCCGGCCGGTGATCGTCACCGACATCGCCACCGACGCCTTCTGGGACGACTTCCGCGACCTGGCCGACAAGGCCGGCGTGGCCGCCTGCTGGTCCACCCCGATCCTGGCCCGCGACGGCGCGCTGCTGGGTACCTTCGCGATGTACCACCGCGTCCCGCGCGCCCCGCAGGAGACCGACCTCGCGCTCGCCCGGCTCTTCGCCGACACCGCGGCCCTGGCCATCGAACGCCACCGGGCCGAGCAGGCACGCCAGGCGGCCGAGGCCCGCGAGAAGGCCGCCCGCAACGACCTCGCCTTCCTCCTGACCACGAGCACTGCCCTGAGCACCGGGCTGGACGCCGCCCAGACGCTGAACCGCCTGGCCGATGCCTGCACTCCGCGTCTGGCACCCCTGTGCGCGGTCGATGTCGTCGAAGGCGGACGGGTACGCCGCGTCGCCACCGCTGCCCCCACCCGCGAGCAGCAAGACCTGCTCGCTGCCCACATCCCTGTCTACGACGCCGATGACGACGCTGTCGCCCGCGTCCTGGCCTCCGGTCTGTCCGAGATCGCCCGCCGGCCCCCCACGGGCCCCGGCCCCTGGCACGACCTCGGCGTCACCGGCTACCTGTGCGTTCCCCTCCAGGACCGCGACAGCCCGTTCGGCACGGTGACCCTGCTGTCCACCGGCGAGCACGCCTTCGACGGCCACACCGTCGCCCTGGCCGAAGAACTCGTCTCCCGTGCCGCGCTGGCCGTCCGCAACGCCCGCCAGTACACCCACCGTGCCGCACTCGCCCGTGACCTCCAGGCCGGCCTCCTCCTGCCCGAGCTGCCCCGGCTGCCCGGCGCCGAGGTGGCCACCTACTACCACCCCGCCGGCGAGGGGCTCGACATCGGCGGCGACTTCTACGACGTCTTCCCCCTGGACAACGGCCGCTGGGCCTTCATGCTCGGCGACGTCTGCGGCCGCGGCGCCATCGCCGCCACCACCACCGCCCTGGTCCGCCACACCGCCCGCGCCGTCGCCCCCCTCGTCCCAGGCGCCCAGGCAGTCGTCGAAGCCATCAACCGGGCCCTGCGCAACAGGCCCGCCGGACACGGCACCGGCTTCGTCACCCTTCTCTACGGGCAGCTCACCCCCACCCCCACCGGCCTGGACATCGAACTCGTCCGCGCCGGCCACGCCCTGCCCCTGCACCTGGACACCCGCCACACCCCTCACCTCCTCGACGCACCCGGCACCCTGCTGGGTATCGGCCCCCACACCCACCTCACCCCCCACCACCTGCACCTGCATCCGGGGGAGAGCCTGGTGCTCTACACCGACGGCATCACCGAAGCACGCCGCCACGACGGTGAACTCTTCGGCGACCAACGCCTCACCGACGCGGTCCGCGGCACACCGCCCCGGCCCACCGCCCAGCACCTGATCGACACCATCACCCAGGCCGTGCACACCTTCACCGACGGCCACAGCATCGACGACGACCAGGCCATCCTCGTCCTCAACGCCACCGAACCCGGCTGAACCTCCCGGCGAGCACGACGACTCGGCCGAGAGAACCGGACGCTGACGGCCCGTACGCCGTCCGGCTGTGACCAGTGCCCGGCACCTTCGTCACCCTCGTCCGACTCGGGCATGATCCAGGCCATGGCTGTCGGCGTACGCATCAACGTGCCGCCGGGCCGTCAGCTTGCGTGTCGTAGGCGGCGCGGGCGGCGCGCACCTCGTCCATGTGTTCCTCCGCCCATCCTTTGATCGCGTACATGACTGGCAGCAGCGAGCGGCCGAGCGCGGTCAGTTCGTATTCGACGCGGACCGGGACGGCGGGGATCACCGTCCGCGAGACCAGCCCGTCGCGTTCCAGGCGCCGCAAAGTCTGCGTGAGCATTTTCTGGCTCACGCTCGCCAGCCTGCGTTGCAGGTCGGTGTACCGCTGTGGCCCGTCGGCAAGCGCGTTGACAGCGAGGCTGACCCACTTGTCGGCGATGCGGTCCAGTAGCTGCCGGGCGGGGCATTCGGCGAGGTAGGCGTCGTAGGAGACGCGCGCCTCGGCTCGGCGCTGGGCGACGGTGCGGGTGGCCATGGCTCTCCTTCCGGTGCCGTAGGCACCTCGAAGTGCGTACTTCCCGGTGGGGAGTAGCAATCTCTACGGTGTGCAACATGATGACCGAAGAGGGGATGAGGGCGGTGGTCGCCTGCGGTTACGGCGGACCCGAGGTGCTCGAGACGGTGACGGTTCCACTGCCGGAACCCGGCCCCGGGCAGATACGGATCCGCGTCGAGGCCGCGACCGTCAATCCCGTCGACCTGGTCACCCGTTCCGGTGCGCTCGTCGAAGCCGGGCTGATGGCCGCCCGCGAGTACACGGGCATCGGCTGGGACGTCGCGGGCGTGGTCGACCGGACCGGAGCGGGAGTGACGGCGTTCGCGCCGGGCCAGCGGGTGATCGGGCTGCGCGACCTGCTCGACGTACCGCTGGGCGCCTACTCCGAATACCTGGTCCTGGAGGCCGCGGCAGCCGCACCCGCTCCGCCCGGTGTCTGTGCTGCGGCCGCGGCAACGCTGCCGCTGAACGGTCTCACCGCTCTCCAGGCCCTCGACCTGCTCGATCTCGCTGCGGGCGACACCGTGCTGGTGACCGGGGCGGCCGGGGCGGTCGGTGGCTTCGCCGTCGAACTGGCGGTGCGGCGCGGCCTGCGCGTCATCGCCCAGGCCGGTGCCGCCGATGAAGAGTTCGTCCGAAGTCTCGGCGCCGAATGGATCGTCAGCCGTGACGCTTCTGATCTCGCGACCGATGTCCGGCGCTTGGTGCCGGGCGGCGCCGACGGCGCGCTCGACACGGCGGGACTCGGCATCCGAGCCCTGGCCGCCGTCCGCACCAGGGGCGCTCACGTCACGGTGGTCGGCGGTTCAGCCCCGCTTCCGTTGCGCGGCATCCGGGTCCACCAGCAGTGGATCAGTTCTGACGGGGCCGCCTTGGCTGAGCTCGCCGCCATGGGTCTGACTCTGCGAGTTGCCGACATCCTTCCGTTCGAGCGCGCGGCCGAGGCTCACGATCGCCTCGCAGCGGGCGGTATGCGCGGCCGACTGGTGCTGGTTCCTTCCGAAGGGCCTGATTCGAGCCGGCGGCGGTCTCCTGAACGCTGTTGAAACCCGTACGGGCGAGTGCCGCGGCGCGTTCGGCCGGGAGGAGGGTGCCCGCCCAGCCGGCCAGGAGCCGGCGCGGTCGGCCAGTCACTCCCGGCGGCGTGAGGGGGGCGGCGGGTCGGGAGCGCATGCTGCTTCCTGAGAGGCCACCACCTCGTCGCCGTGCTCGAAGGCCCATGCACCGACGGCGTCGATGGGTGCCAGCAAGGTCCGCCCCAGATCGGTGAGTTGGTACTCGACCCGTGATGGGCGATCGCCGTCCGCCTGCCGGGCGACCAGTCCGTTGAACTGAAGCCGGCGCAGAGTCTCGGTGAGTACCTTCGAGCTGATGCCCCCGATCCGCTCTCGTAGTTCGACCGGGCGCCTGGGGCCGTCGCGCAGTGCCCAGATCACCACGGCGTTCCAGGTGTTGGAGAGCAGGTCGAAGGCGAGGCGGGCACGGCAGTCGGCGAGGAAGGCGTCGGTCGTCACGTACCAAATGGTGCCCGAACGGCCGTCTAGCGTCGTTGCGAACGGTAGAGGCAGGCACGAGAGGGACCGCGTGATGAGAATCGGTGTACTGGGCACGGGCAACATGGCCGACGCGCTCGCCACCCACTGGGTGCGGGCCGGGCACGAGGTGGTGATCGGGGGACGGGACCCGCACAAGGCCGAGCGGCTCGCGACGCGCATGGGAGGCGGCGCGAAGGCGGCAAGTCTGCGCGCGGCGGCCGCGTCCGGTCAGGTCGTGTTGGCCGCGCTGCCCTTCGGGGTGGGAGCAGACGTGGTGCGGGACCTGCGCACGGCCTTGGAGGGCAAGGTGGTGCTGGACTGCTCCAACCCGGTCGGGCCGGGCTTCCGGCTGCTGACGGAAGGCGGTCCCTCCGCCGCGCGGCAACTGGCTACGGCGGCCCCGGGAGCCCACGTGGTCAAGGCTTTCAACCTCTGCCACGAGGACGTGTGGCGCATGCGGCCGCCCGTCTTCGACGGGCGGCCCTTGGCTGTTCCGGTCTGCGGGGACGACGAGACGGCCCTCGCGCGTGTACACGAGTTGGTACGGGACGTGGGCTGCGAACCCGTGGCCGGCGGCGGTCTCGAACGTGCGGGACTCCTGGAAGCGACCGCCGCGCTGTTCATCGCGCTGTGGGTCGGCGAGGGAGCGGATGCCCAGGCGATCGCCCCTCCGCTGGCATACGCGACCGGGCCGATCCACCAGGAAAACGACGTGTACTGACCCGGTTCAATCAGTGGAGAGTTGCGCCGAATCTGGTCATGGGGCCTCGAAGTGGGTCACGGCCAGCGCCTTGTCCACCCGGGCGGCGGCCAAGTCGTCGTGGCGGATCACGAAACTCGTGCAGTACTCCTCGTAGACCCGGGCCTCACTGACGAGCGATATCCATTCGCTCGTCAGTCGGTGCTTTTCCTCCTCCAGGCAGGAATGCCATTTCGCGATCGGGATGGCTGGGATCCCGCCTGCTTTCTCGCGTCCCGCGAGGGTCTGCTCCGCGATGCTGGTGATCACCTCGTCATCGGCATACCCGCCGATGGCAACGCCGGCGCCAGACGGCCAGAGGTCGTGGGCGAGAGCCCGGAGTTCGTCCAGGTGCGGCAGGCCGCGCTCCATGTACCGGGCCAACTGCTGCTGGAAGGGCGACATGTCCTCCCAATCGAGATCCTCCCAGAACTCGTGCCAGTCCTCGTCCTCGTCGCTCTCCCGGAGCCAGAGGGGGAGTTCGGCTCTGAGCTCGGCGCCGACGTCGAGTTGCTCGCGGACATACGTGGAGCCGGGGTCTTCCGCGACCGCGGTTTCGGTGCCGGCCGGTACATACACGACTCGCGCGTACCTCCCGGAACCATCCTCATGATCCATCTCCTGGTTCACGAAGAAGAGCAGCGTCCCGTCCGCCGGCAGGTCGAAGCCGTCGACACTCGGCAGCGCCCCACAACCGACGGAAAGGAGCAACGGCAACGGTACGTCCCCGGCGGACGGCCACTTCATTCCCACCGGCAGCCGGGGCAGCCCACCGAGCTGCCCGACCGGAGAACCACTGCCCACGGCCAATCCGATCGACAGGCGAAGGTGCTGGCTGAATCTGCTGATCTCGTCGCCCGGGATGCCCAACTCAAGCGCTGCCCGACGGAACTCTCCCCGGTGGTCCATGCCCGAGAAGATAATCCCTTTCCGGCCCGGGGCACCCGCAGCACGCATCCGCCCTGTTCAGACGTCTGGACCCCGTCCCCCGGGACCCTGCGACGGTCCGACGGCCGTCGCGGCCCCCGGCGCCGAACATGCATTCTCTTGCCTGGCCCGGCGTCGAGGAGTTCACTGGTGCGATGCCGACCTTGGTCGCGACGATGACGGGCTTCTGGCCCTCGCGTCGTGTGTATCTCTTCGACGGTTTCTGTAGCCGGGCGTCGTGATCCCGCTCCGCGCCATCACCCCGGCCGCGCCCTTCCCCGTACGAGAGAACCGAGGCCCGTCATGTCCGTCACCGATGAACTGCTCGCCAACAACGCCCGCTACGCCGAGACCTTCACCGGTCCGCTCCCCCTGCCGCCCTCCCGCCAACTGGCCGTCGTGGCCTGCATGGACGCCCGGCTGAACGTCTACGCGATCCTAGGCCTGAACGACGGCGAGGCGCACGTCATCCGCAACGCCGGCGGGGTGGTGACCCAGGACGAGATCCGCTCGCTCGCCATCAGCCAGCGCCTTCTTGGCACCGAGGAGATCATCCTCATCCACCACACCGACTGCGGCATGCTGACCTTCACCGATGACGGGTTCAGGGACGCGGTCCAGAAGGACACCGGGATCCGTCCGCCCTGGGCGGCGGAGGCGTTCCCCGACCTGGAGGAGGACGTACGGCAGTCCGTCGCGCGCATCAAGGCCGACCCGTTCGTCGTCCACAAGGACCGCGTCCGCGGTTTCGTCTTCGACGTGGCCACGGGCAGGCTCTCGGAAGTCCGCTGACCGGGTTCCCGCCGTCGTGCCGGAGGCCGGCGTACTGACGGCGGAAAGGCTCAGCTGATGGCTGGGCGCGGGTCGTTGAGGAGCCGGTGACGGGCAGCGGCCCCGCAGACAGGAGGCGCAGAGTTCCGCTGCTGGGCCTGCGGGGCCGGTGCATCACTCACGTACCCTGCGATGCGCCCGATACGCCCGATCCCTCCCAACGACGTGCGGCACAGGAGGTCGTGTCACGCGAGTGGGGCCCGGCCGCATCCGGCCGGGCCCCACTCGTCTCGCACGTGACGCGTTCCTCGCGCCAGGTGTGTCGGTCGTCTACCAGCGGTACCAGCGGCCCTTTCGGCCACCGCTGTCCGCGGTGCGGACGACGAAGCCCAGCACCCACACGACGAGCACGATCACCGCGATCCACCACAACGCCTTCAGAGCGAAACCCGCACCGAAGAGGATCAGAGCCAGAAGAAGAACCAGAAGCAGGGGAACCATTGTTATCAACCTCCTGACCAGCAGATGCCCTTACTTTTTTCCGACAACCCCACAAAGCAGGAGTTATTTCCGGGCGGCGCAGGGCATATACGCGGGCGCCAGGCCTGGTTCCCCCAGTCCCCCTTCCTCACGCATCGCTGGTCCACCCATTCGCACAGCCGAGGAACTGGTGGACGGCATGGTGCTGCTCACTCGGCAACGACTCACCGGAGAGGGCCGCCGCCGCTCGCTCGTGAGGCCTTCACAGGTGTCGTCGCCGCGCTGCGTTAGGACCCGGCCGCTACGGTTGCGGCCCGGGCAGTGTGCTTGGCCAGAAGGTACGCCTCCGCCCTGTCCAGGGGGCGGCTTGCTCCGGTAGGCCCGCCGATCACGCGCTCGGACCGCGCCACGGGCCCGGCAGTCGCGCTCCGTCTCGTCCGGGCCGGCCTCACTGCCTGACGGACGCGGCCTGTGAGCCACCCGCTGACAGCCACCCCGGGCACAACGGCACGGGGGTGCCGTCGGCCGCCCCTCACATGCCGCCCGGGCCAGGAGACGACCGTCCGGCAGCCGGACCTGTCCGAGCCGCGACGGCTCCCTCACGCCGTAGTCCGTGATCCGTATGTGTCCCGTGCCGGCGGCGCGGCCCCGGGTCAGGCCGCCACCCCGGCCGGTGCGTGGACCGTCTCCGGGCGCAGGACCCGCCGGCGCCGGGACGGCATGCCCATGGTCGGGTTGGCCACACCCCACGCCGCGCCCTTGCAGATCATCTCCTTGTAGAAGGCGGCCCCGCGGCCCCTCAGCGCGCGCTCGACCGCCCGGTCGTCGGCGGTGACGAACTGGATCAGGCCCTCCTTGCGACCGAGGGAGATGCACTGCTGGAAGTAGCGGATCGGAATCCGGGGGACCTTGACGCCGGCGAGCCGGGCGGCGATGGCATCCGCGGCCTGCCAGGCCATGGGGACGCCCGAGGCGCAGGACATCCGCAGGGGCTTGTCGCCCGGGCCGACCGCCGTCGCCGCGTCACCCACCGCGTACACGTCCTCGTGGGAGACCGAGCGCATCGTGGCGTCGACCACGATCCGGCCGCCGTCGCTCACCTCGAGCGTGGTGGCCCGCGCGATGGGACGGACGGCGAATCCGGTGGTCCAGACGGTGACTTCGGAAGGCAGCGTCCGGCCGTCGGCCGTCGTCACGGCGTCCGCCTCCACGGCGGTGGCCTCGGCGTGTTCGTGGACCGTGATGCCGAGCCGGTCCACCACCTTCCGCAGGTGGGCGCGGCCCTTGGCCGACAGCCAGTCGCCGAGCGCGCCGCGGACGGCGAGGGCGACGTCGAGGTCCGGGCGGCCCTCGGCGATCTCCGTCGCGGCCTCGATGCCGGTCAGACCGCCGCCGACGACGAGCACGGGCCGGCCGGCGTCCAGGGCGGCCAGGCGGTCGCGCAGGCGCAGCGCGCCGGGCCGGCTGGAGACGTCGTGGGCGTGATCGGCGGCGCCGGGCACACCGCCGTCGTTCCAGCCGCTGCCGAGGGCGTAGACCAGGGTGTCGTACGCCAGTTCCTCCCGCCCCGCGCCGTCCGCGGCCGTGACCGTCACCGCCTTGCGCTCCACGTCCACGGCGGTGACCTCCGCGAGCTTCAGCTCGACGCCCGTGCCCGCGAACATCTCGCTGAACGGCCGGGGCCTGAGGTCCTGGCCGGCCGCGAGCTGGTGCAGCCGGACCCGCTCGACGAAGTCGGGCTCGGGGTTGACGAGGGTGATGGTGACGTCCTCGCGGTGCAGCCGCTTGGCGAGGCGCCCGGCGGCGATGGCTCCGGTGTAGCCGGCTCCGAGGACGACGATGCGGTGCTGCATGGACCTGCTCCTGTCGGTGAGGGTCGCGCCGCTGTCTGCGCGGTTTCGCCTCATGAACCGGGCAGCCGGGCGTTTCCTGACAGGATCAGGATGTGAAGCACGTCACATCCGGTCAGAGGGTGTGCAGTGGGTCCCCGTGGTCCGCGGCGGCCCACAGCTCACTCGCGCGGACGAGCTTGTCGGGGTTGACCTGGCTGCGCAGCGCGACGATGCCCTGCGCGCTCACCTCCAGGCAGGTGATCCCGACGACCCGGCCGTCCACGACCGCAACGAAGGCGGGTTCGCCGTTGGCCGTCGTCGCGTAGATCTCGACCGCGCCGCCGACGTGGGCCCGCTTGGCCTCGCTGGGCTTGAACAGGCCGCGCAGGAACTTGGCGACCGCGAGCGCCCCCTCGAACGCCTTCGCCCGGGCCGGGACCTTCCCACCGCCGTCACCGACCGAGACGGCGTCCTGGGTGAGCAGCCGCACCAGCGGTTCGGTCCGGCCGCTCGTCGCCGCGGCCAGGAACTCCTCGACGATCCTGCGGGCGGCAGCCTCGTCGACCTCGGTGCGCGCCCTGCCGTCCGCGACGTGCTTCCTGGCCCGGTGGTGGAGCTGCTGGCTGGCGGCCTCGGTGATGTCCAGGATCTCCGCGATCTCCCGGTGCGGGTAGTCGAAGGCCTCGCGCAGCACGTACACCGCCCGCTCGTTGGGCGACAGCCGCTCCAGCAGCACGAGGACGGCGTACGACACCGACTCACGCTGCTCGACGGTATCGGCCGGGCCGAGCATCGGATCCCCGGCGAGCAGCGGCTCGGGCAGCCACCTCCCCACGTACGTCTCGCGCCGGGCGCGTGCCGAAGTGAGCTGGTTCAGGCACAGGTTGGTGAGCACCTTGGTCAGCCACGCCTCGGGCACCTCGATCCGCTCGACGTCGGCCGCCTGCCAGCGCAGGAACGTCTCCTGCACGGCGTCTTCGGCCTCGCTCGCCGAGGCGAGCAAGCGGTAGGCGATGGCCTCCAGTCGCGGCCTGGCAGTCTGGAACCGGTCGACGTCACTCGCGATCAGGGCCATGCGTCCGATCCTAAGCAGAGGACGCCGACCAGGGCAGAGCCGGACCCCAAGGCGCTCGGCACCACCCTCTACGCCGACCCGCCGGCGACCGCCGGCGGCCGAGCGCGTCGTGCATGGACTGCGGCTGGCCCTCGCGGGCGGCCGGGTGGGAGAGCGGTGCGCCTTCGGCCGACGTGGCGGAGGCGCGGTCGGCGTGAGCGGCCGCACCGCGCCCCCGCACGGGAGTCAGCGCCGCAACCGCTCCAGCGTCGCCTTGGCGTCGGTCTTCAGCCAGTCGGTGACGTCGCTGAGCGCCGGCTGCTTCGTGTCGTCGTCGTACGAGCTCAGGTAGGCGTTGTAGCTCATCATGTACGTCACCCAGCCGTCCCGCACGGCGAGGGTCGCGTAGCGGGAGCCGCCGGAGGAGTTCTTCGCGAGATCCTGGCTGACCAGGTACGCCTCGTCGCCTATGCCCTTGACCGGTTCGGCGTCGTAGCCGGTGTGCACGTCCCCGTAGTTCTTCCAGGCGGCGGTGAACTCGGGCCCGGGATCGGTCTTCCGGTGCAGGTCCAGCTGCAATATCAGGAATGCGCTGCCGGAGGACGAACCGGGCTTCGCCAGGCGCGTGCTGCAGTACCTCTCGTCCAGTACCTCGTCCTTGAGCGAGGTGTGGACGGGTGAGGAGTCGTCCTCGGTGTACTCGTCCTTGAAGGAGGAGTAGTCGGCACCGGCGCACAGGTTGGCGGGTGCCGAGTAGCCGCGCAGTTCCGCGCTGCCGTCCTCGCCGCCGACGAGGACGAGACCGGCCGCCCAGACCGTGGAGGCCACGACCGCGCCGACGACGCCCCACAGCAGCGCGCGGCCGGCCCCTCCCCCGCCGCCGGGTGCCGGGGCAGGGTGCACGGGCGGGAATCCGGGCGGCTGTGCGTAGGGGCTTCCGGGCGGTAACTGTCCCGGGTAACCGGCCCTGGGAGGCTGTGCGTAGAAGTCGCCGGGCGGGGGCGACTGCGGATTCGGGTACGGATAGGCGGTCGGCTGCGGCGGGACGGTGGGCTGCTGGGGCTGCCGGCCGGACTCGTCGGCCGGCTGCGGTGGCGTTGACATACGGTGAAACTAGAACACGCGGGGCAGTCAAGTGCCCGACCGCTCGAAATCGTTGGGATCTGCGGACATCCGCTCCCCGTCCCGGGGCGGCCCACCCCGTCGACGCCCGGTTACAGGCCGGCGTCACCTACCGCCGGCTGAAGTGCGGTTCCTCACAAGCCTCCCAGGCCGGGCCCCTCGTTGATCGTCGGGCCCTCGGCCGTGGAGGTGCCGGCGGAACCACCGCCGAACTGGAACGCGCCCGTGGCCGGTATGTGGCGCAGGGCCATGCGGGTGAGCGCCCGGTGCTGTGCGGCGTCGAGGACCAGTCCGGGTACGAGCGCCGGCCGCGGCCCCTGGGCGTTCAGGCCCGCCAGCAGCCGGCGTCCGCGCCGGGACGCGTTGCCGTCGCGCTCCGGGGCGAGCCGGACCAGTACGCCGCCCGCGGTGAGCAGGCCGGCGAAGACCAGGATCGCCGGCAGCGAGTGGGTCGCGATGAGGATCAGGGCGCCCACCGCGGAGGTGAGGAACATGACCCCCAGGTGCACGTTGTAGGAGAGTTCGCTGCGGCTGCGGGTGACCAGCCCGGCCGCGCGCAGGTCCCGCTCCACGGCCCGCACCTCCTCCAGCTGCGCCGCGCTGTCCCGCAGATCCCAGGCCCACGGGCGCGCCTTGCGCGGCAGGGCGGCCAGGACCGCCCTCTGGAGCGGGTCCCGGCCGGCGGCGTCGGCGCCGGTGGTTTGCAGCCGGCCCCGGTCGGTGAACCGCAGGGCCTTCGTCAGGATCATGGCCTCCACCAGCGTGGACGCCAGGTGGTCCGGGTCCCGCTCGTCGGCGCGCAGCACCGCGGCCTCGTAGAGCGACAGCGGCACGTCCGCGGCCCTCGCCGTCCTGACCGGCGGATACTCGGCCCACAGCCAGAAACCGGCGCGGTAGCCGCACGAGGCGACCATCAGTGCCGTGCATCCCAGCAGCAGTGTGTACACCGTCTTCCGGCCTCCCCCGCCCACCCCGCGCCGTCCCCTGCCGGCACGGCGCTCCACCGGGCCCGGCCGGGCCCGGTCCGACCGGGGTATGCCCAACGGACGGCCGCCGGAATCCTCACCGGCCGTCCGGATGCCATGGCCGTCCCGGGCGGTGTGCGAGGGCGGGGTGTCCCGCCGTGCGTGACCTGCGCGCTGCCGGGCCGGGCACCCGCTCCGTCAGCGGCGGTGGCAGTAGGAATCCGAGGAGGCGTCGCCGCCCTGCCGGCGTGTCTGGTACGCGCAGACCGAGGAAGGCCGCGCCGGGGTTCTAGTCTTCCCAGACGGTGATCGTCGCTTTGTAGGCGGCGAGGGCCTTGTCCATCTTCTCCACCTCGATGTATGCGGTCCGGCCTTCTGCCGTCGTCACGCAGAAGCGGGCGCCGGGAGTGATCGGCAGGGTATCGGTAGCGGTTGTGGAGATGCGGTCCTTGCATGCCTGCCGGTCC
This sequence comes from Streptomyces sp. NPDC025833, assembly GCF_055558055.1. NCBI lineage: Bacteria > Bacillati > Actinomycetota > Actinomycetes > Kitasatosporales > Streptomycetaceae > Streptomyces > Streptomyces sp. NPDC025833. The sequence goes on from NZ_JBVHNF010000019.1 coordinate 81,614, forward strand.
GGCTTCGCCCGCTCATCCCAGGTCGCAATGGTCGGCTCGGTGGTGAAGAACCCGCCGTTCATGCCGTACAGGGTGACCTCGTCGTCCGTGCTGCTGTAAGAGGCCCACACGCCGGCGTCGTTGTTGCTGGACAGTACCTTGACCGGGACGGTGTCGAGATCGAGGTAGGTGAGGGCGACACCGTGCCCCGACCATCGGATCCTGTCCGGCTTCGCACTGGACGGTCCCGGGCTGGAGGACTCCGCTTCGGAGGGCTGAGGGGTGGTCGGGCTGGGGATGGCCGAAGCGGGTGGGGTGGTGGGTTGCGGTGACGGGGACGCGGCCCGGTCCGCGGTGCCTCGATCGCCGGCCGCCCAGATCCCGGCGGCGGCACCGCCCCCGGCCAAGAGCACCACGGCCGCCGCGAAGCCGATCAGCCGGAGCGTGCGCCGGGCCCGGGACTTCGGCGGCTGGGGAGAAGAGGCGGGCGGCAGCGAGGGAATCCACGCCTGGTGCGCTCCCGCACCACCCCCGGCTCCCGCCGGCACCAGGTCCCCCGGACCGTCGGCCTCTTCGAGCACGGCCAGGCGCGCCCGGCAGTCGTCCAGCTCCGTGACCAGAGCACCGCGATGACGGACGAGTTCGCCCCGGCGTTCCGCCAGAACCCGGGTCTCCTCCTCCAGTCGGCGCTGACGCTCCCGGGCGGCCGGTGAAGCATCTGCCCGGCCTGCCTCCTCGAGGTCGGCCAGGAGCTGGTTCTCCCGCGCACGGATCCCGGCCAGCTCTTCGCGGAGCCGGTGCAGGGTCTCCTCGCCCTCCAGGAGGCGCAGCAGGAGGGAGTTCTGGTCGCTGCCGTGGATGTCGGCACCGATGTCGACCAGGACGGTGCGGTAGGCGGTGAAGAGCTCCGCGCGGCGCTGCGGGGCGGCGGGGTCGTCGGTGCGGCGGGCGACCTCGGTGAGCAGGTCGTGGAGGAAGTCCCACGGCGGCAGGTTCGTACCCAGCGTGTACTTGTGGACGGTGGCGTCCTTGTATGCGGGGAACCGGGCCGCGAACTCGCGCGAGCTCAAGCCGGTCAGGTCCAGCAGGACTTTCAGCCGGGCGCCGAACTCGGCCTTCAGCCGGTCCTTCTCCTTACGCGCCTCCTGGCGTGCGGGAACACTCTTCCCACCACCGTCCCACTTCTGTGCCACTGTGCTCCCCCTCAACGGCTTCCCGGTGCCGGACCGCACCGGAAACGGTTCCTCTGGCTCAGTCGCCCACCACCAGAGCCATCGGTCACTTTAAGGCCAACTCGGCAGGCCAGAGGGGGCGTTGAGACGGCGCGGGTGCCGTTTCGGCCTTACCCACCGTCGCCCGGGGCGTGCCACCCACGACACCACCTTCCACCCGCCGGAGTTCTTGCGTGGCACCGAACGTCAACTCGTCCGCCGCTTCTTGCGATGGGGGCGACGTGGGCGGACGAAGGTGTCAAGCGCGCCCACGGCCGCACGGATATGGGCCGGCCCGCGACGCAACCGCTCTCCCGCGCACCACCAGGACAGTTGACCGTCCGCATCTCGCGGATGCATCCCCAGGTCGTGCTCGGCACACAGAGGCCACGCCTGCCACAGACACTCGGTGACGGTCTCCTGCGCGACATCGGCGACGACCGCGAGCGCGGAGACAGGGTCGTCCGCCGAGTCCGGGTACAGGTGATTGCCGTGCCACCTGCCGTTGGCCAGAGCGACGTAGACGTTCTCCGGCTCGTCCACGTCGTAGGGCGGGAGGGCCAGCAGTTGCAAGGGCTCCTGCTCCGGAAGGGTCGCCGCCAGGTCCCGGTTGAGGAGGGCGAGAGCCCGGTCCCACATGGGGTACTCGCCCGGCGAGACGCGACGGGGCTCGGGCTGGTCGAGAAAAGCATGCATGGGCACCATCCTGCGCCACCCCGAGGCGGCCCCGAGCGCTGTGGCGTGGCCGGCCGGCCACTCCCCGACCGGTCGAAGGCCCGACGGCAGCCCGGGCAGGTGGAAGGGGTCGTCACGGAGGCACTTCGTGGCGGGTTCGACGAGGCGATCCGCCTGTACGCCACCGCCTGCGCCGAATGTCCTGCGCCGAACGTATGGCGCCACTGTTCGCGGGCCGGCGCGCCGGGGTGGGAAGCCGGCCTGGAAGTGGTGAGAGCGATGACGAGCGCCGCCGCCGTGCCGGCGGCGTCCCTGTGTGTGACGGCTCCACCACGCACCGGTGGTGTTTCTCCGTCCGCTGGGTCCGGATCCGCGGCTCGCGAATCGCTCGCCCGTACGATGGCGCAATGGAGACGAGCGAGTGAGCGACCGTGCCGGCGCTGCGGCGGCGTCGGCGCCGCCGCAGTGGTGGCGCCGTCTGCACGAGCTGTGGCTCACGGCCGTACGGGTGGAGGACATCACCGCGCTCGCCCCGCGCGTCTATTCCGCCCTGCTGGAGCTGCCCGGGGCCGTCGCGGTCGTCGGCGCCCGGTGGGAAGGACGTCAGCCGCGCTACCTGCGTCTGCTGACCGAGCGCGAGGAGGGACCCGTCATCTGGCTCCCGACGTCCCCCGGCTGGCCCGGCGGTCCCTTGCCGCACCGTGTCGACGTCCCGGCCGGCCGCCCCTCGGTGCGCTGGTGCGCTCCCACCGGGCCGGACGCCGCGCTGCCGCTCGTCGGCCCACTGCTGGCGGAGCAGGCAGCGGGCACCGTGCTGGAGTGCGTCTTCGCCCTGGACGCCGGTGACACGGCCGGCCTGTGGGTGGGCTTCGCCGACGAGGTACCGGAGGACGGGCGGCCGCTGCCGGGCGAGCAGCTGGCGCAGATCGCCGACGTCCTCGTGGCCAGCAACCGGCGCATCGCGGAGAGCCACGACCACGAGCGGCGGCAGGCACGGGACGCGTTCCTGGCCGAGGCCTCGCTCCAGATGGACGAGAGTCTGGACGTGGAGGAGACGCTGCGCAGGGTGGCGAGGCTGGCCGTGCCCGCGATCGCCGACGGCTGTGCCGTCCACCTCTTCCGGCCGGACGGCGGTCTCGAACCGGTCGCCACCGCCCACGTCGCGGCCGGTGTCCAGAGGTGGCTCGGTGATGTCGCACGGCACGACGAGTGGCTGATCGCGCAGCTGCGCGGCACCTCGCGGCACGCCCAGGGCCGGGTGCTGAAGGACGACGATCTCGCGGGCGGTCCGTTCGGGCCGGGCGCCGTGGGTGAGGGGAAGACGATCAGAGCGCTGAGCGTCAGCCCGCTGCGCGCCCGGGGCCGCGTGCTGGGCACGCTCACCTTCCTGTACCACCGCGGCGACACCAGTCTCTCGGACCTGCCGACCCTCACCGACCTGGCGGGCCGCGCCGCCCTCGCGATCGATACCGCCACGCTGTACGACCAGCGCCGGCAGAACGTCGAGACGCTTCAGCGGCAACTGCTGCCCCGCGGTCTGCCGCGGGTGCCCGGAGTGGAGCTGAGCGCCGCGTACGCGGTCGGCGACCCCACGCTCGACGTCGGCGGCGACTTCTACGACGCCGTACTCGCCGACGACCGGCTCTCCCTGGTCATCGGCGACGTGTGCGGGCGCGGGGCCGAGGCGGCGGCCTTCACCGCTCTGGCCCGGCACACCCTGCGCACACTGCTGGAGGAGGGCACAGCGCCCGGCCGCGCCCTGGCCCGGCTGAACCGGGCCCTGATCGGGGAGGGAGCCAGCCGGTTCGTCACCGCCCTGGTCGTGACGTTGCATCCCGCTCCCGACGGCGGTTGGGAAGCGGTGATCGCGGGGGGCGGGCATCCTTGGCCGCTGGTGAGACGGGATGGCGGGGAGGTCGAGGAAGTGCCGGCACACGGGCTGCTCCTGGGTGTCGTGCCCGACGCGGTGTGGCGGGAGACGCGGATCCGGCTCGCCGCGGGTGACGCGATGGTGCTGTTCACCGACGGTCTGACGGAGGCCCGATCGGCGGACGGGACCTGCTTCGAACAGCATCTGCCAGAGGCCGTGCGCCGGCTCGCCCCGCTCGGGGAGACCTCGTCGGCCCGGCTCATCGCGGCCGCCGCGGAGTTCCGGCACCTCGGCGACGACGACACCGCCGTACTGATCGCAAGGATGGAAGGGCGACCGTGAAGCCGCAGCAGGCACCGGCCAGACGGCTGGACAACGGCCGTGTCCTGGTCGTGGAGGACTCCCAGGAGGACGCGGAGGCCATCGAGCGGGCGCTGTCGCGCACGCACCCGCAGCTGCGTCTGGAGTTCCTCTCGCGCGGCGACGGCCTGGTGGAGCACCTGCTGCGCGGCGACGAAGCGCCCGGCATCGTGCTGCTCGACCTCAACATGCCCGGCATCAGCGGACACGCCGCGCTGAACGCCGTCCGCTCACGCCCTGAGCTGGCGGAGATCACCGTGGTGGTCTTCACGTCCTCCACCGCGCCCGCGGAGGTGGACGCCTGCTACGCGGCGGGGGCAGACAGCTACGTCTACAAGCCGCTCAACTTCGACCTGTTCCGCACCGTCCTGAAGGGCGCCGTGGACTACTGGCTGGAGGCCAAGGGGCAGCCACCGGCCCTGCCCGGCGACTACTCGCCGAGGGTGAAGTAGAACGCCGTCCCCTCCCCCGGCGCGCCCGTCAGCCACAGCCGGCCGCCGTGAAGCTCGATGATCCGTTTGACGACGGCCAGGCCCACGCCCGTGCCGCCCCCGCGCTCCTGCGGAGCGTGCAGTCTGCGGAAGAGGTCGAACACCTCCTCCCGCTGCTCGTGGGGGATGCCGATGCCGTTGTCCCTCACCACCACTGCCGAGGCGGGCGACTCGGCTCCCGGGGGAACCACGTCCTCGACACCGATCTCCACCCGGCGGTCGGGCCGGTCGGCCGCGTACTTGGCCGCGTTGACGAGCAGGTTGACCAGAACCTCGTAGACGCGGTCACGGTCGGCGTGGACACGCGGCAGCGACGCCGGACGCACCACCCGCACCCGCTCCTCGGCGAGCCGGGGACCGGCCACCTCCAGGGCGGCGTCCACGACCTCGTCCAGCGCGACGTCGTCCCGGCGCAGGCCACTACGGCCCATACGGGCGTAGTGCAGCAGCGAGTTGAGCAGGTCGTCCATGCGCGCGGCCAGACGCTGCGTCGTCTCCAGCCGCCGCACACTGGTCGCATCGAGGCTCGGTCCCGCGTCCTCCAGCATGAAGGTCGCGGCGTTCGCGATGCCGCGCAACGGCTCCTTGAGGTCGTGGGCGGCGACATGGGCGAAGGAGTCGAGATCGATGTTGGTCATGCGCAGCTCCTCGTTCAGCTGCGCCAGCTCGTCCGCGTGGCGCAGGACGAGTCCGGTGAGCAGCCGCCCCATCTCCAGTGCCGCGGCCTTGTCGCGCTCGCTCCAGGGCAGGCTCCTGCCCCGGTTCATCGACCGGTAGACGGCGCCTGACCCGCGCGGCGTCAGCCGCTCGCCGCGCGGGCCCGTGAGCACGGGCCGCGCGGGGTCCGCGGCCCACGCCCGCGGTTCGGGCCGCTCCTCGCGGACCCAGGCGAGGTAGTCGCCGCCGCGGCCGATCGACAGCAGCAGCACGCCGGCGGGGCGGGAGCCGGCCGCCCGCGGACCGGCGCCGGTCTCGCCTAGGAGTTCCGGCAGCCGGTCGGTGGACCAGACCTCGCCGGTCGGGGCCTGGGCCGCGTACCGGCCGAGCGTCCGGGCCAGCTCGTGCGGCACTGGCTGGTCGCCCGTCCACGAGGCGCGGCCGTCGCGCACCAGCAGCAGGCCGTCGGCCTCCACCAGCCGGCGCACCGCCTCCTCGTGGCGCATCAGCGAGGCGTCGACGTCCTCGTCCAGGAGTTCGGCGACGGCCGCGGCGTCCCGGGCCGAGCGCTCCAACGCGTCCGCCCGGCGCCGTTCCTCGATGGCCGCCAGTTGCATGGAGAAGGCGGTGCCGAACAGCTCGCACGCCGAGCGCACCTCCGGCGCCAGCCAGCGAGGCCGGGCACCGTGGCAGGCGATCAGCCCCCACAGGCGCCCTTCGCGCAGCAGGGACACCGACATCGACGACCGCACACCGATGTTGCGCAGGTACTCCAGGTGGTAGCCGGAGACGGTGCGCAGCGCGGCTCCGGACAGGTCCAGCGGGGCACCCGTGGCGGCCCGGACGGGCGGGTGGAGCGAGGCGGTGGGATCGTCGACGTCGCGGATGACGCGGATCCAGTTCTCCTCGTACAGGCGCCGGGCCTGCGGCGGGATGTCGGTGGCCGGGAACCAGAGCCCGAGCCAGGGCTCCCAGCCTTCCCGTACGTCCTCGGCCACCACCTCGCCGGGCCCGTCGACGCCGTCGAAGCGGTAGGCCACGACCCGGTCGTAACCGGTGAGCCGACGCATCTCGACGACGGCGGCGCGGCAGCAGTCGATCACCGTGCTCGCGGCCCGCAGACGGCGCAGTGCCTGGCGGACCCCCTGGTAGAAGCCGGCGAACACGAACGCGTCCGTCGCCAGGTCTCGGGGCTCGAACTCCAGGACCACCAGACCCTCGCGCCGGTGGACGGACAGGTCGAAGGCGGTGGGGGCACCGGACGTGCCCGCGACGACCGGGAGGGTCACGGCCGTCGCGTCGCCCGCGGCGGACACCTCCAGGGCCTCGGCCCAGTCGGCCCGCGTGAGGACGTCGGTGACGGGCCGGCCCACCAGTTCCCCGGCCTCGACGCCCAGCAGCGCCCGCGTGTTCCCGGCGGCGGTGTCCACCACAGCGCTTGCCGGGTCCACCGCCAGCAGTGTGCCGTGCGACTGGACCCCGCCCAGTCGATGGATCTTCTCCCGCACACACAGTGAGAGGTCGAATCCCTCCGACACCGATGCCTCGGCCGCGCGTGTCCTCGCCGAAAGCCATTCGTCCGTCATGAGCTGATCATCCACTACGCCTGCACCAGGGGCCCGGCGGCACCTTGCCCTCCGCTCAGCCGCGCAGGGAGCCGGGATCAGCGACGCCGTTTTGCCGGAGCGGCAACAGGAGTGGCGTGACCGGGCCACGATGGGTGACGTTGAGCCCGTGACCGACAACAACATCACGGCGGGATCGCCCGCGTCTGACACGTCCCTGCCCGGCGACGGATACCTCGGAGACCCCGCGGTGCGGGCGGAGTGGGACAACCGGTACGCCGACCGGCAACAGCTGTGGAGCGGCCGGCCCAACGGTGCGCTCGTGGCCGAGGTCGCCGGGCTCACGCCCGGGCGGGTGCTCGACGTCGGCTGCGGCGAGGGTGCGGACGCCGTCTGGCTCGCGCGCGGCGGCTGGGACGTGACCGCGCTCGAGGTCTCGGGCGTGGCGCTGGAGCGGGCGGCCGGGCACGCGCGGGACGCGGGCGTCTCCGTTCGCTGGGTGCACGCCGCGCTGACGGAGGCGGCGCTCGCGCCGGCCTCCTTCGACCTGGTCTCCGCGCAGTATCCGGCCCTGCTGCGCACCCCCGACGCCGCGGCCGAGCGCGCGCTGCTCGCGGCCGTCGCGCCCGGCGGCGTGCTGCTGCTCGTGCACCACGCGGGGATGGACACCCGGCAGGCGCACGACGGCGGCTTCGACCCGGCTGACTACGTCTGGCCCTCGATGGTCGCCGCCCTGCTCACCGACGACTGGAAGGTGGAGGTGAACGAGCAGCGCCCACGCGAGGCACCCGACGGCGGCGCCGGCGCGCACCATACCGACGACCTGGTGCTGCGTGCGCGACGGCTGCGCTGAGCCCCTCGGCTCACAGGGATGCGGCGAGCGTGCTGCCGGGCCGTCCCCGCGACGGCTGCACGTCACGCTCGCCGCCTCGCACGACGAGCCGCGCGACAGTGCCACACGAGCTGGGGAAAATCGTTCGCGGCCGCTCATCGTGGGTGGCTAACGTGCACCGGCGTGGACATCGAGGATCCCAAAGAGCTGGTCCGGCGGGGGTACGACGCGCTCTCCCTCCGCTATGACCGAGCCTACGGCGCCGAGACGAAGTACCGGTCGTGGATCAGCGGGCTGTCCGGTCGTGTCCCGGCCGGAGGCACGGTGCTGGATCTCGGGTGCGGAAGCGGGGTTCCCGTCGCTCGCGCGTTCACGGCCGCAGGTCATCGTGTCACCGGCGTCGACATCAGCGATGTACAGATCCGCAGGGCCCGGGAGCTCGTGCCGCAGGCCGAGTTCATCCGCGCCGATGCCACGGCCGTGGACTTCGCGCCGGCCTCCTTCGACGCGGTCGTCTCCTTCTACGCGCTGATCCACATCCCGCTCGACGAACAGCTTCCCCTGCTGCGGAAGGTCGCCGGATGGCTGCGACCCGGCGGCTGGTTCCTGGGCACCACCGGTCATCGGGCCTGGACCGGTGTCGATGAGGACTGGCTGGGTGGCGGGGCCGCCATGTGGTGGAGTCACGCGGACGCCGCCACGAACCGGGCATGGATCACTGAAGCCGGGCTGACGGTCGAGCAGGAGGAGTTCGTACCCGAAGGCGAAGGCGGGCACGCGCTGTTCTGGGCTCGACGCCGCTGAGGACAGGGGCGCAGGCCGATGGGGCAGTCCCGGCAGCAGGCACTCGACCGGATCCGCAGCGGCGGCGGCGCGGAAGCTCCCACTGGCTGATGCAAGAAGGGATCGTCAGCAAGCTGACGATCCCTCATGCACGGTGCGGGGCCGACGACACTCCTTCGACCGCGTCGGGCCTTTCTGCGTGAAAGGCCGAGCCCGGCCGGCGCGGGGCCCCGGCGGCGAGCCGCGGATCAGCGTGACGCGGGCGGGATGCTCTGCTCGTACTGGAAGACGTTGTAGGGGTCGTACTTCGCCTTGATCTTGCGCAGCCGCTCGAAGTGGTGCCTCCCCCAGTAGGCGGTCTCCCACTCCTGCATGCCGACGTTCGGCACGTTGACGTAGGCGCCGTCCACGAAGCTGCGCATCGCCTGGCTGAATTCGGCGGTCCAGGCCTGGCACGTCGAGGTGAGCGGGTCGCAGACGCCCGGTGTCGTTGAAGGAGTCCCCCAGGCTGCGCCGATCTCGCCGTAGAAGATCGCGTCGCGGTGCACGAACGCGGTGCCGCCGCGAGGCTCCTTCTTGATCGCCCCGCCGAATGCGTCGACGAAGTAGTTGCTGTCCTCCGTGGGCGCGTTTCGCATGTAATAGCCGATGACGTCGATCGCCTTCTTCGGGAACAGCTTCTTGGCGAACTGCGAGAAGAACTTCACGTTGGCGGGCTCCTGCGAGCGCGGGACCTGGGCTCCGGCGAAGATGGGGCCCCAGTTGCCGACCTGCACCTTCACATCGGGCCTGCCGATCGACAGGATCGGGGCCAGCAGCTTCCTGGCCTCTGCCTCCGTGCCCTCCGCGAGCCACGCGAACAGCAGGATCTGGGACTTGTGGATCTCGACTTCGGATCCGAGGCGGTTGTCGGCGAACGGTACCGTACGCTGCCATGCATCGAAGATCCCGTGCAGGTCGGTGAGGCCGTCCCAGGTCGCCTGCACATAGGCGATGCGCTTGAGCGGGTGCACCTTGTAGGTGAGTTCCGTGACGATTCCGAAGTTTCCGTTTCCCGCCCCGCGGAGCGCCCAGAGCAGGTCCGAGTGGTCCTTCAGGTCGGCATGGATCACCTTGGCGCAGTCGCGCCCCGACGGGACGACGACCTCGGTCCCGATCAGGCTGTCGCAGGCCATGCCGAGCCAGCGGTTGAGGGGGCCGAGGCCGCCGCCGACCGTCGCACCGACCAAGCCGACGCTGCCTTCGCTTCCGGTCGTCACCGCGAGGTTCCGCTTGGCGAGCGTCGTCACCGCTTCCAGCTGGGTCAGGCCGGCGCCGACCGTCGCGATACGAGCGTGGGTGTCGACGTGGACCGACTTGAGCTGGCTGACATCGATCACGATGCCGTTGTCGATGTTCGACCAGCCCTCCAGCGCGTGGCGGCCGCTGCGTACCCGCAGTGCGACGTTGTGCTGCCGTGCCCAGGTGAGGGCGTTCACCACGTCCTGGGTCCTCTGGGCGAAGACGATGACCAGCGGGTAGTGGGAGAACAGCTGGTCGTAGTCGATGCGGTCATCCGTGTACGAGGCGTCACCGGGGCGGACGACGCGACCGGTCAGCTTCGCCGGCGGACATCCCGACGACCCTCTGGTCGGGTCGCTCGCGGCCGCAAGGCCCGAGGTGCTCGCGGCCGCGATGTCCGGCGCACCTGCGGCCGTGAGGCCCGGGATGACGACCGCCCCGGCGCCGGCGGCCGCTGACGCCCTGAGCATGTAGCGGCGGGAGAAATCGCTCAAGGTCCAGATCCTTTCGATCGGGCTGCGCCGGTACGCGGCTGAGGGAGCCCTTGTCCGTCAGTCGTGGGGCAGTCCTTCGTGGTCGACTCCCGCACGGTAACGGGGTGACCGTGCGGTGTTTCCTGACACGCCAATCGAGAACGATGACGACAGCCTGAAGGAGTAATTCAGCGGGATCCCGTCATAACCGATTCGGGATGCGCCGCGTCCTGCTCGCAATGGCCCGAAGACTTCGGCCCGAAGAATTTGACCCGACGACTTCCTTTTCGACGAGAATTTGTGGGCGTGCCCCCGTGATCACCACTCTCCGCCCGGAGAACCCGACCGGCCACTCGCGGGACTCGTCGTGCGGACGGTGTACCGCTGTGCGCACGTGTACGCCGGTCGGTGCCGGAAGCAGGACCTCTCGGTCCGCGGATGTGCGCCGTTCGTTCATCGCGGCATGGAGATGTCGTTCCCGCGTCGGTTCTACTCACCGGTAGGTCAGGAGAAGTTGGTCCGGAGGCGGCTTACCGGCCGCCCGTCGAAGCCTTAAGGTCCCGTAGACCAGTCGGCGGCGCTCACCAAGTCATCGTTCACCCTTGCCAGGCTGAAGGAGCAACTGTGGAACGTCGCAACTTCCTGCGTGGTGCCGTGCTCGGCACCTCGGCCGCCGTCTTCGGCGGCACCCTCATGCGTGGCGCCGCCTACGCGGCCCCGGCGCAGAACGGCGTCGGCCCGTACGGTGGTCTGCTGGCCGCCGACGCCAACGGCATCCTCCTGCCCGGCGGCTTCACCAGCAGGGTCATCGCCCGCTCCGGCCAGACCGTCACCGGCACTTCGTACACCTGGCACAACGCCCCCGACGGCGGCGCGTGCTTCGCCGACGGTACGGGCTGGATCTACGTCTCCAACTCCGAGGTCTCCACCGGTGGCGGCGCGGGAGCCGTCAAGTTCAACTCCTCGGGTTCCATCACGGGCGCCTACCGCGTCCTGTCCAGCACCCGGAACAACTGTGCGGGCGGCGCGACGCCGTGGAACACCTGGCTGTCGTGTGAGGAGGTGAGCGGCGGCTACGTCTACGAAACCGACCCCTGGGGTGTGAACGCCGCGGTCCGCCGCCCCGCGATGGGCCAGTTCAAGCACGAGGCGGCCGCTGCCGACCCGGTGCGCAAGGTCATCTACCTGACCGAGGACGAGCCGGACGGCTGCTTCTACCGGTTCGTTCCCGGCACCTGGGGCAACCTGTCCGCCGGCACCCTCCAGGTGCTGGTCGCCGGCACCGGAACCTCCGGCTCCTTCACCTGGGCGAACGTGCCCGATCCGGACGGCTCCCCCACGGCCACCCGCGACCAGGTCTCCGGTGCCAAGATCTTCAACGGCGGCGAGGGCTGCCACTACTCGAAGGACACCGTCTGGTTCACCACGAAGGGTGACAACCGCGTCTGGCAGCTCAACCTGCTCGGCAACACCTACGAACTCGCCTACGACGACAGCCTGGTCACCAACGGCACCGCCCCGCTGACCGGCGTCGACAACGTCACGGGCAGCTCCTCGGGGGACCTGTTCGTCGCCGAGGACGGCGGCAACATGGAGATCTGCGTCATCACCCCCGACGACGTCGTCGCTCCCTTCCTGAGGATCAACGGCCAGTCCGGCTCGGAGATCACCGGCCCGGCGTTCTCCCCCGACGGCAGGCGGCTGTACTTCTCCAGCCAGCGCGGCACGTCCGGCAGTTCCTCCGGCGGCATCACCTACGAGGTGACCGGCCCGTTCCGCACCACTGCCTGACGGCAGTCGACTGACGGCCGGGCCGGTGCGGCAACGCACCGGCCCGGGCGTCAGCCCCTGCCGAGGGCGGGACCGCAGGACCGTCCGAGCAGGGCGTGAGGCCGTACGAAGGCCGGCGTGCGGCAGAGCGCGGAGCATGCCTCCCCTCATGGAACCGAGGCCGGTGCGGGGCCGGCGCGCGGGATCCGCGCTGCCGGCCCGCCCGGCCCGCCACCCGGGGGCTCGTGGCTACGGCAGGACGATGTCGCGGCCCGGGCCGCCCTCGACGGTGTCCCGCCCGGGACCGCCGCTGACCAGGTCGTCGCCGTCCTCGCCGTTCAGGTTGTCGTCGCCGGGACCGCCGAGGAGGATGTCGTGGCCGTCCCCGCCCAGGGCGCGGTCGTCACCGGGGCCGGCGTGTACGACGTCCGCGCCGCCGTACGCCTCGATCCTGTCGTCGCCCGGCCCGCCCCACAGCCGCTGGTCCGTGTCGTCGCCCATCAGGTGGTCCGCGCCGTCGCCGCCGTCCAGGACCACGCGTCCCATGACCATGTCGTTCCCCGCGTCGCCCCGTACCGTGTGCGCGGTGTGGGCGTGCAGTTCGTCGTCGCCGGGCCCGCCCCGCACGGTGCCCACCCCGGGGTCACTGGTGACGATCTTGTCGTCGCCGTCGCCGAGGAAGATGTCGATCCTGTCCGACCGGGCGCTGCCGGTGGGCAGTTCGCAGACGACGAAGGTGTCGTCCGCGGGGTCGTAGTAGGTGCAGTGGTCACCGGGAGAGAGCGGGACCGCGTCGCGGAAGCCGATCTGCCGGATGCCGGCGCCGCGGTCCATGGGGAACACGTGCAGGTCGTTGGCCTGCCCCGCGGCGGCGGTGAAGACGATCGACTGGGTGGCCCAGTCGGCCCCGACACGGGCCTGCGCCCCGGCGGCGGGAGCGGCGGAGGCCGGGGCGGCGGCGAGCCCGGCGGCGAGCAGCGCCACGGCGGCCGCGGGGACGGTGACCGAATGTCGGTTCATGAGACCTCATCTCGATGCGGCGACCGTGGGTCGACCGGATGACAGGGGGACGTGTGCGGCCCCGACGGCGGCGGCGTCCACCCGACCGCACCGCCGACGGCACTCGGCCCGCGGGGTGACCGGGGGCGGAGCGCTGTGCGGCGTCCGTCCGGCGCGCTCCGGGGGCCGGATGTCCTCGGGGCGGCGCCGTGCGGCCCCACTCGTCGGCCGCCACCACGGCACAGGCCGCGACCAGGCGACGTTCTTGATCCGGGTGCCGCATCCTCCGAACCGGCCGGCGTCGAGAAGGCCCCGGCGTCGGCCGGTCCGGGACCGGCTCGTCCCGGCAGGGCCGGGCCGGGCAGCGTCAGCTGACGTTCACGTCCACGCAGGCGTAGAAGGCGTTGGGGGTGTCGGCGATGTTCCACACCGCCAGTACCTTCTGACGGCCGGTCAGGCTGCCGAAGTTCACCTGGTGGGTGACGGTCGCACCCGGCTGGCGGCCACCGTCGTTGAACTCCGCGATCTTGCGGCCGCCGGCGTAGTACTGCCACGTGGAGGTGGCGTGCCGGGCCGTCAGCTGCCAGTTGAAGCTGGTGGTGCGGCTGACCGGGGTGACCTTCCAGCCCTTGCTGTCGTTGTCGAGCTCCGCGAAGGCGGCATTGCCCCCGCTGCAGCTCGTCAGACCCTTCGGGCCCTCGACACTCTGCGGCTCGTACTTGATGGAACCGCAGGAGACCGTGCCGGCGGCACACTGCGCCTGCCGGCTGGGCGGCGTGGAGATGTAACCGTGCGCGCTGGCGCTGCTGGCCGGCAGGCTGACGGCCAGGAGCGGGGCGATCCCCGCGCCGATGGCGGCGGCCAGCATCTTCTTGCTCTTCATGACAACTCCTGTGTGGGGGTCGGCGCCCACCCGCCCATGAGCAGGAAGGCATGAGCATGTCATGCAGCACTCCCATGACCGCGGGGACGGCCACGAGTGCGAGGGAAGCGTACCCCGCTTGGTCTAGACCAAGCCAGGTTTCGGGCGACGCGCGGAAACCGGCCCGTCCCGGCCGCGCCGGCGGGCTGCCGTCGTGTGCACAGGCGAGCTTGCCGCTTCAGGACAGGGGTTCGTAGAACGGGCGGTCAGGCGCGAAGTTGCGAGAACACACCGTCACGTCCTCACCCCTGAGATAAGCCAGCAGCCATTCACCGAACGTCATCTCGTGAAGGGTCCAGGCCGGACTGTCGAGCTCCTGAACCAGGACGCGCCAGGGCGACGAGGGTCCGTCTGGAACACGGAGGAAAACCCATTCCCCCGTCATGGCCGACGCCACCGGCATCAGCTCACCGGGGTTCGCGCCGGCCGGACTGGGCAGGAACTCCGCCATGCCCTCCTCCCGCCACATCTCGAGATCCCCCCTGATGGTCACTCCCAGGCTGTGCAGAAGATGGCCGGCAGGGTGCTCCAGGTATAGCTGCCCGTTGATCTGGATCGAACCGTAGGCATTCACGATCTCGCGGAAGTCCGCGGGGAATTCGACACCGAACTCCCGCTCCATTTCGACCCACGGTGCCGCGTCCGACCAGTTGAACCGGGGTTCGCCCAACAGGGCTCGGATCTCTGAAAGCGTTGCCACCACAGCCCCTTCCACCAGCTTCCGGGCGTCCTGGCCGGTGCCCCCGTCACCGGTAGCCTACGAGCCGCCGACTCGCCCTGCGACCACGCTGGACGCGCCTGGACGCGCCTCGGTCAGCCATGCCGGACCGGAGGAACGGATCCGCCGGCTGTGGGAGCACACCGGCAAGCCGCTGCCCGCACTGCTGGTCGGCGACGAGGAGGACACGGAGGACATCGGTGCCTTCCTCGGCGGGGAAGGGCTGCTGCGCGTCGACCGCGCTGTGGACCTGCACGCCATGATGCCCCGACGGGCGGCTGGTCCCCAGGACGGGTGCCGTTCACCGCGGACGGCCCGCACGGGGATCTGGACCCGATCCGCTTGATCTCGGTCAGCGCCGGTGTGCGCCCTGCAGCACGCGTGAGCCCGCTCCGCCACCCGCCGGGGTGGGGCGGAACCTGTGACTGAAGTTCAGGGCGATGTCCAGGGCGAGGAAGTTCTGCCCGCTGTCCGTGCGAGCGCGCAGCAGGATGCGGAACTCGGCCACCGGCACCGCTTCGGGGAGCTGGAGGTTCCATGTCTGCCGCCACGGTCCGGCAGCCGGCCTGAGGTCGCCCGAGAGCCTCGCGCCCAGGCTCTCGAGCAGGTCGCGCAGCCTGTAGTTTCTGTCGAGCATCTTCACCGGCCCGAATTTCATGATCACGTTGCAGGTGACCCGGGTCAGGTCGACGGGCTCCTTGAGGCGGCCGTTCATCTCCCATCGGGCCCGGTGCCCCAGCCAGGGCAGCGCCGGGGTCAGCGTGACGGCGAGGCGGTCCAGGACGTAGGTGCCGTCGCTCACGTCTTCCACCAGGCGGATGCTCATGTCACTCCTCACCCGTTTGCGGGCCGGGAAAGCGCCGGGCAGACAGCCGGGGGCGGCGGACTGAGAGCACACCGACGGCCACGAAACCGCAGGCGGGGCGGTCAGGGAGGACGAGGGGCGGCCGCGCGGACACCGGCTGCCGTTCGCCCGGCATCCGGAACCGGCAGGGCTATGGGGACGTGACCGCCACGCACATGGGCCAAACTGGGACCCCGGCCCGATTCCGGCGGGCCGGGGCTCCACAGTATGCGGTCGGCCGCGGACTAGTACTCGTCGTGGTGACGCTTGACCACCCGGAAGCTGGCCACCACACCGTGCTCGATGTCGATGCCCTCGGTGCAGCCCGGCTCCACGCCGTAGCTGGAGCTGTGCGGGCCGACGGTGGCGATGGGAGCGCCGTTGTCACAGACGGCCCCACGGAAGACCTCGACGGCCTTGCGGCTCTCGTTGCGGACGTTCAGGGTCTTCGCGCCCAGACCGCTGACCACGGTGATGCAGTCACCGGGGCGGGTGGAGTACGAGCGCTCGTTGATGTGGATACGGCCCTCCTCCTCGCCCCGGCCCTCGTTGTCCTCGTCCCTGTCGTTGCCCCGGCCCTCGTTACCGCGGCCCTCGTTGCCCCGGCCCTCGTTGCCCCGGCCCTCGTTCCCCTTGCTGTTGTTGCCCTCGTTGCCCTTGCCGTTGCCGTTGCCGTTGCCGTTACCGCCGTTACCGCCGGTTGCGGCGGCGACGACGGCCGGGGCCTCCTGGGGCACCGAAGCGGAGGCGGCCGAGGCGTACGTGATGCCGGTCGCGGCCATGGCGGCGGCAGCCGACACAGCGGCGGTGACCACGGTCGAACGAAGCTTCATCTCACGATCTCCTGTCGCACAGAGAGAGACGCCGGCCCGTCGGCCGACTCGTGAACGAACTTACCCAAGGTCGACATGGCGGGCATACCGGAAGATCGGGGTTTCAGCTCCGAACAGGGTATTCTTGGGCCTCTGCCAGCGAGCTGACGTCACGTCACATAGGCGAATTAAAAAGCGTATTGACACATTATTAGGCTCTTCAGGTGACATTCTGATGCCTCCTCACTCCCGTAATGACGGCACGTCGCTGCGGACGCGACGACCTGAGCCGTGCTAGGAGGGGGCCGCGCCGGAGCCTGCCGACGGGCCGCACAGCCCGGCAGGGGAGCGCAGAGCACCCCGGTCGTACCGGGCCTCGGGCGCCGTACGCGGACGGACGAGCCGCTCCGGGGCGGCCTCCCCCGGGGGTCCGGGCGGAGCAGCCGGAGGGGCCGTCAGAGGTAGGTGTTCGCGATGTGCCGGCCGACCGCGTCCCCGGTGGCCAGGCCTTGTTCGCCGTCCCACCGGTAGTGGACGCCCAGGAAGACGCGGCTGAGGGTGTTCTCCTCGGCGGCCGCGGACAGAGTGTTGAACGACCGGTACACACCGCCGTTGTAGGAGTCGTTCGTGGTGGCCGAGAAGGCGATGACGTCGGTGGCGAAGTAGAGGCGCAGCACGGCGGCCCAGGCGCCCGCGAAGGTGGCGTGCCCGGAGATGCAGGCGGGGAAGGGCGGGGTGTAGCTGCTGCCGTCGTCGCGCGAGGACAGGGGCCGCCAGTCCGGGTCGGCCGTGGTGGCGTCGTTGCCGTCGGTGTCGGCGCGGTTGATCGCCGAGACGGGGCGCCACAGGTCGATCGGGGTGTTGTACTCGGCGTCCCAGGACGCGATGGCCGCGTCGGCCAGGGCCAGGGCCAAGAGGGCGAACAGCCTGGCGTTCTGGACGACGGTGAGCGTCTTCTTACGGGCGATGATGCGGGTGTGCTGGAAGAGCTGCGAGGGGGGCTTGTAGGTGCCGTCCAGGTCGTTCGCCCAGAACGTGGCGATCTCGGTTTGTTCGGCGGTGCGCAGGACCGTGGTGCGCTGGGTGTCGCTGTGGCCTCCGAACCGGCGTACCTCGTCGACCTGCTCCGCGTACTGCGCACTGCGCAGCAATGCCTGGTAGGTGGCGAAGCCGCCCGGGAGCGGGGGCCGGAACTGGCTGGACGAACTCATGCCGAACGGCTTGAGGCTGCCCCACTGCGGGGTGGCGGCGGACTCCGGCCCCGTGGCCAGCCAGGCGCCCGGTTCGCCGTCGGGGGTGTAGGCGGCGGGGGCGAGTGCGCCGTCGTCGGCGCGGGCGTTGAGCAGGGCGTCGGCGGCGGCCTTGCCGATGGCGCTGCCGCGGTCCTTCTCCGCCTGGGTCACGGTGGAGGCGTCCTGCGACAGGGCCCAGGTGTGGTTGCCCTGGAAGGAGGTGATGGCCGGATACAGGTTGCGCAGTACGGTGTACGCGGCAGTGCAGATGGCCGCGTTCAGCGAAGCCGCCCCGAGAACCGGCTGCTTGACCAGGTACGGTCGCCCGATCGGAGTGACGGAGTTGGCCGCGTCGTACATCGCCAGGTGCATGATCGCGGCGCCGCGGGCCAGCGGGCCGGGTGCCCCGCCGACTCGCCGCACCGCGTCTTCCAGGATCTTGCTCCAGTAGTGCACCGGTTCGTACGGCGCGGCCTCGGCCCGCGCCTCGAACGCCGGCAGTACCGCGGTGGCTGCTCCCGCGCCCAGGCATGCCAGCACGGCCCGGCGCGTCGGCGCCCACCTCGGTCTGTGCCCACCCCGCGTGTCGGATGCCCTCATGACAGTCGGTCCCTCTCCGGTTCGACGATCGTCAGGAATGCTGAGCGCGGTGGCGTGCGTACGCCAGGCCATGGGTGAGGTTCGGCCGGAAGCCGCCACATGGTTGGCCGGTTGGGCGCGATGGTGCCGAAGTGGTCCTCCGCCGGCCTGAAACCCCAGGTCAGGACCGGCCGATCGGCCAGGCGGCGGGACCGCTGCCGCGGCCCGGGGCCCGGTGTTCCGGGGCTCGCCCCGGGGGGGTGGGGGCTCTTCGCCGCAGCCCCGGGGGGGGCCAGTACGACCAGCCGGCCGTCCGGACTCGGGGATCGTCCCGTGGCGGGCCGGCAGGCCCTGGCCTCCGGGTGGTGCGTAAGACGATCGGGAAGCAGACCACAAGGAGGGGGATTCCGTGGAGGGCAAGGGTCGGCTGCATGTCAGTGCGGAACTGGCGGGGGTGCTGGAGCGGATCGACGCGCTCGGCCCGGTACTCGACGAACGGGCTGACGCGGCCGAGAAGTCGGGGAGGCTGCCGGAGGACACGGCGCGGGCGCTGCTGGACACCGGGATCGTGCGGGCCGAGCTCCCGCTGAGCCTTGGCGGGTACGAGTTCGCGCCGCGGCAGCTGATCGAGACGGCGGAGCGGACGAGCTACCACGACGCCGCGGCCGGGTGGACCATGTTCGCGCTGCAGCTGATGACCGGGACCACCGCGGCGTACCTCTCCGGGGACGCGTCGGCCGAGCTGTTCCCCGACGTGCCGAACGGGAAGTACGCGCTGCTCTCCGGGCACGGCACGCGCCCCGGCCGGGCCGTCCCCGTGGAGGGCGGCTACCGGGTCAGCGGCCAGTGGCAGTTCGCCTCCGGGATGGCGCACGCCACCCACGTCCACAGCGCGGTCCACGTAGAGGGCACCGATGAGCTGCGGGTCCTCGCGATGCCGAAGGCGCAGGTGACCCTGGACGGCAACTGGGACGTGCTCGGGCTGGCCGCACCGTGCACCGCTGGGCCGGCTCGGCGGCGATCCGCCGCGGCCCGGTCGACCGTTTCCTGCGCGACCTCGGGACGGGGGCGCAGCACATCACGTCCAGCCCGGTCGTGCTCCAGAACTGCGGCAAGTGGTTGAGCGGTGCCCGGCCGGACGCCCGGTGGAGCTTCCTCGACCTGACCTGACCGTCCGGGTGGCCGCCGGCGGGGACCCCGGTGCTCATGTCATGGGCATGAATTCCGGCAGGATGAGCGCCGAGTGGGCCGGTCGTCCCGCCGTGGCGGGCATGGTGCTGAGACTGCGCAGCATGTCGTTGCGCCGCTCCAGGGCCCGGGCGGTGGTGGGGAAGAGTGTGGTGTCGCGCTCACCGACCTGGTCCTGGTTCATGGTCACGAACCCACGGGTGCTGTGCTCGTAGGCGGCGAAGCCGGCGGCGTGGTCCCGGTCGGCCAGGGAACCGGCGAGCATGTACGCGCCGACGAGCGCCAGGCTGGTGCCCTGGCCGGTGAGGAACGAGGGCGCGTACGCGGCGTCGCCCACCAGCGCGGCCCTGCCGCTGGACCAGCGGGGCATGCGGATCTGGCCGACCGCGTCGAAGAACAGGTCATCCGCGTCGCGCATGGCGGCGAGCATGCCTGGGACCTCCCATCCCGCGTCGGTGAAGACGGCGGCGACCAGGTCCCGTTGGGCCGTCGGGTTCCGGAACGCGTCGAACGGCGGTTCCGGGTGGGCGAAGTTGAGGAAGGCGTGCACTTCGTCGTCGTCCCCCACGGCATAGAGTGCCGCGGCCCTGCCCGGGGCGTTCCACATCACGGTCTCGCGGAAGAGGCCGAGGGTGTTGCGCATGGTGAACACCGCGAAGCAGTAGCCGAGGTACCGGTGGAACTGCTCTTCGGGGCCGAACAGGGAATCGCGGGTACGGGAGTGCAGACCGTCCGCGCCGAGCACCATGTCGAACGTACGCCTGCCGCCCCCGTGGAAGGTGACGTCGACCTCGTGGCCGGACTGGTCGAGGGTGTCGATGGAGTCGTCGAACAAGAACTCCACGTCGTCACGGACCGCCGCGTGGAGAGCGCCGGCCAGATCCCCCCGCCGCACCTCCAGGTCCCGGCCCGGGGCACCGCCGGTGACGGTGTGCGGGGTGACCGAGACCACCTCGCTGCCGTCCTCGTCGAGGAAGGTCAGCCGGCGCAGGTCGATGTGCGCGTCCCGCAGTCGCGGCAGGATGCCCATCCTGCGGACGACCTCGAGTGCGGTGCCGCGAACGTCGATGGGGTACCCGCCGTCACGAGGGGTGCGCGCCTTCTCGACCACCGTGACCGCGAACCCGTAGCGGTTCAGCCAGAACGCGAGGGCGGGCCCCGCGACGCCGGCCCCGGATATCAGGACCTTCCGCCTCGGCCTGGTACGGGCATCCCTCGGCAGTCCGGTGTGGGTCATTCGTCGACTCCTTTGCCCATGGTGCGGGTGACGAGCAGGGACAGCGCCGTGACGGCGCCGGCTGTGAAGAAGCCGGTGACGAAGGCCGATTCGGCCGGGACGTCCGATCCGTGAGGGGTCGCGGCGGTGAGGAGCGCACCACCGACCTGCGCGCCCACGGCGTAGCCGAGAACGCGAGTCACCAGGACCAGGCTGGTGGCGATGCCGGTGTCGCTCTGCTCGACGGAAGTGGCGGTGCCGGTCACCAGCGCCGTGACGCACAGGCCGTTGGCGAGCGCGATCACCCCTTTGCCGATGACGAGGTGCCAGACCTCGGTGTGCACGGCCGCCAGGACGAGCAGGGCGACGGCCATCGTGACGGCTCCGGCGGTGACCACGGCACGCGAACCGAAACGCCGCGCCCCGATCCCGCTGACCGGCCCGGCCAGCGACGCGGCCACGGCGCCGGGCAGCAGGAAGAAGCCGATCTCGGTGGCGCCGGCCCCGAAGCCGTACCCGTCGGCGGACACCGCGAACAGTTGCGGGACGAGATAGACCGCCACCGAGGTACCGACGCAGATCACGAACGTCAGCACACACGACTTCCACATCGCGGGCCGTGCCAGCATGCGCAGATCGACCATCGGCGAGGCCGCACGACGCTCGACGGCTGTCCATCCGATCACGAACGCGGCCAGGACCACGACGAGGGCGCCGAGCAGGAGCGGTTGTGAGCCGATGTCGGGCGCCAGCGCGAGCACGAGCATGAGCGTGACCAACGTCCCGCTCAAGAGGAGCAGGCCGGGCCAGTCGATCCCGGCGTCGTCCTCCCGGCCCGGCGGATCGTGCGGCATCAGCCTGTTCACCAGCATGGTCGACCCGATGACCGCGATCGTCGGCAGAGCGAACATCCAGTGCCGGGACAGCCCTTCCGCCACGGGCCCGGCCGACAGCGTTCCCACCATCCCGCCCCCCACGAACAGCCCGCTGACGATCCCGATGGCCACCTTCGACTCTCCCGCGGGAAGGTGTTTGCGCACCACGATGAACGACAGGGGCAGCGCGCCCACCATCGCCCCCTGCAGTACCTGGCCGAACAGCAGGACGGGCAGGTTCGGCGCCAGTGCGGACACCAGGCCACCGGCCGAGACCACCGCCATCAGCCGGACCAGGACCCGTTTCCCGCCGTATCGGTCGCCTAACTTGCCTGCGAGTGGTGTGACGAGCGCGCCGGTGATGAGGAGCACGATGCTGAGTAACGCGCCTTCGGCCGGACTCATGTCCAGCTCGCGTTGCAGGAGCGGGAGCGTCGGCGTCACCACCGACTCCAATGCGCCCGTGGCGACCGCCAGCATGCCGAGGGCCCCGACAGCGGCCTTTCCGATGCGGACCGGGGGAGCCAGAGTCGCGGTCATGGAGGTTCCTTTCCGTCATTGCCGGGCGAGGGAAGAGGGTGGCCGTACGCATGGCGCTGCCGCCTTGCCGGGCCCGGCGCGGACGCGGCGGCCATGCCCCACGGGGCGTGGTGTGCAGGGTGCTCCGGGGACGGGTCCGGGGTCGTCGGGCCGGGTGAACCCGGTATCCGAGGTGACGCGTGTGCGGCTCCGCCGGGCGGAGCGGGTGGGCGGGTGCGATCCGCCCAGAGCCATTATTACACTACACCGTGCAGTGTAGAACAGTTAGGATGCGGGCATGCCGACTACGAAGACACTGCGCGAAGGGTCCGCGCGGAAGCGGGCCGCCATCCTCTCGGCGGCCCGGGAACTGTTCCTCGCCGACGGCTTCGACCGGTCCAGCGTCGACGCGGTCGCCGCCCGGGCCGAGGTGTCCAAGCGGACGGTCTACGACTACTTCGGCGACAAGCGGACGCTGCTGCAAGCAGTCGTCGACGACATCGGCCAGTCAATGATCACCACGATCCGGCGCACCCTCGACGACACCCTCACCGATCTCACCGATGCCGCCGGCCTGGAGGACGCCCTGGTCACGTTCTCGATGCGCATCGCGACCGACATGCTCGGCTCGGCGGAGTACGCGACGCTGCAACGACTCGTCCGGACGGAATCCGGCCACCTGCCGCACCGGGGCTACAACTCCATGGCCGACACCCCCGACGAGGCGGTCGCCGGGCGGTTCGCCGCCTTCGCCGCGGCCGGGCTGCTCGACGTCCCCGACCCCCGGCTCGCGGCCGACCAGTTCATCGCGCTGACCTTCGGCGTCGCGCTGGACAGGCTCGGTTCCGCGAATGCCGCGGAGGACACCCGGGTCCGGCCGCTCATCGCCGAGGGAGTGCGGACCTTTCTGCGGGCCTACCGAACCGTGTAGGGCCGGGGCAGCAGGAGAGAACGGCGCCTCCCTCCCCCGTGGAACTCGTGACGACGCGCTTCAGGATCTCAGCGGCTGATCCTCACTTCGGATCCTGTGCTCAGACCCACCTGAGCAAGGCGGCGCCATCACGGGTTCAACCTCGGTGGGCACGCGGCCCGGCCTCCGCGCGGCGCCGGGTGGCGTGCAGGGAGCCGAGGAGGCCGAGGGCCCGGGCGCTCGGGCTGCCCGGTTCGGCGTGGTAGATGACAAGCTGCTGACCGGGGGCGTCGCGCACGTCGAAGGCCTGATAGGTGAGGGCGAGGGCACCGACTTCGGGGTGGTTCAGGTTCTTGGCGTCCCGGCTCTTGCCGCGCACGTCGTGAGCGTTCCACAGACGGCCGAACTCCGCGCTGTGCCCGGTGAGTTCGGCGACCAGTCGGCGCAGTTCCGGGCTGTCCGGGTCGAGGCCGGCGCTCTCGCGCAGATTGGCCACGGCGGCCTGGGCCGCCCGCTCCCAGTCCACATAGAAGTGCCGGCCCGCGGGGGCGAGGAAGATCATGCGGGCCAGGTTGTCCGCCGGGTCGAACGGGGTGAAGAGCGCGTCGGCCAGGGCGTTGGTGGCGAGGACGTCCAGGGTACGGCCCAGGACGAACGCCGGGGTGTGCGGGTAGCCGTCCATCAACTGGCGCAGCGCCGGACTCACCCCGGCCGCCGTGTGGGCGGAGCGTTCCGCACCGGGTGTGCCGCCGGCCAGGCGGAACAGGTGCGTCCGCGCGTCGCCGTCCAGCCGCAGGGCGCGGGCGAGGGCGTCCAGCACCTGCGGGGAGGGATTGCGTTCACGGCCCTGTTCCAGGCGGGTGTAGTAGTCGACGTTCATCCCGGCGAGGACCGCGACCTCCTCCCGGCGCAGTCCGGCGACCCTGCGCGTCCCGTGGCTGACCATGCCCACGTCCCGCGGCGTGAGGCCGGCCCGGCGGGCGCGCAGGAAGGCACCCAGGTGGTTCTCGTCCATGCGCCACAGACTAGGCGGCCGTCCAGCGCGTTGCCTGGGTGTGCCGCACCCGGGCGGGGACCGTCCTGGTCCGTGCCCGGCGTTCCGCACAGACTCGGTGGCGCGGTCAGCCGACCGCGGAACCATCCGTCCACCGGAAGGACATCGTCATGACGCAGACCACCAAGGTCGTCCTGGTGACCGGCGCGAGCAGCGGGATCGGTGAGGCGACGGCCCTGCGCCTGGCCGCCGACGGCCACCGGGTGTTCCTGGGTGCGCGCCGCACCGACCGCCTGGAGAAGCTGACCGGGCGGATCACCGCCGACGGGGGCACCGCCGACTTCCGACGGCTTGACGTCACCGATGCCGCCGACGTGCGGGCCTTCGTGTCGGCCGCGACCGAGCGCTGGGGGCGGGTGGACGTGATGGTCAACAACGCCGGAGTGATGCCGCTCTCGCCGCTGTCGGAGTTGAGGGTGGACGAGTGGGACCGGATGCTCGACGTGAACGTCCGCGGGGTGCTGCACGGCATCGCCGCCGCCCTGCCGGTCATGCGGGAGCAGGGCGGCGGCCACGTCGTGAACGTCGCTTCAGTCGGCGCGTACGAGGTGGTGCCGACGGCCGCCGTCTACTGCGCCACCAAGTTCGCCGTGCGCGCCCTGTCCGAGGGGCTGCGCCAGGAGTCGGCCGGGGACATCCGGGTCACCGTGGTCTCCCCGGGCGTCACCGAGTCCGAGCTCGCCGACTCCATCTCCGACCCGCGTGCGCGCGAGGACATGAAGACCTACCGCTCGGTGGCCGTTCCGGCGTCCGCGATCGCCGCCGCCATTGCCTTCGCCGTCTCCCGGCCCGCCGAGGTGGACGTGAACGAGATCGTGGTGCGCCCGGCGGCCAGTGCGCAGTAGGGGCCGGACAGCCATCCGGCGGACTCGTGTACTGACCCGGCAGCCCCTGCACCACGACGACCCGCTCCCGCGTCCGCCCGGCACGCGGAACGCCCCGCGCCGCCACGCGCGGCATCACCCCTCCCACCTCCGGTCCCCCGCCGACGCGCACCGCCCCGGTGCCGGCCAGGACGGCACCCACCGGCACGGCGCCGACCACGTCGCCGTGGCGCAGCCCGAGGCCCAGCAGCGCGTCCGGGGCCGGACGGCCGGCTGCGGCAACCTGATGAGCCCGGCTGACCGCCGGATCCACGCCGACCGGCCCGGCCGGCCATGCCCGGACGGCACCCGGATCAGCGCCGGCAACGTCGTCGCGGACAGGGGCGGCCGGTGGGTGAGGCGTCGTGATGAGGGGGTTGGCCGATGCCCCGGTTCGGTGGTGGGGTAGGGGGACCGGCCCGCGGCCGGCCGGGTCACGGTGAGGGCGGCCCGGTCGTCGTGGGCGGCTTCGGTGTCCCAAGGGGAGGTTCTCGCAAGATGACGGACGGGTCTTCGGTTCAGGACGGCGGGCTGTCGCGGCGCAGACTGCTCGCGTCGTCCGTCGCCGCGGGTGGCGCGGTCTGGCTGTTACGGGGGGTGATCCGGCCGGGCAGCGCCTACGCCGACGTGCCGTCGCCGCCGCCCGGCTTCCCGGCCGGGCCCGACGTCTACCGGCGCGTGTACGAGAACTGGGCCGGTGAGATCCGCGCCGACCAGCTGTGGACATGCGCGCCGCGCACCCCGCAGGACGTGCTCGACGTCGTCAACTGGGCCCACGGTGCGGGCTGGACGGTACGCGCCCAGGGCAAGCGGCACGGCTGGGCCCCGCTCACGGTGGCCGACGGCACACCCGCCGAGGCCCGGGTCGTACTGGTGGACACCACCGCGCACCTCACCGGGATGTCGCTGGAGCGGCAGGACCCCGACGGCTCGGCCCTGATCCGGGTCCGGACCGGCGCCCTGCTGGAGGAACTCCTCGCGTTCGCCGGCGCGCACGGGTACGGCGTCGTCTCGGCGCCCGCGCCCGGTGAACTGTCCGTCGGCGGCGCGCTGGCCATCGGCGCCCACGGCACGGCCGTCCCCGCCACCGGCGAGCACCCGGCACCCGGCCACGGGTACGGCTCGCTGAGCAACCTGGTCACCGAACTGACCGCGGTCGTCTGGGACGCCGCCGCCGGCGCGTACGTCCTGCGGACGGTCGGCCGGGCCGAGCCCGACTGCGACGCGCTCCTCACCCACCTCGGCCGTACGCTCGTCACCGAGGCCGTGCTGCGGGTGGGCGCCGACCACAACCTGCGCTGCCGGTCCTTCCTGGACATCCCGGCCACCGAACTGTTCGCCGCCCCCGGCGCCCCGGCCTGCACCCGCACCCTGGCCGGCTTCGTGGACAGCCACGGCCGGGCGGAGGCCATCTGGTTCGCGTTCACCGACAAACCCTGGCTGAAGGTCTGGAGCGTCGCCCCCGACCGGCCGTTCGCCGCCCGCGCCGTCGACGAGCCGTACAACTACCCGTTCTCCGACTCGCTCCCCGAGCCGGTGGCCCGGCTCGCCGGAAGCCTGGTGTCCGGAGCCTGGGCGAGCGCCCCGCTCTTCGGACAGGTCCAGTACCTGCTGGCCAAGGTCGCGCTGACCGGCGACATCACCGACGTCCTGCTGTCGGGAACGCCCGTGCGGGACGTACTGACCGGCGACGTGCTCACCCACCTGCTGGCGGGCGGGCTGCGCTCGGACCTGTGGGGCGCCTCGCGCAACCTGCTGGAGTACGTACGGCCCACCACCCTGCGCGAGACGGCCAACGGCTACGCCGTCCTCACCCGCCGCGCCGATCTCCAGTGGGTGGTCAGCCGGTTCGCCGACTTCTACCGCACGCTGCTCGCCGAGTACGCGGCCCGCGGCGAATACCCGGTCAACGGCCAGGTGGAGATCCGGGTGACCGGCCTGGAGGACCCCTCCGTGTGCGGCGTGCCCGGCGCCCGGCCACCGCTGCTGTCCGCCCTGCGGCCGCGTCCGGACCGGCCGGACGTCGACACCGCCGTGTGGATCGACGTCCTCTCCCTGCCGGCCACCCCCTCCCTGCACCGCTTCTACCGGGACATCGAGCGGTTCCTCCTCACCCTGGACGGGGACCGGGCCACGGTCCGGGTGGAGTGGTCCAAGGGCTGGGCGTACACCGACACCGCCGCGTGGTCCGACCCGGACGTCCTCACCCGGGTCGTCCCCGCCTCCCTGCGCGCCGGAGGCGGCCCTGGCTGGGACGAGGCGGTCGCGATCCTGAACCGGCTCGATCCCCACCACGTGGTCTCCAGCCCGTTCCTCGACGCGCTGCTGCGCTGAGCCGCCGGGCGCCGGGCCTCCCGCGCGGATACCGGCACCGGTGACGGCCACCGGTGCCGGTGCCCTACCCCTCCACGGCGCGGGCGGGTCCGTCCCCGGAGCCGTTCCCGGAAGCCCTCCTGTGACGGCAGTACCGAGGACGGGGGCGCTGCGCACCACCCGCCCCGCGCGCAGCGCTCAGGAAGCGGATCCGGCAGAACGAACGCACCGGCAACGGCCCCTGGTTGGGCCGGTGAGCCCAAGCGCTGGCAGCCGCAGCCGCAGCCGGGAGTGGATCAGGAGCCGCGCCGCGAGGCGGCCGTGAGGACCTTGAGCGCCACCAGGGGATGGAACAGCACGGCCGGGGAGGACACCATGTTCACCACTCGTACGAACCTGGTCCACACGGTTGCGTCCTTCACCGCCACGTGGAAGAGACGGGTGTTGTACCAGTGGGCGAATCGCGCGGTAAGGGGTTGGCCCTTCGGGCTCCACATCAGGTCGGAGTTGATGGACAGTGTCCACGGGCCCAGCAGCAGGCGGCCCACCTTCTTCTGGAATCCGACGGCGAGGCCGTCCAGTCGCCCGGCGGCGCTGTGCCGCTCGAGCATGCTCCGCAGCAGTTCCGCCTCCATCGCGGCGACGGTCAGGCCCTGTCCGTAGACGGGGTTGAGGACGCAGACGGCGTCGCCGACGGCGATGAGGCGCTCCGGCCAGTCCTTGACGGCGTGGTAAGGCCGCCACTGGTTGTCGGCGTTGGTGTAGCGGCGGGTGGGCTCCTGGACGGTGCGGCGGGCGATGTGCTCGGCAAGGCGTGGGTTGTCGAGGCTCTCCGCGAAGGCCAGGAAGCCCTCGTCGTCGGTCGGAGGCCGGTCCTGGAACCCGAAGAGTGAGCAGGTCCATCGACCACGTTCCACGGCGAGCATGACGCCGGCCCGGGGCACGGTGGGAGCGAACAGCATCTGATAGGCGATGTAGAAGTCGGGGTGGCCGGGGTCGCTCTCGTCCGGCCGGTCGAAGTTCATCGACGTGTAGGTGACTTTGGCCTTGACGGTCCGTTCGGGCGGGGTGCTGATCCCGATCGCGTCCAGCCAGTGCGCCAGGGAGCTGGACCGTCCGGAGGCGTCGACGACGAGATCGGCGGCAAGGGGGTAGGGCTCCTCGCTTCGCGACTGGCACGTCACGCCGCTCACGCGGCCCGGCGAGTCCTGGATCAGGCCGGTGCACTGGGTGGACGGCACCAGTGTGACCTGGGCGAGTGCGAGTACCCTGCGGCGCAGTCGGCGTTCGAGTTCGTCGCGGGTGAAGGTCTGGATCGCCACGCCCGTACGCTGCCGTGGTGCGAGTCCGGCGGGCAGCAGGAAGTCGATGCCCTCTCCGTAGTCGAATACCGGCGCTCCCGCTTCCCTCAGTTCTTCGCGCAGTCCGGGGAAGAGCCGCTCCAGGATCTGCCCGCCCCGGGCCAGCATCGCGTGTGCGTGATAGCCCTGCGGGGCGCCCGGATGAGCGCCGGTGTCCTCGTCGACGGCGTCCCGTTCCACGAGGACGACCTCGCGGAAGAAGTCGGCCAGTACGCGTGCGGTCACCAGCCCCGCGTAGCTGCCGCCGATGACGACGGCTCTGCCCCAAGGGCGGTCTGCTCTCATAGCGTCTCCTACTCGCGCCCGGGCCTGAGCTTCCTGTACCTGGTCAACGTCGCCGCCCGCGGGCTCGACACGGGGCTCGAAAAAGCCTCCGAGAGCGCGGTGGGAGGCCCCTGATCCGGCTCGCGGGCCGCGCATCGGTCCCCATGCGCGCCGCTCGTGGCCCGCGCGGTGGCGCGGCATCGTGGCCCGAACGCCGGAGTGCTCGACGAATCTCCGCCGGCCGGCCGTATCACCCCCGTCGCCCACCGTCACACCGTAGAGCCGGCGGGTCGGCGCACGGGCCGGAACCGGACAGCCCGGCACTCACGCTGTCACGCCCGGCACCCGGAGGCCCGAAAAGCCCGATAGGCCCTGTTTGCTCCGCGCCGCGACCGGCCGTGCACGCGGTGTCCGTGGCGCAGGGGTGCCGGCCTGACCGCGTCCCCGGAGCAGGACATGGGCATGGGCATGGGCATGGGCATGCTGCGGTGAGCCGGCAGGAGGCCGGGGGCGGAGGCGCCGGTCGACGCTGCGCGGTGGGCGCGGACGGACCGTACGGCCCTGGGAGTACGGTCCCGTGCCCGGCCCCGCCCAGGAGCACGTTCCCGGGGGCGGTTTCGTCCTCTGCGCGGACGGATCGACGGTCCGTCGGATGGTCCTCTGGGTAGGCGCCGAGAAGAGCTCCGGCGCCCTACCCGGAGGAGCTTTCCCGTGAACGAACACGCACCGCGGCACCACCGTCCGAACCGCCTCCGCGGTCGCCGACGCGGGGTGGCGGTGACCGTGACCGCGGTGGCCGCCGCCGTGGTGGCCGGCATCCTGGCACCGGCCACGGCCTCCGCCGGACCGCGGCCGGACGTCGTGCAGCAGCGCCTCGACGACCTGGTCCGGAAGGACGGGGTGCCCGCCGCCCTCGCCACCGTCAAGGACCGCGACGGCCGCAGCCGCACCTACACCGCCGGCGTCGGCGACGCGGCCACCAGGTCCAGGGTCCCGGTGGACGGGCAGGTGCGGATCGGCAGCAACACCAAGGCGTTCACCGCCGTCGTCGTCCTGCAACTGGTCGCCGAGGGCAAGGTCGGCCTGGACGCGAGCGTGGACACCTACCTGCCCGGCCTGGTGCGCGGCGACGGCTTCGACGGCCGGAACATCACGGTCCGCCAGCTGCTCCAGCACACCAGCGGCCTGCCCGACTACGTCAACCACGAGGTCGTCCTCAACGAGCCCAAGCGCTACTTCGAACCGCGTGAACTCCTCGACGCCGCGCTGGCGAAGAAGGCCGACTTCGCGCCCGGCGCCCAGTGGGGGTACAGCAACACCAACTACCTGCTGGCGGGCATGATCGTTCAGAAGGTCACCGGACGCCCGCTCGGCGAGGAGGTCACCAGGCGCGTCATCGATCGGATCGGCCTGCGCCACACCTACTTCCCCGCCCCCGGGGACATGACGATCCACGAGGCCCACCCCAAGGGCTACCAGCGTGCCGCGGACGGGTCGCTGCGCGACTACACGGAGCTGGACCCGTCCTGGGGCTGGGCGGCCGGCGCGATCGTCTCGACCAACACCGATGTCACCCGGTTCTACGGCGCGCTGCTCGGCGGCCGTCTGCTGCCCGCGGCCCAGCTCGCCCAGATGCGCACCACCGTCCCCGCCGACGAGGTCGGCACCGGAGCCCGCTACGGACTCGGCCTGCTGAGCCGCCCGCTCCCCTGCGGCGGGCTCGCCTGGGGGCACGGCGGGACGATCCCGGGCTACCAGACCTTCGGCGGCACCACCGACGACGGCCGCGCCGTGAACATCGCCGTCACCACGATGGCGGACGACGACACCGCAAAGCACGTGGAGCAGGCGGTGAACGAGGCGCTCTGCCGCTGATCGTCCCCTGGGTGGCCGGCGCCGGTCCTCGGCGCCGGCCACCCCGCCGCACCGCCTCGCGCCTCCCTCTTCTTCCCAGCAGTGGAGTTCCGATGAACGAACACACCCCGCGGCGCACGGCGCGCCGCGTCCGCATGGTGCGGTACGCCACGACGGCCACGGCCGCCGCCGGGCTCGCGCTGACCGCGATCGCCCCGACCGCGGCCTCCGCCGCACCACGCCCGGACGTCGTGCAGCAGCGCCTCGACGCGCTGGTCGAGGACGACGGGATGCCCGCCGCCCTCGCCACCGTCAAGGACCGCGACGGCCGCAGCCGCACCTACACCGCCGGCGTCGGCGACCTGGCCACCGGGGCCAGGGTCCCGGTCGACGGGCAGATCCGGGCCGGCAGCAACACCAAGGCGTTCACCGCCGTCGTCGTCCTGCAACTGGTCGCCGAGGGCAAGGTCGGCCTGGACGCGAGCGTGGACACCTACCTGCCCGGCCTGGTGCGCGGCGACGGCTTCGACGGCCGGAACATCACGGTCCGCCAGCTGCTCCAGCACACCAGCGGCCTGCCCGACTACATGGGCGCCCCGGCGCTGACCGACTTCACCACCATCCAGTACCGCTACTTCGAGCCGCGCGAGCTCCTCGACGGCGCCCTGGCCCAGAAGGCGCGGTTCCCCGCCGGGACCGGCTGGGAGTACAGCAACACCAACTACCTGGTGGCCGGCCTGCTGATCCAGAAGGTCACCGGCCGCCCCTTCGGCGAGGAGGTCACCAGGCGCGTCATCGACCGGATCGGCCTGCGCCACACCTACGTCCCGTCCACCGGGGAGACCGCCCTCCGCGAGCCCCACCCGCACGGCTACCTGAACACCGGCCCGGACGCGCCACCGATCGACTACACCGAGATGGACTCCTCGATGGCCTGGTCCGCAGGGGCGGTCGTGTCCACCAACACCGACCTCAACACCTTCTACAGCGCGCTCCTGACGGGTCGTCTGCTGCCCGCCGCCCAGCTCGCCCAGATGCGCACCACCGTCCCGGCCGAGTTCCTGGGCCCTGGCGTCCGCTACGGCCTGGGCATCCAGAGCAGGCCACTGAGCTGCGGCGGACTCGTGTGGGGCCACGGCGGCACCGCCGTGGGCTACCGGACCCGGGGCGGCGTCACGGAGGACGGCCGTGCCGTCAACATCGCCGTCACCACCATTCCGGACGCGCCCACCGCCAAGCGCATGACCGACGCGGTCGACGCGGCCCTCTGCCGCTGACTTCCGCCCGGCCCGGGGCGCGGAGCCCGTGTCTCCTCGGCCATCCGGGCCGGGCCGCGGCTGTCGGTCCGGCGATGGTGCGTGCGCACCGGCGCGCGGCCGGGCCGGCCGCGGTGGCGAGGGGGGCGTCCCCAGCGGATGCCCTTTCGTGTCGGACGCGGGCCCCTTCCCTGCGTTCGGCGGCCCCGGATCCGGGCACGTCACCCGCTCGGGCGGACGCGCGGTGAACCGGCTTGCGGAGCGTGGTGCCGGTCGAGGTACGGATGCGGTCAAGCGCGGTGGCTCCCGGGCCGAGTGCCCGGGAGCCACGAGTGGGCTGCGCGAGTCGTCGTGCCGGACGGCGCCCACTGCCTGCCCGGTCCTCGCGGATCCCGAAGTCCATCGCGCCCCGTGGACCGGGGTGTTGCAACGACCGATGGAACCCGGGTGCGCCAGGGGGTTCGCTGCCGGGCGGGAACCGACGGCCCGTCAGCGGTCCGTCGCTTCGGGGCGCCCGTAGGAACGGCGCACCGCCTCGGCGGCCTTGTCGGTCTGGGCGTCGTACTTGTCACCCGTGCGCTCGTCGATCATTCGCTCGGCGCTGTCCACGCCCTTGTCAGCCTGGTCCGGGTGGCTCTTCGCCATCTCCTTGGCCTTGTTCGCCATGTCGCCCAGCCTGCTCATGGACACCTCCCAGGGGAACGCGTACGTCTTACCCGGCCGCGAGTACCCTGCGCGCCCGGCTCCTCACCTACCGGTCCGGGAACGACGTGCTCGCGCGCCGGGTGGACGCGGGCCGTTCCCACTGCGGCGGCCCGGCGGCGCATCGGTCCACCAGCCGGCGGCACACGGAGAGCGATGACCCGGCGGACCACGGCGACGAGCGCCGGCAGCAGGCAGCCCGACGGGCGGAACGAAGACGCGGCAGCGCGCGGCAGGGCCGGAAGGCCGGACGGCGTGCTGTTCCGGGACGGGACGGAACGCCCCCGCGCCGATGAGGCAACTCGCCGACGGTGGTGGCGCGCAGCGAATCGAGCGGCCGGTCTCGCGCGGACACGGCGCGAGTTGTGCTCCCTCGTCATCCAACCGACACTCACCCGTCACCCATTTGACTGCATGTCCATGCCATTCTCCCGGGTGCCGTCTCCATTCAACCCGCGTAGATGGGACCCCGCATGCCGGCCTCACGCACCCGCCGCTGGAAGTCGGTGGCATTCGCCACGGCCGCCGTCCTGGTCGGCCTCACCGCCCCCGCCCTCACCGCCACCCCCGCAGGGGCGACCACGACGGCGTACGACTCGACGTACTACAAGAACGCCGTGGGCAAGACGGGCACCAGTCTCAAGTCCTCGCTGCACACCATCATCAGCACCCAGACCAAGCTGTCCTACTCGGCGCTCTGGGAGGCGCTGAAGGTCACCGACCAGGACCCGGCCAACAGCAACAACGTCAAGCTGCTGTACTCGGGCATCTCCCGCAGCAAGACGCTCAACGGCGGTGACGTCGGCGACTGGAACCGCGAGCACGTGTGGGCCATCTCGCACGGCAACCTGACGACCTCCACCGGCCCGGGCACCGACCTGCACCACATTCGCCCGGAGGACGTCCAGGTCAACGGCGTCCGGGGCAACAAGGACTTCGACAAGGGCGGCAGCGGCTTCACCAACTCCGGTGGCAGCCTCACCGACTCCGATTCCTTCGAGCCGCGCGACGCCGTCAAGGGCGACGTGGCACGCATGGTCTTCTACATGATCGTCCGCTACGAGGGCGGCGACGGCTGGTCCGACCTGGAGGGCAACGACAGCGCCGGCAACGGCAGCAGCCCCTACATGGGCCGGCTGTCCGTCCTCAAGCAGTGGAACGAGCAGGACCCGCCGGACGCCTTCGAGGAGCGCCGCAACCAGGTCATCTACGACACTTACCAGAAGAACCGGAACCCGTTCATCGACCACCCCGAGTGGGTCGAGGCCATCTGGTAGGACGGGCCGGCCGCGCCGGGCGGATCCGGCCCGTCCCTTTCTCCTGCTGCCGGTCAGGCGGGCGCGGGGGACGACCGGTCGGGCGCGGGCTCGACGCGGACGACGATGCCCTTCGACGTGGGCTGGTTGCTGATGTCGGCGACGCTGTCCAGCGGCACCAGGACGTTGGTCTCGGGGTAGTAGGCGGCGGCGGAGCCCCTGGCGGTCGGGTAGGAGACGACCTGGAAGCCGGCCGCCCGGCGTTCCGTACCGTCCGCCCAGACGCTCACCAGGTCGACCCGGTCACCCGGAGCGAGCCCGAGGTCGCCGAGGTCGGCCGGGTTGACCAGCACGACGTGGCGGCTGCCGTGGATGCCCCGGTAGCGGTCGTTGAGCGTGTAGGGGACGGTGTTCCACTGGTCGTGCGAGCGCATGGTCTGCAACAGCAGGTGGCCCTCGGGCGCCTTCGGGACCACCGGTTCGTTGCGGGTGAACAGCGCCTTGCCGGCCGAGGTGTTGAACACGCCCTCGTTGACGGGGTTCGGCAGCTGGAAGCCACCGGGGCGCGCCACCCGGGCGTTGAAGTCGTGGAAGCCCGGCACGATGCGGGAGATGCGGTCGCGGATCGTGCCGTAGTCACCCTCGAACCGGTCCCAGGGGATGTCCGTCCTGCCGTCGAGGGTGTGCCGGGCGAGCCGGCACAGTATCGCCACCTCGCTGAGCAGGAGGCGGGAGGCCGGTTGGAGGCGTCCCTGGGAGGTGTGCACCACGCTCATCGAGTTCTCCACCGTGACGAACTGCTCCCCCGCGGCCTGGACGTCACGTTCGGTGCGGCCCAGGGTCGGCAGGATCAGCGCGGTCTCACCGCACACGACGTGCGACCGGTTCAGTTTGGTGGAGATGTGGGCCGTCAGCCGGCACGACCGCATGGCCTCCTCGGTGACCTCACTGTCCGGAGCGGCGCGCACGAAGTTGCCGGCCAGGGCGACGAACACCTTGACGCGGCCCTCACACATCGCCCTGATGGAGTTCACCGAGTCCAGGCCGTGCGGGCGCGGCGGGGCGAAGCCGAACTCCTCCTGCAGCGCGTCGAGGAAGGTGTCCGGCATCTGCTCCCAGATGCCCATGGTGCGGTCGCCCTGGACGTTGCTGTGCCCGCGCACCGGGCAGGCGCCGGTGCCGGCCCGTCCGAGGTTGCCGCGCAGCATCAGGAAATTCACGATCTCGCGGATGGTGGGCACGCCGTGTTTGTGCTGGGTGACGCCCATCGCCCAGCAGACGATGACACGTTCGCTGCGCAGGACGTCGTCACGGACCTGTTCGATCTTCTCGCGGGTCAGCCCGGTCGCGGCGAGCACGTCGTCCCAGTCGACGGTGCGGGCGTGCTCGGCGAACTCCTGGAAGCCGGCGGTGTGGGCGTCGATGAAGTCGTGGTCCAGCACGGTGCCGGGCCGGGCGTCCTCGGCTTCCAGCAGCAGGCGGTTGAGTGCCTGGAAGAGGGCGAGGTCGCCGCCGGGCTTGATGTGCAGGAAGCGGTCGGCGATCTGGGTGCCCCGTCCGACGACCCCGCGCGGCTTCTGCGGGTTCTTGAAACGGCGCAGCCCGGCCTCGGGCAGCGGGTTGACCGCCACGATGCGGGCGCCGTTGCGCTTGGCCTGCTCCAGGGCCGAGAGCTGGCGCGGATGGTTGGTTCCGGGGTTCTGCCCGACCAGGAAGATCAGGTCGGCGTGGTGGAGGTCCTCGAGGCTGACCGTGCCCTTGCCGGTGCCCAGCGTCTCGCTCAGGGCGAATCCGCTCGACTCGTGGCACATGTTGCTGCAGTCGGGCAGGTTGTTGGTGCCGAAGGCGCGGGCGAAGAGCTGCAGGACGAAGGCGGCCTCGTTGCTGGCCCGGCCGGAGGTGTAGAAGACGGCCTCGTCGGGGGAGGCGAGCGAGCGCAGTTCCTCCGCCAGCACGCCCAGCGCGTCGTTCCAGCCGATGGGCTCGTAGTGGTCGGAGCCCGGCCGTTTGATCATCGGTTCGGTGAGCCGGCCCTGCTGGTTGAGCCACATGTCGGAGCGCGCGGCGAGGTCGGAGACGCTGTGCTCGCGGAAGAAGTCGGCGGTGATCCGGCGCGTCGTGGCCTCGTCGTTGATGTGCTTGGCGCCGTTCTCGCAGTACTCGTTGCGGTGGCGCTGCCCCGGGGCCGGGTCCGCCCAGGCGCAGCCGGGACAGTCGACCCCGCCCACCTGGTTCATGGTCAGCAGGTCCACCCCCGTCTTGCGCGGCGAGGTCTGCTCCAGGGAGTACTCCAGTGCGTGCGCGACCGCGGGCACTCCCGCCGCCCACTTCTTCGGCGGTGATACGGAGAGCTCGGTCTCCGGGGCCTCGCCGGGCGGGTTCTGCATCGTTCTGCCTCTCTCTCGCCGTGTCCGGTGGGCCGGTCAGCCGACGGGCCACTGGGCCACGCGGCTCCTGGACGGTTCCGGATGGTCGTGCTGTACTCGGCCGTTCCTGACGGTGGCGCGCCAGGCCCCGCTCTCCTGCCCCAGCCCCTCGATGAACCGCTGGTAGTCCACGAGTTCGCGCCGCACCAGCCTGGCCATCACGCGCACGGCCGTGGCCGAGCCGGCGAGCAGTCCGGCGGCACCGCGCGGCTCCAGCAGCATGCGGACGGTGAGCGCCGTGCCGCCGGCCCCGGTCGGCCGGAACTCCACCTCGCCTCTGTGGGAGGGGCGCTGTTCCAGGCTGCGCCAGGCCAGGTAGGCATCGGGGTCCTGCTCCACGATCTCCACCGTGAAGCGCCGCCGCAGGAGTCCCTGGCCGAGGGTCCAGGCGATCACGGTGGGCTGGAGCTGTTCGACGGCGCGCACCATGGTCGAGAAGCGGGGAAAGGTCGTGAACTGCGTCCACTGGTTGTACGCCGTACGCACCGGCACCGCGATCTCGACCGTCTCTTCGAGGTGGTGCTCGTGCAGCGGCCTGCGGCGCCCTCGGTCCTTGCCGTCCCGGCGCGTTTCCGGAGCGTCCGAGACGCCTTCTTGAGAGTGTCGGTCAGGCACCATCGTGGCCTCTCCTGCGGTGAGAGGCCCCCGGCGTCACGCGCAGGCTCCCCTCATGTGGTCACAGCTTCCCTTCCGGTTCCCATTTCGCGCCTATTGAGTCACCGCGGTGTGTCCGTGTCCCCGCCCGGGAGCTGCCCGAAGCGGAGTCCTCCTCGGTCGTGGGCCGTACGGACATCAGCCGGCGTCGTGGGCGCGGTGGTCCTGGACCGCGGCGCGGCTCAAGTCCAGCTCAGAGAAGAGACCCTTTGCTTGATCCGGTCATGACCAGAGCGTAGCGTCCTGCTTGCCATCCGTGATCAAGGCGGATATCTGAACAGGGGGGTTCACATGGTCCTCGGTGTGCGCCGGACCGCCATGGCGTCCGGCACCGCACTGCTGCTCTGTCTGTGAAGCATGGGCACCGCGATCGCGTTTGGCACTGATGCTCGTCTCGGCCTCGGCGAGCACCGCACCGGCCTCGGCTTCCGACCCGCGGTCGGACGCGTGGCGGCAGTCACGACCGGGCACACCTACAGCCACAACGTTTCCAGCCGTAAGGAGACCGGCTGGAAGTACTGGGAGACCTCCTCATGAGGCCGATGCCCGTGTGGCTGCCGGGCATCACCCTGGCCCCGGTGCTGTGCCTGTCTGCTTGCACATCCGACAGCGACCCGGCGCCCCACCGCGCTGCCCCGACGTCTCCTCGTGCAAGCGCGGACCCCGCGGGAGAGGAGAAGCTCTCCGCGCAGGCACAGGCGGCGCTCGACGGCTTCACCGACCGGACCCGGTCCATGGTCGAGTCGGGGGTGGAACGCGTCTCCGACGGGATCCACACCCAGCCCGACCTCTTGACCGGACACACCTACAAACTGACAGTGGCCTGCGCCGGCAAGGGAGAGGCCCGGATCGTCTTCACCCCGAGCCGGACTGCGGCGAAGAAACCCGTACCCTGCGATCTCTCCGTCGTCTTCGAACGCTTCACCGGCGGCAAGGCCGTGCGCATCGACATTGCGGGGGACGCCCGGGCGACCGGAATGATCGCCTGGCGGATCAACACCGTCTGAGTCGCTCCGAGGGGCGTCACCACGCATACTTACGCGAACACCACCCTCCCGGCCCCGGCCCCGGCCCCGGCACCGGGACACCGCCTGTGCGGGCAGTGGCGAGCGGCTCCGCCGGTCGGCCCGGGCCGCAGGTCTGGCGGGCCGTCACGATGACGGCCCAGCCCTTCGAGGACTACGGCGCGCTTTCCGCCAGGCAGATCGCCGCCCAGGTACGTGCCGGAGAACGGTCGGCACGCGAGACGGCACGAGCGGCGTTGGAAGCCGTCGCCCGACTCGACGACACCGTGAGGGCCTTCACCGAGCTGTGGCCCCGGCAGGCCGCGGCCCATGCCGCCGAGGTCGACCGCCGTGTCCGGACGGGCGAGCGGCTGCCCCTGGCCGGCGTCCCCCTCGCCGTCAAAGCCACCGAGGGACTCGACGCGTACCAGACCGCCCGCCTGGTCGCCGCCGGCTGCGTCCCGATCGGCGCCACCGCCACACCGGGAAGAGGAACGTCCTGGCAGACGTGGGGCGCCACGGACCGCGGCCCCACCCTCAACCCCCACGATCCGCGGTGGAGCCCCGGCGGCTCCTCGGCCGGCTCGGCCGCGGCCGTCGCCGTCGGCATGGTGCCGTTGGCCACCGGCAGCGACGGGGCGGGGTCGGTGCGCATCCCGGCGGCCTGGTGTGCGGTCATCGGCCTGAAGCCGACCAACGGCCTCGTGCTCGCCCGAGACCGCGCCGGGCTGAACATCGCCGGACCGCTGGCCCGCAGCGCCGCGGACGCCGCCGCCTACCTCGACGCGGTGGCCGGGACCAGCACCCTGCACGACCTCGCACCTCCGCCTCGACCGCTGCGTACCGCCTGGTCGGCCACACTCGGCTTCGCCGAGACGACCCGCCGGATCAGCGACGCCGCCCACGCGTTCGTGCGCCGCCTGGCCGACGCCAACGCCCTCGCCCCCTGCGATGTCGCGCTCCGCCTTCCTGACCCCGCTCCCTGCTGGGCCGCCCTGCGTGGGAAGGAGGGAGAGACGCACCGTGCGAGGGCCGCACGCACCGCCCTTCTTTGCGCGCTCGACGACGTCTTCGACGAGTACGACGTCCTCGCGACACCGACCACGCCCAATCCCCCCCACGGGCACCACGGTCCCGGCCACACCATGAGCGTCGCTCTGACGTGGGCATTCAACATCACCGGGCACCCTGCCATCAGCATTCCGGCCGGATGGACCGCAAAGGGTGAGCCGGTCGGTCTCCAACTGGTCACCCGGCCGGGACGGGAGACCGACCTCCTGGCCGTCGCACTCTCCGCCGAAACGCTTCCCGCCGGCCCACCACCGCACGGAAGCGATCTGCGGCACTCGGAGAGAACGGAACATGACTGACCCGCACCTGCGGCAGCCACCGCTCACCCGCCCTCACGACAGACCGGCCTCTGCGGCAGTGCGGACGCTGCCCCTGTCACCGGTGCCCGGCAAGGTGGCCGGGAGGCGTCGTACGGCGGGGACGCAGAGAAGTGCGAGGGCGGCGGGGACTCCGATGATCGTCATCGCGTACAGCGTGGGCCGCACGCCGAGAGACGCGGACACCGGGCCGGCGAGCGCGAGGCCCAGCGGCATGAGTCCCGCCGACAGCAGATGGTCATAGGAACTGACGCGAGACAGGGCGGCTTCGGGCACATGTGTCTGCAGTGCGGTCTCCCAGATGACGAAGAAGAGGGAGACGGCGACGCCGGTGACCGCTTCAAGCACTGTTATCAGGGCAAGTGAGGCGCCGGACCCGATGATGACCGCCTGACAGGAGGCCACGGCGAGCGCCGCGGCGGCGAGCGTCATGGGGTGCTTCACCTTGAGACGGTAGGCGCAGACGTCTCCGACGACGGAGCCGACACCGAAGCCCACGGTCACGACCGACCAGCTTGCCGCACCTCCCCACTCCTCATCGGCCAGGACAGGTCCCAGTACGAACACCGACGGCAGGACGACGACGTGGTAGACCGCCATGGCGGCCATCCCCGACCACACCCACGTCCGGCTGCGCACCTGCTCCCAGCCGGCGCGCAGTTCCCCGAGGAACGTGTCCCCGGCGGCGGATCGTGTCGTCCCTGCTGCCGTACCGCGAGGTCTCAGCCGAGCCAGGATCGCCGCACTGGCCGCGAAGGTCAGGGCGTCCAGGGCCAAGGCGCTGCCGGGGCCGGCCAACGCGACCAGGCCACCGGCCAGGGCCGGACCGAGCACCAGTCCGGACGACTGGACGAACCCGCGCAGAGCGTTGGCCTCCCGCAGCCGGTCGGCCCCGACGACCAGCGGTATCAGCCCTGTGGCTGCCGGCATGAAGAACGCGTCCGCCGTGCCGAACACGATCATCAGCACGACGAGGTGCGGAACCTCCGCGACGCCGGTCAACAGCAGTACCGCGATGAGCCCCTGCACAGCGAACCGCACCACGTCCGAGACCAGCATGATGCGGTGCCGTGGGAAACGGTCTGCCCTGACGCCGCCCGCCAGGGTGAACAACAGCATGGGCAGCAGTCCTGCGGCTGTCACCAGTCCCACGTCGGAGGCGGATCCGCCCACCGAGAGCACGGCGAAGGGCACGGCCACGAACGACACACGGTCGCCCAGTACCGACAGGGCCTGCCCGATGAACAGGCGGGCGAACTGCGGTTCGTCACGCAGCACGCCAGGAATCAGAGACTTCACGCGAGGACCGATCAGGGGCGGACAGGAACTGCAGCGCCCGATGGTAAGCAGTGCCGTCTTCGCCGGTCACCTGAATTCTCCGGGGCAGGCACGCGGCGGGTGCCGGAGGGGAGGC
Source organism: Streptomyces sp. NPDC025833 (assembly GCF_055558055.1). NCBI lineage: Bacteria > Bacillati > Actinomycetota > Actinomycetes > Kitasatosporales > Streptomycetaceae > Streptomyces > Streptomyces sp. NPDC025833. The sequence continues at coordinate 122,184 of NZ_JBVHNF010000019.1, forward strand.
TCCCCGTCCGGCACCCGCCGTTTCGGCACTGCCGTCACTGGCCGCCGCCCCGCCACCCCCTGTGGCGGGCTCTGACGGGTCAGAGGTTCGGGCTCACCACTGAGCCTTGCAGTTGATCAGCTTCGTCTTGCCGAGCTTCCGGTCGCAGGCCCAGACGCGGATGTCCTTCTTGTTCTTGAAGGTCCAGGAGCCGAAGCTGCCGACCTTGACCGCGTACCGGGGCTTGTAGTGCCAGGCGCCGCCCGACCAGGTGTAGTACGACAGAGCGAACACCGCTTGGAGGCCGTTCCCGGCGATCCTGTCCCGCGCGCCGGTATTGGAGAACGATCCCCCGTAGATGCGCTCTCCGCTGCCGGTGTAACCGGTCACGCGGTAGCGGTAGGTGCCGCTGATCTGGGTGTTCCCGCTCAGGCTCCGGGCGTTGATGTAGTACGTGGTGGTGGCACGTGCCGTGGAGGCGTGGGCGGGTGCCGCCGCCACCACACCGCCGACCAGTGCTGCGGTGGCCGTGAGTGCGGCCGCATGCCTGCGAGCGTTCATGGGTTCCCCTTCCCCCTAGGGCATCCTCGGGTCCTTCTGCGCACTATGAGACAGCACGGGGGAACGAACGGGCTTGCATGGTTTCCGCCATTTCGCGGAGCCGGAGGTCGGGAAGAAGCATGGATCTGCGGCAGGGCGAGCCGGACCGCTGCGGTCTGTGGGTCGACCGGCAGCGGAGTGTCCAGCGGCTCGGCGGTCGGCCGGTGGCGCATGGGCCGTTCCCGCGCCGGGGCGGTCAACGCGAGTCTTTGCCGCGGTCGACGAACCGGCATCGGCCGACAGGACTGAGGGCCGCCCGCGCCCCGATTGCCCGGAGCGGGGCGGCCCTTGCGCAGTTGAGGCGGTCCCGCATACGGCAGTGCCGCACCGGCCTGTCCACGCCCGAGGCGGTCAGGCGCCGGCCCGGTCGCCCTGTGCCGCCGGAGCGGTGGCGGGCTGCCGCGCCGCAGCCCTCTCGCCGCGCATTACCAGCAGGGTGACGATTCCACCCACCGCGGCGATGGCGGCGGCCCAGGCGAAGGCGGCACTGAAACCGTCGGTGAGTGCCGGCAGGTCGCCCAGCCGGCCGGCGCCCTGCGAGGTGGCCACCGCGGTCAGCGCGGCCAGGCCCAGGGCGGAGCCCACCTGGTAGGTGGTGTTGACGATGCCCGAGGCGAGGCCGGCCTGCTCCTGCGGGGCGCCGGACACGGCGGCCATCATCGCCGGGATGTAGGCGAGTGACATGCCGAGCGCGGCGACCAGCGAGGCGGGCAGGACGTCGACGGCGAAGGTGCCGGTCGGCTCGACGGCGGACAGCCACACCAGCCCTGCGGCGAGGACCAGCAGGCCGACGCCGATCAGCGGCTTGGCCCCGAACTTCGCCAGCAGCTTCGCCGTGACGGCGGTCATGAAGATCATCAGCAGGCCGGTCATCGGGAGCAGCGCGGCACCCGAGGCGAAGGCGCCGTAGCCGAGCACCTGCTGGAGGTAGAGGTTGAGGAAGTACCACATGGGGATCCACGCGGCGCCGAGCAGAGCCATCGCGAGGTTGGCGGAACCGAGCCGCGGCACGCGCCAGATGCCCAGCGGCATCAGCGGCTCGCGCACCGTCTTCTGGATGACGAGGAACAGCACGAGCAGGGCGGCGGCGCCGACCAGTTGCAGGACGGTGCCGGTGGAGGTCCAGCCGGCCTCGGGCGCACGGACGACGGCGAAGACGGCGAGGGCCAGACCGGCGGTGACCGCGGCCGCGCCGAGCACGTCCACGGAGCCGCTGCGGCTGCCGACGGCGGGCAGCAGCTTGGTGGCCGCGAGGGTGGCGAGACCGATCGGGAGGTAGATGATGAAGACCCACGGCCAGCTGAGCCACTCGGTGAAGACGCCGCCGAGGAACACGCCCGCCGTGCCGCCGGCGGGCGCGGCGGCACCGTACAGCGCCATGGCCTTGCCGAGCTCCTTCGGGTCGTGCATGAAGAGCATCATCAGCAGAGTCATGGCCGATGGTGCGATCAGCGCACCGCCCACGCCCTGCACCGCGCGGCCGACGACCTCGACCCAGGCCGTCTGCGCGGCCGCCGCGACGACGGATCCGGCGATCAGGACGACCCAGCCGGTGGTGAAGATCTTGCGGGCGCCCACCAGGTCGGAGAGGCGGCCGCCGAGGAGCAGCAGTCCGCCGAAGGCGATGACGTAGGCGTTGAAGACCCACTGCAACTCGCCCTGCGAGAAGCCGAGGTCCTTCTGCATCTCGGGGAGCGCCACTCCGATGATTGACGTGTCCATGATTACCATGAACTGGGCAGCGGCGAGCACGACCAGTGCCCACCAGCGGCGGGGATTGACGGCTGACATGGGTTCACCCTTTCCGGCATATACCCCTGGGGGGTACCTTCGCGGTGCACCGTAGCATACCCCTGTGGGGTATATGGGGCTGCTGATAGGCCCTCACCTCCCTTTCCCTGGGTCCTGTAATCGGACGAAAGCCGGTTACAGGACCCGACTCGGCTCCCACGCCGACCGCCCCCGCCCGAGGTGCGGGCGGGGGCGGTCGGACACAGGTGGTCGGGCTGCGGGCCCTCTCGACTGACACGACGGCTCAGAAGGGGTCGTGCAACCGTCGAACGGGCGGCGTGCGGTGGCCCGGCCGATGCCGCGGGCGGCAGACGTGAGCGGAGACAGATCGGATCGGTTGTGGGGACCGGCCGCCCGGTACCGTCCCGCACGCCTCCTCACGAGTCGGTGGGCGGCGGTGCCGGCGGGCGCTTCCGGCCGACAGGACCGGTCGGTCATGGCGCGCCGTTCCACCGGCCGCCCGCTGCTACACCCCTGTTACACGCCCGCCCCGGCACAACGCGTGCCACCACCGGCCGCGCCCCTTCCCGCCCGTCCGGGACCGGAGCCCCCTGGGACGGACCCGGGACCCGGTGGATCTTGACGTCGTCGGCCTGGTCGCGCCTCAGGGCCGGTCGGTCACGTCCTCCTCCAGGGCGTGCGCTGCCGCCTCCAGCGTGGCGACCAGCGACGGCAGGCGCTTCGGGTCGTAGCGCACGCTGGGCATGGACACCGACATGCCGGCCAGCGTGGTGCCGTCCCGGTCGCGTACCGGGACGCCGACGGCGATCAGGCCCCGCTCGGAGCGTTCCTTGTTGACGGCGAACCCGTTGCGGCGCAGACGCCTCAGCTCGGTGCGCAGTCGGGCGAGGTCCGGCCGCTCGGCCAGGCGGTCGCGGTAGCGCTCCGGCGCGTACACCGCGGCCAGTTCCTCGTCGGTGAGGTCCACGAGCAGGAGCAGCCCCGCCGTCGTGCGGTGGGCCGGGAATACCATGCCCTCACGGGAGCCGACCCTGAGCGCCTGCCGGCACTCGACGCTGGCGATGAACCGGGCGGTGTCCCCGGTGCGCACGATCAGGTTCGTCGTCTCGTCCAGGAGGTCCACGACCCGGTGCAGGTGCGGCAGGGCCGCCGCGCGCAGCCGTGACACCAGGGACCGGGAGTGCGCGCCCAGCTCCAGCACCGGCCCGGCGCGGTAGACGCGGTCCTCGCCCTGCACGGCGAAGTCCCGGTACACGAGCATCGCCAGCAGCCGGTGGGCGGTCGACCTGGCGACGCCGAGGCGCTCGGCGATCTGCGACACGGTCGCGCCGCCCTCCATCTGCAGCATGGTCGCCGCCCGCAGCGCGTGGTCCACGGTCGCGGTCGGGTAGGGCGGCGGCGTCTTGAGCGGCTTGTCCATGGAAACGTCAACTACGCGGCCGCGTATGCCTTCAGGCGGATCAGCGGCGGTGAGGAGGACTTCCACGCGGCACGGGATCGGTACCGTGCGGCACGGCCGGGTCCCGAGCGCGACGGTGTCGACATGGGCGGGGCTCCGACTTCGACGATCCGGAAGAGATGCGCCGCCGCCTGGCCCGGCTCGCCGCGCTGTAGCTGACGCCAGGGCACTGCCAAGCGCGGTGGCGTCCGGTCGGTTCCGGGGGCCGCGTGTCCTCAGGGCGGCGCCGTGCGGCCCCACTCGTCGGCCGCCACCACGGCACAGGCCGCGACCAGGACGACGTTCTTGATGATGTACTGGCCCTCCATGGTGGGCACCGGCATGCCCCGCTGCCACATCTCCCCGGACAGCAGGAGCAGCGCCGAGAAGACTCCGGCCATGTGGGCGAAGAAGGCCGTCAGGGCCACGCGGAGCAGCACGCCCGTGACCAGGCCGAGGCCGATGGCCGTCTCGGCCACCGCCAGCATCCGCAGCGCCGCGTCCGGCGGCAGCAGCCCGAGGGTGAGCTTCGTCGCGGCCCGCACGGCGACCCCCTCGGCGGGACTCGCCGCGGGGAAGAACTTCAGGACACCGAACCAGAGGTAGACCGCGCCGACGCACACCCGCAGCAGCACCGGACCGCGCCGATGGACCCGGCCGGCCAGTGACCGCGCCGTCCGGGCGCTCCGCGCGCAGCTCCCGATGTCCGCCCCGGCCGGCCCCCGAGGGGCGCGCGGGCTTCGCTCGCCGACTCTCTCCACCGCGGTACCCGCCCTTCCAGCGCTCGTCCGAGGCTCCCGGCCGCCGCCGGTCGGCCGGGAGAGGGGGAGGTGAGGTGCCCGGTGCCCGGGGCGGACGGTGCACCGTCCGCCCCGGGCACCGGGACATCCACCCGCCGGTCCGGGGACCGGCTCGTCCCGGCAGGGCCGGGCCGGGCAGCGTCAGCTGACGTTCACGTCCACGCAGGCGTAGAAGGCGTTGGGGGTGTCGGCGATGTTCCACACCGCCAGTACCTTCTGACGGCCGGTCAGGCTGCCGAAGTTCACCTGGTGGGTGACGGTCGCACCCGGCTGGCGGCCACCGTCGTTGAACTCCGCGATCTTGCGGCCGCCGGCGTAGTACTGCCACGTGGAGGTGGCGTGCCGGGCCGTCAGCTGCCAGTTGAAGCTGGTGGTGCGGCTGACCGGGGTGACCTTCCAGCCCTTGCTGTCGTTGTCCAGCTCCGCGAAGGCGGCATTGCCCCCGCTGCAGCTCGTCAGACCCTTCGGGCCCTCGACACTCTGCGGCTCGTACTTGATGGAACCGCAGGAGACCGTGCCGGCGGCACACTGCGCCTGACGGCTGGGCGGCGTGGAGATGTAACCGTGCGCGCTGGCGCTGCTGGCCGGCAGGCTGACGGCCAGGAGCGGGGCGATCCCCGCGCCGATGGCGGCGGCCAGCATCTTCTTGCTCTTCATGACAACTCCTGTGTGGGGGTCGGCGCCCACCCGCCCATGAGCAGGAAGGCATGAGCATGTCATGCAGCACTCCCATGACCGCGGGGACGGCCACGAGTGCGAGGGAAGCGTACCCCGCTTGGTCTAGACCAAACTAGGGTGCGGGGCGCATGCGCCCCCGGGACTCACTCCACTGAGAGTTAAATCCGGCGCTAAAACCACAGGACCAGTCGGCAGTCACAGCCCGAGCCCTTCGACGGTGGCGTGCGGCCGGATGGTCCCCGCGGAGGCGGCCGTACGGGGGTTCCGCGGTGGTGCGGCCGTGCGCCTACGGGTACTCGTGCGCAGGCCACAGCGACGATTGTCGTATTTCCCCCTCCCCCGCTTTCCTCCGCTCTCCCTCCGCTCTCCCTCCGCTCTCCCCTTCCCTTCCCTTCCCTTCCCTTCGAGAGGTGTTTGATCGTGACGGACGCAGCAAGCACCGGTCCCGGCTCCGGAGACGACCGGCGCATCCTGACCAACCGGCAGGGCCACCCGGTCTACGACAACCAGAACCAGCGCACCGTCGGCGCCCGGGGGCCCGCGACGCTGGAGAACTACCAGTTCCTGGAGAAGATCAGCCATTTCGACCGGGAACGCATCCCGGAACGAGTGGTGCACGCCCGCGGTGTGACCGCGTACGGCTACTTCGAGGCGTACGGCGCCTGGGGCGACGAACCCATCGACCGCTACACGCGCGCGAGGCTGTTCCAGGAGCGCGGCAAGCGCACCGACGTGGCACTGCGCTTCTCCACCGTGATCGGCGGCCGGGACTCCTCCGAGGCGGCCCGCGACCCGCGCGGCTTCGCCGTCAAGTTCTACACCGAGGACGGCAACTGGGACCTGGTCGGCAACAACCTGGGGGTCTTCTTCATCCGGGACGCCATCAAGTTCCCGGACGTGATCCACGCGCTGAAGCCGGACCCCGTGGTCTTCGAGCAGCAGCCGAACCGGATCTTCGACTTCATGTCGCAGACCCCGGAGGCCATGCACATGCTGGTCAACCTGTTCAGCCCGCGCGGCATCCCCGCCGACTACCGGCACATGCAGGGCTTCGGCGTGAACACGTACAAGTGGCTGAACGCCGAGGGCAACAGCGTGCTGGTCAAGTACCACTGGATGCCCAAGCAGGGCGTGCGGTCCATGACCGAGGAGGACGCCGCGAACGTCCAGGCCGGCTCCCTGGGCCATGCCACCAAGGACCTGTACGAGGCCATCGCGCGCGGTGAGTACCCGGAGTGGGAACTGCTCGTGCAGGTCATGGAGGACGGCGAGCACCCGGAACTCGACTTCGACCCGCTGGACGACACCAAGACCTGGCCCGAGCAGGACTTCCCGCCCAAGCCGGTGGGCAGGATGGTGCTGGACCGGATGCCGGAGAATTTCTTCGCGGAGAACGAGCAGATCTCCTTCGGCACCGGCGTACTCGTCGACGGCCTGGACTTCTCCGACGACAAGATGCTCGTCGGCCGCACCTTCTCCTACAGCGACACCCAGCGTTACCGGGTGGGCCCGAACTACCTCCAGCTCCCCGTCAACATGCCGAAGGACGTCCGGGTGCGCACGAACCAGCGCGACGGCCAGATGACGTACCACATCGACGGCGGCGCGGAGAACCCGAGCGTCAACTACGAGCCGTCGATCCGGGGCGGGCTGCACGAGGCGGAGTACCCGACCCACGACGAGCAGGGCCCCGAGCTCCATGGCCGGCTCACCCGCAAGCGGATCCCCCGCACCAACGACTACCTCCAGGCCGGCCAGCGGTACGCGCTCATGGAGCAGTGGGAGCGCGACGACCTGGTGAAGAACCTGGTGGGGCAGCTCTCCCGGTGCGACCGGCCCATCCAGGAGCGGATGGTGTGGCACTTCCTGCTGGTGGACAACGACCTCGGGCTCCGGATCGGCGAGGGGCTCGGCATCCGCCCGGAGGACGTCGCGGACCTGGAGCCGCTGGCCGACCAGGACCTCACCGAGGAGGACAAGCAGCGTCTGTCGAACCTGGGCAGGAACCCGCCGCGGGACGTGGAGGGCCTCACCATGACGCACTGCGTCCCGGACCAGCGCCACGAGGTCTCCCGCTGACGCTGTGACCCCCGGCCGGGACCCGGAGACCGCCGGCCCCCGGCCGACCGCTGAAGCGTGATCGGCTGGCCGGAAGACGGCCCGCATCACCGGCCCTCGCCGGCCGGTACGGACGGCCGGGCCGGGGCTGGCCTGGGCCGGAAAACGAAGCGAGACATTTGCTCGGGAATGCGCGTCAGGACGGTATTGGACCGTTTTTCCCTGCGCTCCCTCCCTGCTCCGTGCGCCCCCCTTTCTGCTGCCTGCCACCCCGTGCCCTTGTCCGTGCCTGCGGGTTGGCCAGGAACTTTGACGCTGGTGACGCTCCCGGCAGTCCTGGACCCGGTGGGGCGAGGCAAGCGGAGCAGCGGCCCCTGCCTGGGACGCCCACGCATCTGACCAGCGGCTTCTTGTCATCGGCACAGCGGAATCGGCCATGCGCCCCCGGATGCGTACGTGAGCCACCCTGTGCACGCGCACTTGCTCCTTATGCTTCGGAGCAGGCACCGGGAAGTGCCCTGTGGCGCTGCGACCGGCCGGGCCACTCCCCCTCGACGGGCTCTGGAGCCGCAGGGGGCGAGGAGCCGAGCGTCACGTGTTTCCGCAAGTGAGGTGGCCTGCCCGTTCGTCTCTTGGCGGGGTCCGACGGGCAGGCCGACAGCCCTGAGGAGGGCCCAACAATGACGGTACAGGTCAGCGCAAGCGCCGTGGTGATCATCGCGATCGCCACGGCGGTGGGCGTCGTCGTCTACAGGTGGAGTCAGCGCAGGACCGAGGCCGGAGTGCCTCAGCAGCGGGGCGACCTGGGACAGGCCATCGGCGCCGCGGCAGCCGTCGGCGCCCTGCTCGCCGCGGTGGTGGCACTCTCGGGCCAACCGGCGGCGGCCGACCCGGCGACACCGGACCCGGCCACCACGCCCGGCACTTCGGCCCCGTCCTCGAGCCCGTGAGGCAACGGACGGGCGCGCGCCTGGTCGCGACCCCGAAGTTCCGGTGCACCGAGACGCCCGGCCACGCGGCCCCTACCGCGACCGGCCGGGGCGGATGGGCGGGCCCGGGAGCCCGGTCACGGCAGGCACCGGTCTGTCAGACTCCGCGCCTAGTCTGAGGTGGGGATCGATCGAGGAGTGGGGCAGTGCGAATAGAGCGTCACCAGGTGGGCGAGGCGGCCGTGTCGGCTGCGTGTGAGGACTTCACGAACCGCATCGGGGGCCAGGTGCGGTCGATGTCGAGGGGCGGCCGGATGACCACCTGCGCATGGCAGTCGATCGCGGACGAGTTCCTCGACTACCTGGGCGCCCTCTCCGTCGCGGCCCCCGACCTCGACGGCCCGGAGGCCCAGGCCGCCCTCAAGGACGCCTGCGAAGCCGCGGCCGGCGCCGTCGCCTACGCCGCCTACCACCCGCACTGCAGCTTCCAGGTCTTCCTGGAGTACGTGAACTTCGGCATGGGCTACGACCCGGGGGACGACGAGCCCGAGGAGAGCGTCACGCCCGGGGAGTGGATCGACGCGCTCTGCCTCGCCGTTCTCAGGGACAAGGCCGGGTGGCACGGCGAGGCCTTCCACTTCGCTCGGAACAAATTCGCCGCGCGGGCGCGGAGCACGCCCCCCGGCGAGCTAGCCACCGGGCTGATGGCCGTGGTCCTGGACGACACCGGCGACGACGAGGAGTACCCGCCGAGCGCGCGGGCCAGGCTCGCCGCCGTCGACGCGGCCCTCGACCGCGTCCGTGTGCGCGCCGAGGAGACCGGCGAGCCCCTCCTGGACCAGCCGGACAGCGCAGCGCTGCGCACGCTGCGCGCCCTGGCCGCCGAGGACCGGGAGGCCTTCGACGCCGCGCTGGCCGGCCTCCTGGCCGGACACGCCGCCCGGCACGGCTCCACGACCTCTCCGAGGACCCTTCTCCCGCTCGTCCCCATCGCCCTCGCCGCTCTCGCGTACCGGACGCTGGGCTGGACGTCCGCCGTCCGCAGCGACTACCTCCCGCACGCGCTGATCACCGGCTTCCAGACGCGAGGACCACGGGTCGCCGCGTTCGGCCGCGACCGGCGGCCGGACGCGGTCGCCGCGCTCGCCGCGGGCCCGCTGGTGGTGGAGCGGCCGGTCCGCGAGCGGACCATGCACCCGCGGACCGAGGCCATTTACGAGAGGCATGTCGAGGAGGCGTTCACCGCCGTCGCCGGGGAACCCCTCGCCGTCCGGCGGCTCGACCGCGTCCTGGCCGACCAGACGCGTCTGTTCAAATGGCGGGTGGGAGAACCCGGCGGTCTCACGGACGCCCGGCTCGCGCCCCTGCGGCTGGCCTCCCGGACGGGGGCGGCCCTGTTCCGCATCGCCCTCGCCGAGCCGGGAACCGAGGTCGAGGTGACCGTCGACGGCCGCACGCTGCGCTGCCCGGCCGAACGGGCCGAGGTGGCCGGCGCCCACAACTGGCAGAAGGCCGTCGCTCTCGCCCTGATCACCGGAGCCCGCGAGGACCTCGCCCCGCTGGTCCTCACCGGTCCCGCCTTCGCCCGCCCGGACGGATCCGCCTTCAGCGCCTACCGCGAGGCCCTGCACGCCTACCTGACGGGCACCGACCCCGAACAGGCCGTACAACGGGCGCTCCAGCAGACCGAGAGGGCCGCGGACTGGGGCTTCGCCATGCCGCCGGCCGTGCTGCTGTCGCAACTCGTGGAGGGCGACGAGGAGAGCTTCAACCTCGCCCTGGCCGACGCTCTCGAAGCCCACCGCGCCTACTACGCGGTCGCCGAGCGCGCCGACGATCCGGATGCCTCGGTCGACCTGGACATCCTCGCCCTGGCCTGTCACGCCCGCCGCCGGGGCTGGGCCGTCCGCGTCGAGTCCCCCTACCTCCCGCCGGACCTCCTGCGAGCCGCCGAACCCTTCTGAGTGAGCTGGTCCGGGGCGGCGGCCGGGTCGGAGCCGGTGCGCGCCCGGTCGGCGGTGCGGTCGTGCGGGCCGGTCGCGAAGGTGCGGGCGCGCAGTGCCCGCGCGGGGGGTCGCGGACGGTGCAGACCATGGCGGTGACGTCGACGACGGCGGCGGGCGCGGTGTCCGCCAGGGGGTTCGCCCTGGCCCGGATCACCGCGCCCGCTGGGCGGCAGTGCTGTAGGCACCCGGCGGCCGTCTGCTTGCCGAAGTGCTGCCGGTCCCCCGCTTCCGCGGTCCGTCAGGGGGCGCTCACGCCGCGTTCGGGCCTACGTCGGACGCGGTGAGGGGGCGGCGGACCGGGGCCTGGGTCGAGTACTCGTCGGCGCCGACGTCACGGGAGCTGTCGCGCGGGTGGCCGTCGATGTCCTCGCCCGGGGGCAGGCCTGCGAGCGTCGCCGCGTCGATCGCGGGGCTGCCTGCCGACAGCCGGGAGACACCGTCGGAGTCCTGCCGCAGGAGCGGGTCGACCCGGCGGTATCCGCCGGAGGGGATGTTGCCGTTGGACGCCGCACCCCACAGGATGTTGCCCTGCCAGCGGAAGTTTCCGGTCTCCTTCATCGCGACCAGGCTGCCGGTGCCGCCGACCAGGAGGTTGTCGGCGATGACCGCGTCCTGGGGCGCGTAGGTCCGGTCCTCGCCCGAGATCGGTCTGGCGCTGTCGACGAAGGTGTTGTGGATGATGAGCGCGCGGTCGCACGCGTCGTTGCCCCGCCTCTCCTCGGTCGTCTCGCCCGGGTTGTGGTCGCGGGTGGTGCCGCTGCCGATCACCAGGGCCCGGCCCGTCAGGCCGCCGAAGTAGTTGTTGATCACGGTGTGGTCGTTGCCGTAGAGGCGCACGCCCTCGGTGCCGCCGAGCAGGTAGTTGGCCTCCACCGTGGACTGGTTGCCGTGCCGGAGCACGATGCCGCCACGGCTGTTGCGGAGGGTGTTGTACCGGATGGAGTTGCCGGACGACTTCACGGAAATGGCTTCGGGGTCTCCGTCACACCGTTCGAACAGGTTGTACTCGACGACGGCGCCGGCGCTGGACAGTGCGCGGCTGCTGACGCCGAGCCGGATCGACTCGCCGCCGTTGTCGCCGGCGTAACTGTGGTCGCAGAAGTGGTTCCTGAAGATGTGCAGATTCTGGGCCATGGCGGTGGAGCCGGGACCGTCGGCGACGACGAAGATGCCCTCGGTCGTCTTGTCGTGGAAGCGGTTGCGGTCGATCTTGGTGTTGTCGCCCCGCACGACGACCCAGTCGAGTCCGCCGATGTCGGCGAACCGGAAGTCGTTGCGGGTCAGCCGGATGCCCGTACAACTCGCCGGGATCTCCAGGGTGGTGCTCTGCCGGAAGGCGAAGCCGCTGATGGTGATGTTGCTGGAGTTGCCGAGGACGAAGCTTTTCGTCCCCTGCAGCACCGCTCCGCCACGGGACTGCGCGACGATGGTGATCGGCGCGTCGGCGGTGCCTGCTCTGCCGGAGATGCTGATGGGTTTGTTCGAGGGGACGGTGTAGGTGCCGTCGGCCAGGACGATCCGGTCGCCGGGCTTCGCCGCGTCGATCCTGGTCTGGAGGTCGGTCAGGGAATCGACGGTCACCGAGGCCGCCGCCGCGCCGGCCGACAGCGCCGGGACGGAGGCGAGCGCGGCGGCGCCCAGCAGGGTGCCGGTGAGGAACGTACGTCGTTGCATGAAGTCTCCTGTGAAGCGAGAGGTGCCGGGCCGGCCCTCCGGGCAGGGGAGGTGCCGTCGGCTGGGAAGTGCGCGTGTGACCCTCAGGGCGGGCCGGGGTCCGGCCGTCCGCGCAGCCGCGCCTCGGTGACCGCGTGGCCCGCCCATGTCGTCGGAGTCCGCGCCTCGCCGTTCGCCCGCGCCGGGCGTGCGGCCGTGGACCGGCTACTTCGGGTCCGGGTTGCGGGCCCAGTCGGTCCAGTACCCGTTGACGTTGCGCAGGCGGTACCACCCGAAGCCGTCGGGCATGATGACGTGGACGGCGAACTCCCAGGGCCGCTCGTCCGTGATCACCACGGCGCTCACCGCCACGCCGCCCATCGACTCCCACGCGCTCCAGTCGCCGTCGGAGTCGGTCCAGCGCGTCCACACCGCCCGCTCGGTGCCCACCACGAAGACCTGCTTGGTCCCGTCCGGCAGCTTCTTGGTGGTGATGCCGAACTCGCACATGTAGGAGCGGCCGCCGGTCGTGCAGCCGTTCGCGGCCTGTGCGGCCGGCGGGACGGCCACGGCGAGGCTCGCCGCGGCGGCGACCGCGACGACGGCGGCCTTGATCTTGTTCACGATTGTCTCCCCCGTGAAGGCCCGTCCTTCCGGCCCTGCCTCCTGTTGTCGTACAGCCAACCCGTCGCGGGTCGTGTGCGACCAGGAAGTTCCACCGGCAGAAGTCGCGCCCGCCCATTCCTGCCGGATTCCCCGCCGTCGTGACGGCTTCCGGCACCTCACCGGTGCGGTCAACCAACGTTGACGACCGAAGCTGGGTCAACTAAGGTTGACCCATGACCGGAGTTGACATCTCGTCGATCACCGAGAACGCCGATCCCCTCGCAGCACTGCGCGAGGCCGCAGCGCTGCGCCGCCGCCTGGAAGGGCAGGAAGAGGTTCTGGTGCACCGGGCGCGGGTGGCGGGGACGACGTGGACGCAGATCGCCGAGGCGCTGGGCGTCTCGAAACAGGCCGTGCACAAGAAGTACGGCGGCCGGCGCCTGTTCGGCCGGACGGAGGCATGACGCGGTCATGACCTCGCTCCTCGACGATCTGGTACGACGGACGGCGGAGCGGCTCGGCGCCCGGCAGCGGGGCGCCGTCGTGGTGGGCGCCGTGCGGGGCGGGCGGTCCGCGCTGCACGGCGCGGACCCCGGCACGCTGTTCGAGATCGGTTCCGTCACCAAGACGTTCACCGCGCTGGCCCTGGCGCGGCTCACCGTGCGCGGCGCCGTGAGCCTGGACCAGCCGCTTCGCGACCTGCTCCCCCGCGACATCACGGCTCCGGAACGCGGCGGTGAGGTCATCGAGCTGGCGCACCTGGCCTGCCACACGTCCGGCCTGCCCCGGTTGCCCAAAGGCCTCCTGCCGCGGAGCCTGTTCCGGTCGGACCCCTACGCCGGCTGCACGGGCGAGTTCCTGCTGGACGGATTGCGGCGCACCCGTCTGCGGTCGGTGCCCGGTACCCGTTTCCGCTACTCCAACTTCGGCGCCGGCCTGCTCGGGCTCGTCCTGGCACGCCACACCGGCACCGGCTACGACGCGCTCGTCCAGGACGAGATCTGCCGGCCCCTCGGCATGACCGACACGCGCGTGGTGCTCGACCCCGGACGCACCGCACGACTGGCCGGCGGCCACTCCCGCACCGGCCGCCCCCGCCCGCCCTGGCACCTGGCCGCCCTCGCCGGCGCCGGCGGCCTGCACTCCACCGTGCCCGACCTGCTCACGCTGGCCCGGGCCCAGATCGGCCCCGCACCCGGGGAACTCGCCGAGGCCATCGCTCTCACCCACACCACGGCCCACCGCATCAACGCCCGAGCCGCCGTCCATCCCGGCTGGATATCGGCCGACCTGCCCCGAGACCGGCACCGGATCCTGTTCCACGCCGGCGGCACCGGCGGTTACCGCAGCCTGCTGGCCGTAGCCCCCGAACACCGGGCCGCGGTCGCCGTCCTCAGCGCCGGCGCCCGGCCGGTGGACCGTCCCGGCCTCGACCTGCTCGCGCGGATCATCGGCTCCGGGCCCGGCCCGGACCCCGTCCCCGCCGGCACCGGCGCCTGACCGCCGGCCCGCACCGGCAGGCCCGACGCAACGGGATGTCCCGCTGACCCCGGCAGGCCGCGGCACCCGTCCCGGCCAGGGCGGCCACCGCCGCCGGCTGCGGGCGGGGTCATGCCGGGCGGACGAGGCGGGTTTCGTAGGCGAAGATCACGGCCTGGATCCGGTCGCGGAGTTCGAGTTTGTGCAGGATGCGGCCCAGGTGGGACTTCACGGTGGCCTCGGCGAGGTACAGGGTGGCCGCGATCTCGGTATTGGACAGGCCGTGGCCCACCTGGACGAGGACGTCGCGCTCACGGGCGCTGAGCCGGCTCAGCCGCTCGTCGCGGCCGGCGCCGCGGCCGTCGGGGATGTGCGGGCGGAGGTTGTCCAGCAGGCGGCGGGTGATCCGCGGGGAGACCACCGCGTCGCCCGCGGCCACGCTGCGTATCGCGGTGAGCAGTTCCTCGGGCCTGGTGTTCTTCAGCAGGAAGCCCGAGGCTCCGGCGTGGAGTCCGGCGAAGGCGTACTCGTCCAGGTCGAAGGTGGTGAGAATCAGGACTCTGCTCCGCGGGGAGGTCCGGACGACCTGCCGTGTCGCCTCGATCCCGTCGGTCCCGGGCATCCGGACGTCCATGAGGACGACGTCGGGGCGCAGTTCCCGGGCGAGGCGTACGGCCTGGGCGCCGTCCGCGGCTTCGCCGACCGGTTCCATGTCGGGCTGGGCCTCCAGGACCGTGCGGAAGGCCATGCGGAGCAGCGCCTCGTCGTCGGCGATCAGGATGCGGACGGTCATGCGGACGCCGTTCCGCCGCTGCCGAGGAAGAGGCGGGTACGGACTGCCCATCCGCCGCCCGGAAGCGGTCCGGCCCGCAATTTCCCTCCGTAGGCGGCCGAGCGCTCCAGCATGCCGGGGATGCCGTGGCCGGATGGTGCGGCGCCGGGAAGCGGCGGGCGGGGGCCGGTGTCGGTGACGTCCACGGTGACGGTGTCGGTCGAGCACCGTATCCGGACCCGCGCGCGTGTGCCGGCGGGCGTGTGCTTGAGGGTGTTGGTCAAGGCTTCCTGTACCAGGCGGTAGACGGTCAGTTGGGCGGTGGCGGGTACGGGGGCGGGGTCGCCCTCGACTTCGAGGCGGGTCGGCAGTCCGGCGGCGCACATCTGGGCGGTGAGGGTCTCCAGTTGCGGGATGCCGGGCAGCGGGTGGCGCTCCGCGTCCGGTTCGTCGGTGCGCAGGAGGCCCAGCGTGCGCCGCATGTCGGTCAGTGCCTGCCGGCCCGTCTCGGAGATCTGGAGCATCACGGTGGTGGCCCTGTCGGGCGAGCGGTGCTGCGCGTAGACGGCGGCGTCGGTGAGCGCGACCATGACGGACAGGTTGTGGGTGACGATGTCGTGCATCTCCCGGGCGATCCGTGTCCTCTCCTCGGCGACGGCCAGTCGTGCCTGCTGGTCCTGTTGCTGTTCCAGGCGTACGGCCCGTTCCTCCAGGACGGCGAGGTAGGCGCGCGTGGTCCGTACGTTCACACCCAGGACGGCGGCGGCGACGACCCCTGCGGTCACCGCGACGAAGAGGGCCGGGAAGGCGCCTTCCGCCGCCCAGCGCAGGCAGGCCAGCAGGGCTCCGCCCTCCACGACGGCAGCGGCGACGAGCGTGCCGCGCCGGCCCGTGTTCGCGGCGGCCGTGTAGAGGGCCACCAGCAAGGCGATGTCCGCCGGCAGTTGGACGTTCATCAGCCACTGGGCGAAGGCCGCGGTCGCCACGGCGCCGAACACCGTGAGCGGGGCCCGGTGCCGCCACACCAAGGGCAGCGCGAGGGCGACGGTGAGGGTCGCGGCCACCGGGAGCTCCTGCGGCGCGCGCGTGGTCGTGATGTGGAGCAGGAGCAGCGCCGGCAGCAGCGAGTCCCTCACCATGGGGGGCGGCATCAGGGCCCGGCGCCGGGTGGGTCGCGCCGGCCGCGCCGCTCGCACGGAGGCCGGGTCGGCGTGCCTCGTCCCCCGTACGGCTGTCGTCGTCCGCCGCGGGCGGTCCCGGTGGCGCTCCGGGTGGGCGTTGCCGGGCTCCGCTGCCGCCTCGGTCATCACACGTCCCTGTCGGTGTCGGCGTCCTGGTGGCCCCGGCCGGGGCCACCGCCGCGTACTGCCGGAAGCCGATCGGGGGCGGCGCGCGCACCCCGTGCTCCCCGGCGTGTGCCGCGGCCCTGTCACGGTAGGCCGCGGGCCCGCGAAGTACATGAACCCACCGTCTGACGGCAACGCCCCGAGGTACGACCGCAGGAGGAGGGCCGCTGCCTTCCGCGGTCGCAAAGCGGCCGGTCGCGGAGCGTGTTCGGCTGCGACTCCGGTCGTACGGGCCAGGTGCCCGGTTGCGACTCCGGTCGCACAGGAGGCACGCCCCGGATTGCGACTCCCGTCGTATGCGCCGGCCACTCGGGATCGATGTGGATCGGGTGCCGCGCCCGCAGGATGACCCGGTGACCGAGATCATCGTGGGGCTGTACATGTCCCCCCTGGAATTCCTTGCCCTGACGGGTGCCGTCGCGCTGGTGGTGGCGCGCTGGCTCCCCCTCGCCGCCCGCCCGCACGTCACGATCGCCGCGGGTGCGGTGCTCGTACCGTCCGCGATCGTGCTGGGTGCGGCCGGTATCCGCTGGCAGATGCTGCCGGTGCTGGCGGGAGCTGCCGTCGTGTCGCCGTTCGCCCTCTCTCCCCTGCTGCGACGCCGTACCGGCGGGCGGGCGTGGCGGGCCCGGTGGTGGCTGGCGTTGCCGGGGTCGGTGGCCTGCGCCGGCCTGATCGCCGCGGGTCCGGTGGCCGCCTGGGCGTTTCCCGTGCCCGTCTTCCCCGAGCCGTCGGGCCGTTTCGCGGTCGGCACCCGCGTGGTGCAGTGGACCGACCCACGCCGTCCCGAGACCTTCACCGCCGATCCCCACGACCGGCGCACGGTCGTGGTCCAGCTCTGGTACCCCGCGCGGAAGAGCCCCGCGGGCACCCGGCGGGCCCGCTACCTCGGACGCACGGAGCAGGAGGCGCGCACCGTCTCCGACGCCCTCGCCCACGACGTGGGCCTTCCCGGCTTCCTGCTCGACGGCGTCCGCCGTGCCCGCACCCACGCGGTTCCCGACGCCCCGGTGGCCGGTGCGGGCGGACGGTTCCCGGTCGTGCTGTTCTCTCCCGGCTCGGGCGGGGTGCGCACCCAGAACACCGCCTGGGCGGAGGAACTGGCCAGCCACGGCTATGTGGTTGCCGCCCTCGACCATCCTTACGACTCCGCCGCCGTCGTCCTCGTCGACGGCACGACGGTGCACGCCAGGACCGCTTCCACCGGCGACCGGGACAAGGACGCCAGGCTGGCGGCCGGCTGGACGGCTGTCCGGGCAGCGGACCTCGGTTTCGTCCTCACCCGGCTCGACCGTCTTGGCCGAGGCGGGATCGCAGACCCTCTGGCCGGGCACCTGGACACCGGCCGGGTCGCGGTCACCGGCCATTCCATGGGGGGTGCCGCCGCCTTGCGGGCCGCCCGGCAGGACCACCGGTTCGACGCCGTCATCGACCTGGACGGCTACCCGCACGGCCCCGTCTCCCCCGCCCTCCACCAGCCGACGCTCGCGCTCACCCAGGCCGTCACCCCCGCGACCGACCCGCGGTACCTGCCCCGGCTCACCGAGGCCCTCGGGCGCAACACCGCGACGAGCTACCGGCTCACCGTCTCCGGCGCCGCGCATCTGACCTTCATGGACGGCCCCCTGTACCTGCCGCCCGTGCCCTCGATAGTCGGCTCCCTGGGCCGCGCGGAGAGCCCGCGCGTCGTGGCCGCGGCCACGCTCGCCTTCCTGGACGCCACCTTGCG
Source organism: Streptomyces sp. NPDC025833 (assembly GCF_055558055.1). NCBI lineage: Bacteria > Bacillati > Actinomycetota > Actinomycetes > Kitasatosporales > Streptomycetaceae > Streptomyces > Streptomyces sp. NPDC025833. The sequence goes on from NZ_JBVHNF010000019.1 coordinate 140,009, forward strand.
GCACAGGCCCGGTGACCTCGCCCGCGCTCTGTCGGCCTACGGCGACCTCACCGTCCGCACCCCGGCCGGCAGCCGCTGACCGACTGCCTGCATGCTCCTGGGTCTCCGGTGGTCCGCTGTCCCTCTCGGGAGAGCGGACCACCGGAGGCCAGAGGCACAGCCACCGGCTGCGCCGTGGGCGGGCTTCGCTGCAACGAAGTCCGCCCGATCCCCTGTTGTGTCGAGTGGCAACGGCCGGGGAGACCGGGAATGGGGGCGGGGAACGGGACGGAGGAAACGTGTGAGGCTACCGCCGGGCCGGCCGGAAGCACGGTGGATCTCGGACCGGCGGTACGCGGAAAGATGTCCACCGGCTCTCCGGTGGCGGGGCAGGCACGCGAGTGGCCTCGGCGCAGGCCGCAGCAGGAAGGCGGCCCGGCGGGCAGACGTCAGCCGTTCACCCCATGACGCGCGGCCGGAGGGCATACGGGTGCCCTGCACCGGCACGCCGCCACGTCGAGGGATGAGTGCGCGGGCCACGGCGGGACCGTGACCGCACGGGGTCCGGGGCCCGAACGGGGTCCCCTCCCCCGTGCCGGCGGTGGTCTGCACGCGGATCGCGCCCAGGGCGGTGGCCCGTCCGGGGCGGCGGCAGGCGTGTTCCCCGGTGCCCCGTGCCGGCTCGGCCGGTACCGGACCTGCCCACCGTCGGCAGCGCGGAGGACGAGCGCGAGGTGGCGGGCGTCCGGTCCCGCGAGCCGGCGCGGTGCTCGCGGTCGCCCCGCCGGCACGGGGAGGGCGGGGGCCGGCCTGGCGCACACGAAGCCCTGTGCTGGTGGCATGTCAGGTCCCTCCCGTCCGGCTGGTGCAGGCGTCGGATCCCCGGGCGGTGTTGCCCGGCGAGCCTGTAACTCGATGTCCCCTGAGAGTTGCTGTTTCATCCGTCCCACGCAACGGGTCGCGGCCGCCCGAAGCGGGTCATCCGCTCGCCGCCGGAAAACATCCGCCGCCGGTCCTCGCAGGTGACCTGCGCCTTCCGGTGTGACGGTGGGTCACGCAAGGCGGGACGCGCTGAAACACGGGTGGCGGAACGGCCTTTACCGCGGCGGAGCCAGGGCAGAAAGGTGTCCGGTGGGGCTCTGGACCCTCCAGCTCTGCAAGGCCGGAGGATCGTCGAAAACGAGCCTCGCGTCGAGTGGCAACGACCGAGGAGAACACATGAAGAAGCGCACGCCCGCGCACGCGCCTTGCGTGCAGAGCCCGGCCACGAGCGGCAGCTCTCCGCTGCCGGCTCCGGCCGTGGTCGTCATCGTGGTGGTACTGACCCTGACCGCCGCACTGGCGGCCCGGTCGCAGAACCTGCAGACCGTGATAGCGATCCTCACCGTCGGCAGCCTGCTGTCGGTGGAACTGATCCGCCGCACGGTCGCCGTCTTCTCCGACCGCCGCGTGTAAGGGGGGAGCGTCATGGGGTGCGACACCAGCGCCCTGGCGACGCGGAACCCCGACGTGGTGGAGCTGGCGCAGTGGCTGCAGTCACTGCGCCGGCTCTCGGGGTCGAGCTACCGCCAGATGGCACAGCGTTCCTCTCACCAGACCCACCGGCCGGTTCCTCATCTGCGGTTCTTCCAGGCAGACCGCGGAAACCGGCTGCCGTCCTGGCAAGCCGTGCACGACTACGTACGGGCGTGCGACGGGGACCTGCGGCACGCCGAACGCCTGTGGAAGAAGGCCGAGGCCACCACGGTCCCGGCCGGTGCCCGGCCTCGGCGTCAGCGGCCCGTGCTGGCCCCGCAGTACATCTGTGAGCCGATCGAGCTGCTGGACGCCATGCGCGCCCTGCGGTTCGCCCACGGCAACAAGACGCTGCGCGGGCTGGAGCTGGAGGCCACCGAGCACGGTGTCAGCCACCTGCCGCGCAGTTCTCTGGGCGCGGCCCTCAGCGGCAAGCGGATGCCTTCCAAGGCCCTGCTCCTCACCTTCGTGAAGGTGTGCGGCGGGGTGGAGCCGGGCTCTGCCGCGGCTCTGCTGTGGGAGCAGGCCTGGGACAGGGCCGACGCCCACCGGCGCGGGCGGCCGCTGCCCACCGCCGGCCACCTGCGGCAGCCCGAGCGGGCGGCGCGGCCGGATGCGGGCGGTCCGGTCTCCGAGGCGGCATCGTCCGTTCACGCGGACCCGCCGAAGCGGCCGTCGCGGTTGCGGCGGCTGGCCGGCCGGTTACTGCTCCAGGTCCTGCAGGCTTCCGTGACCGGGCCGGCCCCGGAGAGCTGACACCGCGGCCGGCGAGGGGGCGCCGCCCGTCCGACACAGGCCGGGCGGCGCTTCCGGATGCCCAGAGCGCCGGCGCCTGGCTGTGGACGAGGCCGGGAAGGCCCCGCGTGCGCGGCGCCGGCCCGGGGTCAGTGGTCGTGCGGCTCGTCCCGGTGGACCGGCCCGTGGGGTTCCTCGCAGTGCCCCGCGTCCCGCGTGCGCGACAGGTCGCGGTCGCCGGGCAGAGCCACCTGCAGGACCGGGTCGGGGGCATGGTCGACCTGGAGGGTGGTGTGGGTGATGCCGTAGTCCTGGCGCAGGACTTCCTCCAGGTCGCGGCGCACGGCGTGGCAGTCGCCGGCCGGCGCGACGAGGACGTGCGCGGACAGGGCGGCCTGACCCGAGGTGATCTGCCAGACGTGCAGGTCGTGCACCTCCACGACGGCCGGTTCGGAGACGAGTCGGTCGCCCAGCCGGTCCGGGTCGACGTCGGCCGGTGCGGCCTCCAGGAAGATGCGGCCCGAGTCGCGCAGCAGACCGTATCCGGCCTTGGCCATCAGGGCGACGACGACGAGCGTGGCGATCGGGTCGGCCCGGGAGAAGCCGGTGGTCACCACGATCAGGGCGGCGACGGCGGTGCCGATGAAGGCGAACAGGTCGTTGAGGATGTGCTGGTAGGCGCCCTCGACGTTGAGCGAGGAGCGGTTGGCCTTGGAGATGCACCAGGTGGCGACCACGTTGACGGCGATCCCGACGAGGGCGGTGACGAGCATCAGCCCGCCTTCGACCTCGGGCGGTTCGATGAGCCGCCGGACGGCTTCGTACGCCAGCCACGCGCCGAGCAGGAGCAGGGTCAGGCCGTTCGCCTGGGCGGAGAGGATCTCGGCCCGTTTGAGGCCGTAGGTGAAGCCGCCCCGGGCCGGTCGCGCGGCCAGCCGCATCGCGATCAGGGCGAGGACGATGGACGCGGCGTCGGTGAGCATGTGCGCGGCGTCCGAGAGCAGCGCGAGCGAGCTCGCCATGACGCCCACGACGACCTCGGCCGCCATGAATACGGCGATCAGTGTGAGTGCGAGGGCCAGCCAGCGGCGGTCCGCGTCCGCCGAGACCCCGTGGGAGTGCCCGCCGTGGCCGCCCGGGCCGTGCTCGTGTCCCGCGTCGTGCTCGTGCCGGTGTTCCTGATGTCGCTCGCTCATGCTGCGGCTCTTCCCCGTGTGCGACGGATGTCTCGTGCGCAGTGAAACGCATGCGGGCAGAGTTCGCCAAAGGCTGCATCGGTGACCGTTGTCATCTCCGTTAATGCGGCGCTGACCTGCGTAGACGTAGGTTCCCGACCGACTGTCGGGAACCGGGGCGAGATCCGTGCCACCCGGTGACGGGGTCCGCGGGGACAGGTCGAGGTCCTCGGCCCCGACGATCCGACTCCCCGTCTCCGTCTCGCGACCCGCGCGCCCGACCCGGCTCGCGGCGGCCGTGCGCGGAGCCGCGTGACCGGGGGCCGGGACCGAGGCGGGGAGGGCGGCGGCGCCGCGTGCGCAGGGCAGGGGACGCGCGGGCCGGGGTGGATGCTTTCCGGCCCGCGCGTCCCGTTCGGACAACGGGGCGTGCGCGGGGTGCAGTTGGGGGCCGGGGTGGGCCGTCCGCCGTGCTCCGCGGCCGGGCCGGGCCACTGAAGATTTCCTTTGGTCTAGACCTTGACTGTGATCAAGACGGAGGGTTCAGTGTCCGAAAGCATCCTTTGGCACGGCCTGTGCGCATTGACTCGGATCTCACCGGGTCCATTCGCCATGCCCGCGTCACGTGAAGGGGAACCCTGTGCTCAGAAATAGCGTGAAGGCGCTGCTGACCGGACTCGCGGCGGTCGGCTCTCTGGCGGCGGCGGCACTCATGCCCACGGCGGCGAACGCCGCCGAGCCCTCGACGGCTGCGGCGGACGAGTGCGCCGCAGCCCCCAGCTGGTCCAAGGGCGCCAACTACCAGGCGCGGGACATCGTGAAGTACACCGACGGGAAGATCTACGTCGCCGTGCGCGACAACCCCGGTTACGACCCGACGGTGAGCACCTACTACTGGTCGCCGTACACCTGCGGCACCGGCGGCAACCCGTACCCCAACAGCTTCGTGGTGAGCGAGGCGCAGTTCGACCAGATGTTCCCGGACAGGAACCCCTTCTACACGTACAAGGGCCTGACGGACGCCATGAAGGCGTTCCCCAGGTTCGCCCACACCGGCACCGACACCATGCGCAAGCAGGAGGCCGCGGCCTTCCTCGCGAACATCAGCCACGAGACCGGCGGCCTCCGCTACATCAAGGAGATCAACGAGGCGAACTACCCGCACTACTGCGACGACACCAAGCCGTACGGCTGCCCGGCCGGCCAGTCCGCGTACTACGGGCGGGGCCCGATCCAGCTGAGCTGGAACTTCAACTACAAGACCGCGGGCGACTTCCTCGGCATCGATCTGCTGAACCACCCCGAGGAGGTGGAGACGAATCCGGCCGTCGCCATGATGACGGGCCTGTGGTACTGGAACACCCAGGCCGGCCCCGGCCCGATCACCGGCCATGACGCCATGGTCAGCGGCGCCGGCTTCGGCCAGACGATCCGCTCGATCAACGGCAAGCTGGAGTGCGACGGCGGCAACCCGCGCCAGGTCGAGAGCCGGATCAACCGGTACAAGGAGTTCACGCGGATCCTCGGCGTCCCGACGGGCGCCAACCTCCCCTGCTGACCCACCTGTTCCCCCGCTGACCGCGGGACGGCCGCGGGCCGGGCACATCCCCGGCCCGCGGCCTCGCCGCGTTCGCGGCCCGCCGGCAGGTGCGGCCGAGTGCCGCCTCGCGGATCGCGGCGGCCCGCGCGGCGAGGTGCGCCCGCCTTCTCCGGCCGGCCCTCGTTCCCGGCGCGGGGCCGGTGTGGCAGGTGAAGCCGTGGTCCGGGGGTACAAGAGCCTGTGCATCCCGTGCGGATGCCCGCGGGGCCGGGGGGCTCGCGCCGGTTCTGACCTCTTTCTTGCACTCCCCTGACATCGGGGAAATCGACTGACACGAGTTTTACGAAGCCCTGCAATTACGGTTCTTGCGCGCCTGGCCTGCGGCGAAGAGACTCATTACCAGAGTCCGGTGCTTTGCCTTCGTGCCCCATCGGATCACATTTTCGTGGACGCTTTCCGAAAATGCGCCGGTCAGCTGATTCAAGTTTTCACAGGCCCTGGGGGATTTCTCCCGCAGGGCCTTCGCGTGTGTTCCGGAAGCGGTCCACCGGACCTGTCGACCACTCGAGAGAGGCGGTAGTCATGGACACCGCGGTGATCATCGTGGGTGCGGGCCCCGTCGGGCTGATGCTCGCGGGTGAGTTGCGGCTGGGCGGGGCGCCCGTCATCGTCCTGGAGCGCCTGCGGGAGCCCACGGGGCAGTCGCGCGCGCTCGGCTTCACCGTGCGGACGATGGAGATCCTGGACGAGCGCGGGCTGCTCGACCGGTTCGGTGACGTACAGACCAGCCCCATGGGCCACTTCGGCGGGCTCCTCGTGGACTTCGCCGGACTGGACAGCCCGCACCGCACTTCGCACGGAATCAAGCAGTCCCAGACCGAGGAGGTCCTCGGGCAGTGGGCCGCGGCACTCGGTGCGGACATCCGGCGCGAACACGAGGTCACCGGGATCGAGCAGGACTCCTACGGCGTCGAGGTGCGGGTCGCCGGACCGGACGGGCCGCGGACACTGCGTGCCTCCTATGTCGTGGGGTGCGACGGCGGGCACAGCACCGTACGCAAACTCGCCGGATTCGACTTCCCGGGCACGGCGGGCACGTACGAGATGCTCCTGGCCGATGTCGCCGGCTGCGAGATCGCCGCCAGGCCCTTCGGCGAGCGGCTGCCGGGCGGGGTGGCCATGGCGGCTCCGCTGGGCGACGGCATCCACCGGCTGATCGTGAAGGAGCACGGCGCGCCGGCACGGGAGCGGCCCGCGGAGTTCGCCGATGTCGCGGCGGCCTGGCAGCGGGTCACCGGGCAGGACGTCGGCCACGCCACGCCGGTGTGGGCCAGTTCGTTCAGTGACGCCAGCAGGCTGACCGGCGCCTACCGGCGCGGACGGATCATGCTCGCGGGCGACGCCGCCCACATCCACCTGCCGGCCGGCGGCCAGGGCATGAACGTCGGCATCCAGGACGCCGTCAATCTCGGCTGGAAGCTGGCGGCGGTGGCGAGCGGCTGGGCCCCGCCCGGACTGCTCGACACCTACCACCGCGAGCGGCATCCGGTGGGCGAGCGGCTGCTGATGAACACCCGGGCGCAGGGCCTGCTGTTCCTGGGCGGGGAGGAGGTGCAGCCGCTGCGCGACCTGCTCGGGGAACTCATCGCCCTGCCGGAGGTGGGCCTCCACCTCGCCGAGATGGTCACCGGTGTGGAGGTCCGCTACGACATGGGGGCCGACGGCCATCCGCTGCTCGGCCGGCGCCTGCCCTTCCAGGAGCTGGTGACGCGGGACGGCGGCAAGAGCACCACCGCCGAGCTGCTGCGGGCCGGCCGCGGTGTCCTGCTCGACCTGTCCGACGACGCCGCCGTACGGCGGATCGCCTCGGCCTGGCACGGGAGGGTCGAGGTGGTCACCGGCCGGCCGCACGACCCGGCGCCCGACAGCCCGCTCACGGGCACGCGTGCCCTGCTGCTCCGCCCCGACGGCCATGTCGCGTGGGCGTCGCCCGGCAGCGGTGACCTGCCGCGGTCCCTGTACCGGTGGTTCGGCCTGCCGCGCTGAGGCGCCGGGAGCCACCGCCGGTCAACCATCCGACAGAGAAAGAGGACACGGATGCACAGCACCCTCATCGTGGCCCGTATGGCCCCGGAGTCGCAGGCCGAGGTCGCCCGGCTCTTCCGGGAGTTCGACACCACGGAGATGCCGCACCTGATGGGCACGCGGCGCCGCCAGTTGTTCGCCTACAAGGGCCTGTACTTCCACCTGCAGGACTTCGACCACGCCGCGGGCGGGGACACCATCGAGGCGGCCAAGGGCGATCCGCGGTTCAAGCAGATCAGCGCCGACCTGCGGCCCTTCATCGACCCCTACGACCCGGCGTGGCAGACGCCCTCGGACGCGATGGCCGAGCGCTTCTACGTGTGGGACCCGAAGGAGGCGGGAGCGAAGTGACCCGACGCGTCGTCATCACCGGCATCGGCGTGGTGGCACCGGGCGGCACCAGTGCGAAGGACTTCTGGGCCCTGCTGACCGCGGGGCGTACGGCCACCCGCACGCTCTCCTGCTTCGACCCGACGGGCTACCGCTCCCGGGTCGCGGCCGAGGTGGACTTCTTCCCCGGCCAGCACGGTCTGCAGCCGCAGGAGCTGCGCCGGATGGACCGGGCCGCGCAGTTCGCCGTGGTCACCGCGCGCGAGGCGGTCGCGGACAGCGGCCTGGACTTCGCCGCGGCGGACCCGGCGCGGGTGGCGGTCGCCATCGGCAGTGCCGTCGGTGCCACGATCAGCCTGGAGAACGAGTACCGGGTGGTCAGCGACGACGGCCGGCTGCCGCTGGTCGACCACACCTACGCCCCGCCGCACCTGTACCACCACCTGGTCCCGTCCTCGTTCGCCGCCGAGGTGGCCTGGGCGGTGGGCGCCGAGGGCCCGGCCACGGTCATCTCGACCGGCTGCACCTCCGGTATCGACGCGGTGGGTTACGCCGTGGAACTGATCCGTGAGGGCAGCACGGACATCGCCGTCACCGGGGCGACCGAGGCGCCGATCTCGCCCATCACGGTCGCCTGCTTCGACGCGATCAAGGCGACGTCGACGTACAACGACGACCCCGAGCACTCCTCCCGCCCCTACGACTCCACCCGCACCGGTTTCGTCCTCGGCGAGGGCGCGGCCGGGTTCGTGCTGGAGGAGCTGGAGAGCGCCCGGCGGCGCGGCGCGCACATCTACGCGGAGATCTGCGGCTACGCGTCGCGCTGCAACGCGTACCACATGACCGGGCTGCGTGCCGACGGCGCGGAGATGGCCGAGGCGATCCGGGTGGCCCTCGACCAGGCGCGGCTCGACCCGACCGACATCGACTACGTCAACGCGCACGGCTCGGGCACCAAGCAGAACGACCGGCACGAGACCGCGGCCTTCAAGACCAGCCTCGGCGAGCACGCGTACCGGGTGCCGGTCAGCTCCATCAAGTCGATGATCGGGCACTCCCTGGGCGCGATCGGCTCGATCGAGATCGCCGCCTCCGCGCTGGCCATGGAGCACAACGTGGTGCCCCCGACGGCCAATCTGCACCATCCCGATCCGGAACTCGACCTGGACTACGTGCCGTTGCACGCCCGCGAGTGGCGCACCGACTCGGTGCTCACGGTGGGCAGCGGGTTCGGCGGCTTCCAGAGCGCCATGGTCCTGGCCCGACCCGACAGGAGGGCGGCATGAGCGGGGCCGTGGTCATCACGGGCGTGGGCGTCACCGCGCCCAACGGGCTCGGCACGGACGCCTGGTGGGGCGCCACCCGGCAGGGGGTCAGCGGTATCCGGCCGGTCAGCCGGTTCGACGCCTCGGGCTACCCGTCCACGCTGGCCGGAGAGGTGCCCGGCTTCGACCCCGGGGAGCATCTGCCGAGCCGGCTGGTTCCGCAGACCGATCACATGACACGGCTCGCGCTGGTGGCCGCCGACTGGGCGCTCGCCGACGCCGACGTCAAGCCGGGCGACCTGCCCGACTTCGCCACCGGTGTGATCACGGCGGCCTCCTCCGGCGGCTTCGAATTCGGTCAGCGGGAGCTGGAGAACCTGTGGAGCAAGGGCAGCAAGTACGTCAGCGCCTACCAGTCGTACGCCTGGTTCTACGCCGTCAACAGCGGTCAGATCTCCATCCGTAACGGCATGCGCGGGCAGAGCGGTGTGGTCGTCTCCGACCAGGCCGGCGGGCTGGACGCGATCGCGCAGGCGCGCCGGCAGATCCGCAAGGGCACCACGCTGATCGTCTCCGGCGGCATCGACAGCTCCCTGTGCTCGTGGGGCTGGGTGGCGCAGATGTCCGCGGGGCGGGTGAGCACCCGTGCCGATCCCGGCCGCGCCTACCTGCCCTTCGACCGCGACGCCGCCGGTTTCGTGGCCGGCGAGGGCGGCGCCCTGGTGATCCTGGAGGACGCCGAGCACGCCCGGGAGCGCGGTGTGCGCGTCTACGGGGAGGTCGCGGGGTACGCGGCCACGATCGACCCGCGGCCCGGCAGCGACCGGCCGCCGGCGCTGGGGCGGGCGATCTCCCTGGCGCTGGCGGACGCGGGCGTCGCACCCCGCGACGTCGACGTGGTCTTCGCGGACGCGGCGGGCGTGCCGGAGCTGGACCGGCAGGAGGCCGAGGCGCTGCGTGAGGTGTTCGGCGCCCGGGGTGTCGCCGTCACCGCGCCCAAGACGATGACCGGGCGGCTGTACTCGGGGGCGGCGTCCCTGGACGTGACGGCCGCGCTGCTGTCGATCCGGGACGGGGTCATCCCGCCGACCGTCAACGTGGCCCCGGATCCCGCGTACGGGCTGGACCTCGTGACCGGGACGCCCCGCTCGGCGGACGTGCGCACCGCGCTGGTCGTCGCCCGTGGTTACGGCGGGTTCAACTCCGCGATGGTGGTCCGCGCCGCCGGCTGAGCGGCTGCCGCCCCGCAGCACACACCCATCGACAACGTACAGGGAGGAAAGGTCCGTGACCGCACACGAGTTCACCATGGACGACCTGCGCCGCATCCTGCGTGAGGGCGCCGGCGAGGACGTCGACCTCGACGGTGACATCGACGACGTCACCTTCGGCGACCTCGGCTACGACTCACTCGCCCTGCTGGAGACCGGTGCCCGGATCGGCCGTGAGTACGACATCGAGCTGGAGGACACCGTCTTCGTCGACGCCGAGACGCCGCGCCAGCTGGTCGACGCGCTCAACCGGCAGCTTCTCTCGCTGCGCACCGTCTGATTCTCCGCGCGGGGCGGGCGGCCGGTCCCCCCACCGGCCGCCCGCCGCCGTCTTCCGTGCACTTCTCGAACTCCGGGAGGGTTCATGACCACACAGCAGCCCGTCGCCCTGGTCACCGGCGCGACCAGCGGTATCGGCCTCGCGGTCGCCAGGGTGCTCGGTGACCTGGGGCACCGGGTCTTCCTGTGCGCGCGGACCGAGGAGTCCGTGGCGGCCACCGTCAAGCAGCTGACCGAGGAGGGGCTGACCGTCGACGGCCGCGCCTGCGACGTGCGGTCCGCCGACAGTGTCCGTGCCTTCGTGCAGGCCGCCGTCGAGACGTTCGGGACGGTGGACGTCCTGGTCAACAACGCCGGCCGCAGCGGTGGCGGGGTGACCGCCGACCTCACCGACGAGCTGTGGTTCGACGTCGTCGACACCAACCTGCACAGCGTGTTCCGGGTGACCCGCGAGGTGCTGACCACCGGGGGCATGCGGCACAAGGACCGGGGCCGGATCATCAACATCGCGTCCACCGCGGGCAAGCAGGGCGTGGTCCTGGCCGCGCCCTATTCGGCCTCCAAGCACGGCGTGGTCGGCTTCACCAAGGCCCTCGGCAACGAGCTCGCGCCCACCGGCATCACGGTCAACGCGGTCTGCCCGGGTTATGTCGAGACCCCGATGGCGCAGCGGGTGCGGCAGGGGTACGCGGCGGCGTGGGAGACCACCGAGGACGCCATCCTGGAACGCTTCCAGGCCAAGATTCCGCTCGGCCGCTACTCCACGCCGCAGGAAGTGGCGGGGCTCGTCGGCTATCTGACCACCGACACCGCCTCCTCCATCACCGCCCAGGCCCTCAACGTCTGCGGTGGTCTCGGCAACTTCTGACCGCCGGCCGGCGCCGATCAGCAAGGAGTCATCCATGGCGCAGCAGTCCCGCAAGACGGTCGAACACGAGATCACCGTGCTCGCCGACGCACGTGCCGTCTACCGTTTCCTGTCGCAGGTCGAGTTGTGGCCGCAGGTCTTCCCGCCGACCGTGCACGCCGAGACGATCGAGCGCGACGGCGCCGAGGAGCGCATCCGCATCTGGGCCACCGCCAACGGCGAGCCCAAGAACTGGACGTCGCGCCGGACGGTCCGTCCCGACGAGCTGCGGATCGACTTCCGCCAGGAGATCTCGGCGCCGCCGGTGGCCTCCATGGGCGGCAGCTGGATCATCGAGCCGCTGTCCGGGGGCAGTTCGCGCATCCGGCTGCTGCACGACTACCGGGCCGTCGACGACGACCCGGCCGCTCTGGCGTGGATCGACGCGGCCGTGGACCGCAACTCGCGCTCCGAGCTGGCCGCCCTGAAGACGAACCTCGAACTGGCCGCCGGCGGCGAGACGTTGCTGTCCTTCGAGGACAGTGTGGAGATCGCCGGGTCCGCCAAGGACGTCTACGACTTCCTCAACGAGGCCGGGCTGTGGACCGAGCGGCTGCCGCACGTGGCCGCCGTGCGGCTGGCGGAGCCGTCGCCGGGGCTGCAGGTCCTGGAGATGGACACCCGCACCAAGGACGGGTCCACACACACCACCAAGTCGGTCCGGGTGTGCTTCCCCCACCAGCGCATCGCCTACAAGCAGACGGTGCTGCCCGCGCTGATGACCCTGCACACCGGCTACTGGCTGCTGGAGGAGAACGAGGGCGGCGTGAAGGCCACGTCCCAGCACACGGTCGCCGTCAACACGGCGAACATCGCCGCCGTGCTGGGCCCCGAGGCCGACCTGGCCCACGCCCGGGAGTTCGTGCGCACCGCGCTCGGCGGCAACAGCCGCGCCACCCTCGGCCACGCCAAGGCGTACGCGGAGAAGAACCGCTGACCGTTCAGCACCCGAAGACCCGTAGGAGAGCCCCCGTGCCGACCACGCACATCCCCAGTTCCGACATCGACCCGTACACGGACGAGTCGATCCTCGATCCGTACGTCCCCTACCGTGCGCTGCGCGACCTGGGCCCGGTGGTGCGCCTGGACCAGTACCAGGTGTTCGCCGTCGCCCGTTACCAGGAGGTCTACGACGCCCTGCACGACCACGAGGCGTTCATCTCCGGCGAGGGCGTCGGCATCACCGAGCAGCTCAACAAGGCGCAGCACGGCAGCAGCCTGACCAGCGATCCGCCCTACCACGACCTCGTGCGCGGACTGGTCGCCCGGCATCTGACGCCGAAGGCGCTGCGCGAGGTGCACGCCTACGTGGAGGGCTGGGCGGAGCGGCTGGTGGACGAGCTGGTCGCCGGCGGCGAGTTCGACGCGGTGCGGGACTTCGGGCAGGCGTTCCCGCTCGCCATCGTGCCGGATCTGCTGGGCTGGCCGGTGGACGAGGGCCGCGAGCGGCTCCTGGAGTGGGCCGCGGCCGGCTTCAACGCCTTCGGCCCGCTCAACGAGCGGACCATGGCGGGCTTCCCGCACCTCCAGGAGATGGGCGCGTTCCTGCAGCGCATGTCCCTGCCGGGCAATCTGCGGCCGGGCACCTGGGGTGCCCAGCTGGTCGCCGACGCGCAGGCCGGGAAGATCTCCGACGAGTTGCTGCCCGCCCTGCTCGGTGACTTCCTCGCGCCCTCGATGGACACCTCCGTCAGTGCGCTGGCGAGCATGCTGTGGCTGTTCGGCGCGCACCCCGAGCAGTGGGAACTGCTGCGCGAGCAGCCCGGGCTGGCGCCGAACGCGTTCAACGAGATCGTGCGCCGGGAGTCGCCGCTGCGCGGCTTCACCCGGCTGCTCACCGCCGACCGCGAGCTGGGCGGTGTGCCGCTGTCGGCGGGCACCCGGGTGCTGCTGCTGTACGGGTCGGCCAACCGGGACGAGCGGCACTGGCAGTCGCCGGAGACGTTCGACATCACCCGGCCCAACGCGGCCGAGCACCTCGGTTTCGGGCACGGCATCCACGGCTGTGTGGGCCAGGCCCTGTCCCGTCTGGAGGGCCACTCGCTGATGGACGCGCTGCTGCGCAAGGTGCGGCGGATCGAGGTCGGCCGTCCGGTGTGGCGGCTGCACAACACCATCCGGGGCATTGAGTCCCTCCCCGTGGTCCTGCACGCGTGAGCGGCGGCGCGGCCGCGAAGCATCGATGACTAGGAGCGCAGAGTCGTGAAGCTGTTCGTCGATCTGGCCCGGTGCGAGGGCCACGGCCTGTGCGAGGAGGCCGCACCGGAGCTGTTCCGGCTGGACGACCAGGGGGATCTCGACGTCCTGTTCGACACCGCGGCGGAGCTGCCGGCACAGCACGCGGCGGCCGCCGCGAGCGCCGTGCGGGTGTGCCCGATCGGTGCGCTGCGCAGCCGGGGCGAGTGAGCGGGACGGACGCTGACGAGGCGATGCAGGAAGCGAGGAGGTGAGGACGATGACACCGCACACCGGTGAGCACGCGCTGGTCCTGGGCGGGAGCATCGCGGGGCTGCTGGCCGCGCGGGTGCTGTCGGACCGGTACGCGCGGGTGACCGTGGTCGACCGCGACGTGCTGGAGGGCACCGGCGCCCGGCGTGGCGTTCCCCAGGGCCGGCAGATCCACGGCCTGCAACCCCGGGGTCTGGAGATCCTGGAATCGCTGTTCCCCGGTCTGACCGACGGGATGCGGGCGGCCGGGGCCCGGGTCAGCGACACGGTCGACGGCGGTGACTGGTACTTCGGCGAGCGGCCGCTGCGCAGGACCCGCAGCGATCTGGTGACGCTGGCGGCCAGCCGGCCGCTGCTGGAGGCGCACGTCCGGGAGCGGGTCCGGGCGCTGGAGGGGGTGGTGTTCGCCGACGGCCACGAGGTCACCGGTCTGACGGCCACGCCGGACCGGAGCCGGATCACCGGGGCGACGGTGCGCGGGCGCTCGGACGGCGCCGAGCGGGAGCTCTCCGGCGACCTGGTGGTCGATGCCATGGGCCGGGGCAGCCGCACCCCCCTCTGGCTGACCGGGTTCGGCTACCCGGAGGTCGGCACCGACCGGCTGGAGATCGGTGTGGGGTACGCCACCCGCCAGTACCGGCTGCGGCCGGGCGTCGAGCACCACGGTCGGGCGGTCGTGGTGATCGCCTCCCCGGACAATCCGCGGGGCGGGATCTGCGCGCACATCGAGGACGGGCGGGTCCAGGTGACGGTCAACGGCATCCTGGGCGACGTGCCGCCCGCCGAACCGGCCGAGTTCGAGGCGTACCTGAAGTCGCTGCCGGTGCCGGATCTGCACGAGCTGACGCAGTTGGCCGAGCCGCTGGACGACCCGGTCGTGCACCGTTTCCCGGTCAGTGTCCGACGGCGCTACGAGCGCATGGCACGGTTCCCGGACCGGCTGCTGGTCGCCGGGGACGGGGTGTGCAGCTTCAATCCCGTCTACGCCCAGGGCATGACGACGGCCGCGCTGGGCGCCGAGGTGCTGCGCGAGCACCTGCGCCGGGGCGGCCACCCGGCGCCGCTGCCGTACCTGCGGGATCTGGCGCGGCGGGCGATCGGTCCGGTGTGGGACACCAACGCCCTGAACGACCTGCGGTTCCCCGGAGTGCCCGGCCGGCGTTCGCCGCGCACCCGGCTCACCCAGGCCTACAGCGGCCTCGTGCAGCGGGCCGCGACGCGGGACGCCCACGTCAGCCACGCCCTGATCCGGGTGCTGTCCCTGGTGGACCCGGGCACGGCGCTGCTGCGTCCGGCGGTCCTGCTGCGGGTGCTGCGCACGCTGGCCGTGCGGGGCGTGCGGTGAGCGTGCCGCGCCGCCTGGTGGTGGTGGGCGCGTCGCTGGCCGGGCTGCGGGCGGTGGAGGCCGCCCGGCAGGCCGGGTTCGCGGGCGAGGTCACCCTCGTCGGCGCCGAACCGCACCTGCCGTACGACCGCACGGTGCTCTCCAAGTCCTTCCTCGCCGATCCGCGGGCCGCCGAGCCCGCGGTCCCGCATTACCGCGCGCCGCACTCCTACGCCGGCGAGCTGGGCGTGCGGACGCTGCTCGGCCGTCCCGCCACCGCGCTGGACAGCGCCGCCCGCACCGTCCGGGTCGGCGACACCGAGGTGCTCTACGACCGCCTGGTCATCGCCACCGGGGTGCGCGCGCGGCGGCTGGCCGGGGCCGTGCCGCCCGCCGGTGTCCACACGCTGCGCACGGTGGAGGACGCCCGGGCCCTGCGCGGGGCGCTGCGCAGCGCCCGCCGGGTCGTGGTGGTGGGCGCCGGGTTCGTCGGTGCCGAGGTGGCCTCGGCCGCCCGGCAGGCCGGTGCCGAGGTGACCCTGCTGGACGCGCAGCGGTCGCCGCTGACCCGCTCGGTCGGACCCGAACTCGGCTCCCTGCTGGGAGGGTTGCATGCGGAGGCGGGCACCCGGCTGAGGTGCGGGGCCGTCGTCGAGCGGATCGAGGGCGCCGGCCGGGTGGAGCGTGTGGTGCTGCGGGACGGCACCGTGCTGCCGGCCGATCTGGTGGTCGTCGGGATCGGGGCGGATCCGGCCGTGGAGTGGCTGCGCGGCAGCGGAGTCGCGCTGGACGACGGCGTGGTGTGCGGCGGCGACCTCGCCACCGGCGTGCCCGGCGTGTACGCGGCCGGTGACGTGCTGCGCTGGCACAACTCCCTGTTCGACCGGTCCATGCGGCTGGAGCACTGGACCAGCGCGGCGGAGCAGGGGGCCTTCGCCGCCCGGCAGGCGCTGGGCTTCGGGCACGGGGACTACGCGACGGTGCCGTACTTCTGGTCGGACTGGTACGGGGTGCGGATCCAGTTCCTCGGAGTCCCCCAGGCCGAGCGCACCGAGATCGTCGGGGACCCGGCCACGCGGCGTTTCGTCGCCCTGCTCGGCACGGGCGACCGGCTCACCGGGGTGCTGGCCGTCGACCGGCGCGGCGAGGTCGCGCGCTACCGGCGGCTGCTCCGCTCCCGCGCGACGTGGCGCGAGGCACTGGACCACGCGGCCCGCCGGGAGTCCGGTGGCGCCGACGACGGCGGCCGGCGGACCGCGGCGCTGAACGGGGGTGCGAGGTGAACGGCACGGCGGAGGCGCGGGCGCCGCTGGACACGCAGGTCGTCGTGGTGGGCGCGGGACCGGTCGGGCTGCTGCTCGCCGGTGAACTGCGGCTGGGCGGCGCCGACGTCGTGGTCCTGGAACGGCTGACCGAGCCGTCCTCGGAGTCCCGGGCCAGCACCCTGCACGCCCGGACCATGGAACTGTTCGACCAGCGCGGCCTGCTGGACCGTGTCGGCCCGGTCCCGCCGAGCGACCCGCGGGGCCACTTCGGCGGCATCCCCATGGACCTGGGCGGCGTGGACAGCCCGTACGCCGGCCAGTGGAAGGTGCTGCAGACCCGCACCGTTGAGGTGCTGCTGGAGTGGGCGACCGGTCTGGGCGCCGACGTCAGGCCCGGGCACGAACTGGCCGGGCTGGCGCAGGACGGCGACCGGGTGCTGGCCACCGTGCGCACCGCCGAGGGGCGCACCCTGCGGATCGGCTCCGCGTATCTGGTCGGGTGCGACGGCGAGGACAGCGTGGTCCGGCGGCTGGCCGGGTTCGCGTTCCCCGGCGTCGACGCCACCCGGGAGCTGCTGCGCGCGGACGTGGCCGGGATCGACATCCCGGACCGCCGCTTCGAACGGTTCCTGGACGGGCTGGCCATCGCGGGCCGCCGGCCGGACGGCGTGACCCGGGTCATGGTGCACCGGTTCAACAGGCCCGCCGTGCGGCGGACCGGCGCCCCGGCGTTCGCCGAGGTCGCCGCCGTGTGGCGGGAGGTCACCGGCGAGGACATCAGCTCCGGCACCCCGCTGTGGGTGAACGCCTTCGGCGACGCCCGGCGGCAGGCCGCCCGCTACCGCACCGGGCGGGTCCTGCTCGCCGGGGACGCCGCGCACGTGCAGATGCCCGTCGGCGGCCAGGCCCTCAACCTGGGCCTGCAGGACGCGGCGAACCTGGGCTGGAAGCTCGCCGCGGAGGTGACCGGCCGGGCGCCCGCAGGGCTGCTCGACACCTACCACGAGGAACGGCACGCCGTCGGACGGCAGGTGCTGGACAACATCGCGGCGCAGTCGGCGCTCCTGCTCGGCGGCGGCGAGGTGAGCGGGCTGCGCGCCGTCCTCGCCGAACTGCTGCGCCACGACGGTGCCGTGCGGCAGCTCGCGGGCCGGATCAGCGGCGTGGACCAGCCGGGCGCCCAGCGCTCCGAGCGGCCCTGGTCCGGAGCCCGGCTGGCACCGGCGGAACTGGTCACCGGCCCGGGCGCGGTCACCTCGACGACCGAGCTGCTGCGCTCGGGCCGTGGGCTGCTGATCGACACCGACCCCGACGCGCCCGGCCATGCGCACCTGCGCGCGCGCAGTGCGCTGTGGGCCGACCGGGTGCGGGTCGTCGTGGCCACCGCGGCCCCGGGCACCGCCCCGGCCCGGCTCGGTGCCGTCCTGGTGCGGCCCGACGGGCACATCGTCTGGGCGCGTGCGGAGGGCCCCGGGGCCGCTCTCGACGCGCTGCGCCGCTGGTTCGGCGAGCCTCGCGCGCTGGGCACCGTGGCCCGCGCGGCGGGCCCCGGGGAGCCGGACGGCACCCGGGCCGCCGCCGCGGCCGCTCCCGCCGCGGCCGGCGTACCGGCACACGTCCCGCCATCGAGGAGGCAGAAGATGGGAACGCTCGAGAACAAGGTGGCCCTGGTGACCGGGTCCAGCCGCGGCATCGGCCGGTCCGTCGCCGAGCGGCTGGCCGCCGAGGGCGCGCTGGTCGTGGTGCACTACGCCCGCGACAAGGAGGCAGCCGAGGACACCGTGACCGGTATCCGGGCCACCGGCGGCCGGGCCTTCGCGGTCCGTGCGACCCTGGGGGCGCCCGGTGACGTCGACGTCCTCTTCGACGGGATCGAGGAGGGCCTCAAGGAGCACACCGGCGGTGTCGAGCTGGACATCGTCGTCAACAACGCCGGGATCATGGGCGGGGTCTCCCCCGAGGACACCACACCGGAGCTCTTCGACCGGCTCGTGGCGGTCAACGCCAAGGCGCCGTTCTTCATCATCCAGCGGGCGCTGGGCACCCTGCGTGACGGCGGCCGGATCATCAACATCTCCTCGGGGCTCACCCGGTTCGCCAACCCCGAGGAGATCGCGTACGCGATGACCAAGGGCGCCCTGGAGACCCTGGCCCGGCACTACGCCAAGCACCTGGCCGGGCGCGGCATCACCGTCAACAGCGTGGCCCCGGGCCTGACGAACAACGGCGGTGCGGTCTTCGAGGACCCGCAGGCCGTGCGGTTCATGGCCCAGCTGTCCGCGTTCAACCGCGTGGCCGAGCCGTCGGACATCGCGGACGTCGTCGCCTTCCTCGCCTCCGACGCCTCCCGCTGGATCACGGGTGCCTTCATCGACGCCACCGGCGGCACGCTCCTGTGACCCCGGCCGGCCCACGCTCCACCGACACGTTCACCAGGGAGGGCCCAGCATGGGCAGGACCGCTTTCGTTTTCCCGGGCCAAGGCTCGCAGCGGGTCGGCATGGGACTCGACCTCGCCAAGCAGTGGCCGTATCTGATCGACACCTACTACGCGCCCGCCGACGAGTTGCTCGGCATGCCGGTCTCCACCCTGTGTTTCGAGGGGCCGGCCGAGGCACTGACCGACATGCGCGTCACACAGCCGGCCATGCTGCTGACCAGCGTGGCCGCGCTCGACGTGCTGCGGTCCCACGGGGCCGCGCCGGACGCGGTGGCCGGGCACAGCCTGGGCGAGTTCGCCGCGCTGGTGGGCGCGGGCGTGCTGGACTGGAAGGACGCGCTGCGCGTGGTGCGGGTGCGTGGCGAGCTGATGGCGTCGGTGACCGAGTCCGTGCCGGGCCGGATGGCGGCCGTGCTCGGCCTGGGCCTGCCCCGGGTGGAGGAGCTGTGCGCGCAGGCGGCCGAGGAGACGGCCTGCGTGGTGGAGATAGCGAACCACAACGACCCCACCCAGGTGGTGGTCTCCGGTCAGGTGGCGGGGGTGGACCGGCTCGTGGAACTGGTGGGCACGGCGGGCGCCGACCGGGTCGTCGTCCTGCGGATCGGCGGCCCGGCGCACTGCAGCCTGATGGAGCGCGTGGCCCCGGAGTTCGCCGCGGCGCTGGCGGAGGTGGAGTTCTGCGACCCCGCGGTCCCGCTGTACTCGGGCACGGGCGGCGCCCTGGTCACCAGCGGTGCCGAGGCCCGGGAGTGCCTGCGGGCCCAGCTCACCGGGCGGGTGCTGTGGACGGACGCGGTGCGGCACATGGCGGCCGACGGTGTGGACCGGTTCGTCGAGGTGGGCCAGGGCAAGGCGCTCGGCGGGCTGTGCACGCGGATCGTGCCCGGGGTGACGACGCTGCGCACCACGGACGCGCAGCAGGTGAAGACGACCGTGAACACCCTGGTGCGGCCGGCTGCGGCCGAAGGAGCGGCCTGATGTTCTCCAGGGTTGCGGAACTGCACGCGCTGCGGGAGCAGGTGCTGCGCGGGCCGAGCGAGCAGGCCACCGAGGCGCAGCACGCCAAGGGCAAGCTGACCGCCCGCGAACGGATCGACCTCCTGCTGGACAAGGGCTCCTTCCACGAAGTCGAGTCGCTGCGCCGGCACCGGGCGACCGGTTTCGGGCTGGAGACGAAGAAGCCGTACACCGACGGTGTGATCACCGGCTGGGGCACGGTGGACGGCCGGACGGTCTTCGTCTACGCCCACGACTTCCGGATCTTCGGCGGCGCGCTGGGCGAGGCGCACGCCACGAAGATCCACAAGATCATGGACATGGCCATAGCGGCCGGTGCCCCGCTGGTCTCGCTGAACGACGGCGCCGGCGCCCGCATCCAGGAGGGCGTCTCCGCGCTCGCCGGGTACGGCGGCATCTTCCAGCGCAACACCCGGGCGAGCGGGGTGATCCCGCAGATCAGTGTGATGCTCGGCCCGTGCGCGGGCGGTGCGGCCTACTCACCGGCGCTGACGGACTTCGTGTTCATGGTGCGGGGCACGTCGCAGATGTTCATCACCGGCCCGGACGTGGTCAAGGCGGTCACCGGCGAGGAGATCACCCAGAACGGCCTCGGCGGCGCCGACGTGCACGCCGAGACCTCGGGGGTCGCCCACTTCGTCCACGACGACGAGGAGACCTGCCTGGCCGAGGTGCGCTACCTGCTGTCCCTGCTGCCGTCCAACAACCGCCAGATGCCCCCGGTGACCGTGCCCTCGGACTCGCCCGGCCGGCTCACCGACGCGCTGCTCGAACTGGTCCCGGAGGACGGCAACCGGCCGTACGACATGCGGGCGGTGATCGAGGAGATCGTCGACGACGGGGAACTCCTGGAGGTCCACGACCGCTGGGCGCGCAACATCATCTGCGCGCTGGCCCGGCTGGACGGCCAGGTCGTGGGCATCATCGCGAACCAGCCGCAGGTGCTGGCGGGCGTGCTGGACATCCACGCCTCCGAGAAGGCCGCACGGTTCGTGCAGTCGTGCGACGCCTTCAACATCCCGATCGTCACGCTGCTGGACGTCCCGGGCTTCCTGCCCGGCGTCGACCAGGAGCACGGCGGCATCATCCGGCACGGCGCGAAACTCCTGTACGCGTACTGCAACGCGACCACGCCCCGGGTCTCCCTGGTGCTGCGCAAGGCCTACGGGGGCGCCTACATCGTGATGGACTCCCAGTCCATCGGGGCGGACCTCACCTACGCCTGGCCGACCAACGAGATCGCGGTGATGGGCGCGGAGGGCGCGGCCAACGTCATCTTCCGGCGGCAGATCGCCGAGGCGGACGACCCGGAGGCGGCGCGCGCCCGCCGGGTCAAGGAGTACCGGACCGAGCTGATGCACCCGTACTACGCCGCCGAGCGCGGGCTGATCGACGAGGTGATCGACCCTTCCGAGACCCGCCGGATCCTGATCGGTTCGCTGCACATGCTGCGCACCAAGCACGCGGAACTGCCGCACCGCAAACACGGCAACCCGCCGCAGTGAGCACCGCCCAGGCAGGTGTGCCGCCGGTCCCGCGGGCCGTACGGGCCCGTCCGCGAGAGGAGTTCACGATGTCGACGGCCGTCGGGGACGTGCTGCGTGTCGAGCGCGGGCACGCCACGGAGGAGGAGGTCGCCGCGGCGGTCCTCGTCCTGCTGCTGGCGCTGGCCGGCGCGGACGCGCCGCGGGGGGCGACGCACCTGCCCGCCGTCCGCTGGCAGCGGCGCGCCGCGTCCGGTGTACCGCGCAGCTGGCGGAACTGAGGACCGTCCGTTCCCGGGCGCGGCCCCCTTCCGCCCGCGTTTCCGTTCTTTTCCCGCAACCTGTGACGGAGATCCCCCATGGCCGAACGTCCCGTCGCGCTGCTGCTCCCCGGGCAGGGGGCGCAGTACCCGCACATGGCAGTACCGCTGTACCGGCGAGAGCCGCTCTTCCGGGCGGCCGTGGACGAGGTGCTGGAGCTGATGGGTCCGCCGGGCGCGCGGATCCGCGAGGACTGGCTCTCCGACGCGCCGGCGCTGCCGCTGGACGACGGGCGGCGGGCCCAGCCGCTGCTGTTCGCCATCGGCTACGGCGTCGGCCGGGTCCTGCAGGAACTGGGCCTGCGCCCGGCGGTGTTGCTCGGCCACAGCATCGGTGAACTGGCCGCGGCGGCTCTGGCCGGTGTCTTCGACCTGCCGAGCGCGGCCCGCATCCTGCTGGCCCGCTCGCGGTCGCTGGACGCGGCGCCCGCGGGCGGCATGCTCGCCGTCGCCGCCGCACCGGACCGGATACGGCCCTGGCTCGACACGCAGGACGCGCACCGCGGTGTCGCCGTCGGCGCGGTCAACGCGCCCGCGCAGACGATCCTGGCCGGGCCCGAGCCGTCCCTGGTACGGGCCGAGGAGACGCTGCGCGCCGCCGGCCTGGTGGCCCGGCGGGTGCGGGCGACCGAGCCGTGGCACTCGCCGGTGCTGCGGGAGGCGGCGCTCGCCTTTCAGGAGGCGGTGGCCGCCGAGCCGCTGCGTCCGCCCCGGGTGCCGATCCGCTCGGCGCGCACCGGTCGGACCGTCACCTCGCGCGAGGCGGTCGATCCGGAGTTCTGGGCCGCTCAGATGGCCGAGCCGGTGCTGTACTGGGAGGCCCTGTCGGGGCTGCTGGACGACGGCGACCACGTACTGGTGGAGGCGGGGCCGGGTGTCTCCCTGTCCGCTCCGGCGCGCCGGCATCCGGCCGTCCGCTCCGGCCGCGGCGAGGTGGTCTCCATGCTCCCCGACGAGCGCCGGGACTGCCTGGGCACCTGGCAGGCGGCGCTGGACCGGCTGGCCGAGCTGGGGGTGACGCACCGCCGGGTGGCGGCGGACCGGGGCTGAGCAGGAGGGGCGCCGGTATCCCGGCGGGGTGCCGGGTCCGGCGGGCGGGGGCCGCACCCGCGCCGCGGTGCGGCCGTGTCCGCGGCGCTCTCAGTCCTGTCCGGGTGCCTCCCGCCGTGCCGCCCCGGGCGGGTCGCCCGGCCCGGTCTCGCCGGCGATCAGGGTCCGGATCACCGGCGCGGCCACCCGGACGATGTCCTCCAGGTCCGGCTCGCTGACGTCGGGGATGCGCAGCAGGTAGCGGCCGCTGGCGATGCCGAACATGATCACCGAGAACAGGCCCGCCCGGACCCGTGCGTCGGGCAGGTCGATGTGCTGGGCGATGGCCTCGGTCGACTGGTCGGTGACCAGGCGGCGCAGTTCCTCGGCCGCCATCTCGCTGGTCATGCTGGTGCGGACCAGGACCGCCATGGGATTGTCCGGGCTGGTCGCCCACCGGCCCAGCATGGTGCGCAGGTAGTTCTCCGCGCTGCTCACCGGGTCCGGCGTGGTCAGCTCGTCGATCGGGATCTCGAAGTGGACCGCTTCCCTGAACAGCTGTTCCTTGGTGCCGAAGTACTGCATCACGGACGACTTGTGGGCGTCGGCCTCCTCCGCGATCAGGCGGATGGTCGCCCGTTCGTAGCCGTACTCGCCGAAGACGCGGCGGGCCGCGGCGAGGATGCGGCGGCGGGTCCGTTCGCCCTTGCCGTCGGGCCGCGGCACGGTCACCGGGGCGCTCACCGCCGGCTTGTGCCGGGTCGTTTCGTCGACGCTGGGGATCACTGCGCTGCCTCCTTGTCCTGGAACGGTTGCCGGCTGCCGCTGTCGCGGTTGGTGCCCGTGCCGTCGGCCGCTGCCGGCCGGTGCGGCGCGGCCGGGCGGCCTGCGGCCCCCCGGCGGTGCCCGCGTTCGCCGCGGTCACCGGAACCGGGGGTGTACCGGGCGGCCACGACGTGCGACGCCGTGCCGTGGCCGCGGGTCAGGACGTCGGCCGTCCGGTCCGGCGCCCGGCGTTCGCGGTGACGCTCCGGGCCGGGACGCCGGCGCCGGATGCGCGCCGGCTGCCGGGCAGCGCGGTGTGCGCGACCGTGCCGCACGGAACGATCACGGCCCGGGCCGCGGCGAGGGCGAACGGGAACGGGCCCTGCCGTCCGGCGGGCCGCCCGGGCGCCGCCTCGGCGGCCACGGGCCGGTCGTGCACGGACATGGGTCCTCCGACTCTTCCGGGGGAACCGCTCCCACCTCCGCGGGAGCGCTCGCCCCGGGGGCACGGCGCAGCCGAAAAATGTACGCCCGATCATAAATGACCGCCTGTACTTTTCCAAGGATGGTGAGGCATGACAACAGACATCGACTCCGCCGCCCCCGCCCCCGTCTCCCCCGCCGCCGCGGCCGGGGTCTGGACCGGCACGGCCGTCCACGACGGGCAGACCGACCCGTTCACGATCTCCTTCCTGCCCGACGGGACGCTCACCCTGCTCACCCCGATCAGCAGCGGCCGGGGCACCTGGCGGCCGACCGACCGGGGCTTCGTGTACTCCTTCACCGAGACCCTCGACCCGGCCGTCACCGGCATGGCCGGCCACGTCCGCGTCACGGTCGACGCCGTGCGCGAGGGCGGCTCCTACACCGGCTCCGGCCCCGCCACGGTGCACTCCGCGGACGGTGCCGTCGTCCACCTCACGTCCTTCGAGACCGAGGCGGCGCTGGAGAGCCCGCAGGGCCGCGATCTGCTGGCCGGGCGGCCCGAGCCGGCCGACGGTGACCCGGCCCCCTGGCCGCCGGCGCCGCTGCGCGACGCGGTGGTGCCGGCCGCGGCGCAGGCCGCGCAGGCGGACACCGGCCGGCGCGTGGCACCGGAGGTGGTCGAGGCGCTGACCACCGCCGGGTTCGCCCGCTGGTTCGTCCCGGGCG
Organism: Streptomyces sp. NPDC025833; assembly: GCF_055558055.1. Taxonomy (NCBI): domain Bacteria; kingdom Bacillati; phylum Actinomycetota; class Actinomycetes; order Kitasatosporales; family Streptomycetaceae; genus Streptomyces; species Streptomyces sp. NPDC025833. The sequence goes on from NZ_JBVHNF010000019.1 coordinate 164,333, forward strand.
AGCGGGGCGGGGAGCCGCGCGGCTACGCCGAACTGGTGCGCTGGGTCGCGGCGCTGGGCACCGAGTGCGCCTCCACCGCCTGGCTGGCCTCGCTGTTCGCCTTCGCCGCCCGCTACGTCGCCTGCCTGCCCGAGAAGGCGCAGGCCGAGGTCTGGGCGGACGGCCCCGATGCCCGGGTGTGCGTGGTCAACAAGCCGCTCGGCACGGCCGTTCCGGTCGAGGAGGGCTGGCGGCTGTCCGGCGAGTGGACGTTCGTCAGCGGTGTCGAGTACGCCGACTGGGCCCTGCTCGCCGGCCCCGCCCCGGTCGGCCCGCCCGGAAAGGGCGGCGGACCGCTGCGCTTCTTCCTGGTGCCCCGGGCGGACTTCGGCTACCGGGACACCTGGGACTCGCTCGGCATGCGGGGCACCGGCAGCCACACCGTCGTGCTGGACGGCGTCCTGGTCCCGGAGTACCGCACCTGCCTGCGGGAGGACGCCATGAAGGGCCGCGTGGTCGGCGCGTCCGGCCCGCCGCTGCCCACCCTGGCGGTCAACGGCCTGACCTTCGTCGCGCCGGCGCTCGGCGCGGCTCTGGGCGCCCTGCGGGCCGCGGCCCACACCGTCACCCTCCCCGCGACCGGCCCGCGCGAGGCGGCCGGGCAGGCGTACCAGACCGGGTACGCCCGCGCCGCCGGTCTGATCGACGCGGCCCGCCTCCTGCTGCTCCGGGTCGCCGAGACCGCGGACACCGGGCGGCTCAACCCCGTCCTGGTCCGCCGCGGCCGCCGTGACGCGGCGCTCGCCCTGGAGATGCTCGTGGAGGCGGTGGACGCGCTGCTGCGGACCGGCGGCACCCGGGCCCAGGAGCACGGGCACCCGCTGCAGCGGTTCTGGCGCGACGTCCACTCGGTCGCCAGCCACGCCGTCGTGCAGTTCGAGCCCGCGGGCCTGGACTACACGCGCGGCCTGACGGGCTGACGCCGCCCGGCGGACCGTCGCGGCGCCCGCCCCCGCACCGACCCCGGACACCGACGAACCCACCTGGGAGACACCCGTGATACTGGTCACCGGCGCCACCGGACACGTTGGACGCCCCCTTGTCGACCTCCTGCTCAAGGCCGGGGTGAGCGTGCGCGCGCTGACCCGGGACCCGGACCGGGCCCGGCTGCCCGAGGGGGTGGAGGTGGCCCGTACCGGCGAGCTGCCCATGAAGGGCGTCGACGCGGTCTTCTTCGTGCTCGCCGCGTTCCCCGAGGGCCCCGCCGAGGTCGTCGCCCGCGCCCGGGAGCACGGCGTGCGGCGCATCGTCGCCCTGTCCTCCTACTCGGCGCGCGACGACGACCCGAAGAACTCCATCGCCGTGCGCCACCGCGACCTGGAGCGGCGGATCGAGGAGTCGGGTCTGGAGTGGACCGCCCTGCAGCCGGCCGGCGGTCTGGCGGTGACGGCGCTGGAGTGGAGCGGGCAGATCCGCGCCACCGGAGTGGCCCGCGGCCCGTTCGCGCGGGCCCACTCGGCCCCGGTCCACGAGCGGGACATCGCCGAGCTGGCCGCCCGTGCCCTGCTCACCGACGAACTGCTCGGCGAGAAGCCGATGTTCAGCGGCCCGGAGTCGATCACCTACGCGGACCGGGCCCGGCTGATCGGCGAGGCGATCGGCAGGCCGGTGCGGTTCGAGGAGATCAGCCACGACGAGGCCCGCAAGGAGATGGGCGAGGTCGGCATCCCGCCCGCCGCGGTGGAGGCCCGGCTGCGCATGTTCGCGGCCCTGGTCGACCGCCCGCACCCGATCTCGCCGATCGAGCCGTACCTCGGCCGGCCCGCCCGCGGCTTCGCCGAGTGGGCCGCCGACCACGTCGCCGACTTCACCTGATCGTCCCGCCCGTACGCCCTGTCGTGGAAAGGCTGATGATGTGGTACGACCCCTTGCGGCTGGCCGTCCTGGTCGGCAGCGGCAGGCAGGGAAGGAGCGGCACGGCCGTCGCCCGCTGGTTCGCCGCGGCGGCCCGCCGGTGCGACGGGCTGGAGACGGACGTCGTCGACCTCGCCGAGCACCCCCTGCCCGCCGAACCGGTGGCGGTGCCGCCGCCGGAGGTCCGCGAGGTCCTGGCGGGTCTGACCCCGCGGCTGGACCGCGCGGACGTGTTCGTCGTCGTCACACCCGAGTACAACCGTTCGTTCCCGGCCACGCTGAAGACCGCGATCGACTGGCACGACAGCGAGTGGCAGGCCAAGCCGGTCGGCTTCGTCTCCTACGGGGGCCGCTCCGGCGGGCTGCGGGCGGTCGAGCAACTGCGGCAGGTCTTCGGCGAGGTGCACGCCGCGCCGGTGCGGGACGCGGTCAGCTTCCACGGCGTGGAACGGCTCTTCGACGCCGACGGCCGGCCCGCCGACCCGGCCGGCAGCGCGGCCGCGGCCCAGCTGCTCCTGGACGAACTGGACTGGTGGGGACGGGTGCTGCGCGAGGGCCGCGCCCAGCACCCCTACCCGCACGGGGCCCGCTCCCCCAGCGTGTCCGCCGCGCCCCGGCCGGCGTGAGGGCCCAGGGCCCGCCGCAGGCGTTCATCCGCATTTCCGTCCCGGGAGGAGTCCCCCCATGCCGTCGCCGTCCGTAGGTGTCCGCGGCCGCCCGGAGCCCGCCGCCGGGTGCCCGTCCCCCGCCGCGGTGCGGGAGACCGTCCTGGAGTCCGGCGGGCTCCGGCTGTCCGCCCTGCTGGCCGAGCCCGAGGGGCAGACACCGCGCGCCGTCGTCCTGGCCGTGCCCGGCGGCGGCATGCGCGCGGGCTACTTCCACCAGTCCGCCGCCCCGGGCCTGTCCCTACTCACCCTCGGGGCGGAACTGGGCCTGACCGTGCTCGCCGTGGACCGGCCGGGCTACGGGCAGTCGGCCGCCCAGGTGCCCAAGGGGCTGCCGCTGGTGGAGCAGGCGGCCGTGCTCAGCCGGGCGCTGGCCGGCTTCCTCGGCCCCCGGCCCGCCGGGACGCCCCTGTTCGTCCTCGCGCACTCCTACGGCGGCAAGGTGGCGCTGGCCCTCGCGGCCCGGCACCACGAACTGCCGCTGGCCGGACTCGCGGTGTCGGGCTGCGGTCACCGGTTCACCGACGATCCGGGCGCCGCGGCCGGGCCCGGGCGGTACCGGAGCAGGCTGCGCGGCAACAACTGGGGGCCGCTGGGGCTCTACCCCCCGCGCACCTTCACCCTGGCGCAGTCCCTCAGCGGCGCGATGCCCCCGCGCGAGGTGGCCGAACTGCCCGCGTGGCCCAAGACGCTGGAGCGGATCGCCCCGCACGTGCGGGTCCCCGTCCGGTTCACCTTCGCCGAGCACGAGCAGCGGTGGCGGCACGATCCGCAGTCGCTGTCCGAGCTTGCCGGCCTGCTGCGCCACGCGCCCGTCAGCATCGACCGGCAGCCGGACGCCGGTCACAACATCAGCCTGGGCTGGGCCGCCCGGGCGTACCACCTGAGGATGCTGGCCTTCCTGGAGGAGTGCCTGCTGCGCCGGAGCGCCGGCTGAGCCGGCCGGGCGGAACGCACCGGCCGGAGCCCCCTCGGTGGCCCGCGTTCCCTCCGCGGGGGTACGCGCCGGGCCGGCGGCGGGCGCCGCCGCCGGCCGGTACGCCCGCGGGTCCGGAAGGCGTCAGGAGAAGTCGGCCGCGTGGTGCCCGACCCACTGCGCGTAGGTGTGCGCGGGGCGGCCGCTCACCCGCTCGACCGTGGGCAGCACCTCGGCGGTGACTCCCTGCCAGGAGGCGAGCTGGTCGAGGAGGAAGGCGGCGGCGTCCGGCGGCATCTGCCGGGCGAGGTGGCCCAGGGCCTCCTCGCGGGGCAGTTCCTCGAACGCCACCTGCTTGCCGAGGACCTCGCCGATGATCCGGACGCGGTCGATCTGGGTCAGGGACTCGGGGCCGGTGAGGCTGTGCACGCTGCCGTCCCGCGGGGCCAGCAGCGAGGCCGTGGCGACGGCGGCGATGTCCCGCTCGTCGACGGGCGCGGCCGCGGCCGTGCCGTACGCCGTGCGCACCACGCCGGTCTCCCGGATCTGCGGCGCCCAGCCGCGGTCGTTGAGCATGAACAGGCCGGCCCGGACGAACGTACGGGGGATGCCGGAGCCCGTCACCGCCTTCTCGCACTCCAGGTGCACCTGGCCGATGAACCCGGGGTCGTCGAATTCGATGGCCGACGACGACAGCATGGCGATATGTTCCAGACCGGATTCCCGGGCGATGTCGAGAAACCCGTCGAGCTGCCCGAAGACGGGGAACAGGAATGCCCGGTCCGCACCCTTCAGGGCGGGCGGCAGGCTCTTCGGGTCGGCAATGTCCCCGGCGACCACTTCCACGTCTTCGGGAAGCGCGGCCTTCTCGGGGTCGCGGGTGAGGGCCCGGACCGTCTCGCCCGCTTCCAGTAACTGCGTGACGACATTGCGGCCGACATTACCGGTGGCGCCGGTGACCAGAATCATGAACTCGCTCCCAGCAGGCAGGGCGGCGGGGGACGGACGACGCGCACGGACCCGACGGCGCACCCCGGATCGTTGACCTGGCCAACGTAACATATTCGTGGGTCTGGCCAACAGACGACCCCGGGCCGCCTTGGTACCGTGACGGGGTGACCATCAAGGCGATCTCCCACGCTCCGGCCCGGCTGCGGTCCACGCCCAGCTGGCTCGTCACCCAGATCGCCACCCACACCGCCCGCCTGGTCTCCCAGGCGCGGGCCTCCGTCGGCGCCCGGCGGTACGACTTCGCCCTCCTGGCCTCGCTCGACGAGTTCGGTCCGCTCAGCCAGGCCGAGCTGGGCCGGCGCTGCGGGATCGACCGCAGCTACATCGTGGAGGCGGTCAACGAACTTGCCGCCGACGGCCTGGTGGTGCGCGGCGTGGACGCGGCGGACCGGCGGCGCAACACCATCACGATCACCGCGGCCGGTGTACGGCAGCTCAAGCGCATCGAGCGCGCCCTGGCCGGGGCGCAGGACAGCCTGCTGGCCCCGCTGGAGCCTGGCGAGCGCGCCCAGCTCACGGCCCTGCTGGAGCGGGTCCTCGACCACCGGCTGGCCACGGAGGGCTGAGCCCCCGGCCCGCTCCGGCACGGATGCGCGCCGCGACCGCGACTGTCAATTCTCGGTGAAACGCTTCACCACTGCGCGTCAGCACCGCATGCGCTTTTCGTGCACCGGCCGACAGCCCCTGTGCCACGCATGAAAAAACGCGTGCCGGCCTCCGCCATGTTTCCGCGCGGACGACCGCCGGCGGTGATTCGGCGGGCAGCATTGCGACGGGCCGGGAAAACCCGTCGTGAAGGAGCCACGAATGCGGCAGTCGAACACCGGGCTGGGAAAGAAAGAACGAGAACTCTGCGCCGACCCCCACTGCGTGACAATGCGGCGCCACGCCTCGGCCGAGGCCGCCGGCACCACACGGACGACGCGGCTCTGCGCCGGCTGCGCGGGACGCCTGGCCCGTTCGCTGGTGGCGCTCCCCGGCGTGTACGAGGAGTGCGGACGCGTCCTCGCGGGCGCCCGGAACCGGCGCTGGGAGGAGCGCCCGTCCAGCCGCGCGATGCCCGGCATGCCGCTCAACACGGCGGCCGTGGAGGCGCGTACGGCCATCACGCGTGTCCTCGCCTCCTGGAGCGGTCTGGTGGCCGATCAGTGCGGTACCGCCGCGCCGCGGCGCACGGTGCCCGCCCTCGCAGGCTTCCTGCTGCGCCACCTGGACTGGCTGTCCGGCCACGAGGCTGTCGGCGACCTCGCCGAGGAGGTCGCGGCGCTGATGCGCGCGGCCGCCCGCGTGGTGGACGCACCGCCCGTGCGGAGCACGCCGGTCGGCCCGTGCCGGCTGGCCGGGTGCGGCGGCACCCTGGTGGCCCGGACCGTGCGGGACTCCGGGGCGCCGCCGGAGGTGGTGTGCACCACGACGCCCAGCCACCGCCGGGCGCTGCACGAGTGGCTGCCCCGGCATGCCGGCCGGGACAACGAGACGGGGGACGCGGACGGCGAGGCGCCCGCGTCCGCCGCCCCGTTGTGGCTGTCCGCGGCGGACATAGCCCGGCTGTGGCAGGCGCCCCGCGGCACCGTGTACCGGCTCGCGAGCGAGAAGAGCTGGCGTCGCCGCAGCATGGCCGGCCGCACCTTCTACCACGCGGGCGACGCCCAGCGGTCCCTGGCCGGCCGCGGGCGCCCCGCCCGGCCGTGACAACGGCGGGTCAGACCGCCTGGACGGACGGCACGGCGTGCGAGCCGACCCGGTGATGCCCGGCCTGCACCGCCGCGTCCGGGCCGGCGGGCGACTCCGTGACGCTCTCGCCGAACCGGAAGCCCACCCCGCGGACGGTCACGATCCAGTTGTTCGAACCGAGCTTGCTGCGCAGGCTGTTGACGTGCGTGTCGATCGTCCGGCCCCGCGTCCAGCTGTCGTTCCAGACGCGGGACATCAGCTCCTTGCGGGTGACGACGACACCGGGCCGGGAGGCGAGCGTGAGCAGCAGGTCGAACTCCTTGCGGGTCAGGCTGATCGGCTCCCCGGCGAGCCAGGCCGCGCGGGCCGACTGATCGACGCGCAGCGGCCCGAACACGATGCTGCCGGCGGGCTTGTGCCGCGCCCTGCTGCGCCGGGTGACCGCCTCGATCCGCGCCACCAGTTCGCGGATGCCGCAGTCGCGGTCGATGCAGTCGTCCGCTCCCGCCTTCAGGCCGAGCACCCGCTCGAGCTCGTCGCCGGGGTCGGCCACCGCGATCATGGGCGTGTCGCTGACTTGGCGGATCGCCCGGCAGACCTCCAGCCCGTCCGCATCGGTCAGCCCCAGATCGAGGATGATGAAATCCGCCTGTGTGTGCATGGCCAGCGCCTGCTGCGCCGAGTGCGCCAGGAGAATTTTGTGCCCGTACCGCTTCAGCGTTCTCGCCCCGAACTCCGGTTCATATCCGTCATCTAGCACAAAAAGCATGCGCATCGTTTTACCCTTCCCCCGAGATCAGCATGTGACGGTGTTAGCGGACACCCTGAAAAGGCAAGACACCTCCCGGGAAAGCAATGACGAGCGCATGGACGCACTACCCATTTCGTGCGCCGCGTTCCCGAAGGTTCGATATCGCCGCCGATTAGCCGTGTGCTGAATTCGCGAACACCTCACAAGTCTTAGGGCACCGCACGGTTATTTCAATGGCTAAGCATCGGTTTGACCGAAACGGAGGCTTGCCCGAACCGAGAAAATGTCCGGATTGCCCATCAATATCACATGTACGCGAGCACTTACCCTGTGGGGACCCTCATGCGACGGTCACGTTTCAGCTCGCTTGGTTATTTCAAGAGCGCCACCAGGACTCCTTGGAAATCCCTTGACAAACTCTGGCCGAGTGAAGAGGATAGCCCCCACTATGGAATAGTTATGTCCATCGCTGTAATACCGGCGCGACCGCGGCGCGGTTCCACTCGGCGATGCGATCGAGCGCGGCCGGCGGCCCCGGCCATCGGCTCGCCCACCCGCCACGGCGCTGACATCGGCTGTTGCCCGCGCACCCCGGCGGGGACGTGTCACGGCGGCACGCCGGTCGACGCGGCGACCCGCCCCGCACGGCTGAGTGGAGTCGACGCGTCCGAAACGGCGCGCGGACTGCATGACAGCCGCCTGGGAGAGATTCTTCACACGGACCGACCGCAGGAGCACGGAGGAACGATGAACCCTGCCTTTGACCACGAAGGCCGCCCCCTCGTCGACGCCCCCCGGACGGCGGCGCCGACCGCTCCGCCGCTCCTGCTCGCCGGCGATGACGAGCAGGAGACCGAGGACCACATCGTGCGCGGCATCGACTGACTTCGGCCGGACGGCGGGATACGAGCAGTACCACGGGCCGGCCCGGTCCGGCAACGGAGTCGGCCCGCCGGCGCGGCAGGACGCGGCCCGAGGCCGCACCCCGGCCGGCGTCCTCGTCCCGGACACCGACGCCACCGCGCCCCAAGTCGTCCACGCCGCGACGGTGTTGCCCACCGGCGCGGACGCCCGCCACCTCTTCGAGACCGTCGACGTGTTCGGCGCCGCCCGGGCCCACCTACAGGAGTTGACATGCTGACCAAGGTGCTCATCGCCAACCGTGGCGAAATCGCTGTCCGCGTGGCCCGGGCCTGCCGGGACGCCGGGATCGCGAGCGTGGCCGTCTACGCCGACC
>NZ_JBVHNF010000020.1:0-164264 GCF_055558055.1 Streptomyces sp. NPDC025833
AAACGCCCGGTTACATTTCGAACCCGGAAGCTAAGCCTCACAGCGCCGATGGTACTGCAGGGGGGACCCTGTGGGAGAGTAGGACGCCGCCGAACTCCTTTTACAGCTCCGGCTCTTGGGCACTGCCCGAGAGCCGGAGCTTTTTTTGCGTTGAGGTAGGGTCAGGGAGCATCGTTCGCACATTTCCCACAGGAGGCTCCCGGGTGGAGGTCCAGGAGACCCGCGTCCAGACAGACCGGGTCCTCACCATCCCCAACATCCTCAGCATGGCGCGGCTCGTCGGCGTACCCCTGTTCCTGTGGTTGATCCTCAGGCCGGAGTTCGGCGGCCCGAAGAGTGATGGCTGGGCCCTCCTGATCCTGGCCCTGAGCGGGGTCAGCGACTACCTCGACGGCAAGCTGGCCCGCCGCTGGAATCAGATCAGCAGCCTCGGCCGGCTTCTCGACCCCGCCGCGGACCGCCTCTACGTGCTTTCCACGCTGCTGGGCCTCACCTGGCGCGAGATCCTGCCCCTCTGGCTGACCGGGCTCCTGCTGGCCCGGGAACTGGTCCTGCTGGTCATGGTCGGCATCCTCCGCCGGCACGGGTATCCGCCGCCGCAGGTGAACTTCCTCGGCAAGGCCGCCACCTTCAACCTGATGTACGCCTTCCCGCTCCTCCTGCTCAGCGACGGACACGGTTGGATCGCGTCACTCGCCGCTGTTTTCGGATGGGCGTTCGCAGGATGGGGTACAACCCTCTATTGGTGGGCAGGAGTGCTCTACGTGGTACAAGTCCGCCGATTGGTTCGCGCGGACACCATGGCCGATGGAGCTCGGCGATTGTCCTGACATGACGCCTCGATGGCCCGCGGTGGAAAAGTGCGCGACAATCTGGACGGGTGAAGTCGGTTAGACCGTCGTTTCCTGGAGGAGGACGCTTCCGACATGAAGGCCGTCGTGATGGCCGGGGGCGAAGGCACTCGCCTGCGCCCCATGACCTCTAGCATGCCCAAGCCGCTGCTGCCCGTGGCGAACCGCCCGATCATGGAGCACGTGCTACGGCTGCTCAAAAGGCACGGGCTCACCGAGACCGTCGTCACCGTGCAGTTCCTGGCATCGCTCGTCAAGAACTACTTCGGTGACGGCGAAGAACTCGGCATGGAGCTCACCTATGCCAATGAGGAGAAGCCACTCGGTACCGCCGGAAGCGTCAAGAACGCCGAGGAGGCATTGAAGGACGATGCCTTCCTCGTCATTTCCGGTGACGCCCTGACCGACTTCGACCTCACGGAGCTGATCAATTTCCACAAGGAGAAGGGCGCGCTGGTCACGGTCTGCCTGACCCGGGTGCCCAATCCGCTGGAGTTCGGCATCACCATCGTCGACGAGGAAGGCAAGGTCGAGCGCTTCCTCGAGAAGCCGACCTGGGGGCAGGTCTTCTCCGACACGGTCAACACCGGCATCTACGTGATGGAGCCCGAGGTCTTCGACTACGTCGAAGCCGATGTGCCCGTCGACTGGTCCGGCGATGTCTTCCCGCAGCTGATGAAGGAGGGCAAGCCGGTCTACGGCTATGTCGCCGAGGGCTACTGGGAGGACGTCGGCACGCACGAGAGCTATGTGAAGGCCCAGGCGGACGTTCTCGAAGGCAAGGTCGACGTCGACATCGACGGCTTCGAGATCTCCCCCGGGGTGTGGGTCGCCGAAGGGGCGGAGGTACACCCCGAGGCCGAACTGCGCGGACCGCTGTACATCGGCGACTACGCCAAGGTCGAGGCCGGCGCCGAGATCCGCGAACACACCGTCGTCGGCTCGAACGTCGTCGTCAAGAGCGGCGCCTTCCTGCACAAGGCCGTCGTGCACGACAACGTGTACGTCGGGCAGCACAGCAATCTGCGCGGCTGCGTCGTCGGCAAGAACACCGACATCATGCGGGCCGCCCGGATCGAGGACGGCGCGGTCATCGGCGACGAGTGCCTGATCGGTGAGGAATCGATCGTCCAGGGCAACGTCCGCGTCTACCCCTTCAAGACCATCGAGGCCGGCGCCTTCGTCAACACCTCGGTGATCTGGGAGTCCCGCGGCCAGGCGCACCTGTTCGGGGCCCGCGGCGTGACCGGCATCCTGAACGTGGAGATCACGCCGGAACTCGCGGTACGACTGGCCGGCGCCTACGCGACGACCCTGAAGAAGGGCGCCACGGTCACCACCGCGCGCGACCACTCCCGGGGCGCGAGAGCGCTCAAGCGAGCGGTGATCTCCGCGCTCCAGGCCAGCGCCATCGACGTACGCGACCTGGAGAACGTGCCGCTGCCCGTGGCCCGGCAGCAGACCGCGCGGGGCAGCGCCGGCGGCATCATGATCCGGACCTCGCCCGGCGTCCCGGACTCCGTCGACATCATGTTCTTCGACGGGCAGGGAGCCGACCTCTCACAGGGCAGCCAGCGCAAGCTCGACCGGGTGTTCGCGCGCCAGGAGTACCGGCGGGCGTTCCCCGGCGAGATCGGCGACCTGTACTTCCCGGCCAGCGTCTTCGACTCGTACACCGGATCGCTGCTGCGGAACGTCGACACGACCGGGATAGCGGAATCGGGTCTCAAGGTCGTCGTGGACGCCTCCAACGGCAGCGCCGGGCTCGTCCTGCCCAGCCTGCTCGGGAAGCTCGGCGTGGACTCGCTGACCATCAACCCCGGCCTCGACGAGACCCGGCCCACCGAGACGGCCGAGATGCGCCGCAACGGACTGGTCCGGCTCGGGGAGATCGTGGCGTCCTCCGGGGCCGCGTTCGGTGTGCGGTTCGACCCCGTAGGCGAGCGGCTGTCGCTCGTGGACGAGAAGGGCCGGATCATCGAGGACGACCGTGCGCTGCTGGTGATGCTGGACCTGGTCGCCGCCGAGCGGCGCAGCGGGCGGGTGGCCCTGCCGGTCACCACCACCCGCATCGCCGAGCAGGTGGCCGCCTACCACGGCACCCAGGTCGAGTGGACCACCACCTCGCCGGACGACCTCACGCGCGTGGGCGGCGAAGAGGGCACCATCTTCGGCGGTGACGGCAAGGGCGGCTTCATCGTCCCCGAGTTCAGCAGCGTGTACGACGGCACGGCCGCGTTCGTACGACTGATCGGACTGGTGGCGCGGACCCAGCTCACCCTGAGCCAGATCGACGCGCGGATCCCGCGGGCGCACGTCATCAAGCGGGACCTGGCGACCCCGTGGGCCGTCAAGGGGCTCGTGATGCGGCGCGTGGTCGAGGCCGCCGGGGACCGCCAGGTCGACACGACCGACGGCGTGCGCGTCGTGGAGGCGGACGGGCGCTGGGTGATGGTGCTGCCCGACCCCGCCGAGGCGGTCACCCACCTGTGGGCGGAGGGCCCCGACGACGCCTCCGCGCAGGCCCTGCTGGACGAGTGGTCGGCCGTCGTGGACAGCGCCGGCCGGTAGCCCGACCGCGCCGTCCGGGACCGCCGAGCCGGCGGCCCCGGACGGCGCCGGTTCCCGGCGTGAGCGGCGGGAACCGCCGCACGCGTGCGTGCCGGACAAGTGTCCCCAAGGGGGCCCGCCCGGCACGCCGGTGGGGCCGTTCGGAGGTACCGGTCGCGGCATGCGACGATGTGCGGCATGCCGCAGCAACCCCCCGATCGGAGCAGCCCCGCGCGGCCGCAGCGTCCGGACGCCTCCATGTCGCTGATCACCAACGTCATGGACCACAGCCTCGACGACGGCTACGCCGAGGCCGCCGCCCGGAAGACGTCCGAGGACGCGGGCGGCCTGCCGAAGACGCTGCGCGCCAAACTGGTCCTGGCGGGCGGTCTCGTGCTCGCGGCGCTCGTCGTGACCGTGGGAGCGGCACAGGCGCGCGTGACGGCACCGGTGGTGGCCAAGGAGCGCCAGGAGCTGATCGACCGGATCGACGGCGAGACGGCGGACGCCGACGCCCTCGAAAGCACCGTCGACGAGCTGCGCGACGACGTCGACGCCCGCCGGCGGGCCGCCCTGAAGTCGAGCGGGGGCAGCGCCGACGCGGACCTCGCGGGCCTGCTGTCGGGCGCCACCGCGGTGCACGGCCCCGGCGTCAGACTCGTGGTCGACGACGCCAAGGACGCCTCCGGCGGCGGTGGCGGCAACCCGCGTACGGCGTCGGACTTCTCCGACACCGGCCGGCTGCGCGACCGGGACATGCAGCGCGTGGTCAACGGACTGTGGGCCTCCGGGGCGGAGGCGGTCTCCATCAACGGGCAGCGGCTGACGGCCCTGTCCGCGGTCAGGGCCGCGGGCGACGCGATACTGGTCGACAACAGGCCGCTGGTGCCGCCGTACACGGTGGTGGCCGTGGGGGACGGGGAGACCCTGAGCAGGAGGTTCCGGGACAGCGCCGACGGCCTGTACCTGAACGCCCTGGAGGAGCAGTACGGCATCCGCGCCACGATCTCCACCGAGGACGACCTCCGGTTGCCCGCCGCACCCAGTGTGATCGTACGTACAGCACAGCCGAAGTCCGAGAAAACCGAGAAGGGCACATCGTGATCGCCGTACTGGGCCTCGTCGTGGGCGTCGTGGCCGGCCTGTTGGTCCGGCCCGAGGTTCCGGCGGTCGTCGAGCCGTACCTGCCGATCGCCGTCGTCGCGGCCCTGGACGCCGTCTTCGGCGGCCTGCGGGCGATGCTGGACGGCATATTCGACGACAAGGTCTTCGTGGTCTCGTTCCTGTCGAACGTGGTCGTCGCCGCTCTCATCGTGTTTCTGGGGGACAAGTTGGGCGTGGGCGCGCAGCTCTCCACGGGTGTCGTCGTGGTCCTGGGCATCCGGATCTTCTCCAACGCCGCGGCCATCCGGCGGCACGTCTTCCGGGCGTGACGGCCATGGGTGAGCAGAGCGGCCGGGACGACCGGAACGAGCAGGTCGGGAACCGGCTGCGCAGGGAGTTGCCGGCCGAGGTCCCCGCGCCCCGGCCCGTGCCGGGCGGGACGGCCCGGGAGCAGTCCGGGAAGCCGCTCACGGGCCGGCAGCGGCTCGTCGACGGGCTGTGGCCGCCGCGTTTCACGCGGGCCCAACTCATCGTCGCGCTGCTCCTGTTCGGCCTCGGTTTCGGCCTGGCGGTGCAGGTGGCGTCCAACAGCGACACCGACAGCGCGCTGCGCGGCGCGCGTCAGGAGGATCTTGTCCGCATCCTCGATGAACTGGATTCGCGAACTCAGCGTCTTGAGGACGAGAAGCAGGGACTCGAAAGGCAGCGCCAGGAGCTGCAGACCAGCTCCGACCAGGCCGCCGAGGCCCGCAGGCAGACCGCCGAGAAGGAGAGGCAACTCGGCATCCTGGCGGGCACCGTGGCGGCACAGGGTCCCGGCATCACCATGACGATCGAGGACACGAAGGGGACGGTCCAGGCGGACATGCTGCTCGACGCGATCCAGGAGTTGCGCGCGGCCGGCGCGGAGGCCATCCAGGTCAACGGGGTCCGGGTGGTCGCCGGCAGTTACTTCACCGACTCCGACAACAGGGTGAGCCTCGACGGGAACAAGATCAACGCCCCGTATCGTTTCCAGGTCATCGGCAAGCCGCAGGACCTGGAGCCGGCGCTTAACATCCCTGGAGGCGTGGTGCAGACCATGGAGAAGGAGCAGGCCACGGTGACCGTCGAGCGCTCCGGCAAGATCGTCGTCGACGCCTTGCGGCAGGCGAAGCGGCCTGACTACGCTCGGTCGTCCTCCCAGTGAACCGGCGGTGCATGGTGGCGGTCCGGCAGGGGCATGAGGTTGCGGGGGGTCGGCGCACCGAAGGGGTGGTGCGTGGTGGAAACTGTCCGGTGGTTACGGACGTTGTGAGAATGTCCGGCTCAGCCGGTGTAGGCAATCAGGGTTCGTCCTGCCCCACGGGCGGGTCTGTTTCGGTCAAGGGGAATCGCCCGTGAAGTTGTTTGCGAAGTTGTTCGGCAAGAGCGCGCGAGAGGGCAGCGACAACGCGACCGCTCGCCATCGCGCACAGCCTGACGCGGAGGGCCGGCGCCCGCTGTTCCGGGACCAGGTCGCTGGTCCGGGCGGTGACATTCCGGGAGGTCAGGGCGCGGCGTCTGTTGACCCTGCCCAGTCCGGCGGCATAGGTTTCGGGCAACCGTCAACCTCAGGTACGGGTGGAGGGTTCGGTCCCGGCCCGTACGCGTCCAACGCCCCGGCGGGGCAGCCGCGGCAGGAGGATCCGTCGATGTCGGTCCTGGTGTGTACGAGGTGCGGTAACCGCAATGCGGAGAGCGCCCGGTTCTGCTCCCACTGCGGGGCGCCGCTGCGTCCCGGGGTGGCGCCCGAGCGGGCCTCCGAGACGACTTCCACGATCTCGATCTCCGGCCTGGAGGCGTACGACTCCGAGGCGACCGGCCAGACGCAGCTGCCGATGCTCTCTCCGGAGGCACAGGCCGCGGTGGACGCCCTGCCGCTGGGTTCGGCCCTGCTGGTGGTGCGCCGGGGCCCGAACTCGGGCAGCCGCTTCCTGCTGGACAGCGACCTGACGACAGCCGGCCGGCACCCGCAGAGCGACATTTTCCTGGACGACGTGACGGTCTCCCGGCGGCACGTGGAGTTCCGGCGCTCGCCCGACGGCTCCTTCACGGTGGCCGACGTGGGCAGCCTGAACGGTACGTACGTCAACCGCGAGCGCATCGACCAGGTCGCTCTGGCGAATGGTGACGAGGTGCAGATCGGCAAGTACCGGCTGGTGTTCTACGCGAGCAGGCAGGGCATCTGAGCCGCCCCCGGGCCGGCGTCCGGGGGGAACCCAGGGAAGGTCCATGCTTCAAACACCGAACGGCGGTGCCGGGCACGGCACCGCCGCCAGGGACAGTGGGCTGATGAGCATCGGCTCGGTGCTGAACGTGCTGCGCGACGAGTTCCCCGAAGTCACCATCTCCAAGATCCGCTTCCTGGAGTCGGAGGGGCTCGTCGAGCCGCGCCGGACCCCGTCGGGGTACCGCAAGTTCAGTGCCGGGGACGTCGAGCGCCTCGGGCACATCCTGCGGATGCAGCGGGACCACTACCTGCCGCTCAAGGTGATCCGTGAGCATCTGGACGCCATGGAGCGGGGCGAGGCTGCCCCGCTGCCCCTGGTGGGGCGCCAGCGCACCGGGGAGGACCCGCCGGCGCTCGTGGAGGAGCGCACGGTGGCCAGGGTCGGCAAGGCCGAGCTGCTGGCCGCTGCGGACATCGACGAGGACGAGCTGAGGGAGTGGGAGTCCTACGGGCTCATCGCTCCACTGGCGGACGGGGCGTACGACGCCGAGGCCGTCACCGTGGCCGGGCTCATCGCCGAGCTGGGCCGTTTCGGCATCGAGCCGCGTCACCTGCGGCTGATGAAGGCCGCCGCCGACCGCGAGGCGGGGCTCGTCGACCAGGTGGTCGCCCCGCTCAGGCGGCACCGCAACCCGCAGACCCGGGTACACGCCGAGGCCCGTACGAAGGAGCTCGCGGCGCTCACGACGAAGCTGCACGCGGCCCTGGTGAGGACCGCCCTCGGGGTGCGGCTGCCCTGAACCGGCGGCCCGCGGGGAGGCCGGATCGGGCACCTGTTCCCGGCCCGACTACCCAAACGTCCCGGGCACGGCCTAGGGTTGCTGTGTGAACGAGCTCGATGTCGTAGGTGTCCGGGTCGAGATGCCCTCCAACCAACCGATCGTGCTCCTGCGCGAAGTGGGGGGCGATCGCTACCTCCCCATCTGGATCGGGCCGGGGGAGGCGACTGCGATCGCCTTCGCCCAGCAGGGCATGGCCCCCGCGCGACCGCTGACCCACGACCTGTTCAAGGACGTGCTGGAGGCCGTCGGCCAGGAGCTGACCGAAGTGCGCATCACCGATCTGCGGGAAGGCGTCTTCTACGCGGAACTGGTGTTCGCGAGCGGGGTCGAGGTCAGCGCCCGCCCCTCCGATGCCATAGCGCTCGCCCTGCGCACCGGTACGCCGATCTACGGCAGTGACACGGTGCTGGACGACGCGGGCATCGCCATTCCGGACGAGCAGGAGGACGAGGTGGAGAAGTTCCGCGAGTTCCTCGACCAGATCTCGCCCGAGGACTTCGGCACCAGCAACCAGTGACCCCCCGGTCCGACCCGCCGTCGGCGAAACGTTCGCACCGGTGCGGCCGGCGGCTCCGCGGGGGCGGGGTCCCGGCGATCACCTCCGGCCGGTGAGAGCGTCCTGCGGTCCCCCGCGAGCGCATTCGGCTAGCCTTTCCCCGCGGTGGGACACGGGAAACCACTCCTTGGGTGATTATCACTCGGCGTGCCGAGTGTGGCGATCGTTGACGCACCCCTGGTGACTGCCTACCGTCGAGAGGGCAGGTCAAGGACGGAGGTCGGCGTGAGAACCAGCGGCGACGGTACGGCTGGGGGTGCCCCCGAACGCAGTTCCGGGGCGAGCGGTCCGTACCCGCCCCCGGGTTCCCGGCCGCGTCCAGGCGGGGGACATGGCCGTCCCGGCGGCGCGGTGGAGCACGCTCCGCAGCTCCCGACGGCGGTGCCGAACGGCGGAGGGGTGGCGTCCATGGCGTCCGAGGAGATCGGCTACCGCGGGCCCACGGCCTGTGCGGCCGCCGGCATCACCTACCGGCAGCTCGACTACTGGGCCCGGACCGGTCTGGTCGAGCCCAGCGTGCGGCCCGCCCACGGGTCGGGCACCCAGCGTCTGTACAGCTTCCGGGACGTCGTCGTCCTGAAGATCGTGAAGCGGTTCCTGGACACCGGGGTGTCGCTGCAGAACATCCGCACGGCCGTCCAGCACCTGCGGGAACGCGGTTTCCGTGATCTGGAGCGGATGACCCTGATGAGCGACGGTGCCACCGTGTACGAGTGCACCTCCCCGGACGAGGTCCACGCCCTGCTCCAGGGCGGCCAGGGCATCTTCGGGATCGCCGTCGGCGTGGTGTGGCGGGACGTGGAGAGCGCGCTCTCCCAGTTGCACGGCGAGCGCATCGACACGGGCGAGACCCTCGTCGGCCACAATCCCGCGGACGAGCTGGCGAGGCGGCGCAACCGGGCGGTCTGACCGCACCGCCCCGGGCGGTCGGCGGCACCGCGATTGTCAGTGCCGTGGTGCAGCATCGGACCTGTGAGAAACGCGCCCACGATCCTCCACCTCGACATGGACGCCTTCTTCGCCTCGGTGGAGCAGGCGTCGAAGCCGAGCCTGCGCGGGAAGGCGGTCGTCGTGGGCGGGCTCGGACCGCGCGGTGTGGTGGCCACCGCGTCGTACGAGGCCCGGGTGTTCGGGGTCCACTCGGCGATGCCCATGGGGCAGGCGCGCAGGCTGGCGCCCCACGCCGCGTACCTGGTGCCGCGCTTCCTGCTGTACCGGTCGATCAGCGAACGGGTGATGGCGCTGCTGCGGGAGCTGTCCCCGCTGGTCGAGCCGCTGAGCCTGGACGAGGCGTTCGTGGATCTGGAGGCCGGGGGCGCGGCCTGGGACGAGGAGTCGGCGCGGCGGGCCGGGGAGAGGCTGCGCGCGGAGATCCGGTCGGCCACCGGGCTCACCGGCTCGGTGGGCCTCGCCGCCTCCAAGATGCTCGCCAAGATCGGGTCCGAGCAGGCCAAGCCGGACGGCCTGGTGCTCATCGAGCCCGGCACGGAGCGGGAGCTGCTCGGGCCGATGTCCGTGCGCACCCTGCCCGGGGTCGGGCCGGCCACCGGCGACCACCTGCGCCGGGCCGGGATCAGCACGGTGGGGGAGCTGGCCGAGGCGGGCGAGGACGAACTCGTACGGCTGCTCGGCAAGGCGCACGGCCACGCGCTGTACGCCATGGCCCTGGCCCGGGACGAGCGGCCCGTGGTGGCCGAGCGGGAGGCCAAGTCGGTGTCCGTCGAGGACACGTACGACGTGGACATCCACGACCGGCTGCGGGTGGGCATGGAGGTGCGGCGGCTGGCCGACCGGTGCGTGGGGCGGCTGCGCGGGGCCGGGCTGTCCGGGCGGACGATCGTGCTCAAGGTGCGGCGGTACGACTTCTCCACCCTGACCCGCTCCGAGACGCTGCGAGGGCCCACGGACGATCCCGCGGTGGTGCGCGAGGCGGCGGCGCGGCTGCTGGACTCCGTGGACACCACCGGCGGGGTACGGCTGCTCGGCGTGGGAGTCTCCGGGCTGGCGGACTACACACAGGAGGACCTCTTCGCCCAGGCGATGCCGGTGGCGGTGGCCGAGGCCGAGGAGCCGGAGCAGGGGGCGGCGGCCGAGGCGTTCGCACAGGAGCCCGAGCCCGCCGAGCGGCACTGGCGCGCGGGACAGGACGTACGGCACGCCGGGCACGGGCACGGCTGGGTGCAGGGGAGCGGGGTGGGGCGGGTCACGGTGCGGTTCGAGACCCCGCAGTCCCCGCCGGGGCGGGTGCGGACGTTCCCCGTGGACGATCCCGCGCTGTCGGCCGCGGACCCGCTGCCGCTGGTTGCGGACGCTCCCCGGCCGGCCGCTGGTCCCGGCTCGGAAACGGGCCTCGCGGAGGACGCCGCCCCCGGTCGGGCGGGTGCCCCGCTGCAAGGCGCGGGCGCTGATCGCACCAGAGCCGATGAGGCGGGACGGGAGGGGGCCCCGGCCGGGCCGTGAGGCGCGGCGCACGCCCGCACGCGTGCCTGCCGCGAAGGTCTCGTGGAGGGGAGGGAGAGGGCTTCGGGGCGGGTCAGGGCTCCTCGGTGCCCGCCAGCTTGCCGAAGTCGTGGTCCGGGACCCTGGGGGGCGCGGCCACGTCCAGGCCGTAGTGGTGGTAGAGCTGGAGTTCCTGCTCGGGGGAGAGATGGCGGCCCACGCCGAAATCGGGGGCGTCCTTGATGAGGGCGCGGTCGAACGGGACGTGCAGGGTGCCCTCGACGAGCTCGCTGGGCTCCAGGGGGACGAAGGCGTCCCGGGAGAACAGGCCGGTGCGTACGGCCGCCCACTCGGGCACGCCGGTCGCGTCGTCGAGGTACACCTCGTCGATGGTGCCGATCTTGGTGCCGTTCCGGTCGAACGCCTTGCGGCCGATCAGGTTGCGCGGATCGAGGTCGGTCTGCACGGCCCTCTCCCTCCACTTGGTCGCAACTCATCCGTAAGCACTACAAAAGAGCACATTCAACGAGGCGGCCACTCGAAGGCTGCGGCGTTGACCTCGCTGGTAGGCTGACAGCGGCTGCTGAACCCGTGCGGGAGAGTCCTCCGACCACCTCGGAGGCGCCGAAGGAGCAAATCCTCCCCGGAATCTCTCAGGCCCACGTACCGCACGGGCGAGGTCACTCTGGAAAGCAGAGCGGGTGTCGACGGCTCCCGCTCTCACCGACGGTGAAAGCCGGTGCTTTCGGGCGCCCGGTGAAGCTCTCAGGTTGAGATGACAGAGGGGGAGGCCGTCGGGGTGCCCGTGCCGGGGCGCCCCTCGCAGGTCGCGTCAGACCAGGAGGCCTCCGCAATGACCGCCCATCGCATTCCGCTCTCCGAGCTCGAAGCGGGTATCCCCTTCGAGCAGCGCCACATCGGGCCCGATCAGGAGGCGCGGGCCAAGATGCTCGCGCAGGTCGGCTACGGCTCCCTCGACGAGCTGACCGCCGCCGCGGTCCCGGATGTGATCAAGAACGCGGACGCCCTGGACCTGCCGGGCGCCCGGACCGAGGCCGAGGTGCTGGCCGAGCTGCGCTCGCTCGCCGACCGCAACCAGGTCCTCGACTCCATGATCGGCCTGGGTTACTACGGCACCTTCACGCCGCCCGTCATCCTGCGCAACGTCATGGAGAACCCCGCCTGGTACACGGCCTACACGCCGTACCAGCCGGAGATCTCCCAGGGCCGGCTGGAGGCCCTGCTGAACTTCCAGACGATGGTCGCCGAGCTGACCGGCCTGCCGACCTCCGGCGCCTCCCTGCTCGACGAGGGCACCGCCGCCGCCGAGGCGATGGCCCTCTCGCGCCGCATGGGCAGGAACAAGAAGGGCCTGTTCCTGATCGACGCGGACGTCCTGCCGCAGACCATCGCCGTGATCGAGACGCGCGCCGAGCCGACCGGCGTGGAGATCGTCGTCGCCGACCTCGCCGAGGGCATCCCGGCCGACCTCGCCGGGCGTGAGATCAACGGCGTGCTGCTCCAGTACCCGGGCGCGTCGGGTGCCGTGCGGGACATCAAGCCCGTCATCGACCAGGCGCACGAGCTGGGCGCCCTGGTGACCGTGGCCGCCGACCTGCTCGCGCTGACCCTGCTCACCTCGCCGGGCGAGCTGGGCGCCGACATCGCCATCGGCACCACCCAGCGCTTCGGCGTGCCGATGGGCTTCGGCGGTCCGCACGCCGGCTACATGGCCGTCCACGAGAAGTTTGCCCGCAGCCTCCCCGGCCGGCTGGTCGGCGTCTCCGTCGACGCCGACGGCCACAAGGCCTACCGCCTGGCGCTGCAGACCCGTGAGCAGCACATCCGCCGCGAGAAGGCCACCAGCAACATCTGCACCGCGCAGGTGCTGCTCGCCGTGATGGCCGGCATGTACGCCGTCTACCACGGCCCGGACGGCCTGAAGACGATCGCCCGGCGCACCCACCGCTACGCGACCGTCCTGGCCGCGGGCCTGACGGCCGGCGGTGTGGAGATCGTCCACGGCGCCTACTTCGACACGCTCACCGCGCGCGTGCCCGGCAAGGCCGCCGACGTCGCCGCCGCCGCCCGCGCGAACGGGGTCAACCTGCGCCTGGTCGACGCCGACCACGTCTCCGTCGCCTGCGACGAGACCACCAAGCGGGCCCAGGTGGCCGCCGTCTGGTCCGCCTTCGGGGTCGAGGCCGACATCGAGGCGCTGGACGCGGCCACCGAGGACACCCTGCCCGAGGCGCTGCTGCGCACCGACGTGTACCTCAACCACCCGGTCTTCCACCAGTACCGCTCCGAGACCGCCATGCTGCGCTACCTGCGCCGGCTGGCCGACCGGGACTACGCGCTGGACCGCGGCATGATCCCGCTGGGCTCCTGCACCATGAAGCTCAACGCGACGACCGAGATGGAGCCGGTCACCTGGCCCGAGTTCGGCCAGCTCCACCCGTTCGCGCCCGCCGAGCAGGCCGCGGGCTACCTCACGCTCATCCACGAGCTGGAGGACCGCCTCGCCGAGGTCACCGGCTACGACAAGGTCTCCCTCCAGCCGAACGCCGGTTCGCAGGGCGAGCTGGCCGGTCTGCTGGCGGTCCGCGGCTACCACCGGGCCAACGGCGACGAGCAGCGCACCGTCTGCCTGATCCCGTCCTCCGCGCACGGCACCAACGCGGCCAGCGCCGTGATGGCCGGCATGAAGGTCGTCGTCGTCAAGACCGCCGAGGACGGCGAGATCGACGTCGCGGACCTGCGCGCGAGGATCGAGCAGTACCGCGACGAGCTGGCGGTGCTGATGATCACCTACCCGTCGACGCACGGTGTGTTCGAGGAGCACGTCGCCGACATCTGCGCCCAGGTCCACGAGGCGGGCGGCCAGGTGTACGTGGACGGCGCCAACCTCAACGCGCTCGTGGGCGTCGCCAAGCCGGGCCACTTCGGCGGTGACGTCTCCCACCTGAACCTGCACAAGACCTTCTGCATCCCGCACGGCGGCGGCGGTCCGGGGGTCGGCCCGGTCGCGGTCCGCTCGCACCTGGCGCCGTACCTGCCGAACCACCCGCTCCAGCCGGAGGCCGGCCCGGAGACGGGCGTGGGCCCGATCTCGGCGGCACCGTGGGGCAGCGCCGGCATCCTGCCCATCTCGTGGGCGTACGTGCGCCTGATGGGCGGCGAGGGCCTCAAGCGCGCCACCCAGGTGGCCGTGCTGTCGGCGAACTACGTCGCCAAGCGCCTGGAGCCGCACTACCCGGTGCTCTACACCGGCCCCGGCGGCCTGGTCGCGCACGAGTGCATCATCGACCTGCGCCCGCTGACCAAGGCGACCGGCGTCAGCGTGGACGACGTGGCCAAGCGCCTGATCGACTACGGCTTCCACGCGCCGACCATGTCCTTCCCGGTGGCCGGCACGCTGATGATCGAGCCGACCGAGTCCGAGGACCTCACCGAGCTGGACCGCTTCTGCGACGCGATGATCGCCATCCGCGCGGAGATCGAGAAGGTCGGCTCGGGCGAGTGGCCCGCCGAGGACAACCCGCTCGGGAACGCCCCGCACACCGCCGCCGCGCTCGGCGGTGACTGGGCGCACGCCTACAGCCGCGAGGCGGCCGTCTTCCCGGCCGGTGTCCAGGCCGCCGACAAGTACTGGCCGCCGGTGCGCCGCATCGACCAGGCCTTCGGCGACCGCAACCTGGTGTGCTCCTGCCCGCCGCTGGACGCCTACGAGGACTGATCCGGTCACCGGGTGAAGCAGGGGTGAGGGCCCCGTCCGTGCCGCGGACGGGGCCCTCACCCGTTCCTAGACCGTCGCCAGGGACACCTCGGTCGCCTTGATCAGGACGATGACGTCGGACCCCACGAAGAGGCCGAGGTCGCCGACGGCCTCCTTGGTGATCACGGCCGTCAGCTCGCCGCCGTCGATGGAGACCTTCACGGACGCCATGGCCTCCCCTGTGCTGAGCCGGGCGATGCTGCCGGGCACCTGGTTGCGGATCGACAGGCCCTCGACCCGCCGGGTGGCGAGGGAGACCCCGGTCGACTTCACCAGGGCGCGGACGGCCGTACCGGGGGCGAGGGCGAGCCGTTCCACGGCCTCCAGGGTGATGGCGGCCGTGAGGTGCGGGCCGCCGTCCAGCCGGATCTCGACGGTGGCCATGACCTCGCCGGGGTGTACGGCGGTGACGGTGCCGGGCAGTTGGTTGCGGATGCTCAGGGTCATGGGCACCCACGGTAGGGCGCCGGTCCGGTCAGGCCGGGTATGCGTGGGTCTGCGCCGCCTTGACCGTCGCCCAGACCGACGCACCGGGACGCAGGTCCAGCTCGGCGGCGGCGACCGTCGTCAGGTCCGCCGCGAGCGGCAGTTCGCCGGCGAGGTCGGCGCGGAGCTGGTCGCCCTGGGGTTCCAGGCCGGCGACCTCGCACCGCCACAGGTTGCGGGCGCTGGTGCCGGTGGGCCGGTCGCGGTACAGGGTGACCGCGGACGGCGGGAAGGCCACGAAGACCGGCCCGGACAGGACCTCCGTGGTCGTGATCGCGGGCCCCGCGTCCAGCCGTACCGTGTGGCCGGTGGCCTGACCCCGGTACAGGTTGAGGCCGACGAGCCGGGCGATGTAGTCCGTGCGCGGGTGGCGGGCGATGTCCGTGGGGGTGCCCTCCTGCACGACCCGGCCGTGCTCCACGACCACCAGCCGGTCGGCCAGCACCATGGCGTCCAGCGGGTCGTGGGTGACCAGGACGGAGACCGCCTCGAACTCGGCCAGGTGGTGGCGGAGGTGGGCGCGGACCTCCAGCCGGGTACGGGCGTCCAGGGCCGCCAGCGGCTCGTCCAGGAGCAGCAGCCGGGGGTGGGTGGCGAGGGCCCTGGCGAGGGCCACGCGCTGGGCCTGGCCGCCGGAGAGCCGGCGCGGTTTGGCGCCCGCGTGCTCGGCCAGGCCGAGGCGCTCCAGCCAGGCGGTGGCCTGGGCGCGGGCCTCGGTCCTGCCCACGCCCCGGCAGCGGGGGCCGAAGGCGACGTTGTCCAGGGCGGTCAGGTGGGGGAAGAGCAGGTAGTCCTGGAAGACCACGCCGACCGGGCGGGACTCGGGGGGAGTGTCCTGGAGCGCGACGCCGTCCAGGCGCAGGTGGCCGTCGGTGAGGGGGGTCAGACCGGCGAGGGCGCGCAGGGCGGTGGTCTTGCCGGCGCCGTTGGGGCCGAGGAGGGCGACGACGTCTCCCGGGGCGGCCGTCAGGGCGATGTCCAGGCGGAAGGCGGCGCGGTCGACCACCAGACGGGCGTCGAGGCCGGTGCCGCCCGCGGGGTGCCGGTCCCGCGGCTCGCCCCGGGCGGGGCCGGTCGCGGCGGGCGGGGTGCGGTGGGTGTGGGTCATGATGTCGTCATCCAGCGGTCCCGGAGTCCCGCCAGTACCGCGATCGACACGGTGAGCAGGACCAGGCTGAGGGCGATGGCGGCCTCGGGGTCGTTCTGCAGGGCGAGGTACACCGCGAGGGGCATGGTCTGGGTGCGGCCGGGGAAGTTGCCGGCGAAGGTGATCGTCGCGCCGAACTCGCCCAGCGCCCGGGCCCAGGCCAGCACCGCGCCGGCCGCGATGCCGGGGGCGATCAGCGGCAGCGTGACCCGCCGGAACGCGGTGAAGCGGGACGCCCCCAGGGTGGCGGCCGCCTCTTCGTAGCGCGGGTCGGCGGCGCGCAGGGTGCCCTCGACGCTGATCACCAGGAACGGCATGGCCACGAACGCCTCCGCGATCACGACCCCGGTGGTGGTGAACGGCAGGGTGATCCCGAACCACGAGTCGAGCCACCGGCCGACGACGCCGTTGCGGCCCAGCGCGAGCAGCAGCGCCACACCGCCGACCACCGGCGGCAGCACGAGGGGCAGGGTCACCAGGGCCCGTACGAGGCCCCGGCCGGGGAACTCCGTGCGGGCCAGCAGGAAGGCCAGCGGCACGCCGAGGACCAGACTGACCGCGGTCGCCGCGGTCGCGCTGACCAGGGAGAGCTGGAGGGCCTGCCACACCTCGGTGCTGGTGAGCTGGTCGGGCAGGCTGCGCCAGGGCGCGCGGACGAGCAGGGCGAGCAGGGGCAGCAGCAGGAACGCCAGCGCCAGCAGGCCCGGCAGCAGCAGGGGCAGCGGCACCCCTCGCCGGCCCTCCGCGCGACGGCGCCGCGGCCGGCCCGTGCGGGGACCGGCCGCGGCGCCGGGCTTGTCGAGCGAGGTCACGGCTTGAGGAACCCGGCCGCGCTCAGCACCTTCTGGCCCTCGGCGGACCGCACGAGGGCGATGAACGCCTTGGCGGCCGCGGTGTTCTCGGCGTTCTTGAGCAGGACGACCGGGTATTCGTTGACCGCCCGGGCGGACTCGGGGAACTCCACGCCCTCCACCTTGCCACCCGCGGCCTTCACGTCGGTCCTGTAGACGACCGCCGCGTCGGCCTCCTTCAGCTCGACCTTGGTCAGCGCGCTCTTGACGTCCTGCTCGTAGGAGACCGGGGTCAGCTCGAGCTCACCGGCGTCCAGGGCCTTCTGCGCGGCGGCGCCGCACGGCACCGTCTTGTCGCACAGGACGACCTTCAGGCCGGACTTGGTCAGGTCCTTCAGGGAGGACACCTTGTGGGGGTTGCCCGGCAGGGTGGCGATCTCCAGCCGGTTGCGGACGAAGGTGGCCGGGGTGCCCGCCGCGTCGCCCTTGTCCGTCACCGTCTTCATCGTCTTGGAGCTGGCGGCGGCGAACACGTCGGCCGGGGCGCCCCCGGTGATGCTGGCGGCCAGGGTGTCGCTGCCGCCGAAGTTGAACTCGACCTCGGTGCCGGGGTGCTCGTCCTCGAACTTCTTGCCCAGGGTCGTGAAGCTCTCCTTCAGCGAGGCGGCGGCGAACACGGTGACGCTGCCGGACAGCTTCGGGGATGCCGGGGTACCGGCGGAGGCGTCCGCGTCCTTCGAGTCGGACGAGGAGGAGCAGGCGCTGAGTGCCATCACGGCGGCGGCTCCCGCACCGGCCAGCTGCAGCATCCACCGGGTCCGGCGCACGGAACGGGTCATCACGGATCTACTCCTCGGGTTCTGTGGAACAAGCGTCGCGCCCCTCACACGGCCGGTGATCGACCGTGACGGCGATGATACTGCCGCATCTGCCAGGTGGAAGTCTCCTGTCTCTTCGCATGAGCTGGGCACTGAACTCTTGGAGCTTGCATGTGCGTTTGTACGGCCCGTCCCGGCGGGTACGGTGCTGCGGGAGGTGGTCGACGGTGACGCTCGCGGAACTCACCCTGTCCGGTGATCTGGTACGACCCGTCCGGCTGACCGTGCCCGAACTGCTGCGCCGGCCGCAGCACCGGGTGCTGCTGGCAGACGCCGGTCCGGGCTTCGATCCGGCCCGGCGCAAGGACCGGCTGCGGTTCCTGATCGCGGTCGCCGGTACGGATGGGCACCACGCACTGCTGTCCTGGGCCGAGATCGACCCGGACTTCGCCGACGCGCCCGTACTGCTGGGGGTCGCCGTCGACGACACCCCCCTGGACGAGGCCGGACCCCAGCTGGTGCTCCCGCAGGACCGGTGCGGGGCCCGGTACATCAGCGGGATCACGGCGATCCGGGTGGACGGCGGGTACGGCTTCGCCCCGGCCGGCCGGAGCGGGGTGGCCGGACGGCCGGGTGCGGCGCCGGCCCCGCCCGGCGCCGACCCCGCCCGGGCACGCGCCGGCGGCGGTGCCGTGACGCGGACGGCCGCCGGGTGCCGGGTGCGCGGGGGCGCCGGCCGCGGCTCCGGGGCGGTGGACGGGCCGGTCAGACGCGGTCGATGTGCACGTTCGTCGACTTCACGCGCGCGGTGGCCTCCATGCCGACCTCCAGGCCCAGATCCTCCACGGCTTCCCGGGTGAGCAGCGAGACGAGTCGGTGCGGGCCCGCCTGGATCTCCACCTGGGCGGCGATGTCGCCGAGTTTGATCGCGGTGACGATGCCGGGGAAGGCGTTGCGGACCGAGGTGTGCGAGGCGTCGTCCTCGCCGCCGCCCTTGGCCAGCTCGACGGAGAACGCGGCGAGGTCCCTGCCGTCGATGAGCCGTCGGCCGGCGTCGTCGCGGTGGGTGGCCACCCGGCCGGCGTCGGCCCAGCGCCGGGCGGTGTCCGGGCTGACGCCGAGCAGCCGTGCGGCCTGGCCGATCGTGTAGGACTGCATGACGGTCACGATAGGGCCATCGGCCGGGGACGGTGGACACGGGGCCTACCGCCGGGTACGGCGCGGCGGGGCGCCGGTACGCGGTGCGGCTCCGCGGGGCCGGGCGGGCTCCTCCGGGGCCGGCCGGGCGGGGCTCCGGCGCCCGCGCCCGGGTCAGCCGGTGTGCACCCGCGGCCTGCGGGTGCGGTCCGGTTCCGCCTCGCGCAGCACCTCTCGGGTGACCGGCGCGACCTCGCCCTGGCCGAACAGGAAGAAGCGCAGGAAGTTGGCGAACGGGTTGCCCTCGGTCCACTCGAAGTACATGTGCGGGGTGCAGCCCGTGACGTCGCGGACGTGCAGCAGCAGGGCGGCGAGCGCGTTCGGGATCGACGAGGACTCCAGCGCCAGCACCCGGTAGCGGCCGTGCAGCACCTCGCCGCGCACGGTCAGCCCCGCCTCGAACTCGGACGGGTCGGTGACGGTGACCTCGACGAAGACGAAGTCGTCCTGCTCGGGCATGTCGTTGTCGGCGCGGATCTGCTCGACCTTGTCCCGGTACTCGGCCTTGTCCCGGTGGCCCGGGTCGTTGGCGATGAACCGCATCTTGCGGCTGGCCATGTCCCGGATGAAACGTTCCGCCATCGGGTCGAGGGTCACGCTCGTCACGCGCAGCTCGAAGGCGCGGGCCAGCCGGGACAGCAGGGAGACGAGGATGATGCCCGCGATGAAGCAGGCTCCGATCTTCACACCGTCCGGGCGCTCGATCACGTTCACCACGGTCGTGTAGAGGAACACCGTCGCTATGAGCCCGAAGGCGACGGTCCAGCGCCGCTGCCCCGCCTTGCGGGCGGCGATGGTCACCGCGATCGCGGCCGAGCTGATGAGCACCAGCACACCGGTGGCGTAGGCGCTGCCCTGCTTGTCGACGTTGGCGTCGAAGAGCCAGGTGACCAGGAAGGCGATCAGGGTGAAGACGATGACCATCGGGCGCACCGCGCGGGCCCAGTGCGGGGCCATGCCGTAGCGGGGCAGGTAGCGCGGCATCAGGTTGAGCAGGCCGGCCATGGCGGAGGCGCCGGCGAACCACAGGATGGCGATGGTCGAGGCGTCGTACACCGTGCCGAAGGCGCTGCCCAGGTACTCGTGCGCGAGGTAGGCGAGCGCCCGGCCGTTGGCCTGGCCGCCCGGCTTGAACTCCTGCTCAGGGATCAGCAGCGTGGTGATGAAGCTGGTGGCGATCAGGAAGCAGCTCATGATCAGCGCGGCGGTGGTCAGGAGCTTCTTGGTGTCCCTGATCCGGCCGGCGGGCCGTTCCTCGGTGTCGCCCGGCGCGCCCTGGACGTGCGGCATCACGGCGACACCGGTCTCGAAGCCGGACAGGCCGAGGGCGAGTTTCGGGAAGACGATCAGGGCCAGGCCGACCATCACGAAGACGTTCCCGTGCTCCGCGGTCAGCGCGCCGGCCCAGTCCGTGACCACGTGCCCGGCGGTGAGGACGTGGTACAGGCCGGTGATCACCACGACGACGTTGAGCGCGAGGTACACGCCGACCAGGGTGACGGCGACGCCGATCGCCTCCAGGAAGCCCTTGAGGAACACCGCGCCGAGCAGGGCCACCAGGAACAGGGTGATCACCATCTGGTGGCCTTGCAGGGCGCCGGTGAGGTGCGGGTTCTCCACCAGGTGGGTGGAGGCGTCGGCGGCGGACAGGGTGATGGTGATCAGGAAGTCCGTGGCCGCGAACCCGAGCAGGGTGAGGACGAAGAGCTTGCCCTGCCAGAACGACAGCAGCCGCTCCAGCATCGCGATGGAGCCCTGGCCGTGCGGGCTCTCCTCGGACACGCGGCGGTAGACCGGCAGGGCGCCGGCCAGTGTCACGATGATCAGTACGATCGTCGCGATCGGCGACAGCAGGCCGGCCGCCAGCGCCGCGATGCCGGGCTGGTAGCCGAGGGTCGAGAAGTAGTCGACGCCGGTCAGGCACATCACCCGCCACCAGCGCTGCCCCTTGTGCGGGGGCTCGGGTTCGGCGTGCGGTCCGGTGAGGCCACCGCTCCTGCCCATGTCGGAGAGACCCTCCAGCATCCAGGCGCGCAGGCGTCCGGTACTGGGAGGGCGCTCGGTCGTGGCCATCGGCGTGCTCCTGATGTGTGGCTCAGCTCTTTCCGGCCATCACGCGGACGGCGGCACCAGCGTAAGCAGAGCGTGATGTCGGGGCCCACGGATCCGGTGGGCCGGAGGCGTCAAGCTTGCGTTAAGAATGGCCCGGCCACGGCGGGACCGCACGAAGAAGGCGAGGCCGGGGCGGCGTTCGCGCCCCGGGCCGGCTCGGACGGGTGACCCGGCGGGGCCGGGCGGACGCCGAGGGGGCGGCCACCGAGCGTCATGGGGCGGTGCTCCGCCGGGGGCTGGGCGAGCGGCGGGTATCCGGGTGCCGGGTGCCGAGTGCCGAGTGCCGGGTGCCGAGTGCCGGGTGCCGGGTGCCGGGTGCCGGGTGCCGGCTGTCCGGTCGGCGGCGGGCTGCCGGGCGCCTGGCGGGTGGTGGTCCGCCGGGTGTCCCGCGGGTGGCGCGGTGGGTGGCCGGCTGTCGGTGGGCCGTCACTCCATGCCGGACGCGCGGAACACGGCCAGTGCCGTCTCCCGGTCCAGGCGCCGGGCCAGGTCGTGCAGGGCCGCCGTGCCGCACCGCAGGGTGCCGGCCGCCTCGGAGCGGCGGGCGCCCTGGTCGAGCAGGTACCAGAGGTCCGGATTGCCGACGAGGACCTCCGGATCGAACTCGACCCGGGCGCCGAGGGTGTCGCACAGCACCAGACGCCGGCCGGCACCGTCCACCGGGCAGACCGCGGTCAGCAGATCGGTGCGGACCCGGCGGGTGCACAGCACACGGCGGGTGGCCAGCCAGCCCGGCCCGGCCGTCACCCGTACCGGGTACAGCACGAGGAGCAGCAGGAGGGAGAGCAGCAGCCACAGCACACCGCGCCACCACGTCAGCGAGCCGGCCGCCGCGTCCACGCCCAGCAGCAGTCCGAGCAGCGCACCCGAGCAGCGGGCCGCACCGCGCAGGTCCCGGGCCCGCTCGCGGTCGTGCGCCGCGGTTGCGGTGCGGGTCGGGCGCGTCCCCGGCCGGGGGCGGGTGCCGTCGAGGTGCTCCATGGGAAGGACGCTAGACCGCGGGGCGCCCCGGCGCGTCCTCCCTTGACGGGGTCCTGACGGCCGGGGGCCCGTTCTTGACGGGATCGCGGCGCCCGGCCGCCTGGGCCGCGGCGTCCCTCACAGGCCGCGGGTGTCGAGGCGCAGGTGCCAGGTGTTGCGCCGGTGGACGGAGAGCAGCGCGGACTGCAACGGCGACGGGGGCACCGCCAGGACCGGGCAGCGGGCGTGGGCCAGGCAGTGCCGGGAGACCCGGCCCGCGAAGGCCCGCCGCAATCCGCGCCGCCCCGCGCCGACGACCAGTACGTCGTCCTCCCGGTCCGCGGTCGCCACCAGCGCCCGGCCCGGGGCACCGCGTACGACGACGGCGTGCATCGGCACCCCGGGCCCGCCCGCACCGAAGATCTCGTCCAGCACGGCCGCCAGCCGCTGCTCGGCCAGGCGCTGCCACTCCTCGGCCGGCAGCCCGGCGGCGGGGGAGCGCCGGGCGGCGGACTCACCGCCCGGGAGCTCCCAGGCCAGGACCGGCCAGAGCTGAGCACCCGTGCCGCGGGCGAGCGCGGCGGCCCGCCGCAGGGCCGTCACGCTGCCCAGGGAGCCGCTCACGCCGACGACCACCCGCGCGCGCACCAGGATGTCGTCACCGGACATGGCTCCACCGTTCCGCACGACGTGGACGGCCGGCACCCGCGGCGTGGGCCGCCCGCGGGGACCGCTCTCCTCCATCCCACTCCCGTACCGGCGTTTCGACCAGCCGGGACGGGCCGCGCCCTCCTCCGGACCCCGCGGGCGCCCGGTACCGGGGTCCGCCCAGGGCGGGGTCCGCATGCGTCGGGGCCGGTGCGCACCTCCTCGTGTGCGGCCGGCCCCGTGGGTCACTGTGCCGTGCTCAGGCGGCGGTCATCACCCGGTCCGCGCCCAGCGGGCGGTGCGGAGCGATGATGCGGCCGTCGGGCAGCAGCTCACCGGTGTCCTCGAAGAGGAGTACGCCGTTGCACAGCAGGCTCCACCCCTGTTCCGGGTGGTGCGCCGCGAGGCGGGCGGACTCCCGGTCGGCGGACTCGGCT
Source organism: Streptomyces sp. NPDC025833 (assembly GCF_055558055.1). NCBI lineage: Bacteria > Bacillati > Actinomycetota > Actinomycetes > Kitasatosporales > Streptomycetaceae > Streptomyces > Streptomyces sp. NPDC025833. The sequence continues at coordinate 22,908 of NZ_JBVHNF010000020.1, forward strand.
GTCGGGCACGGTGGCTGGTGCTGGCACATGGGCGGGATCTCTCGGTCTGTTGTGATCATGTCCGTCCCCCGTGATGAAGAGTCGGTTCGCAACCAGTGTTGTCCTCCGCGGGCCATTCCGCAGGGATTTCACAGCACCGCTTCTCACAGGTTCATGACGCGTCACCCACGCGGACGGTTCAGTCCAACTGCACCGTCCCTTCGGGTGGTTCGCACTGGCCGGATCGGACTAGTCCGGACGGCGGGGTGAGCGGCGAGGACGAAAAGCCGGTCGTACCCCGCTTCCCTTCCGGGTGGCGGGGTACGCGGCAGCTCGTGCGTCGATCAGGCGGGCGAGCCGAGCACCGGCGAGCCGAGCAGCGGAAGGGGGGTCGCCCGATGGGTGAGGACCGGGAGCAACTCGGCGACCCGGAACGGCCGGTGCGCCGGGATGCCGGGCGGGGCCGGGGCGAGCGGGACGAGCAGGTCGGCCGCGTCCGGATGCCCGTCGGTGCCGTCGCCGGAGCAGTCCCCGTGCAGCCACAGGGTGAGCATGTACAGGCCGGGCACGGACAGCAGCCGCGCCTGGTACGGCTGCTGCAGCGCCTCGGCCTGCTGCAGGGCGCGCTCGGTGGAGGCCACGTACGGGCCCTCGAAGAAGTGCGAGAAGGCCCAGCCGTCGGGGGTGAGCATGGTCTCGGCGGCGGCCACCGCGCGCTCGCCGCACCGGATCAGGAAGCGCCAGCCGGCCACTCGGGTCGAGGACAGGCCTTGCGCGGTGATCCGGTCCAGCACGTGGACGGGCAGCGGGAGTTCCGGTGTCGTCGGCCCCTGCGCGGCGCGCAGGGAGGGGGTACGGGCCTCACGGACCGCGGTGGGGGAACCGAGGGCGGTGAGGACGGAGCGCAGGGCAGGCGCGGGGGCAGGGGGAAGGTGCAGCGGCATGTGGGTCGCCTCTCGTCTGGCAGGCGCGGCGGCGCGAGGAGGGGTGGGGCGGACGGCGCTGTCTGCTCACGGGAAGCCGGAGAGGTGGGGGCCCGGGTCGGTGTGGACGAGGGTGCGGCTCGGTCCGCCACCCGTCGACCGGGACGGCAGGAACTCCGCGGAAACCCAGACCGGGGCTGTCACCTTCCGCCTTGTGGGCGAAGTTTATACGACGCGTGTTCGGCGGAGGTTTCGGCTATCCGATTGCGGTCGACCGGGCAAGCCCGAAATGGGTCGGCGATATGCGGAAATCATCCCGATTTCCGGACCGTCCCCCGCGTCTGACCTCGCAATACGTACAGTTAACGGTCGGCCGAATGTCGTCGGCGTTTTTCACGAGGCGTTCGGGGCACCCGAAGGTGCACGTTGCGGCATGCCTCGTGAATGTGCCGCCGGGAACATACCGAAAGAGTAGCGGGCGGCGGCCCCGCGCGGGGCGTTATCAATCACTTGGGCTGGGCATCATCCCCCCTGACCCGGGAGAGCCCGGCGGCCGGAACGTCGGTCCGCCCATCCGAGGAGGGACACTTCGATGGGGGAGAAGGTCGTGGCGGGGCAGTTCGACCTGTCCGATCGCCAGCGCTACCGCGAAAAGCTCCGGAAGTGCCTGACGGGACTGGAGCGGTTGCTGGTCGAGAAGCGTTTCGACCGCGCCAAGAACCTCTTGGGCGTCGAGATCGAACTGAATCTGGCCGGTGCCGACGGTATGCCGAAAATGTTGAACGGACAGGTACTTGAGCGCATCGCGAGCCGCGACTTCCAGACCGAACTCGCGATGTTCAATCTCGAAGTGAACATCGCGCCGCACCGATTGGGCGGCCGGGTATTCGACCGGCTCGCCGAGGAACTGCGCACCTCGCTCGCCTACGCCGACCGGAAGGCCGGCGAGGTGGACGCCGGCATCGTGATGATCGGCATCCTGCCCACCCTGGGCCGGGACGACCTGGTCTCCTCCAACCTGTCCGCCGTCGACCGCTACACCCTCCTCAACGACCAGATCGTGGCCGCCCGCGGAGAGGACTTCCGGCTCGACATCGAGGGCGAGGAGCACCTCGTCTGCACGTCGAAGTCGATCGTCCCCGAGGCCGCGTGCACCTCGGTGCAACTGCACCTCCAGGTGACCCCGGGACGGTTCGCGGACGTGTGGAACGCGGCCCAGGTGGCCACCGCCCCGCAGATCGCCGTCGGCGCGAACTCCCCGTTCCTGTTCGGGCACGAGCTGTGGCGCGAGTCCCGTCCCCCGCTCTTCCTCCAGTCCACCGACACCCGGCCGCCCGAGCTCCAGGCGCAGGGCGTACGGCCGCGCACCTGGTTCGGCGAGCGGTGGATCACCTCCGCCCAGGACCTGTTCGAGGAGAACCTGCGCTACTTCCCGGCCCTGCTGCCGATCTGCGACGACGAGGAGCCGCTGGAGGTCATCGAGGCCGGCGGGGTGCCCCGGCTCGCCGAGCTGGTCCTGCACAACGGCACGATCTACCGCTGGAACCGGCCGGTGTACGGCATCGCGGACGGCGTCCCGCACCTCAGGGTGGAGAACCGGGTGCTGCCGGCCGGGCCGACCATCACCGACGTGATCGCCAACGCGGCCTTCTACTACGGCCTCGTCCGCGCCCTGGCCGAGGACGCCCGGCCGGTGTGGACGCGGCTGCCGTTCGCCGCGGCCGAGGCGAACTTCGACGCGGCCTGCCGCCACGGCATCGACGCGCGCTTCGTCTGGCCCCGGCGGGGACGGTACGGCGGCACCGGCGAGGTCGACGCGGTCACGCTGATCCGTGACGAACTGCTGCCGCTCGCCGCCGCGGGGCTGGACGCGTGGGGCGTGGAGGCCGCGGACCGAGACCTCTACCTGGGCGTGATCGAGGAGCGCTGCCGGCGCCGGGTCAACGGCTCGTCCTGGCAGGCGGCCACCTTCCACCGGGCACTGGAACAGGGGCTGTCCCGGGACGAGGCCCTGGCGGCCACGACCCGCCGGTACGCCGAGCTGATGCACGTGGGCGAGCCGGTGCACACCTGGCCGGTGGGGCTGCCGGAGGCGGTCCCGCTCGGCTGACGGCCGCGAGCCCCGCCGGAAGACGGGCGCGGGCGCGGATGCGGCCCGCCGTACCGACGTGACGTGACGTGACGGGACCGGCCGAGCCGCGGGCCTGGTGCCGGGCGGCCCGCCGGGCGCCGCGCCCGGGGCTGCGGCGTGTGCCGTCGCGGCCGGGTCGCCGGGGCGGTGCGGCGGATGCGAGGGGGAAACGGAGGTGCGGCCGGGCGCCGCCGCGCGGTCCGTCCGTACGCGGTCGTCGGTGCCGCCGGCAGGGACGGAAGCGTGTCCGGCTCGCCTGGGCGGCGACCGGCGGGCCCCGCCGGGGGCGGCGGCGCATCGGGTGTGCCCGGGCGGGTGCCGCCGGGCAGGTCCGGGCGGTGGGCGCGCAGGTCCTTCTGCGATCCTTGCCGGGCGAAGGTGGGCCAGGGGCCCGTGAGCCGGCGGGAGGCAGGGGTGCAGGTGGAGGCTGACGCGGTGGCCGATTCCTCGGCGGGGCGCGACCCTCGGCGGATACTGCGGGACGAGACGCTGCTCGTCCTCGGGCTGTCGCTCGGGGCGAGCGGGGTGTCCGCCCTCATCAGCTTCGTCGGCTCGGTCACCAAGCCGGGCGGTCTGAAGGACCAGGCCGCCACCCTCAACGCCTCGGCCGCGCCGGGCCGCCCCTGGCTCGACCTGGCCTGGCAGCTCTTCGGCATCGCCAGCGCACTGGTGCCCGTCGCGCTCGTCGCCCACCTGCTGCTGCGCGAGGGCACGAGCCTGCGCGTCCTCGGCTTCGACCGCACCCGGCCCGCGCCCGACCTGGTCCGGGGCGCCGGGATCGCGGCCGTGATCGGCAGCACCGGCATCGCCTTCTACCTGGCCGCCCGGGGCCTCGGCTTCAACCTCACCGTCGTACCCGAGGCACTGCCGGACGTGTGGTGGAAGTACCCGGTGCTGGTCCTCTCGGCGGTGCAGAACGCCGTACTCGAAGAGGTCATCGTCGTCGGCTACCTGCTGCGCAGGCTGGACCGGCTGGGCTGGACGTCGGGGGCCGCACTGGTGGCCAGCTCCGTCCTGCGCGGCTCGTACCACCTCTACCAGGGCATCGGCGGCTTCCTCGGCAACATGGTCATGGGCGTGGTGTTCGTCTGGCTGTACCGCCGCTGGGGCCGGGTCGGCCCGCTGGTCGTCGCGCACTCCCTGCTCGACATCGGCGCGTTCGTCGGTTACGCCCTCCTCGCGGGCAAGGTCGGCTGGCTGCCCACGGCCTGACGCGGCGTCAGGCGTGCAGTTCGCCGTCGATGACGGTCACCGCGCGGCCGCCGAGCAGGGTGCGCCCGCCGCGCAGAGCGGTGCGGACCAGTCCGGTGCGGCGGGACGCCTGCAACCCGGTGAGGTCGTCGCGGCCGAGGCGGGCCGACCAGTGCGGGGCGAGCGCGGTGTGGGCGCTGCCGGTCACCGGGTCCTCGTCGATGCCGACGTTCGGGTAGAAGCAGCGGGAGACGTAGTCGTAGCCGCGGGCCGGGTCCTCGGCGCGGGCGGTGGCGATGACGCCCCGCGCGGAGCAGGCGCCGAGCGCGCTGTAGTTGGGGGAGAGGCCGCGGACGGTCCGCTCGTCGGCCAGTTCCACCAGCAGGTCGCCCACGTCCGGGCCGGTGTCGAAGGCGGCGATCGGCTCCGCGCCGAGCGCCTCGGCGGCCGAGGCCGGGAGCCGCGCCGGGGTGAGTGGCGCGGTCGGGAAGTCGAGGGTGAACGAGCCGTCCGCGGCGGGCGTGGCGACGAGCACACCGCTGCGGGTGGCGAACCGCACCGGACCCCCGTGCGCGCCCGAGGTGTGCAGGACGTGCGCGGTGGCCAGGGTGGCGTGCCCGCACATCGCGACCTCGGTGACGGGGGTGAACCAGCGCAGCGCCCAGTCCGCCTCCCCGCCCGCGGGCAGCCGGTGCGCGAACGCCGTCTCGGCGTGGTTGACCTCCATGGCGACGTCCTGGAGCCAGTCGTCGGCAGGGAAGGCGTCGTCGAGGAGGACGACTCCGGCCGGGTTGCCGGCGAAGGGGCGGTCGGTGAACGCGTCCACGATCCGTATGCGCATGGCGCCGACGCTAACGGCTGCGACGGCCCCCCGGCCAAGGCCAATGCGCGAGTCCCGGACTGCTTTCGCCGCCCGCCCGGCCCTACGATGGGCCCTCCGGTCCACTTCCGAGGAGAACCGCGTGGGCGCGAGGCTGACGGCGAAGGGCCGGGCGACGCGGGCCCGGATCATCGAGGGGGCCGCCGCGGTGCTGCGGGAGAGGGGTGCCGCCGTCGCCACGCTGGAGGACGTCATGGCGCGGACCGCCACCAGCAAGAGCCAGCTGTTCCACTACTTCCCCGAGGGCAAGGACGAACTGCTCCTCGCCGTCGCCCGGTTCGAGGCGGACCGGGTCCTGGCGGACCAGCAGCCCCACCTCGGCCGCCTGGGCTCCTGGGAGGCCTGGGAGCGGTGGCGGGACGTGGTGGTCGAGCGGTACGAGGCGCAGGGCGACCAGTGCCCGCTCGGGGCGCTGTTCCTCCAGGTGGGGCGGTCGACGCCCGGGGCGCGGGCGATCGTGGTCGAGCTGATGCGGCGCTGGCAGGAGAGCCTGGCGGCGGGCATCCGGGCGTTGCAGGCGGCCGGCCGGCTTCCCGAGGGGGTCAACGTCGCGCTCGACCAAGGCATCGCCGACCTGCGCCGGGCGGGCGACGCCGGGGCGTGACCCGCCCGGCCCGTCACGCGGCGACCACGGCGACGGCGGTCCGGCCGCCGTCGACGTCGAGCACGGTGCCGTGCACGAACACGGACTCGTCACAGGCCAGGTACACGGCGGCGTGCGCGATGGCGTCGGGGGTGCCCATCGTGCCCGCGGGGGTGCCCTTCATCATGCCCTCGGCGGGATGCGCCGCTCCCGGGACGGGCGTGAGCACCACACCGGGGGAGACGGCGTTCACGCGCACGCCGCGCGGCCCGAACTCCGCCGCCCAGGCACGCGTCAGCGTCTCCATGGCTCCCTTGGTGGAGCTGTAGAGGGCGCCGACCGGCACGCTCAGGCGCGCGACCCAGGAACCGAGGCTGACGGTCGAGCCGCCGCCGGCAGCCACCATGGCGGGGGCGACGGCCGCCGTCAGGAAGAACGGTGTCTTCACGTTGACCGCGTACATCCAGTCGAAGGTCTCCTCGTCGGTCGTCACCGTGGTGCCGGCCGGATAGATCCCGGCGGTTGACCAGCACGTCGATGCGGCCGCCGAGGACCCGGGTCGCCTCGCGGGCCAGCGCCTCGGAGGCGGCGGGGCTGCCGTCCAGGTCGGCCCGCACGAAGTCGGCACGGCCACCGCGGGCCCGGAATGCCGGCCACCACCTCCGTTCCCCGCTCGGCGCTGCGGCCGGAGACGGCGACGCGCGCCCCCTCGGCGGCGAACGCCTCCGCGATGACGCGCCCGATGTCGCTGGTCGCCCCGGTCCGCCCCGGTCCGGGGCGCGGAGGCCTTCGGAAGGGGGGTTGTCGGTGAGTCGTTACCGATATATCTTTGAGGCATCGCGAACGTACGCGATACCTACATGACAGATCACCGATGGAATGGAGTGTGTGCGATGCGTAGCCACGGATTCGAGCGTGGACATGGGCACGAGGGTCACGGCCACCGCGGGCTGGGCGGTTTCGAGGGCCGCCGGGCCGCCTTCGGTCCGTTCGGGCCGGGCGGCCCGGGGTTCGGCCCCGGCGGACCCGGCTTCGGACCGGGGCCCTGGGGGCCGCGAGGGCGGGGCGGCCCGCGCGGGCGGGCGCGGCGCGGTGACGTGCGTGCCTCGATCCTGGCCCTGCTCAAGGACCGGCCCATGCACGGCTACGAGATGATCCAGGAGATCGCCGAACGCAGCGGCGGCGCCTGGAAGCCCAGCCCCGGTTCGGTCTACCCCACCCTCCAGCTGCTGGAGGACGAGGGCCTGATCGTCAGCGCGACCGAGGGCGGGAAGAAGCTGTTCTCGCTGACCGAGAGCGGGCGCGCCGCCGCCGAGGAGGGGGCGGACGCTCCCTGGGAGGAGGCCTCGCGCGGGGTCGACTGGGAGGCCCTCGGCGAGATCCGCCAGGCCGGCTTCGGACTGATGGAGGCGTTCGGCCAGGTCTGGAAGACCGGCAGCAAGGAGCAGCGCGAGAAGGCGCTGGCCGTCGTCAACGAGGCCCGCAAGAAGCTGTACCTCATCCTCGCCGACGAGCACTGAGGCTCGTACGGCGGCCGGAAGGCGCCCCGCGCGGACACCGCGGGGCGCCTTCCGTGTGACCCGGCCCGGGCCGGTCGGCCTCCCCGGGAACCCGCTGCGTCGTCACGGGAGGCAGCCGCGGCGGCGCGGACGTTCGTCACTGACGAAGCGTCGGGTCGGGTCGGGTGCGGTCGCCGTCCCGGCGGGTGGCCCGGACGCTAGGCGGCGGTGCCCCGGGCGGAGAGTTCCCGTTCCGCGCCGCCGGAGGCGACCGGTTCCGCGGAGGACGCGCCCGGGGCCGAGGACTGGGCGATGAACGCGCCGATCAGGACGACCGCGCCGCCGGCGACCTGCGGCGCGGACAGGTGCTCGCCGAGCAGCACCCAGGCCAGCACGGTCGCGATGACCGCCTCCAGGCAGGCGACGACCCCGGCGACCTGCGGCGACAGCCGGCGCACGGACACCACACCGGTGATGTACGCGATCACCGTGGCGATCAGGACCACCCAGGCGAGCAGGGCGGCGGCCGGTACGGCGGTGCCGTTCAGGTCGGCGGAGCCCGCCAGCACGGACCAGTCCATGGCCCAGGGGCGGGCCACGGCCGTCAGCACGACGGTGCCCACCAGCAGTCCGTAGGCGATGACGCCGAGCGGGTCCGGCGCCGCCTCGCCCCCGTCGCCGCCCTGGTCGGACAGCACGAAGTAGCCGACCTGGCAGCAGGCGGCGCCGAGGGCCAGCACCAGGCCGAGCGCGTCGAAGCTCAGCCCCGACCAGACCTCCACCACGCAGGCGAGGCCGCCCGCGGCGAGGACCACGCCGAGCGCGGCGGCGCGGGTGACGGGCCGCCGCTGCACGAACCGCACCCAGCCCAGGACCAGGGCGGGCGCCAGGTACTCGACGAGCAGGGCCACGCCGACCGGGATGCGGGAGAGTGCGGCGAAGTAGCACGCCTGGACACCGGCGACGGCGAGCAGTCCGAACCCGGCGAGCAGCGCGGGCCGCCGGAACGGCAGGGTCCGGTGCCGTACCGCGACGGGCAGCATCACCAGGGCGGCGCCCGCCACCCGCAGCCACACCACGTGGAGGGGGTCGAGTCCCGCCTCGATCAGCGGCTTGGCGGCCACACCGGACCCGCCGAAGGCCAGCGCCGAAGCGAGCGCGAGGCCGAGACCGGCCGCCTTGCCGGGGCCGCGGGGACTGCTCACAGACGTATGCACCGGCACATGATGACAGGCGCCGACAGGAGCTTCACCCCTGATCACACCTGTCTCGCCTGGTGGACGGTCCGGGCGTCAGCGGACCGTGTCCGTGCCGGTCGCGTACGCGGCGCCCGCGGCCTCGATCCGCGCGGTCAGGTCACCGGCCGGGACGCCGACGTGTTCGAGCACCTCGACGGCCCGGGACCGGGGGTCGGCGGCGAGCGCCGCGAGCAGGTCGGTGCCGGTGACGCGGGGCGCGTCCCGGTGCCGGGCGCGGGCCCTGGCGCCGGCGAGCGCCGCGGCCGCGGCCGGGGACCAGCCCGCGCCGTGACCGGCCGCGTGGTCCGGGCCGGGAGCCGCACCGGAGGAGGCGGCGGAGGAAGCGGTGGGCCGGTCGTCCGGTGACGCGTCCCGCTCGCCGGGGCGGGCCGGAGCGGGGACGCGGGGGATCGCGCCGGAGTCCTCCACACTGCCCTGCCAGCGCAGTCCGTAGCCGATGCTGCGCTGCACCAGGTAACCGAGGAGCCGGGCCAGCCGCCGCGGCTCGCCCACGGCGGCGCGGACCTCGGGGTCGTGTTCCAGCAGGGCGTGCAGCAGGTGGGCGGTGTCGGTCTGCCGGTCCCCGTCCCGGACGGCCCTCCTGCGGGCACCGGCGACCACCGCTGCCAGCTCGGCACCCAGCCCGGCAGCGTCGTCCTGCGGTGGTACCGCCGGGTCGGGGACGGCCCGGCGGGCTGTACGGGATTGCACCTTCCCACCCCATCAGTCCCGACGGGGGCGGGGCATCCACGGGGGGAACCATTTCCGCGTCCCGCGCCGAGTGGACATCGCCCTCCCGGATCTCATCCTTGCGGAGGAGATCAGGCCGGACGACCGCAAGGGGCGCGCGGCGCCTTGCGCCGCGCGCCGGGAGCGGTGCCCGGGCCGCGGGACGGCACGCGGGCCACCGGACGGCGCGTGGTCGCCGTCCGTCCGGGGGCGCGCGGTCCCTCAGCGCGCCAGGTAGTCCGGGAGTTCCACGCCGGGCGCCAGGTCGGCGTTGGGCACCGGGGCGTCGTAGCCCTTGCGGAGCGGCACCACCCCGGCCCAGTGCGGCAGGGAGAGGTCGTCCGGCTCGTCGTTGGCCCCGCCCGTGCGGACCTTGGCCGAGACCTCGTCCAGGTCCAGCCGGATGACGGCGGTGGCGGCCAGCTCCTTCCTGTTCGCGGGCCGGGAGTCGGCGGACCGGCCCGGTACGACGTGGTCGACCAGCGCGTCCAGGGCCAGCCGCCGCTCCTCGGGGTCGGTGACCTCGTGCGCCACGCCGTGCACCACGACCGAGCGGTAGTTGATCGAGTGGTGGAAGGCGGAGCGGGCCAGCACCAGCCCGTCGACGTGGGTGACCGTCAGACAGACCGGCAGGCCCGGATCCTGCCAGCCGGTCATCCGCAGCGGGCGCGAACCGGTGGACCCGTGGACGTAGAGCCGCTCGCCGACCCGGCCGTACAGCGTCGGCAGGACCACCGGGGCGCCGTCCCGGACGAAGCCGAGGTGGCAGACGTACCCCTCGTCCAGGATCGCGTGCACCAGGTCCCTGTCGTACGAAGCCCGGTCCGCGGAGCGGGTGGGCACCGTCCGGTCGGTCGGCGTGTAGGCGGCGGCCCGCGGTTCCTCGGTCGTGCCCTGCATGACGGACCCTCCATGGGTGAAGCGGGTGAAAGTTTGTTTGTACTAGTGCATAATGCTGTTTGTGCTAGGAGAATATCGGATTACCGGGCGTGGCGCAGCCGAGATCGCGGCCGGCGTCGAGCAGGCGGTGGGCGCCGGGGAACTGGAACCGGGTCAGGGCCTGCCCCCCATGCGGGAGCTGGCGGCCCGGCTGGGCGTGAACCCGAACACGGTCGCCGCCGCCTACCGCATCCTGCGCGAGCGCGGGGTGATCGAGACGGCCGGCCGCCGGGGCAGCCGGGTCCGCGCCAAGCCGGCCACCACCGGCCGCGAGGAACTGCGCGTGGAGGTGCCCCCGGGCGGCCGTGACCTCTCCACGGGCAGCCCCGACCCGGCCCTGCTGCCGCGCCTGGCCCCGGCGCTCGCCGCGGCCGCCGGGGAAGGCGACCGCCGGCCCGTCCTCTACGGCGACGACCCCGTCGACGCCGGCCTCGCCCGGCTCGCCCGCGCCGAACTCGACGCCGACGGCGTCCCCGCGGGCCCGCTGACCGTGACGTCCGGCTCCCTCGACGCCGTCGAACGCGTCCTCGCCGCGCACCTCAGGCCCGGTGACACGGTCGCCGTCGAGGATCCCGGCTGGGGGAGCGCCCTGGACCTCGTCCCCGCCCTGGGCCTGCACCTGGCCCCCGTCGGGGTGGACGACGACGGTCCGCGCGCGGACGACCTGCGGCGGGCCCTGGAGGCCGGCGCCCGCGCCCTGATCGTCACCGACCGCGCCCAGAACCCGACCGGCGCCTCGGTGACGGCCACGCGCGCGCGTGCCCTGCGCGCGGTCCTGCGGGACCACCCGGAGACCCTGCTCATCGAGGACGACCACGGGCACGGCTTCGTCGACCTGCCCCTGCACCCCCTCGCGGGCGTCACCCGCCACTGGGCCTTCGTCCGCTCCGCCGCCAAGACCCACGGCCCCGACCTGCGCCTCGCCGTCCTCGTCGGCGACCCCGTCACCGTGGACCGGGTCCGGGGGCGCCAGCGCCTGGGCCCCGGCTGGGTGAGCCTGCTCCTCCAGCGGGCCGTGGCGCACCTGTGGGCGAGCGGCGCGGTGGACCGCGCGGCCGTCGCGCGGTCCTACGGCGCGCGCCGGAACGCCCTGGTCGACGCGCTGGCCGAGCGCGGGATCACCGCCCACGGCCGCAGCGGCCTGAACGTCTGGGTGCCGGTCCCCGACGAGACCGGCGCGGTGGCCCGTCTCGTCCAGCGGGGCTGGGCGGTCGCGCCGGGCGCCCGCTTCCGCCTCGCCTCCCCGCAGGGCATCCGCATCACGGTCTCGACCCTCACCGGAGAGGACGTCGTGCCGCTGGCGGACGCGGTGGCGGCCGCGGTGCGCCCGGGTCCCGCGCGCGTCTACGGATAGGCAGGCCGGATCGGCGGACGGCAGGCGGACGGCGAGCGCCGGAGGGACGCGGGGCGGTGCCCTCACGTCCCTCCGGCGGCCGCTCCCTCAGTCAGTCGCGTCCGGACCGTACCTGGGTGAGCGCGGCCCCCGCGATGACGACCGCCGCGCCCACCGGCGTGGTCCACCGCAGCGACTCCCCGAGGATCACCACCCCCGCGGCCGTGGCGATGACGGGGATGAAGTAGGTGACCATCTGGGCGGTGGTGGGCCCGACTTCCGCGACCAGGCCGTACTGGAGGAGCACCGCGAGCCCCGTGCCCAGGGCCCCCAGCGCGGCGACCGCCAGCAGCGGGATCGGCGCGAAGCGCTCGGGCACGCCGGTGAACAGGGGGGTCACGACGGCCAGCTGCACCGTGGCCAGCAGCAGTTGCCCGCCGGTCATCGCCAGGTGCGAGTTGCCCGTGCCGGACAGCTTCCGGCGGACGTAGATCCAGCCCACCGGGTAGCTCAGCGAGGCCAGCAGCGCCATCGCCGTGCCCTTCGCGTCCAGGCCGTGGAATCCCTGCCAGACCCCCAGCACGGTGAGCACGCCCAGAAAGCCGAGCGCGAGGCCGGCGACCCGGACGCGGCTGGGCCGGTCCTCGGAGAGCGCGACCAGGGACAGCAGCATGCCCCACAGGGGGGAGGTGGCGTTGCAGATGCCGGCCAGCGTGGACGGGATCGTGAGTTCGGAGTAGGCGAAGAGGGAGAACGGCAGCGCGTTCAGGAGGAACGCGGCGACCGCCATGCGCCCCCACAGCCGGGCACCGCGCGGCAGCCGCTCCCGCTTCAGGGCCATCGCCGCCACCAGGACCGCCGTACCGAACACCAGCCGGCCCAGCGTGACCTGGAAGGGGGCGTACCCCTCCGTCCCGACCTTGATCAGCAGGAAGCTGAAGCCCCAGATCAGGGAGAGGGCGCCGAAGCGGAGCCGCCAGTCCGCGCGGGCGCGGGGGCGGGCGGGGGCAGGGCCGGCGGAGGACCGGGTCCGGGGTGTGGAGACCGTGCTCATGGAGGAAACGATGCAGTAGCCGACCTGGTAGGACAATCGAGATTTCCCGTTCGGTACCTCTTAGAATCGCTTACATGTTGAATCTGGAGCGCCTGCGGACCCTGGACGCACTGGCCCGGCACGGCTCGGTGAGCGCCGCCGCCGACGCGCTGCACGTGACCACGTCCGCGGTCTCGCAGCAGCTGGGCAAGCTGGAACGGGAGATCGATCAGCAGCTCCTCGCCAAGAACGGCCGGGGCGTACGGCTCACGGACGCGGGCCGGCTGCTGTCGGAGCACGCGGCGCGCATCCTGTCGCAGGTCGAGCTGGCCGAGTCCGACCTGGAGGCGCACCGCGGGCAGGTCGTCGGCGAACTGCGGCTGTCGGCGTTCCCCACGGCGGCCCGCGGACTGTTCCCCGCCGCGCTGCGCCGGCTGCGCATCGGGCATCCGGGGCTGCGCGTGCGGTCCAGGGAGCTGGAGCCCGAGCAGGGCGTGGCCGGGGTGGTCCGCGGCGACCTCGACCTCGCGGTGGTCCTGGACTGGTACAACAAGCCGATGCCCGTACCCGACGGGCTGGTCAAGGCGCCCCTGCTCGACGATCCGGCCGAGGTCGCCGTGCCGCTGGGGCACCGGCTCGCGGACCGGGACGAGGCGGACCTGACCGAGTTCGCCGAGGACGAGTGGATCACCTGGGGCGTGGGCGAGTTCTGCCACGAGTGGCTGCTGTTCACGCTGCGCTCCAAGGGGGTCGAGCCGATCATCGGCCACCGCGCCGGGGAGACGCACACCCAGCTCGGGCTCGTCGCGGCCGGCCTCGGCGTGTGCATCGCACCGCTGCTGGGCCGGCACCCGGTGCCCGAGGGCGTGGCCCTGATCCCGCTCAGGCAGCGGGTGCGCCGCCATGTGTACGCGGTCTGGCGGGCGGACGCCGACCGCCGGCCGTCCATCCGCGCGGCGGTGCAGGCCCTGCGGGAGACGGCCCGCGAACTCGGCTGACCCACGGGCCCGCCGGGCGGCGGCGGTCACGGGGTCTGCCGGGGCTCTGCCCGGGGACTCAAGGGGGCCGGGTCCGTGTCGAGGAGCGGTGACGGGGCTCCCGGCGGTGTTCGGTCCCGGCCGCGCACACGCACGTGCCCCGGACGCCGGAGGTGCCACGGCGGAGCCAGGGTGGGGTGGGCGCCGTACCTGGGGCTCAAGGCCCGGTCGACCTCCCGCGCGGTCCCGCGCCGGTGCCGCCGCCCGGGCAGGGGCGTCCCCGCACCCCGCCCAGCTTCCGGAAGTCCCAGGAGACGATCTTCTGTGGGGTCAGCCGGGCCCACGCGTGGCGGCCGTCGTGCGGCATCTCGTCCAGGCCGAAGTTCTTGCGGGCGAACAGCGTCTCGGCCGTGTCGAGTTCCGCGCACAGCCCGCCCGTACGGGGCACCTCGCCCACGAACTCCACCCGGCCGGACAGCTCGGCCCCGCGCAACTGGTCGTACTCCTCGCCGGAATCGACCACGACGGCCACCCGCGGATCGCGGCGCCACTGCGCCCAGCGCCGGCTGCGCACCACCGAGTACAGCCACAGCGAGGTGCCGTCCCAGGCGAACCACAGGGCGCTCACATGCGGTGTGCCGTCGGCCGAGACGGTCGCCACCCGGCAGGTGCGCCGGGTGGCGAGGAACTCGTCCAGCTCGCCGGGCGTCATCATGATCCTCCGGCCCCGGCGCTGCCCCGTGGTGCTCATGCGGCCTCCTCTTCTCCGACGTCGTCTCCCATGGACTCCGCTGCTCCTCCATGCTCTGACACGACGTCAGCGAAGGGAACCGGCCGGCTTCCGTCCGCGGTCCGGTCCGGCTGCCCTCACCGCCCGGGCCTCGGGGAAGAGGAGTGCGGTCAGGCCAGCTCGATCCGGTCGCCGGAGACGGTGATCGGGGCCGGGGGCAGCGGCCGGGTCGCGGGCCCCTTCCGCACGCTCCCGTCCCGTGCCGAGAACCGGCTGCCGTGGCACGGGCAGACGATCTCGCCGTCCACCACCCCGCCCACCGCGCACCCCTGGTGGGTGCACCGGGACGAGAACGCCTGGTAGGTCCCCGCCGTCGGCTGGGTGACCACGACGCCCCGGCCCTCGAACACCTTGCCGCCGCCCTCGGGAATGTCCGCCGTCCTGGCGAGCGGGGTGCCGCCGCCCTCCTGCCCGTGCCCGGAACCGGCCGAACTGTCCGAACCGGCGGAACCGTCCGAACCGATCGAACCGGCTGAACCGGCTGAACCGCCCGGACCCGAGGCCGCCGACCCGGGGCCGGCGGTGCCGGACGTGCCGTCGTCCGTGCCGCAGGCGGTCAGCGCGGCGGTGAGTCCCGCCGCCGCGGCGGCCGCCACGACGCCACGGCGGCCGGGTCCCGCCGCGGGGCGGGGTGTTGCGTTGGTCATGTGGGCTTCCCTTCCACGGAGTTCCTCGTCGTCCGCCAGGGGGTACGGCCCCGGGGCGGCCACCGTTCAGACCCGCGCCGGGACCACCGCCGTGCGCGCGGCCGGGACGTCGTGGCCGGTGGCCGCACGCCGGACTCCGGGCCGCCCGTGGGCCCCCAGTAACCTGGGGCGATGCTCAAGGAAGTCACCGCGACCCGTTACATCACGCCCCTGCGAGAGGGCGGCTCGCTGCCGGGGCTCGTCGAGGCCGACGACTTCGGGACCTACGTCATGAAGTTCACCGGCGCCGGACAGGGCCGCAAGACCCTGGTCGCCGAGGTGGTGTGCGGCGAACTCGCCCGGCGCCTCGGATTCCGGATGCCCCGGCTGGTCACCGTCCTGCTGGACCCGGTCCTCGGACTCGGCGAGCCCGAGCAGCAGGTGCAGGACCTGCTGCGGACCAGCGGCGGCACCAACCTCGGCATGGACTTCCTGTCCGGCGCCCTCGGCTACGACCCGCTCGCGTTCCCGGTGGACCCCGAGGAGGCCGGCCGGATCGTCTGGTTCGACGCGCTGATCAACAACGTCGACCGCTCCTGGCGCAACCCCAACCTCCTGGTGCACCGGGAAGGGCTGTGGCTCATCGACCACGGCGCCACGATGATCTGGCACCACAACTGGCCCTCCGCCGAGACCTCGGCGGCCCGCCCCTATGACGCCTCGGACCACGCCCTCGCCCGGTTCGCGCCCGACGTCGCGGCCGCGGCGGCCGAACTGGCGTCCCGGGTCACCGAGGACCTGCTCGCCGAGGTCACCGCAGAGGTCCCGGACGCCTGGCTCGCCGACGAGCCGGGCTTCGACACCCCGGACGAGCTGCGCCGGGCCTACGCACGGCCCCTGCTCGCGCGGGCGGCCGTCATCGCCGAGCGGATCACCGGCCTCGGCTCCGCGACCGAGGAGGACAAGTGAGCGAGCGCCACATCCACATGGCCGGCCATGTGACCGAACGGCACATCACCCGGGCGGGCCAGGGCGGCGACCGGGACGTGTTCGAGTACGCGCTGCTGCGCGTCGTGCCCCGCGTGGAGCGGGGGGAGTGCATCAACGCGGGCGTGGTCGTGTACTGCCGGGCCCGGGGCTACGTCGGCGCCCGCACCCACCTGGACGAGGCCCGGCTGCTCGCCCTGGACCCGGCCGCCGACGTCACCGGGGTGCGCGCCGCGCTCAGCGCCGTCGAACGCCACTGCGCGGGCGGCGAGGAGGCCGGGCAGGCGGCCGGTGACGACGCCGGGCGCCGTTACCGCTGGCTGATCGCGCCCCGGTCCACGGTGGTCCAGCCCGGACCCGTGCACACCGGCCTGACCGCCGACCCGGCCGCTGAGACGGAGCGGTTGCTGGACCTCCTGGTGAGGTAATGGATCACACCGGCCCGATGTGCCGTTGACACCGGGTGCCAGGGCTTCTAGCGTCCTGGGTACTGAAGGTACTAAGCGGTCGCTCACCGCATGAGGGACTCTCTCCGAGGGTCCGACAGGTTCTCTCAAGGGCGAGGAGACACAGCATGTCCACCACTGAACAGCGGGTCGCGGTAGTCACCGGCGCGGCGCGCGGCATCGGCGCAGCGACGGCCGTACGGCTGGCCGCCGAGGGCCGCGCGGTCGCCGTGATCGACCTGGACGAGGCCGCCTGCAAGGACACGGTCGAGAAGATCACCGCCGCCGGTGGCAAGGCGATCGCGGTCGGCGCGGACGTCTCCGACGAGGCGCAGGTCGAGGCCGCCGTCACCCGGGTCGTCGAGGAGCTGGGCGCCCCGACGATCCTCGTCAACAACGCCGGCGTGCTGCGCGACAACCTGCTGTTCAAGATGAGCGCGTCCGACTGGGACACGGTCCTCAACGTGCACCTGCGCGGCTCGTTCCTGATGACCAAGGCCGTCCAGAAGCACATGGTGGACGCGGGCTGGGGCCGGGTCGTCAACCTCTCCTCCTCCTCGGCGCTCGGCAACCGCGGCCAGGCCAACTACTCGGCGGCCAAGGCCGGTCTCCAGGGCTTCACCAAGACCCTCGCCATCGAGCTGGGCAAGTTCGGCGTCACGGCCAACGCCGTCGCCCCCGGCTTCATCGCCACCGAGATGACCAAGGCCACCGCCGACCGCGTGGGCATGGGCTTCGACGACTTCAAGGCGGCCGCCGCCACCCAGATCCCGGTGCAGCGCGTCGGCGAGCCGGAGGACATCGCCAACGCCATCGCCTTCTTCACCGGCGAGGCCGCCGGCTTCGTCTCCGGCCAGGTGCTGTACGTCGCCGGCGGACCGCTCGACTAGGGATTCCGAGGTAGCACGGACATGACTGAACTCCCCGAGCCCTCCGGCAGGGCCGCGATCGTCACCGGCGCGAGCCGCGGCATCGGCTACGGCGTCGCCGAGGCGCTGGTCGCCCGCGGCGACCGCGTGTGCATCACCGGCCGCAACGAGGACGCCCTGAAGGAGGCCGTCGAGCGGCTCGGTGCCGAGCGCGTCATCGGCGTGGCCGGCAAGGCCCACGACCTGGACCACCAGGGCGAGATCGTCGGGCGGACCATGGACGCCTTCGGCCGGGTCGACTTCCTGGTCAACAACGCGGGCACCAACCCCGTGTTCGGCCCGATCGCCGACCTCGACCTCGGCGTCGCCCGCAAGGTCTTCGAGACCAACGTGATCTCCGCCCTCGGCCTCGCGCAGAAGACCTGGCACGCCTGGCAGAAGGACAACGGCGGCGCGATCGTCAACATCGCCTCGATCGCCGGCCTCGCGCCCTCGCCCTTCATCGGCGCGTACGGCGTGAGCAAGGCCGCGATGATCAACCTGACCCAGCAGCTGGCGCACGAGTTCGCGCCCGGGGTGCGGGTCAACGCCATCGCCCCGGCCGTCGTCAAGACCAAGTTCGCGCAGGCGCTCTACGAGGGCCGCGAGGAGGAGGCCGCGGCGGCCTACCCGCTCGGCCGGCTCGGGGTGCCCTCCGACATCGGCGGGGCCGCCGCCTTCCTCACCTCCGCGCAGTCCGACTGGATCACCGGTCAGACCCTCGTCGTGGACGGCGGCCTCTTCCTCAACGCGGGCGTCTGAGCACCTTCCGGGCGCCGATTTTCGGACGGATCGGCGCCCGGAACACCCCCGCGACACCGCCCAGCGAACTGACAACGTCGTCATCGTCGAAGTGAACAAGAAGCCCTGTTCCAGGCGTGGTTCGGGGGCCCGGACGCTGCGGTATGGTCTGCCGACCCTTGGTATGGCAGATCGAGGAGCGTGCGCGTGTTCAACCGGAACCGATTCCTGCGGAAAGTCGCGGCGATCGCGTCCATATCGCTGGTCGCCGGGTGCAGTCTGCTCTCCGACGGCGACCCCGACGACCAGGGTCCGATCGTCGTGGGCACCACCAGCGTCCCCAGCACGCTGGACCCGGCTGCCGCGTGGGACGGCTCCTGGGAGCTCTACCGGAACATCTTCCAGACGCTCCTCGCCTACCCGAACGGGGCCACCACCCCCCAGCCCGACGCCGCCGAGAGCTGCGCCTTCACCGACTCCAGGAGCCGCACCTACCGCTGCAAGCTGCGCGCCGGCCTGAAGTTCGCCGACGGCGACCCGCTGACCGCCGAGGCCGTGCGGTACTCGATCGCACGCATCCGCACCATCGACGCCCCCGGCGGCCCCGCCGGGCTGCTCGGCAGCCTGGACAAGGTGGAGGCGTCCGGCGACCGCGAGGTCGTCTTCCACCTCAACCAGCCCGACGCCACCTTCCCGTTCGTGCTGGCCACCCCCGCCATGTCGATCGTCGACCCGGACGACTACCCCGCCGACTCCCTGCGCAAGGACACCGACGTGTACGGCTCGGGGCCGTACGAACTGCGGTCCTACGCGGAGGGCGACACGGCCGTCCTGGTCCGCAACGCCAACTACGAGGGGTTCGCCAAGCGCCAGAACGACGCGGTGACCATCCGCTACTTCAAGGACTCCGCGAGCATGGTCAAGGCGCTGCGCGACAAGCGGATCGACGTCACCTACCGCGGTCTCGCCGCCGACGACATCCTCGCCCTCCAGGAGCACCGCGACAAGAACCTGCAACTGGTCGACGGCGCCGGCACCGACATCAGCTACCTGGTGTTCAACCCCGAGGACACCTGGGCCAAGCAGCCCGCCGTCCGCAAGGCCGTCGCCCAGCTCGTGGACCGGGGCGCGATCGCGCACAAGGTGTACAAGGACACGGTCGACCCGCTGTACTCGATGGTCCCCAAGGGGCTGACCGGACACGCCACCGGCTTCTTCGACGACTACGGCGACCCGAGCGTCGACAAGGCCCGCAAGATCCTCTCCGACGCCGGCATCACCCAGCGCGTCCCGCTCACCTTCTGGTACACCACCGACCGCTACGGCTCCGAGACGGCCGAGATGTTCCGGGAGCTCAAGCGGCAGCTTGAGGGCTCCGGACTGTTCACCATCACCCTGAAGAGCAGCCCCTGGAAGACCTACGTGGTCGGCTACCAGAAGGGCGAGTACCCGGTGTTCGGGCGCGGCTGGTCCCCGGACTTCCCCGACGCGGACAACTTCATCGCCCCGTTCGTCGGCGAGCACAACGCCCTCGGCACGCCTTACCCGGCCAAGGAGATCACCGGCAGACTGCTGCCGCACGCGCGCGCCGAGAGCGACCGCGCGCAGACCGTCGAGGACGTGGAGGCGGCGCAGCAGATTATGGTGGACGACGCCCGGCTGATCCCGCTCTGGCAGGGGCGGCAGTTCGTGGCGGCCAGCGTCGACATCGCCGGCGGCGAGCAGGCCCTGGACCCGTCGACGATCATGACGATGTGGGCGCTGCACCGCAAGACCAGCTGGTGAACCCCCTGCGGGACACCGGTTGTCAGCGGTCGGTTGTAGGTTCTGAAGCCTGGAAGTGACCGCACGCCGTGTAGTCGATCGACATCGTGAGGACGTTGACGTGACCGACATCGCCATGCTGCCCGAGTCCTGGCGCGGGGTTCTGGGCGACGAACTGCAGCAGCCCTACTTCAAGGAGCTGACCGAGTTCGTCGAGGAGGAGCGGGCGAAGGGCCCCGTCTACCCGCCGCGCGAGGAGGTCTTCGCGGCGCTCGACGCCACGCCGTACGAGCGGGTGAAGGTCCTCGTCCTGGGCCAGGACCCGTACCACGGCGAGGGCCAGGGCCACGGCCTGTGCTTCTCGGTCCGTCCCGGCGTGAAGACCCCGCCCTCGCTGCGGAACATCTACAAGGAGATGCAGGAGGAGCTGGGCCTGCCCGTCCCGGACAACGGCTACCTGATGCCGTGGGCCCGGCAGGGCGTGCTGCTGCTGAACGCGGTCCTCACCGTCCGGGCCGGCGAGGCCAACTCGCACAAGGGCAAGGGCTGGGAGAAGTTCACCGACGCCGTGATCCGCGCCGTCGTCTCCCGCCCCGACCCGGCGGTCTTCGTCCTGTGGGGCAACTACGCCCAGAAGAAGCTCCCGCTGATCGACGAGACCCGGCACGCGGTGGTCAAGGGCGCGCACCCCTCCCCGCTGTCCGCGAAGAAGTTCTTCGGCTCCCGCCCGTTCACGCAGATCAACGAGGCGATCGCCCGCCAGGGCCACGAGCCGGTCGACTGGCGCATCCCGAACCTGGGCTGACGGCCCCGGTGTACCGGCGCCGCCTGACCGGGAATCCCGGCGGCGCCGGTTAGCGTCGGGACCGGACCATTGCCGACGGGCCGGAGGCACACCGTGGCGGAGCGACAGGAGCAGGCGGCGCCGGACGCCTTGCTGACGCGGATCGGACAGGTCGTGATGCTGCACCACGCCGGCGACCGCGAGGAGGCCCGCAGCCGTCTCCTGGACCTGTGGGCGGAGCTCGGCGAGGACGGCGACCCGCTGCACCGCTGCACCCTGGCCCACTACCTGGCCGACACGCAGGACGACCCGGCGGACGAACTGGCTTGGGACCTGCGGGCGTTGTCGGCGGCCGAGGAACTGGCCGGCGGCCGCGCGGGCGGTGACCCGGCCGGCGTCCGGGGCTTCTTCCCGTCCCTCCACCTCAACCTGGCCGCCGACTACGCCAAGCTCGGCCGCGCCGAGGCGGCCCGCAGCCACCTGCGCCGCGCCCGCAGCACCGCGGGCGCCCTGGGCGACGACGGTTACGGCGCGGGGGTCAGGTCCGCGATCGGCCGCCTGGCGCTGCGGCTGGGCGAGGAGGACACCGGGGGCGGCGACGGCCGGCTGCCGCGCCGGTGGTAGCGCCCGGCGCGCGCCGTCGACCGGGGCGGAGTCGCCGCGTGGCCGCGCCCCCGACGTGGATCAGTGCCCGCGCTCCTGATCGCAGAGGCCGCTCGCGGGGCCGGGTAGGCGCCGGCCCCCGTACAGCGTGCCGAGGGCGCACAGGTCCGGGAGCGCGGAGGCCACCGGGGCCGGGGCCCGCACACCGGCGGTGGGCCGGCGGGGAGCGCCCGGGTACGGGTTCGTGCGCGGGGGCCCGGGCGGGGCGGGCGGACGGTGCGTGACCGCGGGGGAGGCGGCCGGCCGGGGCCGGACGGGCGGCCCGGGGGGCTCCGGACGCCGGGACGCCCCCGCCATCTCCAGTGCCTCGGCCACCGGCGCCTGCACCACCCTGAGCCGTGCGTCGCCGTCCGGCCGGGCCGCCGCCGGCCTCGACGGGGCGGTGGCCGGGGGCCCTGGTTGCCGCACCGTCACGCAACCGGAGAGGGCCGAGACGGTCACGGTGAGCAGGAGCGCTGCGGTGGTCGTCGTTCGATGCACCCGCGCCACTCTGCTCGGTCGGTACCCGGCTCGACGCCGGATAGCCGAACGTGGGGCACCGTTCGGGTGATCGCGTGCCCCGTGCGGGGGACTCCGGCGCGCCGGAGCTGACGTTCAGTCGCCGGTGGCGCCGTCGATCCGCTCCCGGAGCAGGTCGGCGTGCCCGTTGTGCCGGGCGTACTCCTCGATCATGTGCGTGTAGATCCAGCGGAGGTTGAACGGCTCCTCGGAGGACCGGCTCCTGCCCCGGGAGAAGTCGTCGAGCGCGAGCCCGGAGGTGTTGCGGCGGGACGTGTCGATCTGGGCGCTGAGGGCTGCGGACGTCTCCTCCCAGGTGTCCGCGTCCGTGAGGTGGAAGTCGCCGTCCGGGTCCTCCTCGGTGCAGTAGAGGACACCCGGGTCCTCGCCCAGCAGCACCTCGTGGAACCAGAACCGCTCCACCTCCGCCAGGTGCCGGGCCAGCCCCAGCAGGGTCAGATCCGAGGGCGGCACGGACGGGGTCCGCAACTGGGCGTCGGTCAGCCCCGTGCACTTCTGGACGAGGGTCTGGCGGTGGTAGTCGAGCCAGCCCTCCAGCATGGTGCGTTCGTCGGCATGCGTGGGCGGCTCTTCCCGCTTGATCGTCATGCTCGCATCATCAACTGCGGACACCCCCGACGGCCAGCGGTTTTCCCGGACCGGTGCGACGAAACGGCGCTCCGGGCACCGGCGGAGCGTCCCTGGCGGCGGCCCGCCCCGGGGCCCGTCCCGCGCGGCACCGCCGATCCGCGGTCCCCGTATGCTTCCGGCAGGGAACACGCGGGCCAGTGGTGGAGGAGAGCACGTGAAGGTCGGCTGCATCGGACTCGGCGACATCGCGCAGAAGGCGTACCTGCCGGTGCTGGGAACGCAGCCGGGGCTGGAGCTCCATCTGCAGACCCGCACGCCCGCCACCCTGGACCGGGTCGGGGACGGTCTGCGCGTGCCCCCGGAGCAGCGGCACACCACCCTGGACTCGCTGCTCGGCGCCGGCCTGGACGCGGCCTTCGTGCACGCCCCCACCGCGGTCCACCCCGAGATCGTCACCCGGCTCCTCGACGCCGGCGTCCCGACGTACGTGGACAAGCCGCTCGCCTACGAACTCGCCGACTCCGAGCGGCTGGTCGCCCTCGCCGAACGGCGCGGCGTCACGCTGTCCGTCGGCTTCAACCGCCGGTACGCGCCCGGGTACGCGCAGTGCCTGGACCACCCGCGCGAGCTGATCCTGCTCCAGAAGAACCGGGTCGGGCTGCCCGAGGAACCGCGTTCGATGATCCTGGACGACTTCATCCACGTCGTCGACACCCTGCGCTTCCTGGTGCCGGGACCGGTCGACGACGTCACCGTCCGCGCCCGCGTCGAGGACGGGCTGCTCCACCACGTGGTGCTCCAGCTCGCCGGGGACGGCTTCACCGCGCTCGGCGTGATGAACCGGCTCAGCGGCTCCAACGAGGAGATCCTGGAGGTGTCCGGTCAGGACAGCAAGCGCCAGGTGGCCAACCTCGCCGACGTGATCGACCACAAGGGCCAGCCGACCCTGCGCCGGCGCGGCGACTGGGTGCCGGTGGCCCGCCAGCGCGGCATCGAACAGGCGGCGCTCGCCTTCCTCGACGCCGTGCGGGCCGGGAAGGTGCTCAGCGCGAGGGACGCGCTGGCGACCCATGAACTGTGCGAGCGGGTGGTACGAGCGGTGCACGACCGCTCCGGCGCGGCCTGAGCGCCCGCACCCCCTCGGTGACGCCGAGCGCGGCCAGCACCAGCAGCGCGCCGGGCACCGGCCAGTCCCCGTGGCGGACGTACGGCGTGACGCCGTGCGCGAGCGGCACCTCGTAGACGCGCGCGGTGCTCGCGCCGGTGCCGAGCCACGGGCCGAGGCGCTGCCCCGCCGGGCCGTACACCGCCGACACGCCGGTGAGCGTGGCGTGCACCACGGGCCGGCCGGTCTCCGCGGCGCGCAGCGCGGCGAGCGAGGCGTGCTGCTCCGGCGCCCAGCTGCGCTGGAAGGACGCGGTGGAGGACTGGCCGACGAGGAGGTCCGCGCCGTCCCCGGCGAGGTGCCGGCTCATGTCGGGGAACGCGGTCTCGAAGCAGATCAGCGGGCCGACGCGGAGTCCGCGCCCGACGTCCATCACCGTCTGTCCGGTGCCGCGCCGCCGGTCCTCGCCCGCGGCCCGGCCGACCGAGGTGGCCCAGCCGAGCAGGGAACGGGCCGGTATGTACTCGCCGAACGGGACCAGCCGCATCTTGTCGTACCGGTCGCCGGTCGGGCCGTTCGGACCGACCAGGACGGAACTCTTGTAGATGCCCGGCCGGCCGGAGCGGCGGGCGTCCACGTTCACCAGCACGTCGGCGCCGGTCGACCGGGACAGCGCGGCCAGCCGCCGGGCCAGGTCGGGGCGGTCGTGCAGGTCGAAGCCGACGCTGGACTCGCCCCACACCACCAGGTCGACGTTCCGCCCCGCGAGCCGCCGGGTCAGCCGCTCCCCCTCGTCGAAGCGCCGGTCGCCGCTGTCCTCGCCGGCCACGATGCCCGGCTGCACGACGGCGACCCGCACCCGGCCGTCGACGTCGGGGCGCGGCGCCCACACCCACGCGGCCGACGTCGCGGCGGCCGTGGCGACCAGCGCGGCCAGGGCGGGCACCCGTGCCGCGCGCACCGACGCCAGCAGGGCCACCGCCACGTTGACGGCGACCACCAGGAGGCTGAGCAGCCACACACCGCCGACCGAGGCCAGCCGCAGCGCCGGCGCCACCTGCCACTGGCTGGCGCCCAGCATGCCCCACGGTCCGCCGAGACCCTGCCAGGACCGGACGAGTTCCACCGCCAGCCAGGCCGAGGGCAGCACCAGCAGTGCGGCGGCGGCCCCGCCCCGTGACGGCGTTCCGCCCAGGAAGCGCCGTACCAGCACCCCCCAGGGCGCCCAGAGCAGGCCGAGCAGCGCGGCTATCAGGAAGATGAACACATGCAGGCTCGGCAGCAGCCAGTGGTGGACGGCCACCAGGAAGCCGAAGCCGCCGCACCAGCCGTCGTACGCGGCCCGCCGCCCGGTCGGTGCCGAGCGGGTCAGCAGGATCCAGGGCACCAGGGCGACGTACGCGAACCACCACAGCGCGGGGGAGGGGAACGCGAGCACGGGCAGGGCGCCCGTGAGGGCGGCGGCGCCCGAGCGGCGCCAAGGGGAGGTCAGCCAGCGGTCGATCGTCCTCATGGGGACCCTCCCTACCCAGCGACAGTCACAGTGTGCGCGCTGGGGGCCGATCTTCGACAGGCCGCGGGCGGGGTCCGTGCCGCGCGGTCCCGCCGGGCGCCGGCCGGCCGGTCCTACGGGGTGCCGGGGGCGCCGGGGGTGCCGGGCGGGCGGCGCCACTTCTCGTGCACGACGACCTCGCACAGCCGCCACCCGTCGGTGGTGCGCAGCAGTCCGAAGTCGTAGCGGCCGCCGCAGACCAGGTCCGGTGCGGCGGTGCCGTCGGGCCCGGCGAGCCGCATCGGGTTGAGGTAGTCGGCCCGCACCCGGGCGGTGTCCCCGGTGTCGTGCTCCAGGGTCGCGAACCGCACCTGCCGGTTGACGATCAGGTGCTGGCGCATGGCGAACGGCGACAGGCTCCCGGCGAGCCAGCCGGCGATCCGTTCGGCGTCGCCCTCGATACCGCCCGCCGAGCGGTAGTCGGCTCGTCCGTCCGGCGTGAAGAGCTTCCGGTACGCCGCCCAGTCGCCGTCGTCCACCGCCACCGCGTACGCGGTGACCAGGTCGTCGACGGCAAGCCGGTCTCTCACGGTCGCGAATTCCGCGCGCTGCGTCATCGGGTCAGTGTTGGGCACGGCGGACGCGGAGCCAAGAGGCGCGCGGGGTGAATGTTCGCCCTACGGCCGCTTGTCACCCGGCGGACGTCATCGTGTCCGGGTGGATGTCGTCCAGACTGCCGACGACGGTCACGGACGGCGGATGCGAGGGTACCGGCACCTGAATGAGGATCGGGACGTAGACGAGCTGCCCGTGCCGGAACTCGGTTTTCGCCGAGACGCGATAGCAGACGGGCGTTCCTGGGTCTTTCGCCGTCGCATAGCAGCGCAGCTCGGATGCCGTGCGGGGCGTGAATGTCGTGCGGGGCGCGGATGTCGTGCGGGGCGGGGAGGTCCACGCGTGCGCCGACGCCGCCCCCGCGCCGGCCACGAGGCAGGCGGTGGCGGTGGCCGCGGGGAGAAGACTTCGCAGAATTGCCTTGGCCACTTTCCTCACTTCCCGGAGTGACGAGCGACAGGCACCCCGCGGAGGAGAACTCCGCGAGGTGCCGTATTCCTTGAACTGCCTCAACGGTCAGCCCTGGGTGCCGCCTTGGGTGTTGCCGGAGCCGCCGCCCTGGGTGCCACCTTGGGTGTTGCCGCTGCCGCCACCCTGGGTGCCGCCCTGGGTGTTGCCGGAGCCGCCGCCCTGCGTGCCGCCCTGGGTGTTGCCGGAGCCGCCGCCCTGCGTGCCGCCCTGGGTGTTGCCGGAGCCGCCGCCCTGCGTGCCACCTTGGGTGTTGCCGTTGCCGCCGCCCTGGGTGCCGCCCTGGGTGTTGCCGGAGCCGCCGCCCTGCGTGCCACCTTGGGTGTTGCCGTTGCCGCCGCCCTGGGTGCCGCCCTGGGTGTTGCCGCTGCCGCCACCCTGCGTGCCGCCCTGGGTGTTGCCGCGACCGCCACCCTGCGTGCCACCTTGGGTGTTGCCGTTGCCGCCGCCCTGGGTGCCGCCCTGGGTGTTGCCGCGACCGCCACCCTGCGTGCCACCTTGGGTGTTGCCGGAGCCGCCGCCCTGGGTGCCGCCCTGGGTGTTGCCGCTGCCGCCGCCCTGCGTGCCGCCCTGGGTGTTGCCGAACTTCCGGCTGTTGGACTTCTTGTTGCTGTTCGACTTCTTGTTGTTGTTGGACTTGCAGTTGTTGTTGCACGACTTGTCCGGGAGCTGGTTCTGCGCCGTGCCGGTGCCGGTGCGCACCTGGGCGATGGACACCATGTCGCTCGGTGCAGGTGCCGCGGAGGCTGGACTCCCGAGGGTGATGGCTCCACCCACCATGGCCGCCGCCGCTATCGCTGTCGCTATCTGCTGCTTCTGGCGATTCCGCACGAGTTTGCCCCTTCCTCCCGCACGCGCGATCCTTTTCCGCACGATGCGTTTCGATTCCGCTCTCATTGATTCGACGCGGCGGAAATCCGGACTGGCTTCCCGGCGATTCCATGGGCCCGAACCGCAGGCCGTTCATCGCGTGGCCATCCAGATTTCCGAGGCTCCGCCGGGTGCTGCCGACTCTCCGGTCATCTCTCGGAGAGTTTCGAAAGGTCACCCCGTGCAGTGGACGGTGATCCAAGGCCAGGGAAAGGGATGGGGCTCGTCGCAACCCATCCGGTTGAGCCTTCGAAATGAGCACGATATGCGCAACGGGCCGGAATCAATCCTCCCCTCGCGCCGTGGTCGCTGCAACTCAGGCCGACGTCGGCGGGATTCGGCGTCCGGCCCGGCGCGTCCACGCGGGCGTAACTGCCTGGCGGCGGCCGTGGGGCGACGGCCGCGTGCTCAGGCGGCCTCGGTGACCCGGTCGCGGGCCGCCGCGGCCCACTCGATCACCAACCGCTCGTACTCCGCGCGTTCCTGGGCTGACAGGGTGCCGCCCGCACGCAGCCACAGCGCCCGGATCTGCTCGTTCACCTCGGTGGCAGACCGCGCGGAACCAGGGGGTGGGGAATCGGGGGACATGCGGCACAGCCTAGGGGCTGAGGCTGACGGTGCGCTACCGTGCGGCTACGCAGAAGGTAGGGCGTTGGTCACCAGGGCCGCGTGCCGAAACGTTCGTACCTGCGAATCGATCGGTGGTCGCGGGGTGTTGCGCAGGTCGCGGGCGGGTGCCCGCCAGGGCGGAAGATGTCCGAAACAATGCCGTGCGGTGGTGCGTCAGCCCGCCGACTCCGCCGCGTGCGGGTTGAGTACGCCCGCGGTGACCAGGGCGCCGATGGCGATGCCGAGGACGACGCGGCACCGGACGAACGGCATGAAGCTCTTGTTGGAGATCCACTTCAACGACAAACCCATGACGACTTTGCCCGAGCGACCTTGATCTGCGACCTCGTCCACTCCGCCAGATCAACGGGGAGAGTCGTGCGAGACGGAGGCGGCTGATCTCAACTTGTCGGCCGGGTCCCGCTCGCACACACGCCGAAGTCGCGCGGGCCGGCGCCGGTACTCTGCCCCCATGATTCGCGCTGTGATCTTCGACGTGGGCGAGTGCCTCGTCGACGAGACCCGGGAGTACGGCGCCTGGGCCGACTGGCTGGGCGTGCCCCGGCACACCTCGCCGCGATGTTCGGTGCCGTCATCGCCCAAGGCCGCGACTACCGCGAGACCTTCGCCGAGTTCCGCCCCGGCTTCGATCTGTACGCCGAGCGTGAGCGTCGCGCGGAGGCTGGGCAGTCGGAGACTTTCGACGAGGGGGATCTCTACCCGGATGTGGCGATGCGCTTGCCGCGCTCCGTGCTGACGGGCTGTGGCTCGGCATCGCCGGGAACCAGACGGTTCGTGCCGGGAAGATCCTGCGCAAGTTGTTCACCCCGGACGTCGACCTGATCGGTACCTCGGACGACTGGGGGGCGAGCAAGCCGGACCGGGCCTTCTTTGACCGCGTCGTGGAAGTCGTCCCGGTCGAGCTGGGCGAGATGCTGTACGTCGGCGACCGGGTCGACAATGACATCCGGCCCGCGGCGGCGGCCGGGATGCACACGGCGCTCGTGCACCGCGGGCCGTGGGCCACGATCCAGTGGGAGACCGAGGAAGCGAGAAGGCTCCCCACCTTCCGGGTGGGGAGCCTCCTCGAACTGTCGCCGCTGATCGAGAATTTCAACGGGCAAGAGCGCTGACCGTAGTCGACCACCCGTATAGCCGGCGCGGTTGATGCGGTTGCCGAGTCGTGACTGGGGAAGACCGGCGGTGCGGCGGGTGTCGTGGATATGGGACCCGGCTTGGCTGCATCCGTCCGGCACCTGGTCGGGCAGGGGGGTGTGCACTTGCCGACACTTGGTCGATCTCCGCGGGAAGTCTTCTCCCGTGGCGACTGGCGGGCTGTGGGCGAATCCGGTCCGCCGCGCCGAGGCGCGGTGGCTGTCACGTCATCCGTGGCAGGATTCGAGGGTAGAGACGACCGACGTCACGCGTGCGATCGCGGCTGCGAGTTCGGTCGCCGCGTCGCTCGGCCTGCCGGCCGACGATGCAATCGTTCTCCACAACTCGAACAAGCTGGCCCTGCGGCTGACGCCGTGCGACGTCTTCGCCCGGGTCGCCCCGGTGGGACAAGAGGTTGCACAGTTCGAAGTCGAGCTGGCCCAGCGGCTCGCCGAGGTCGGATGCCCGGTGTGCCCCCTGGAGCCCAGGGCGGACCGGCGGGTGTACACGCGCGATGGCTTCGCGGTGACGCTGTGGACCTATTACGAGCCCGTGGCACCTCACACCGCACCAGTCGACTACGCCGGGGCGCTGGAGCGGCTGCACGCCGGCATGCGCGAGGTCGACGTGCCGAGCCCGAGGTTCACGGACCGGATCACGGAGGCGGAAGAAGTCGTCGCCGACCCGGATCGCTCGCCCGAGCTCGCCGACGTGGACCGCGTGTTCCTCAGCGGCAGGCTGGCAAGTCTGCGACGGGCGATCGAGGAGCGCGGCGCCGTGGAGCAGCTCCTCCACGGCGAGCCGCACCCGGGCAATGTGCTCAGCACGGAGAGCGGCCCGTTGTTCGTCGACCTCGAGACGTGCTGCCGTGGACCCGTCGAGTTCGATCTCGCCCATGTTCCCGAGGCGGTCTGCGAGCACTACCCGAGCGTTGACCAAGGGCTGCTGGACGAGTGCCGGCAGCTCGTCATCGCGATGGTCGCCGCGTGGCGTTGGGAGCTCGGCGACCAGTTCCCGAACGGGAGGCGCTTCGGGGAGGAGTTCCTGCGCTTGCTGCGAGAGGGTCCTCCTTGGCCGACACTCGACACGGTTTTGCCAGGCGACCGGATTGTCTTCGGCAGGGACAGCCGTCGGGCTTCGGCCAGGCCGTGCTGGCGACATCGGCGCAGGCCGAAGCATCGGACTCTCTGGGAGATCGCGCCGACGGCCCGGTGGCGGGAAACCGCGCCACCCCTTCGCTCAGCCCGCCGACTCCGCCGCGTGCGGGCTGAGTACGCCCGCGGTGACCAGGACGATGATGACGATGCCGAGGACGACGCGGTACCAGACGAACGGCATAAAGCTCTTGTTGGAGATCCACTTCATGAACCACGCGATCACCGCGTACCCGGAGACGAACGCGATCACCGTGGCGAACAGGGTGGGTCCCCACGCCACATGGCCCGCGCCCACCGAGTCCTTCACCTCGAAGGCGCCGGAGGCGAGGACGGCCGGGATGGCGAGCAGGAAGGAGTAGCGGGCGGCGGCCTCGCGCCTGTACCCCATGAACAGGCCGCCGCTGATGGTCGCGCCGGAGCGCGAGACGCCCGGGATGAGCGCGCAGGCCTGGCACAGGCCGAAGATCAGGCCGTCCCTGATGCCGAGGTTCTCCAGCGTCTTGCGCTGCTTGGGCGCCCGGTGCCGGCCGCCGTTCTCGTCGCGGGCCGCCAGCCGGTCGGCGATGCCGATGACCACGCCGACGACGACGAGCATGGTGGCGGTGATCCGCAGGTCGCGGAACGGCCCCTCGATCTGGTCCTTCAGCGTCACGCCCAGCAGGCCGATCGGGATCGAGCCGACGATCACCAGCCAGCCCATCTGCGCGTCGTGGTTGCTCCGCATCGACTTGTCGAACAGCGACCGGAACCAGGACGAGATGATCCGGCCGATGTCCTTGCGGAAGTAGATGAGGACGGCGGCCTCCGTGCCGATCTGTGTGATCGCCGTGAAGGCGGCCCCGGGGTCCTCCCAGCCCGAGAACGCCGCGGTCAGCCGCAGATGCGCGCTGGAGGAGACGGGCAGGAACTCGGTCAGCCCCTGGACGAGTCCGAGGACGAGGGATTCGAACCAAGACATGAAGGTATGACGTCCAAGTGCCGGAGAGAAAGGGTGATCATGTGACGAGGGCAGCGTAGCGGGCCCGGGTGACAGCCGGGAAACAGGGGCGGGGCAGTCCGGTCAGGCGGTCGTCGGCCCGGCGACCGTCCAGCCCGGGGCCTGGGGGCGGGCCGTCAGGTCCTCGTGGCGCACGGCCTCGCCGCAGGCCCGGCAGGTGACCACGGGCACCAGTTCGCCGCCGCACGAGTGCTCGACGGTCATCGGCAGGTCGACACCCTTGCGCAGGTGCCGGTCGCCCCACTCCTTGAGGGTGATCAGGACCGGTTCCAGCTCCAGCCCCGCCTGCGTGGGCCGGTACTCGAACCGCTGGGGACGCTCGCTGTACATGCGCTTGGTGAGGATGCCGGCCTCCACGAGCCGGCGCAGCCGGGTGGCCAGGATGTCGCGCGGGGCGCCGATGTTGCGCACGAGCTGCTCGAAGCGGCCGTTGCCGAGGCACACCTCCCGCAGGACGAGCAGGGAGTACTTCTCGCCGACCAGCGCGAGGGCGTCGGCGATCGAACAGGGACGCGGGTCCTTCGTGGCGGCCATGCGCCTCAGTCTAAATGAGGGTTTGATTTTCAAACCATAGGGACTATGGTGAGTCCGGATTTCCTACTCACCGGTACCCCAGGCGCAGCCAGGGCGGCCAAGGAGGCCCGCACCATGCGAGACGCAGTCATCGTCGAAGCCGTACGCACCCCGATCGGCAAGGGGAAGCCGAACGGCTCCCTCGCCCACGTCCACCCCGTGCAACTCCTCGCGCACACGCTGCGCACCCTGGTCGAGCGCTCCGGCGTCGACCCCGCGCTGATCGACGACGTGATCGGCGGCACCGTCGACCAGGTCGGCGAGCAGGCCATGAACACCACCCGGTACGCCGTCCTCGCCGCCGGCCTCCCCGAGTCCGTCCCGGCGACCACCGTGGACCGCCAGTGCGGTTCCTCCCAGCAGGCCGTGCACTTCGCCGCGCAGGGCGTGCTGTCGGGCGCGTACGACCTCGTCGTCGCCTGCGGTGTGGAGTCGATGAGCCGTGTGCCGATGTGGTCCAACGTGCCCGCGGGGAAGGACCCGTTCGGGCCGGGCGTCGCCGAGCGCTACCCCGAGGGACTGGTGCCGCAGGGCATCAGCGCCGAACTCATCGCCGCGAAGTGGTCCCTCACGCGCGCGCGGATGGACGAGTTCGCGGTCTCCTCCCACCGCAAGGCGGCCGCGGCGTGGCAGGCGGGCCTCTTCGACGCCGAGGTCGCGCCGCTGGACGGCGTCGCCCGCGACGAGTGCGTGCGGCCCGGCAGCACCCCGGAGATCCTCGCGGGGCTCCAGCCCGCCTACTACGACCCGGCCTTCGCCGAGCGCTTCCCGCAGATCGAGTGGAACGTCACCGCGGGCAACGCCAGCCCGATCAACGACGGCGCCTCCGCCGTCCTGATCACCTCCGGCGAGACGGCCGCCCGGCTCGGCCTGCGCCCGCTGGCCCGGCTGCACAGCTTCGCCGTGACCGGCTCCGACCCGCTGCTGATGCTCACCGGTGTCGTCCCGGCCACCGAGAAGGTGCTGCGCCGGGCAGGGCTGGACCTCGCCGACATCGACCTGTTCGAGGTCAACGAGGCCTTCGCCAGCGTGGTCCTCGCCTGGCAGCAGGAGACCGGCGCCGACCTCGCCAGGGTCAACGTGCACGGGGGCGCCATCGCCCTCGGCCACCCGCTCGGCGCGAGCGGCACCCGGCTCACCACGACCCTGGTGCACGCGATGCGCGAGCGCGGCGCCCGCTGGGCCCTGCAGGCGATGTGCGAGGCGGGCGGCCTCGCCAACGCGATGATCCTCGAAGGGGTCTGACTCGCGGGCCCCGCCCAGGGACCGTGCGGCCCCCGCCCCGCCGCCGCGAGCGGCCGCGGGGCGGGGGTCAGCGCACGCGCAGCCGGTGCCGCTTGCGCCAGGCCACCACCGTGCCCGCCAGGGCCGGTACGGCGATGCAGGCCATCGCGATCAGGAAGGCGGGGGAGGTCGGCGTCGAGGCGCGGGCGCCGGCGACCGCGTAGGCGGCCGTGTTCGGGATCGAGCCGAGCGCCGTGGCCAGCAGGAAGGGCAGCCAGCCCATGCGCGAGACGGCGGCGCAGTAGTTCGCCGCGCAGAACGGCACCCCGGGGAAGAGCCGGACCGCCAGCATCGACCGGAACCCGTGCCGGCTGAGCTGCCCGTCCACCGCCTTCAGCCAGCGGCCCCGCAGCAGTGGACGCAACGCCTCCTGCCCGAGCACCCGGCCGAGACCGAACGCCACCCCGGCGCCGAGCACCGTGCCCGCGAGCGCCGTCGCCAGACCGAGCTGTGCGCCGAACAGCGCCCCCGCGGCCAGGTTCAGCAGCGGCCGGGGGACGAACGCCACCGTGCACAGCCCGTACGCCACCGCGAACACCAGCGCCGCCGCGGCCCCGCCGAGCTGCGGCGGCCAGCCGTGCGTCAGCAGCCGCTGCGGCTCGAACAGCAGCACGCCCACGCCGGCCGCCGCGAGCAGCGCGAGCAGCAGCGACAGTCTGGTGTACGGGGAGAACAGCACGCGCGTGCAGCGGGCGGCGACCCCCGCACGCAGGTCCGGCAAGGGGACGGGAAGCTCCGTGGCGGCGGCCGGGGGAACGGCCGTGGCGGTGCCAGAGCGGTTGGCATCGAGCATCCCGCGACAGTAACCGACACATGTGTGTGATCGCCGTATGGATCGTGTCGTGACCGTCACAGGTGCGGCACGGGCGCCGCGCACGGCCCCGCCCGGCGGCGGCGCCTGAACGCCCGCTCCGGCGAAAACAGTTCGACTCCGGACGAACCGTCCGCGATGATGGACGGCATGTTCCGGTACGCCCGGATCGTCCGGCGGACCCCTGGGGGAGGGCCGGCCCGTTCCCCGGGGTCCCGCGTTCCCGTACGACCGGAAGGGCTCCGAGACACGACCATGGCCGAAACCGCTGACGTACAGACCAAGCCGCACCTCAACATCGGCACCATCGGTCACGCCGACCACGGCAAGACCACCCTGACCGCCGCCGTCACCAAGCTCCTCGCCGCACGCGGCACCGGCACGTCCGCTCCATCCAGCCGGATCGGCCGGATCGACCGGGACCCCTACGAGGCCGCCCGCGGCACCGCCGCCGGCATCGCGCACGTCGAGTACGAGACCGACACCCGGCACTACGCCCACGTCGACCTGCCGGGCCGCCCCGACCACGTCACGGACATGATCACCGGCGCCGCGCAGCTCGACGGGGCGATCCTCGTCGTCTCCGCGCTCGACGGGGTCATGCCGCAGACCGCCGAACACGTGCTGCTCGCCCGGCAGGTGGGCGTCGACCACATCGTCGTCGCGCTGAACAAGGCCGACGCCGGGGACGACGAGCCGGCCGGCCTGGTCGAGCGGGAGGTCCGGGACCTGCTCACGGCCCACGGCTACCCGGGGGACGCCGTCCCGGTCGTCCGTGTCTCCGGGCTGCGGGCCCTGCACGGCGACCCGCGCTGGACGGCGTCCGTCGAGGCGCTGCTCGACGCGGTGGACACCTACGTGCCGGTACCGGAACGCCGTCCGGACGCGCCGTTCCTGCTGCCCGTCGGGGGCGTGCTCCTCCCCGACGGCCGGGGCGCGGCCGTCACGGGCGTCGTCGAGCGGGGGACCCTGCGCGTCGGGGACCGGGTCGCGGTGCCGGGCACGGACGTCCGGACCGTGGTCACCGGGCTGGAGACGTTCGGCAGGCCGGTGGCCGAGGCGCGGGCCGGGGACAGCGTGGCGCTGCTGCTGCGCGGGGTGGCGCGGGACGCCGTACGGCGCGGCCACGTCGTCGCGGCGCCGGACAGTGTGCTGCCCGCCCGGCGCTTCTCGGCCCGGGTACACGTGCTGCCGGGGTGCGGAGTGGGGCGTACGGCACCGCTCGGCCCGGGGTGCCGGCCGCGGTTCCACCTCCGCACCGCCGACGTCGCGGGGGACGTCGACCTCGGCGCGGCGGCCGTCGCCCGGCCCGGCGAGACGGTGGAGCTGACCGTCGAGCTGGGCCGGCCGGTCCCCCTGGAGCCGGGGCTCGGGTTCGCCGTCCGGGAGGACGGCAGGACCGTCGGGGCCGGGACCGTGCTCGCCGTGGAATAGACCCCGGCCGGCGTGCGCGTCCGCCCGCCCGCCGCGGCGACAATGGACCGGTGACCGAAGCCATACCCGTGACCAGGACCGTCGACCACGGCACCGCCAAGCTGATGCCCGACGTCGACCGTGAGCGCGCCTGGCTGCTCACCGTCGACGGGGCGCCGCAGTCGTACGTGGACCTGGACGAGCCCGCCCACCTGGAGTTCGAGTACGCGCGGCGGCTCGGACACGCGCTGGACACCGCGGCCGGGGCCGGGCGGCCGCTGGACGTGGTGCACCTCGGCGGGGGCGCGCTGACACTGCCCCGGTACGTGGCCGCCACCCGCCCCGGCTCCCGGCAGGACGTCGTGGAAGCGGACCGGGGCCTGCTGGAGCTGGTCGCCGAGCACCTGCCGCTGCCCGCGGACTCGGGCGTCACGCTGCACGCGGCCGACGCCCGGGCCTGGCTGGAGGCCGCACCCGACGACCTCGCCGACGTCCTGGTCGCCGACGTGTTCGGCGGGTCCCGGGTGCCCGCCCACCTCACCACGCTCTCCTACGTCCGCACGGCCGAGCGGGTGCTGCGGCCGGGCGGGATCTATCTGGCCAACCTCGCCGACGCGGCGCCGTTCGGCTTCCTGCGGTCCCAGCTCGCCACGCTCGCCGCGGTGTTCGAGGAGGTGGCCCTGATCGCCGAACCCGCGGTGCTGCGCGGGCGGCGGTTCGGCAACGCGGTGGCCGTCGCCTCGCACCGGCCCCTGGACATCGCCGCGCTGGCCCGGCGCACCGCGGCGGACGCCTTCCCGGCCCGCGTCGAACACGGCACGGCGGTACGGCGGTTCACCGGGCCGGCGCGGCCGGTCGGGGACGGCGAGGCCGTGCCGTCACCCGAGCCCCCCGACGGGGCTTTCGGCATCGGCTGAGGCGGGCGGGGCGCCCGCGACCCGGTGCGTGCGCCGAGTCAGCCGGCGCACGTCCGGCACCAGCAGCACCAGGGCGGTGACCAGGACCACCAGGGCGGCGCAGCCCCACAGGGCGGCCGCCCGGCCGAAGGCGGTCTCGGCCGGACCGGCCAGGGCGGCGGCGAGCGGCATGAAGGCGACCGAGCCGAACCAGTCGTAGGCGGAGACCCGGGAGAGCTTGTCCTCCGGTATCTCCTGGTGCAGCGCCGTCATCCAGGAAACGCCGAACACCTCCACCGTCGCCCCCGCGGTGAACATCACCGCGTACAGCACGCCCGGCGGGACCGGCACGGCCAGCGCGGCGGAGGGCAGGGCCAGCGGGAAGACGCACAGTGTGCCGGCGAACAGCAGGCGGCGCGGCTTCCAGCGGGTCATCAGCAGGGCGCCGGCCACCGTACCCGCGCCGAACGCGGCCAGCGCCAGCCCCCAGGGGCCCGCGCCGCCCAGGCTGTCCCGGGCGACGAGCGGGCCGTAGACCGCGTCGGCCGCGCCGACCACCGCGTTGGCGATCGAGAACTGCACGACGATGCCCCACAGCCAGGGCCGGCCGGTGAACTCCCGCCAGCCGTCGCGCAGATCGGCCAGCAGGCTCCCGCCCGGTGCGCGCGGCGGGATGTGGCCGACGTCGAGGAAGGAACGCAGCACCGCGGCCAGGGCGAAGGCCGCCGCGTCGAGGGCCAGCACCCAGCCGGGGCCGACGACGGAGACCAGGGCGCCGCCGAGCGCCGCGCCGAGGAGGGCCGCGCCCTGGGTGGCCATGCGGAAGACGGCGAACGCCCGGCCCGCCTGCTCGCCCTCGACCGAGGACAGCAGCATCCCCTCGGCGGCCGGGCCGAAGAACGCCTGCCCGGTGCCGCCGAGCGCGGTGAGCAGCATCATCTCCCACAGCCGGGGTTCGCCGGTCAGCACGAGCACGGCGAAGGCGCCCTGGGAGAGGAAGTTGAGGATGTTGGCGGCGACCATCACCCGGTGCCGGGGCAGCCGGTCCGCGACCGCGCCGCCGATGAGCAGGAACACCACCAGCGGCAGGGTGCGGGAGGCGGCCACCAGTCCCACGTCGCCGCTGTCGCCGCCCGCCTCCAGCACGGCGAACGCGGCGGCGATCAGCGAGCCGCTCGCGCCGAGGCCGGTCGCGACGGCGGCGGTGGTGAGCAGGGCGTAGTTGCGTCCCGCCCAGGCGGGTCTGCGGGGGCGGGCCGGGCGGCCGGTGGCGAGGGTCACCGGCCGACTATCGCCGCCGGGCCGAGGTTCTGCCAAGCGGATGCGCGGCCCTCGCGGCGGTCCGGGTCACTCCACGGTCGGGTCGCCGTGCAGCCGTACCGTGCGCAGGATCTTGTCGATGGTCGCGTCGGGCAGTTCGTCCTCGACCCCCTTGGCGCCGTAGAGCGACCACGACACGAAGCTGCCGCTGGAGTTCTTGAACGCGAACGTGACGGCCTTGCCGTCGGTGTCGCACTTGCTCTTCTTCGGCACGCCGGAGACGTACGACGTCGCCACGCTGCCCTTGAGCCCCGACGCCGTCGTGAAGGGCTTCGCGGCGCCGATGTGCAGGTACTTCTTGGCGGCCTCCGACTGGTCGGTGTAGCCGCCGAACGCGAAGGTGGCCGAGTCGCCGCGCGCGATGCCCACGGTGTCCTTGGCGCCGTTCTCGCCCTTCGTGCCGCTGCCCGCGAGCGCGCTCGACTCCTTCCTGCCGTTCCGCTCGTCGGTGCAGTGGTCCGGCTGCGCGAACGCGGGGGCGGAGAAGCCGATGTAGGCCGAGCCGTCGCCCTTCTTCTTGTCCTCGAAGAAGGTGAAGACGCCCGGCTTCTCCACCTCCCAGTCGGGCGGTACGTCGAAGGCCGTGCCGTACTTGGGGTTGATCACGACCTTCCAGCCCGCGACGGTCGGCTTCGCCGTCTCGCCGGAACGCGGGTTGTCGGTCACGGACGGGGACGCGGCGGGGGAGGCGGCCGTGGGCGGCGGGCTCGCCGTCGGCCGCCCGTCCTTGCCGTCGCCGGCCTCGTCGTCCGTCGAGCCGCCCAGCACCAGGTAGCCGGTGACCGCGGCGGTGACCACGACGGCCGTGGCCGCGATGATCGCGATCAGCTTCGTCCGGCCGCCGCCGCCCCGCGGGGGCTGGGACTGGGGCACGGGCACGGTGGGCTGCCCCCACGGCGGCTGCTGTCCGTACGGGCCGGTCTGCTGCGGACCGTACGGACCCGGCTGCTGCGGGCCGCCCTGCGGCTGCTGCCCGTACGGGCCGGCCTGCGGATACTGCTGGTATCCGGGCTGCTGGTACGGGTTCTGCTGCGGGTGACCCGGCTGCTGGTACGGGTTGTGCTGCGGATCGTGCTGCGGGTTCTGCGCGCCCCCTGGCGGCTGCTGATCTGGCCACATGGCCAGCAACCCTAGTGCGGTTCACTGGCCACGGTCCGCTACTCGTGAGTAACATGACGGTCATGAGCGCAGACCAGATGTCGATCGGCGAGATGCTCGCCGCCACCGTGCCCATGGCCCGGACGCTGAACCTGGAGTTCCTGGAGACCACCCCCGACAGGGCCGTGGTGTCCCTGCCGGACCAGGGCGCCTACCACAACCACGTGGGCGGACCGCACGCCGGCGCGATGTTCACGCTCGGCGAGTCGGCGAGCGGCGCCATCGTGCTGGCCGCCTTCGGCGACCAGCTCTCGCGCGCCGTGCCCCTCGCGGTGCGGGCCGAGATCGCCTACAAGAAGCTGGCGATGGGAGCCGTCACCGCGACCGCGACGCTGGGCCGCCCGGTCGCGGAGGTCGTCGCCGAACTCGACGCCGGACAGCGCCCCGAGTTCCCGGTGTCGGTCGAGATCCGCCGGGCGGACGGCGCCGTCACCGGCGAGATGAGCGTCCTGTGGACGCTCCGGCCGGCCGACCGGGGCAAGTGAGCCGGGCGGTACGGGAGTCCCGCGCCCGGCTCGGCGGGCCGGGACGGGCTCACCGCACGACGACGACGTTGGTGGCCTTGGCGCCGACCACCTCGAAGGCGACCCGCTGGCCCTCGCGCGTGGTCTGCGTCTCCATGCCGGAGAAGGGCCGCTTCTCGCCGTCCTCGCCGGTGATGATGCCCAGGCCGTCCGCCTCGTTGTAGACGGCGATCGTTCCGAGAGGCATGGTCTTTCCCTTCCTTTGAGGGGCCGTGGAACCGTTCTCTCGCACGGTGAGCAGAGCATCACGCACCGTGCCCGGCGGGAGGAAGGGCGCGACGGTGCGTCGGCCACGGTTCGACCGGATGTCGGCGGGGCTCCGCGGCCTCAGACGGCCCGGCGGTGTTCCCCGGCGCCGGTCCCGCCGGGGGGCAGCTCCGCCACGAACTCCCTGAGCCAGCGGGTGAAGTCGGGGCCGAGGTCCGGGCGAGCGCAGCCCAGCCGGACCACGGTGCGCAGGTAGTCGGCCTTGTCGCCGGTGTCGTGGCGCAGGCCCGAGAAGACCACGCCGTGCACCGTGCCGCCCGCCGCCAGTTCGTGCAGGGCGTCAATCAGCTGGATCTCGCCGCCGCGGCCCGGCGGGGTGCGCTCCAGGACGCCGAAGACGGCAGGGTCGAGGACGTAGCGCCCGATGACCGCGTACCGGCTCGGCGCGGTGCCCGGGGCCGGCTTCTCCACCAGGCCGGTCACCCGCACGACGTCG
This sequence comes from Streptomyces sp. NPDC025833, assembly GCF_055558055.1. NCBI lineage: Bacteria > Bacillati > Actinomycetota > Actinomycetes > Kitasatosporales > Streptomycetaceae > Streptomyces > Streptomyces sp. NPDC025833. The sequence continues at coordinate 62,291 of NZ_JBVHNF010000020.1, forward strand.
TCCGCGCCCGCCGGTTCGACCGCCGCGCAGCCGTAGAGGTGCGTCCGCGCCGGATCCACCTCCATCAGGGCGACGACGCTGCCCGCGAGTTGCTCCCGGACCGCCGGCATGCGGCGCAGCAGGCTCTCGCGCGGATCGATCAGGTCGTCGCCGAGCAGGACCGCGAACGGCTGGTCGCCGACGTGGTTGCGGGCGCACAGCACGGCGTGGCCGAGACCCAGCGGATCGCCCTGGCGGACGTGGTGGATGTCGGCGAGCCGCGCCGGATCGCGTACGGCGTCCAGGCGCACGGTGTCGCCCTTGGCCGCCAGCGCCTGTTCCAGTTCGAAGGCGTGGTCGAAGTGGTCCTCGATGGCCCGCTTGTGCCGGCCGGTGACCATCAGGACGTCGTCCAGGCCGGCCGCGGCGGCCTCCTCGACGACGTACTGGATGGCCGGCTTGTCGACGACCGGCAGCATCTCCTTGGGCGTGGCCTTGGTCGCGGGCAGGAACCGGGTGCCGAGACCGGCGGCCGGGACGACCGCCTTGCGTACGGTCCTGGGCGCGGCGGGTGTCACCGGGGGCTGGGGGACGATCATGCGGCCCATGCTGGGGCACGCGGATGAGAGCACACCCGGTGGCACCTGGGAACAGGCTGTGATCACCGGGCAGCGGGCGCGTGACCATCCGTCCGGCCGGCCTGGTGTGCCGCGAAGGGGTGTTCCGGTTCCGGCGGTTCCGGTTGCGCGGGCGCCGGCCGGGGTGGTGGCGGCGGTGGCCCGGGCGGTGGGCCGCACGTCCTCGTCCTGCCGCGACGGCTCCCCGGCCCACGGCAGCCGGGTGCGTGCCCGCGTGCGTCCCGCGGTCGCTCCCGCGGGCATACGGCGACGGTGGCGCTGGCGCGCGGCCCGGGCGCCGTCCCGCCTCGTGGGCGCGCCCGCCCCGGGGAGGTGCCGGCCGAGGGTGGGCGCGGCGCGGCGGTCCCCGGCCGGGTCGTAGACCCTGGTCCAGGGCGGGTGCCGGCCCCGCGACGCCCGGTTCGCACCGCCCCGCTCTGCGCCTTCTCTCCCACCCCGGGTCCGCCCTTCCGGTTGCCGTGCGGGCGGGGGCGGCTCAAGGGGCCGCGTCCGCGCGCGGGTCACCGCCGGGCGGGCGGTGTGCCGGTCACAGTGCCTTCGCGCGGATCAGTGCCGACGTCACCAGCGCCCCCGGTACCAACGGCAGCCAGTCGGTCAGCGCCCGGTAGCCGATCACGGTCGCCGCCGCCGGTGCGGGTGCGGCGCCGAAGGCGACCAGGGTCCACACCAGCGCCGCGTCCACCGCGAGGCCGCCCGGCGCGGGCACCGCCCCGGCGGCCGTCCCCGCCGCCAGGTGTGCGAGCACCACCTGATGCCACGGCAGCCCGAGGCCGAGCGAGGCGCCGGCGCAGGCCAGCGTGCCCGCCTGCAACAGCGGCACGGCGACGGCCCCGCCCCACAGGGCGAGCACCCGGCAGGGCCGGGCGTGCACCGCCCGCGCGTCGGCGAGGGCGGCGCGCAGCAGCCCGGCCACCGGCCGGCGCACCGCCCGTACGGTGGCCAGCAGCACCCCCGCCGCGGCGAGCGCCCCGGCCGCCACGGCGGCGAGCGGCAGCAGCGGGCGCGCGTCCGGCACCAGGTCCGCCAGGCGCTGCCAGGCCGGGGAGACCGCCAGGAACACCAGCAGCAGCACCGTCTTCGCGAGCGACCTGGCCAGCGAGTACAGCCCGATCGACGCGGTCGCCCGGTCCAGCGGCACACCCCGGCGGCGCAGGAAGCGCAGCGTCACGGCGTGCGCGCCGAGGCCCCCGGGCAGCAGGTGGTTGGCTGCGCCGGCGGCGAACTGCGAGGCCAGCAGCGGCCCCGGCGGCAGCGGATCGGGCAGCGCGCCCTGCCGGACGCACGAGACGGCCGCCCAGCCCAGGCAGGTGAGGCCCGCCCCGGCCAGCAGCCACCACGGATCGGCCGTGAGCAGCCGCCGCGCCCCCTCGGCCAGGACGGTCCGGTCGGCCAGCGCCCAGCCGGCGGCGAGCAGCAGAGGGGTCAGGCACAGGGCCAGCCGCGCCGGCCGGCCCGTCAGGCGGGACCCGGGGCGGGCCCCGGCCGGGACGCGCGCCCCGAGGACGGACGGCTCCGGCAGGACGGACGGCTCCGGAAGGACCGGCGGGGGCGGCAGCCGCGGGGGCGGGGGCAGCGAGCGGGACGGGGACGGTGATGACACGAGGACGTCGTCCTTACGCGGCGGGCCCCGCGCGGGGGCCGAGGGGAAGCGAACCGGGCGAACCGCGGGGGAGCCTTCCCCTCCCGCGTGACACGGGGATGTCCGAAAAGGTAAGGCGTGGGGGCGGGACGGTGCCGCCGGGCGAGTGCGGGCCCGCGTCCGTCCGCGGCGGACCAGGTAGCCTTCCCTCGGGACGCCCTTCGCATGCGGCGGCCCGCGGAGCCGGAGCAGGTTCAGTGACAGGGGAGGAACCGGCGGTGCACGTCCAGGAGTGGCTCGACTCGATCCCGGCGGTCGCCGTCTACGCCTTGGTGGCCGCGGTGATCGGTCTGGAGAGCCTGGGCATCCCGTTGCCGGGTGAGATCGTCCTGGTCTCCGCGGCGCTGATGTCCTCCCAGCACACGGGCGTCGACCCGGTCGTCCTCGGTGCGTGCGCGACGGCCGGCGCGGTGATCGGCGACTCCATCGGCTACGCCATCGGCCGCAAGGGCGGCCGCCCGCTGCTGGCCTGGCTCGCCGGGAAGTTCCCGCGCCACTTCAGCGAGGGCCATGTCGCCACCGCCGAGCGGTCCTTCGAGAAGTGGGGCATGTGGGCGGTGTTCTTCGGCCGCTTCGTCGCCCTGCTGCGCATCTTCGCCGGCCCGCTCGCCGGCGTCCTGCACATGCCGTACTGGAAGTTCCTGATCGCCAACGTCCTCGGCGGCATCTGCTGGGCCGGCGGCACCACGGCCGTCATCTACTACGTCGGCGTGGTCGCCGAGGACTGGCTGAAGCGCTTCTCGTACGTGGGCCTGGCGGTGGCCGTGCTGATCGGCCTGGCCTCCATGCTGGTCATCAAGCGCAAGGCGAAGAAGGCCCAGGCCCGGGCGGAGGCCCGGGAGGCGGAGCCCGTCGGCGCCGGGGACTGAGCGGCGCGGCGGGCGCGGCCCGCCACGCGAGCCCGCGCCGGCACGGGCTACTCGTGCACCTCGCGGTGCGCCTTGGCCAGGTCGGCGTACAGGGTGCCGTTGAGCGTGACGCCCTGCCGCTCCTCGTCGCCGAGGCTCCGCCGCACCTCGGCCGGCACCCCCGCCACCAGCGACCCCGGCGGCACCACCATCCCCTGCGGCACCAGGGCCTGGGCCGCGACCAGGGAGCCCGCGCCGATCACCGCCCCGTTGAGCACGGTCGCTCCCATCCCGACGAGGCAGTCGTCCTCCACGGTCGCCCCGTGCACCACCGCGTTGTGCCCGATGGACACCCGCTCGCCGACGGTGACCGGGAACCCGGGGTCGGCGTGCAGCGTGACGTTGTCCTGCACGTTGGCCTGCGCGCCGACGGTGATCCGCTCGACGTCACCGCGGACGACGGCCCCGTACCAGACGCTCGCGCCCGCGCCCAGCGTCACGTCCCCGATCACGGAGGCCGTGGGCGCGACGAACGCCTCCGGATCCACCCGCGGCTCCTTGCCCCCGATACCCACGATCAGCGCTTTCCGGGTCATCACCGTCTCCTCGTGTCGGCCGTGCACGGCACGGTACGACACGGGGTGGGGCAAAGATCACAGCAGCCCGCCCTCCGCGCACAGGCGACCGGTGAGTAACGTGACCCCGTGCCGAAGCGCAAGAACACGTTCTCGTCCTGGCGACGTCACCTGGTGCAGCGTGCCGTGCACACGGGCTGGTCATGGGTGCAGCGAGCGGGCTCGGTGACGGCCGAGCATCCCGGCCGCCTCCGGTTCGGCTCGATCGGCGAGGCCACCCGGCTCGCCTTCCCGCTCGGCACGGTCTTCGGCGAGCCCTGGATCCGGCTCGGCTCGTACTGCATCATCGCCGAGCAGGTCACCCTCACCGCGGGCCTGATGCCCGACCTGGACCTCGGCCCGGACCCGATCCTGTGCATCGGCGACGGCGTGGTCCTCGGCCGCGGCAGCCACGTCATCGCGGACACGACGGTCACGATCGGCAGCGACTGCTACTTCGGGCCGTACGTCTACGTCACCTCGACCAACCACTCCTACGACGACCCGCATCAGCCCATCGGCAGGCAGTGGCCGCGGATGGAGCCGGTGGAGATCGGGCCGGGCTGCTGGATCGGCACCGGCGCGGTGATCCTGCCGGGGGCGCGGATCGGCCGGAACGTGGTCGTGGCGGCCGGCGCGGTGGTCCGGGGCACCGTGCCCGACCACGCGGTGGTGGCGGGGGCGCCCGCCAGGGTCGTACGGCGCTGGACGCCCGACGCGGGCTGGCAGCCCCCGCTGCGCACTCCCGCGCCCGTGCCGATCCCGGACGGTACGACGCCGGGCCAGCTCCGGGCGCTGGCCGGACTGGACGAGGACGCGGTGGCGCGGCTCGCCGCACTGGAGACCGAGGGCTGACGGGGGCCGTCGCGAGCGCGGCCCTGGCAGTACAGTTCGGTGAACGATCAGGTGCAGCTCATCGTAGTCCGGTGTGCTGAACCCGGTCGGCCAGCATGGTGAACCCCCGGATATTGGACCCCACGTGTCGGACCTCGAACTCCTGACCCGGTCCCTGGCGCGCAACGTCAGGCACTGGCGCTCGGTGCGCGGCTTCACGCTGGACGTGCTGGCCGCCCGGGCCGGTGTCAGCCGCGGCATGCTCATCCAGATCGAGCAGGCCCGCACCAACCCCAGCATCGGCACGGTCGTCAAGATCGGCGACGCGCTGGGGGTCAGCGTCCCCACGCTCCTCGACTACGAGCAGGGCCCCAGGGTCCGGGTCCTCCCCGCCGACCGGGCGGTCCGGCTGTGGCACACGGAGGCGGGCAGCTACAGCCGCCTGCTCGCCGGTACGGAGGCGCCGGGGCCGCTGGAGATGTGGGACTGGCGGCTGATGCCGGGGGAGAGCAGCCCCTCCGAGCCGCACCCCGGCGGCACCGTCGAGCTGGTCCACGTCACCGCGGGCGAGCTGACCCTCACCGTGGAGGACGTGCGGTACCGCATCCCGGCGGGCGCGAGCGCCTCCTTCGAGGCGGACGTCCCGCACCTGTACGGCAACGAGGGCGACGTGCCGACGGAGCTGGTGATGGCCGTCTCCGTGCCGCCCGTGCCGTGAGACGCCGGACCGGCGGCCCGGCGGCTGTTGTTAGCGTGCGGCCATGCGCGCACCCATCGGAGACTTCGCCACCGCCACCCCCGCCCCGGACTGCCTGGACGAGCTGACCGCGCCGGTCGCCGACGCCGTACGCGGCTGGCAGGGCGCGGTGCCCGCCGACCGGATCCTGTACGTCGACACCGAGCCGCAGTGGGCCGACACGGCCGTCTTCGTGCAGCACTACGGCCGCGACCTGCTGGAGCGGTCGGCGAACTGCGTCGTCGTCGCGGGCAAGCGGGGCGGCGCGACCACGCTGGCCGCCTGCGTGGTCCCGTCCACCACCCGGGTCGACGTCAACGGCACCGTACGCCGTCAACTGGGCGCCCGCAAGGCGTCGTTCGCCTCGATGGAGGCGGCGACCGGGGAGACCGGCATGGAGTACGGCGGCATCACCCCGCTCGGGCTGCCCACCGGCTGGCCGGTCCTGCTGGACCCGGCCGTCGTCGACCTGCCCTACGTCCTGGTCGGCAGCGGCCGCCGGCGCGGCAAGCTCCTGGTGCCCGGCAAGGCCCTCGCCGAACTGCCCGGCGCGCTCGTCCTGGAGGGCCTGGGCGTCGCCTGACCCCTCGCCGCCGCGGGACCGGCGCCGGAGCCGCGGTGCGCCGCCCCGGCGGGCGGGCCCGTCCGTCGGCGCCGCCCCGTGCGGCGCGGGCGGCGGGCCGCGCGCGGTGTCAGACGGGCAGCCGCGGGATCTCGATCGCCGGGCACCGGTCCATCACCATCTCCAGGCCCGCCGCGCGGGTCCGCTCGTAGGCCGCCTCGTCGACGACGCCGAGCTGGAACCACACCGCCCGCGCGCCCTTCGCGACGGCCTCGTCCGCCACCGCCCCGGCCAGGCCGCCGTTGACGAACACGTCGACCACGTCCACCTCGAAGGGGATGTCCGCGAGGGAGGCGTAACCGCGCTCGCCGTGCACCGTCTCCGCCTTGGGGTGCACCGGCACGATCCGCTTGCCGAACCGCTGGAGCACCTGAGCCACCCCGTAGGCGGCCCGGCCGGGGTTGGAGGACAGGCCGACCACCGCCCAGGTGTCACCCAGCTCGGTCAGGATCCTGCGGGTCGTCGCGTCGTCGCCGTACATCGGGGGCCTCCTCGGCCGTGGGAAGTCGTCTGCCGTGGCAACATCACCCGGGCGGGTACGGATTCCCGCGGTACCCCGCGACGCCGTCCGGAATCCGCGCGAGCCGCTGCGCCCGGCCGCCGGTCCGCCTACGCTCGCCCCGTGCTGCGCATCCTCGACGCCCGAACCGGTGAGCCCGTCCCCGCCGCGCCCGCCCGCCGCGGCCTGACCCGGATCGAGGCGCACGCCTCGGGCCTCGACCCGACGGCCCTGCGCGTGCTGCTCACCGCCGACCTGCTGGTCCGGGCCCTGGAAATGGACGGCACGCCGGTCTGGGCGGCGCTCACGGCCGCCCGCGACCGGCCCGCGCTCCGCTCGGCCGCCGACCTGCTCGCCGTCCGCCCCTTCGAGGACGGCCGCGACCTCGGGTCCGGGCTCGGCGAGGCCCAGGCCATCCATGTGGCCCAGCGGGACACCGGGGACGCGCCGGGGCCGGGGCCCGTGGTGGCCGTCGCGCCGGCGCGGTGGGCGGAGCCGGCCGGTGAGCCGGACGAGGCCGCCGCCCTGCCCCCCGCGCTCCTCGCCGACCCCGCCGCGCTCCGGCTGGCGCTGCTCGGCGTCCCGCGCGGCGAGCCCGTACGGCTGGACGCGGCCGCGCTGGACGGTGCCGCGCGGAGCCTCACCCGGTGGCGGCGGGCCGTCGCCGACTGGGCGCGGCGCCCGTCCCGGCCGGTCCCCGGCGAGGTGCGCGAGCGGCTGCGCGCCGCCTGGGAGGACGACCTGGACCTGCCCGCGGTGCTCGGTGTGCTGCGCGACGTGGCGAGCGCGCCGGACCTTCCGGACGGCGCCCGCTTCGAGACCTACGCCTACGCCGACCGCCTGCTCGCCGTCGACCTCGCGCGTGACGTCGGGACCCTCGCGTGAACGCGCCGGCCGGCACCGGCCCGCTGCGCCGGCTGGTGGTGCTGCGGCACGCCAAGTCCGCCCGGCCCGCGGGCGTCGGGGACCACGGCAGGCCGCTCGCACCGCGCGGACTGCGGGACGCCCCGGCCGCCGGCCGCGCCCTCGCCGCGGATTCGCTGCCCGACCTCGCCCTGTGCTCCACCGCCGTCCGCGCCCGCCGCACCTGGGAGCTGGTCTCGGCGGAGTGGGCCACCGCGCCGCCGGTGCGCCACGACCGGCGGCTCTACGCGGCCGGCGCGGCCGGCCTGCTGGAGGTCGTCCACGAGGTGCCGCCCGACGTGCGGACACTGCTGCTCGTCGGGCACCAGCCCGGGCTCGGGGAACTGGTGCGCGCGCTGGCCGCCGACGGCCTCGACGACACGCTGGAGCGGATCCGGGAGAAGTTCCCGACCTCCGCGTTCGCGGTGCTCACCTGGCACGGCACCGGCTGGGCGGACCTCGCCCCGGGCACGGCGCTGCTCACCTCCGTCACGGTCCCCCGGGGCGGCGAGGGCGGCCGGAGGCGGTGATCCGGGGCCGCCCCGGCGGTCACATAGGCTGGCGGGATGCAGGACGAGTACCGCACGGTCGCCCGGGTGGGCGTGCACGAGACCGAGATCAACCGCTCCCGCTTCCTGTGCGCCCTCGCCCCGGCCGCCACCGAGCAGGAGGCGCAGGAGTTCGTCGCCGCCGTGCGCAGGGAGCACGCCGACGCCACCCACAACTGCTGGGCGTACGTCATCGGCGCCGACGCCTCCGTGCAGAAGGCCAGCGACGACGGTGAACCGGGCGGCACCGCCGGGGTGCCCATGCTCCAGATGCTGCTGCGCCGCGACATGCGGTACGTGGTGGCCGTGGTCACCCGCTACTACGGCGGCGTCAAGCTCGGCGCCGGCGGGCTGATCCGCGCCTACGGCGGCTCGGTCGGCGAGGCACTGGACGCGCTCGGCACCCTCACCCGGCGCCGTTTCCGGCTGGCCACGGTGACCGTCGACCACCAGCGCGCGGGCAGGCTCCAGAACGACCTGCGCGCGACCGGACGCGAGGTGCGGGACGTCCACTACGGCGAGGCCGTCACCATCGGGATCGGGCTCCCGGACGCCGACGTGGACGCCTTCCGCGGGTGGCTCGCCGATGTGACGGCGGGCACGGCCGGCTTCGAACTGGGCGGCGAGGCCTACGGAGACGCCCGATAAAAGCGGCTAATCGGACATAGCTGGCCGACGGGGTGCGGGACGTGACGGCCGGTACCGGAGTTACCGGTCGTGCTGTCCGACCCGGCCGTTAGTCTCGGGGGCCATGAGACTGCTGCACACGTCCGACTGGCATCTCGGCAGGGCGTTCCACCGGGTGAACCTGCTCGGGGCCCAGGCCGAGTTCATCGGTCACCTCGTCGCCACCGTGCGTGAGCGCGGGGTGGACGCGGTGGTCGTGTCGGGCGACGTGTACGACCGCGCGGTGCCCCCGCTCGCCGCCGTCGAGCTGTTCGACACCGCCCTGCACCGCCTCGCGGACCTCGGTGTGCCCACGGTGATGATCTCCGGCAACCACGACTCGGCCCGCCGCCTCGGCGTCGGCGCCCGGCTCATCGACCGCGCCGGCATCCACCTGCGCACCGAACCGTCCGCCGCCGGCACCCCGGTGGTGCTCGCCGACGCCCACGGCGACGTCGCCTTCTACGGCCTGCCCTACCTCGAACCGGCCCTGGTGAAGGACGAGTTCGCCGTCGACAAGGCCGGTCATGAGGCCGTGCTCGGCGCCGCCATGGACCGCGTCCGCGCCGACCTCGCGACGCGCGCGCCGGGCACCCGCTCCGTCGTCCTCGCCCACGCCTTCGTCACCGGCGGCCGGGGCAGCGACAGCGAGCGGGACATCACCGTCGGCGGTGTGGCCGCCGTACCGGCCGCCGTCTTCGACGGCGTCGACTACGCGGCCCTCGGCCATCTTCACGGCTGCCAGACCATCACCGAGCGCGTGCGCTACTCGGGCTCCCCGCTGGCCTACTCCTTCTCCGAGGCCGACCACCGCAAGAGCATGTGGCTGGTCGACCTGGACGCGGACGGCGCGGTCGGTGCCGAGCGCGTCGACTGCCCCGTGCCCCGCCCGCTCGCCCGCGTCCGCGGCACCCTGGACGCCCTCCTCGCCGACCCGGAGCTGACCCGCCACGAGGACGCCTGGGTCGAGGCCACCCTCACCGACCCGGTCCGCCCCGCCGACCCGATGGCCCGGCTCACCGAGCGCTTCCCGCACACCCTCAGCCTGGTCTTCGCCCCCGAACGGGCCCCCGACGACCCCCGGGTCTCGTACGCCCGCCGCCTCGCGGGCCGCGGCGACCAGCAGATCGCCCGGGACTTCGTCGCCCACGTGCGCGGCGCCGGACCCGACGAGCACGAGGCGGCCGTGCTGCGCGAGACGTTCGACGCCGTCCGCGCCGACGACGCCGTACGGGAGGTGGCCCGGTGAGGCTGCACCGGCTCGACGTCACCGCCTACGGCCCCTTCGGCGGCTCCCAGAGAGTCGACTTCGACGTCCTGTCCACCGCCGGGCTCTTCCTGCTGCACGGCCCCACCGGTGCGGGCAAGACCTCCGTCCTGGACTCCGTCTGCTACGCCCTCTACGGCTCCGTCCCCGGGGCCCGGCAGAGCGGCCAGGGCATGGCCCTGCGCAGCGACCACGCCCCGCCCGGCACCCGCACCGAGGTCCGCCTCGAACTCTCCGTCGCCGGGCGTCGGCTGGAGATCACCCGGCAGCCCCCGTGGGAACGGCCCAAGCTGCGCGGCAAGGGCACGACGGTCGACAAGGCCCAGACCTGGCTGCGCGAGTACGACGCCCAGGCCGCCGCCTGGAAGGACCTCAGCCGTTCCCACCAGGAGATCGGCGCCGAGATCGAGCACCTGCTCGGCATGAGCCGCGAGCAGTTCTGCCAGGTCGTACTGTTGCCCCAGGGCGATTTCGCGCGCTTCCTGCGCGCCGACGCCGAGGCCCGGGGCAAGCTCCTCGGCCGGCTCTTCGACACCCGGCGCTTCGCCGACGTCGAGAAGCGCCTGGCCGAGCGCCGCCGCGCCACCGAGGCACGCGTGCGCGAGGGCGACACCGCCCTGCTGGCCGACGCCCACCGCATGCAGCAGGCGGCCGGCGACGCCATGGAGCTGCCCGAGCTGGCCCCCGGGGACCCGGGCCTGGCCGGGGCCGTCCTCGGCGCCGCCGCCGTCGCCCGCGCCACCGCCCGCGAGCGCCTCACCGTCGCCGGCTGCCGGCTGGCCGCCGCCGAGTCCGCCCACACCCGGGCCCGGCACGCCCTCGACACGGCACGCGAACTCGCCCGCCTGCAGAGCCGGTTCGCCGAGGCCCAGGAGCGCGCGGAGCGACTCCGGGAGCGGGCCGGCGACCACCGCGAGGCGCGGGAGCGCATGGAGCGGTCCCGCAAGGCGGAAGCGGTCGCGCCCGCGCTGGAACTGCGTGCGGCCGCCGAGGCGGAGCACCGCCGGGCCGCCGCCGCCGAGTCCCGCGCCCGCGGACCGCTGCCCGCCTCCCACGCCGACGCCGGCGCGAGCGGTCTGGCCGCCGCCGCCCGCCGGACCGCCGAGGAACTGGGCGGCCTGGACGCCGCCCGGCGCGCCGAGACCCGGCTGCGCGCGCTCGCCGAGGAGCGGACCGGACTCGACCGGCAGGAGCGCGCCGACGAGGACGTCCTGCGCGAGGCCGACGCCTGGCTCGCCGGCTGGGAGGACGCCCGCGCGGACCTGCGGACCCGCATCGACGCCGCCCAGGAGGCGGCCACCCGCGCCGAGCAGCTCGCCGTCCAGCGCGCCCCCATGCGGCGCCGGCTCGACGCGGCCCGCACCCGCGACGCCATGGCCGCCGACCTGGAACAGGCCGGCCAGTGCGCGCGCGAGTCCCGCCAGCAGGCCCTCGACGCCCGCACCCACTGGCTGGATCTCAAGGAGCAGCGCCTCGACGGCATCGCCGCCGAACTGGCCGCCCACCTCACCGACGGCGAACCCTGCGCGGTCTGCGGCGCCACCGAACACCCCGTCCCCGCACGCAAGGTCGCCGGACACGTCGACCGGGAGACCGAGGACCGCGCCCTCGCCGCGTACCAGCGGGCCGAGGAACGGCTCACCGAGGACCAGGGGCGCCTCGGCGTGGTCCGCGAGGCGCTGGCCGCCGCCACCGCCGAGGCCGGCGACACGCCCACCCCCCGGCTCGCCGCCGACGCCGCCGAACTGGAGCAGGAGTACGACCGCGCCCGCCGCGCGGCCTCCGCCCTGCACCCCGCCCAGGAGGAGCTGCGGCGCGCCGAGCGGGAGCACGAGCAGCGGCTCGCCGACCGCCAGCGGACCGCCGTCCGGGCCGCCTCCCGGCTCACCCGCCGCGACACCCTGGAGCGCGAGCGGGCGCAGTTGGAGTCCGAGCTGGCGCAGGCGCGCGGCAGCGCCGGCAGCGTGGCCGCGCGCGCCGCGGAACTGGAGCTCCGCGCGGCCCGGCTCACCGAGGCCGCCGACGCCGTGCGGGCCGCGGAGGACGCCGCCCAGCGCCTGAAGGAGGCCGACGCCCGCCTCGCCGACGCCGCCTACAGGGCCGGCTTCGACACCCCGCGGGACGCCGCGGCGGCCCTGCTGGACCCCGCCGCCCACCGCGAGCTGCAGCACCGCATCGACGCCTGGCAGCAGGAGGAGGCCGCCGTACGGGCGGTGCTCGCCGAGGCCGGGACCGCGGAGGCGGCCGCCCGTCCACCCGCCGATCCGGCCGCGGCCGAGCGGGCGGCGGCCGACGCGGAACGGCGGCTGCGCGAGGCCGGCTCCGCGCGCGACGCCGCCGACCGCTGCTGCGCCGAGCTGGACCGCCTCTCCGCGCGGGCCGCCGAGGCGGTACGCCGGCTCGGCCCGCTGCGCGAGGAGTACGACCGGGTGGCCCGGCTGGCCGCCCTCACCGCGGGCACCTCGGCCGACAACGAGCGCCGGATGCGCCTGGAGTCGTACGTCCTGGCGGCCCGGCTCGAACAGGTCGCGGCCGCCGCCACGGTCCGCCTCCAGCGCATGTCCTCGGGCCGCTACACCCTCGTCCACTCCGACGACCGCACCGGACGCGGGCGCAGCGGCCTCGGACTGCACGTGGTGGACGCCTGGACCGGGCGGGAACGGGACACCGCGACCCTGTCCGGCGGTGAGACCTTCTTCGCCTCCCTCGCGCTCGCCCTCGGCCTGGCCGACGTGGTCACCGACGAGGCGGGCGGCGTCCGCCTGGACACCCTCTTCATCGACGAGGGCTTCGGCAGCCTCGACGACCAGACCCTCGACGAGGTCCTGGACGTCCTCGACTCCCTGCGCGAACGCGACCGCAGCGTCGGCATCGTCAGCCACGTCGCCGACCTGCGCCGCCGGATCCACGCCCAGCTGGAGGTCGTCAAGGGCCGGTCGGGCTCGGCGCTGCGGCAACGGGGCCTGGACTAGGAGGGAAAGGGACCGCCGCACCCCCTGGGCACGGAGCCCGGCACACCCGGCGTCACCACGGAGGCGGCCACAGTGCAGCGCATCGGCATCATCGGAGTGGGAGAGATCGGCCGGGCCATCGTGACGGGCCTGTGTGACCACGGCGGCACGGCACCGGAGGTGTTCCTGTCGCCCCGGGGCGCCCGGACCGCCGCGGAGCTGTCGGAACGCCACGCGAGCGTGCGGGTGTGCGCCGACAACCAGGCGGTGGTCGACCGCTCCGACGTGGTGATCATCGCCGTACGCCGCCAGGACCAGGACGAGGCGCTCGCCGGGCTCCGCGTGGCCGAGGACAAGACCGTCGTCAACGTGATGTCCGGCGTCCCGTGCGACGAGCTGCGCCGGCGGCTGGGCACCCGGGCCACGCCGGTGCGGGCCATCCCGCTGCCCGCGGTACGCGAGCGCCGCTCCGTCACCGTGACGTACCCCTCGCATCCGGTGGTGGACGCGGTCTTCGACCGGCTGGGCGGGGCGCTCCCGGTCGCCGACGAGGCGGCCTTCGACGTCTTCTCCGCCCTGACCGGGACGCTCACCACCCACTACGCCCACCTCGCCGCACTCACCTCGTGGCCGCCGACCAGGGGATCGCCCCCGACGCGGCCGAGCGCTACGTGCGCGGGCTCTTCCAGGCCACCGGCCGCGCCCTGGGCGACGAGAGCCGCCCCCTGCACCGGCTCGCGGCCGACCACGAGACGCCGAACGGGAACAACGAACGCATCCGCACCACCTGGTTCTCGCCGGCCGACTCCGCGGCCCTCGGCCGGGCCCTCGACGGCCTCCTCAAGGATCTGCGGGCCTGGAGACGCGGCCCGGCGAAAAAGGGGCCCGCGGCCGGGCCGGGGCCGTCAGCGCAGTCCGTCGAAGGCGACGGGCAGGTGCCGGGGGCCGCGCAGCACGGCGTTCCGGCGGTAGGGCGGCGGGTCCTCGACCAGCCGCGGGTTCTCCAGCCGCCGGGCCAGCTCGGCCAGGGCGATCTGCGCCTCCAGCCGGGCCAGCGGGGCACCGAAGCAGCTGTGGATGCCGCTGCCGAAGCCGAGGTGCTGGATGTCCTCCCGGTCCGGGTCGAACCGCCCGGGGTTCTCGAACCGCTCCGGGTCCCGGTTGCCCGCGGCGAGGACCAGCCAGATGCGCGAGCCCTTCGGGATCGTCACCCCGCGCACCTCGATGTCGCCGATGCAGGTGCGCTGCGGCACGAGCTGCACCGGCGGCTCGTACCGCAGCAGCTCCTCCACGATCCTGACCGACAGGCCCGCGTCCTCGCGGAGCCGGTGCAGGACCTCCGGGTGGCGCAGCAGGGTGAGCATGCCGTTGGTGATCAGGTTGACCGTCGTCTCGTGCCCGGCGATCAGCAGCAGCACCGAGGTGCTCAGCACCTCCATCATCGTCATGGCGCCGTCCGGGCCCTGGCCGGCGACCAGGTCGGACAGCAGGTCGTCGCGCGGCTCCCGGGCGCGCTGCTCCACCAGCCCGGCCAGGTACATGCCGAGCTGCATCCGGGCCTCCTGCGCCGTCTTCCCGGCCTCGCCGTCCCCGTCACCGCCGGTGTCCGGGTCCAGGCTCGCCACCAGCGGGTCGACCCAGGTGCGGAACTTCGGTTCGTCCTCACGGGGCACCCCCAGCAGGCGGCAGATCACCGCGACCGGGAAGGGGTAGGCGAACTGGTCGACCAGGTCGACCTCGCGGGCGTCCCCGAAGCCGTCGATCAAGCCGGTGACGATCTCCCGCATGTCGCCCCGCATGCCCTCGATCCGCCGCGGCCGGTGCGGCGGCCCGAAGGCGCCGTTGGCGATGCGCCGCAGCCGGTCGTGCTCGGGCGGGTCCAGCCGCAGGAACGACGGCGGCAGTCCCCCCGTCTCCTCGGACCCGGCCAGTACGTCGTCGCCGGCCGCGGCCAGGTTCGCCGCGTCGGAACTGATCCGCGGATCGTGCAGAAGAGCCTTGATGTCGTAGTACGAGCTGATGATGTACGGGCCGCCCTCCTCCTCGTGGAGCACCGGTGTCCTGCGGAGCTCCTCGTACACCGGATACGGGTCGGCGCGGTTCTCGAAGTCGGTGATCTGGCGCATCATCGAGGTGTGCGGCATGGCGGTTCCTTGGGGCGTCGGGCCGGGCGGCGGTCAGTGGCGGGAGGGGTGGAAGACCAGCTGCTGGTCGGCCGGCGAGTAGCCGGTGAGCGTCACCATCGGGGGGTGGGTCGGCAGGGACGGGTCCGGGAAGTCGGCCGGCACCGGCTGCCGTCCCTCGGGACGCCGGTCCATCGTCGGGAACTCCACCGGGAACGGCGCGCCCTGCTCGATCTGCCGCTGGTAGAACTCCAGCCACCGCGTGTTGTCGAAGCTCACCGCGGCCACGATCCGCCCCTTGTACCCGTAGACGCCGACGAACCGGCGCTCGGCCAGGGAACCCTGCGTGATCATGAGCTGGTCGCCCATCGGCGGCACCCCGACCGACTTGATGTTCACCCTGAACATCGAGGACCAGAACGCCGGCATCCACAGGTGCGGCCGCCGGTCGGCACCGTCGCAGATCATGTTGTGCGCGGCCGTCTCCGCCTGCGCGACGGCATTGCCCCAGTGCTCCAGCGACAGGAACTGGTAGCCGAACAGCGCGTGCGGGGAGCGGGCCACGTCACCCGCCACGAACACGTCGTCCGTGACGATCCCCCGGAAGTCGAAGGCCCGGCAGCCCGCGTCGCAGGCGACGCCCCGGGGCCCGGCGCCCAGCCCGGACCCGGTCAGCCACTCGGTGTTGCGCAGCGACCCCAGCGACACCACGACCACGTCCGCCTCGACGACGCTCTCGTCGGACAGGTGGACGGCCCGCACCCTGCCGACCGCGTCGCCCTCCAGCGACGTCACCGTGACACGGGTGCGCAGGTCCACGCCGTTCTCGGTCGCGAGGTCGGCGGCGACCGCGCCGACGACCCCGCCGAGCGCACCCACCAGCGGCGCGCCCGCCCGTTCCGCGACGGTGACGGGGATGCCCCTCTCCCGGCACGCGGAGGCGACCTCCGTACCGGCGAACCCGGCGCCGATGACGAACACCCGGCGCGGCCCCGCCTCCAGCCGCCGGACGAGGTCGGCCGCGTCCTCCCGGGTCCGCAGCAGGCAGACGCCGTCCAGCCGGGCCTCCTCCTCCTTCGGCCAGGGCCGGGCCCGGACGCCGGTGGCGATGAGCAGCCGGTCGTACTCGACCTCGTCGCCGTCGGCCAGCCGGACCCGCCCGGCCGCCAGGTCCAGACCCGCCGCCGGGACCCCCAGACGCCACTTGGCGTCGATCTCCCGGCGGTGCGGCAGTTCGGTGTGGTGCGGGGAGGCCAGCCCCAGCAGCGCCGACTTCGACAGCGGCGGCCGGTCGTACGGCTCGTGGGGCTCGTCGCCGATCAGGGTCAGCTCACCGGCGAAGCCCTCGGCGCGCAGGGTCTCGGCCGCCCGCAGGCCTGCCAGCGAGGCGCCCACGATCACGATCCGGCCCTCGCGCCTGAGCCGTTCGACGTGGTCAGCGGCCATCGGACGCCTCCCGCGCGGCACCGGAAGCCGCGTCCTGGGCACCGTCCAGACCGTCGGCGGTGATCGCCTGCACCGGGCAGGCGGCGACGGCCCGCGCCAGCCGCTCCCGCTGCTCCTCGTCGGCGCGCGGGTTGTAGATCAGCGACTCCTCGCCGTGCATCGCGAAGACGTCGGGCGCGAGGAACGCGCACTGCGCGTATCCCTGACACTTGTTGAGATCGACGACCAGCCTCATCGACGCTCCGCCCTTCCGGTGGCCAGGTCCGGTGCGCGCCGCGGCTCGCGCGGGCGGCCCCGGACGGCGGTCTACCCCCGCCCGCCAGCATGCGAGCGCGGTACGGGGGACCGCGCGCCGGGCACGCCGATCGAGTGATCGGCGCGCGGGGGCGGGTGTCATCCGGCCGCCGCCGTCCGGAGCCGGTCACGGCGGCTCACCGCGAGGATGTGCACGCTGAGCAGCAGCGACCACGCCGGGAAGACCAGCTCGGCCCACGGGACGTTCGAGGACAGGACGAGCAGGACCAGCGCGGTGACGAAGCCCGTGACCGTCAGCCGGCGCGGCAGGACGCCGAGGCGGTGGCCGATGACCGACATCGAGGAGACGAAGACCGCCGCCATCCGCATGGCGTACTCCGTCAGCAGCGTGAGCGCGAGGCGGCGGCCGAAGTCCCAGGTGTCCGGCGGCGAGCCGGCCCGGTGACCCGCCGGGAGCACGGCACCCGCCGCGGCCGCGGCACCGAACAGCGTGGCGGTGAAGACCAGTCCGCTGCCCAGGAGGACGGTGGCGAGGAACTTGTCCTCGACCGCGCCGACGTGGGCCCGCACCGCCCCGATGAACCAGAGGAAGAAGATGCCCGCGAACGGCACCAGCGCCAGCGCCGCCCGCAGGAGGCCGCGCTGCGCGGAGTCCGCCGCCCCGGCCCCGGCAGCCGCCGCGTGCCCCTCCGGGATGCCCAGCCTGACCAGTACGATCGCCGCCGCCAGCAGCAGCGCGAAGACGACCCCGGCGAGCCCCGCGGCGGCCGGTGCCCGCAGCGCCTCCTGCCCCGGCCCCTTCTCCTGCATGCCGGCCCGCCTCTCCGCATCGGCCCCGGGCACCAGCTAGCCGCCCGGGCGCCATCCGCGCCACCCGGGAACGTCCGTACGGCCGAGCGGTACGGGGGCGCGGGGGCAGGGAGTGCGATGCGGCCGTGCACGGACCGGTCTGCGGGGTGCGCGGTGCCGGTCGCCGGCCCCGTCGAGGCCGGCGACCGGACCGGGATCAGAGCCGGGCCAGCTCGTCGGCCAGGTCGTCCAGGCCCAGCGAACCCTGCGACAGCGCCGCCATGTGCCAGGACTTCAGGTCGAACGCGTCGCCGTGCCGCTCGCGGGCCCTCTCCCGGCCCAGCAGCCAGGCCCGCTCGCCCAGCTTGTAGCCGATCGCCTGGCCCGGGATCGTCAGGTACCGGGTCAGCTCGCTCTCCACGAAGTCCGCCGGCCGGCTGCTGTGCGCGCCGAAGAACTCCTCCGCCAGCTCGGGCGTCCACCGCTCACCGGGGTGGAACGGCGAGTCCGCGGGGATCTCCAGCTCCAGGTGCATGCCGATGTCCACGATCACCCGGGCCGCCCGCATCATCTGCGCGTCCAGGTAGCCGAGCCGCTCCTCCGCGTCCTTGAGGTAGCCCAGCTCGTCCATCAGCCGCTCCGCGTACAGCGCCCAGCCCTCGGCGTTGGCGCTGACCCCGCCGATCGTCGCCTGGTAGCGGGAGAGGTCCTCGGCCACGTGCGCCCACTGGGCGAGCTGCAGGTGGTGGCCGGGCACACCCTCGTGGTACCAGGTCGACACCAGGTCGTAGACGGGGAAGCGGGTCAGGCCCATCGTGGGCAGCCAGGTGCGCCCGGGCCGGGAGAAGTCCTCCGACGGGGCGGTGTAGTACGGGGCCGCCGCGCCGCCGGGCGGCGCGATGCACGACTCCACCCTCCGCACCCGCTCCGCGAGTTCGAAGTGCGTGCCGTCCAGCTCCTCGACGGCCCGGTCCATCAGGCCCTGGAGCCAGTCGCGGACCTCGTCCACGCCCTCGATGTGCCGGCCGTGCTCGTCCAGGTGCGCCAGCGCCACCCACGGTGTGCCGGCGCCGGGCAGGATCTTCTCCGCCTCCTGCCGCATCTCGCCGAGCAGGCGGTGGAACTCGGCCCAGCCGTAGGCGTACGCCTCGTCCAGGTCCAGGTCGGTGCCGTTGAAGTACCGGGCCCAGCGCGCGTACCGCTCCCGGCCGATCACGTTCGAGGCGCCCTCGATCGCCGGCGCGTACACGTCCCGCAGCCAGTCCCGCAGCTCCACCAGGGCGCCGGTCGCCGCCCGCGCCGCCTCGTCCAGCTCCGCGCGCAGCGCCTGCGGCCCCGCGGCGGCGAAGTCCTCGTACCAGCCGCGGCCCGTGCCGCCCCCGTCCGTCCACTCGGTGAGCTGGCCGATGTACGTCGCCGTGGGCCGGGGCGCCGCGAACAGGCCCCGCTCCAGCCCCAGTGCGAGCGAGGCGCGGTAACCCGCGAGGGCCTCCGGCACCGCGCGCAGCCGCTGGGCGATCGCCGCCCAGTCCTCCTCCGTCTCCGCCGGCATCACCGTGAAGACGTCACGCACCGAGTGGCCGGGCGTGTCCATGTTGCCGACGTGGCGCAGGTGCTCTTGGGCGTCGTGGACGGCGAGTTCGGCGGTCAGCCGCTCCCGCAGCAGCCGCCCGCAGCGGCGCTCCACGTCGCTCTCCGCGCCGGGCCGGCGCTCCGCCTCGTCCAGCTTCGCCAGGGTGGCCCGCGCCAGTTCCGCGCGGGCTTCGTGACCGGCCGGCGAGTAGTCGGGCAGCCGGGCCGAACTCTCCTGCACTCCGAGGTAGGTACCGGTGACGGGGTCGAGGGCGATGAGGTCGTCGACGTAGGCGTCGGCGACCTGCCGGGGCAACGGGGTCTGGTTCTCGGACATGCGCCCCATCCTCGTACGCGGCCGATCTTCCCGTCACCCGGGTATCGGCGGATTCAGCTCTGGGCGTTGCCGGGCGGCAGCAGCGGCCCGCACTCCCACTGCTGGAAGATCAGCCGGGTCTCCACCCGGGCCACCTCGCGCCGCGCCGTGAACTCGTCGAGCACCAGCCGCTGGAGATCGGCCATGTCCGCGACGGCCACGTGCACCAGGTAGTCGTCGGGGCCGGTCAGGTGGAACACCGTCCGTGCCTCCGGAAGTGCCCGGATCCGTTCCACGAACGGGCCGACCAGCTCCCGCCGGTGCGGCCGGACCTGCACCGACAGCAGCGCCTGGAGCCCGCGTCCGAGCCGCGCCGGGTCGAGTCGCAGGCGGTGGCCGAGGATCACGCCGGAGCGGCGCAGCCGGGTCACCCGGTCCAGACAGGTCGACGGGGCCACGCCCACCTGCGCGGCGAGATCGCGGTAGGTGGCCCGGGCGTCGTTCTGCAACAGCCGCAGGAGATGCAGGTCCACCGGATCCAGTACGACGGATTCGGGCATGGGCCGAACGTAGCACGGCATCCGACGGCCAGGAGCCGTCCGTTGTTCACCCTTCCGGCCATGGACACAGCGAGCACCGGTGCCTACGGCGACGTACGCACCGCACCCAGAGCCCTGGCCACCGAGGCCGTGCACGCCGGCCGCGACGACCTCGCCCGCCAGGGACTGCACGCCCCGCCGATCGACCTGTCCACCACCTACCCCTCCTACGACAGCCGCGGCGAGGCCGCCCGCATCGACGCCTTCGCCGCGGACGGCGCCGACCCGGTCGGGCCGCCGGTCTACGGCCGCCTGGGCAACCCGACCGTGGCCCGCTTCGAGACGGCCCTGGCCCGGCTGGAGGGCACCGAGTCCGCGGTCGCCTTCGCCAGTGGCATGGCCGCGCTCAGCGCCGTCCTCCTCGCGCTTCCGGCCACTGCGCTCCTGGCGATGCGGCACGTCGTCGCGGTACGGCCGCTGTACGGCTGCAGCGACCACCTGCTGACCGCCGGGCTGCTCGGCACCGAGGTCACCTGGACCGACCCGGCCGGCATCCGCGACGCGCTGCGTCCGGACACCGGACTGGTGATGGTCGAGACCCCGGCCAACCCGACCCTCGCCGAACTGGACCTGCGGGCCGTCGCGGACGCCTGCGGTCCGGTCCCGCTGCTGGCGGACAACACCTTCGCCACCCCCGTGCTGCAACGGCCGGCCGAACACGGCGCCCGGCTGGTGCTGCACAGCGCCACCAAGTACCTCGGCGGGCACGGCGACGTGCTGGCCGGGGTGGTCGCCTGCGACGAGGAGTTCGCCGGGCGGCTGCGCAAGATCCGGTTCGCCACCGGCGGGGTGCTGCATCCGCTGGCGGGCTACCTGCTGCTGCGCGGCCTCGCCACGCTCCCGGTGCGGGTGCGGGCCGCCTCCGCGAACGCCGCCGAACTGGTCCGCCGGCTCGCCGCCGACCCGCGGGTGGCCCGGGTGCACTACCCGCGGCTCGGCGGCGCGATGATCGCCTTCGAGGTGCACGGCGACCCGCACGAGCTGATATCCCGGGTCCGGCTGGTCACCCCCGCGGTGAGCCTGGGCAGCGTCGACACGCTCATCCAGCACCCCGCGTCCATCAGCCACCGCATCGTGGACGCCGAGGACCGGCGGGGAGCGGGGGTCAGCGACCGGCTGCTGCGGCTGTCGGTGGGCCTGGAGGACGTGGACGACCTGTGGGCCGACCTGGACCAGGCCCTGGGCACCCCGGTCCGCACCCCGGTACCGCTGCGGGAGGCGGTGCGCTGACGACCACCACGCGCGGGGCCCCGCCCGGACGGGACGGCGGGCGGGGCACCGCGGGGGGGGGGGGGGGGGGGGGGGGGGGGGGGGGGCCGCCCGCGGGGGGGGGGGGGGGGGGGGGCCCCGGCGGGCCCGCCCCCGGCCGACGCGGGTCTTGCGTACGGCCGGCACGCAACCGGGCGGCCGCCGTGTCGTGTTCCGCACCGTAGACGGGCCGCGCCGGGCCGCGCCGGGCCGCCCCGGGCCACCGTGCCACCGTGCCACCGGGCCGGGTGGGCGGGCCGGCCCGGTGGGTGGCGGGTCAGTCGCGGGGCGCCGGGTCGGCGAGGTGCCACCCGCCGGGGGTGCGGGCCGGCCGGGAGGCCGTCCGCGCGTCGGCCAGCCGGGCCGTGATGACCAGCGTGCCCTCCTCGATCTGGTAGTCCAGCGGCAGCCCCAGGCCGCGCATCGCGGCGACCATGCCGGTGTTGGACGCCTTCGTCACCGCGTACACGCTCCCGCAGCCGGCCTCCACCGCCATCGCCACCAGCCGGCCGAGCAGTTCGCCGCCGACACCGCGCCGCTGCCAGTCGTCCTCCACGAGCAGCGCGACCTCCGTCTCGTCGCCGTCCCACAGCAGGTGCCCGAGGCCGACGATCCGGCCCGACGCGGTCTGCGCGGCCAGCGTCCGGCCGAACCGGGGGCTGAGCAGGTGGTTCAGATAGCGGTCCGCGTCGGCGACCGGGCCGTGGTAGCGCAGGCCGAGGGTGTGCGGCGAGCACCGCTCGTGCATCGCCCGGGCCGCGACGAGGTCCCTGGTGTCGACCCGGCGCACCGTGATGTCGTCGCCCTCGGGCAGGGTCAGGACGTCATGGCCGCCGGGCAGGCGCGGCCCGAGCCGGTTGTCCAGCTCCACCAGCGCCCGGGCCCGCGCGAACTCGGCCGGGGTGAACGGCAGGTACGGCCGCTCCACGCTGAGCACACCGCCCCCGGGCGCCGGCAGCCGCATCACGGTGTCCTCCAGCACGCCCTCGGGCGGTACGGCCCGCGGGCCCGGGCCGCCTCCGGCGGGTGTCCCGGGCAGTGACCGGATCGTGCACCGGCCCAGCAACTGGCGCAGCGCGAGCGGCAGCTCGGCGGCGTCCAGGGCGGTGCGGGCCGCCAGGCCGAGCACCCGGGTGGGCGCGTCGACCAGGTCGTGGGCGTCGGCCCGCTCGATCCAGGTGGACCTGCCCCCGGCCAGCGTGACCGCCCGGTCGATCCCGGCCGCCGTCAGCGCACCGGGCGCCCGCAGCAGGAACTCGTCCACCGTGCCGTCGGCCAGCGGGTGCGTCTGGAGGCTCAGGATGTCCACGCGCCGCTCGGCGAGCGCCGTGCACAGGACGGCCAGGGAACCCGGTTCGTCCCGCACCGTCGTCCGCATCCGCCACAGCGCGGGGGCCTCGTCGGCACCGGACGGTCCGGCAGGCCCGGGCTGCCCGGACGGCCGCGCGCCGGCGGCCGCCCGGGCGCCGGTATCACCGGCTGGCGGCGCGTGTCCGGGGCGGCGTGAGCGCCGCACGTGCAGGGCGGCCACCGCCGCCGGCGCCAGTGCCGAGGCCGCCAGCAGGGCCGGGCCGTCCGGGCCGTGCCCGGTCAGCGCGGCCACCGCGTCCGCGACGGCCACGGCAGAGAGGAGCGCGGCCAGTTCGACGACGCACCGGCGCCAGTGGTGCACGGGCCGGCCGTGCCGCGCCCGGGTCACATCAGGGATGTTCGGAGTCATACGGACACTGTGGAGGAATGGTGTTGCGTGATCGCGAACTGTTTGTGACCGATGGGTAAAGCGTGCTTAGGCCGCCTTTGTTGCGTTTTCCCGCGCAGGCCCCGCCTCCGCCCCTCTCCCGCGGGGGCGGGGGCCGCCCGGGCCGCGGCTCAGGCGGCCGCCCGCACCTCCAGCGCCTCACGCAGCCGCCGCGCCTGGACGACCAGGCGGGACGAGCCGCCCCGTGCCGCGGTCTCGGCGAGATGCGCCACGTCCCCCCGCGCCCCGGACCGCTCCGCGCACTCGGCCGCGACCGTCAGCAGGTCCCCGAGCCCCCGGGCCGTCCCGGACGCCGTGGCCGGGCGGGCGGCGGCCAGAGCGGCCAGCGGCCGCGGCAGGGCGTGCCCGAGTATCTCCCACACCGTCGCGTCGGCGCCCGTGGCCGCCGCCGTACGGGCCGACTCGGCCAGCCGCCGCGGCTTCACCGCGCCCCGCTCGACCAGTTCGCCCAGATCCGTGCCCAGCCGCACCGCGTCGAGCTGCCCCCGGGCGGCCAGCACCAGCAGGGCGTCCACCGCGGCCAGCCGGTCCTCCTGGTGCCGGGCACCGAGCCCGTACGCCACGCAGAGGTGGACGGCCTCGCCCGCCTCGCCGCCCGACTCGGCGAGCAGGGGGAGCACGGCGGCACCGCGGTCGCCGTCGATCGCAGTCCCGGCCAGGTCGGGCAGCAGCCGCGCCGCGACCAGCTCCCGCCACTCGGGGAGGACGGCGAGCCAGTGCGGACGTATCGTCTCGCTCCAGTGGCCGCAGTGCCAGCGGCCGGTCGCCGAGGACAGCGGGCGGCCCAGCGAGCGGAACTCCGGCGGGAAGCCCGACCGCAACTCCGGTACCTCGCCCGGCTCCACGAGGATCCGCACGCCCTCCGTCCGGCGCCGCGCCGGCTCCGGGGCGCCTCCGGTCCGCAGCCACCGGGTGAGCCGGCCGCCCGGGGCGGGGCCGTCGGCGGTCAGCCAGCGGGCGAGCCGGACGCCCTCACGGGTGCCGAGCGCCCTCGCGCGCTCCGCCGCCTCCCGGGCCGCGGCCGGGTCGTCCCGGCGGACCCGCAGCAGCGCCTGGCCGAAGTCGGCGGCGCCGACCCGGGCGTCCAGGCGCCGGTACTCGGCCAGGCGCGCCACCAGTTCGCCCGGCTCCAGCAGGCCCGTGCCCCAGCTGGGGGTGGCCAGGAGCAGCGGCATCGGGTCCGTCCGCAGCCGGTGGGCCACCTCCCGCAGCCGGGAGCCGAACACCCGGGCGACTCCGCTGTGCGCGCACTCCTGATCCCGCGGCCCCCGCCGCACCGCCGTGTCCAGGGCGGCCGTGCCCACCTTGCCGTCCAGCGTCGCGAGGAGCAGGTCGAGGCCCTCCTGCGGGGTGTCGACGGCGCCGTGCCGGCCGAGGCCGAACACGTCGTCCGCGCGCGGCCACCGGCGGAACTCCTCCCCGGCCCACCAGCGCTGCGCGATCACCGGCCCGAGCGCCTCGCGCAGCGCGTCCGCGTCCCGGTACGCGTGCCGCACCAGGCCGTCGAGGGCCCGCTCGAACGCGGCCACGTCACCGTCCGAGGCCAGCAGCGCCCCGACCTCCTCGGCGACCTCCTCCGCCGTCGTGGGCGCGGGCGCCAGCCGCACCGGCTCCGGGGCGGGCGGCAGCACCTCCTCGTACACCTCCCGCGAGCCGACCGCGATGCCCAGCGCGGCGGCGGCCCGGAGGCGCAACGCGGGGGCCAGCCGGTCGGCCTCGGCGGCGAGCCCGTCGCGCACCGGTCCGGGACCGAGCCCGGACACGTGCCGCTCCAGGAGCTTCAGCGCCCGCTCCTGGACCTGGATGTCCTCGTGCCCGAACGCCTGGGCCACGGCCGGCAGCAGTTCGGCGGCGGTGCCGGGATCGCGGGTGAGCACCTTGCCGAGCAGGATCAGCTGGGCCCGCACGAGCTTCTTCTCCGTGCGGAACAGCAGCCCCTCGGACGCCTCGGCGAGCTGCCGCGCGGACAGCTCGCCGGCCAGGGCGAGGGAGGCCAGCACCGCCTGGGCGTGGGAGGCGACGGGGGAGACGGCATCGCGGGCCAGCGCCGTCCAGTCCGGGACGCGCGCCCGCTCCTCCTCCTGGGTGAGCGCGAGTTCCGTCAGGCAGGGCAGGTAGGCCCGGTGGTCCTGGGGCCCGCCGCCGCGCAGCAGCCGGGCGACGCAGGCGTCGACCAGGGACGGCCGGTCCAGCAGGCCCTCGGCGTCCAGTGCGGCCAGCGCGCTCGGCCACCAGTCCGTCCCCTCGTCGAGCAGCCAGCGGACCTCGCCGGCGTCCGACAGGGTGAACAGCGCGCCGACCAGCGGGGCGAGGTGCGGCTCCCGGCGCAGCAGACCGGTCCTGCCGTCCGGGCCCGGGTCCGCGAGGGCGACGTGCCGCACCCAGCCGGTCACGTAGGCGTCCGTCACCGGCACCTCGCATCCTGACCGGCTGACCAGTGCGGCCATCAGCTCGTACGGCACGTCCGACGAGAGGGGGCGCTGCGCCAGCCGGTGCGCCACGTCGGCCAGCCAGTCCGCGTCCCGGGACTCCAGGGCGCGCAGGAGCGTGCCGGCGGACGCCCGGCTCCAGCGCAGGTCGCTCGCCGCGATCCAGGAGGCGGCCGCCGCCGCCCCCGTGTGGCAGGCGGCCCCCGCCAGGTGCAGCGCCCGGCGGGTGCGCTCCGAGCCGCCGCCCCAGGCCGGAACCCGCCGCAGCTCCTTGCGCAGCTCCTTCAACCCGTCGAGGCACGCCCGTCGTTCCGCCGGCGTCATCCCGCGCACCAGCCGCAGCGTGTCCGTCGCGCGCCCGTCGCGCACCGCGTCCATCAGCGTGTTCACCGCACACCCCCGTCGACCGTCGTGCCCTGACCCGCCGCGGCGCCCCGCCGCACCATGCGCACCGCCAGCGCGTGCTTGCACGGTCCGCGCCCGCCCCGGTACTTCGCCCACCACAGGCAGCTGCAACTGAGCACCCCCGACTCCTCCCGCACCCGGTGCGCGTGCCCGTCCTCGGCGGTCACCGTCGCCAGCGCGCCGTCCAGGGCCACCGCGCCCGCCGCGACCAGGTCCCGGGCCGAGCGCAGCCGCGGGTTGTGCCGCTCGACGCGGTCGGCGTCGTAGGGCAGCTCCCGGTGGAAGTAGGCCGCCTCCGCGGTGTCGTACCCCACCCGGCCCGAGGTGCCCAGCCGGACCAGGGCCGCCCGCACCCGCTCGGGCGGCAGGCCCGAGGCCGCCGCCAGGGCGGCCGGTTCGACGCGCGGCTCCCAGGCCAGCAGCACGGCGATCAGCTCGGCGTCCGCGGCGGACTCCTCCGTGGCGAGCGCGTCCAGCACACCGCCCTCGCCGGAGAAGCCGCGCGCGGCGTCGGGGGAGAGCGTGAGCGTGAGCCGCATGCCGGGCAGGACGACCTCCCAGGCGGCGGCCGCCGGGGCCGTGCCGGTACCGCCGGCCGGGGGGCCGTAGACGCGCAGGGCCGTCGCGTGCCGCAGCACCCGCTGGAGGGCCGCGAGCCGTTCCGGGCCGGGCAGGCAGACCGCGCCCGGCACCGCCCGCGTGGTCGGCCGCAGTCCCCGGCCCGCCGGCACCACCCAGCGCGGCCCGCCCGCCGCCCGGCGGCCGGTGCCCGCCTTCGGCAGGCCGCGCAGGAACCGCACCGCCTCGTCCGCCGGCAGCTCCGCGCGCAGGTCGAAGCCGGCCGCCGTCACCTGCGCCTCGGCGAAGCCGCGCAGCCACCGGTCGGGCAGCGGGACCTTCTTCTCCACCACGGGCCCGTCCAGCGTCGTCACCGCCAGTTCGTCCGGGCCGACCCTGAGGTGCAGCGGGTCGTCCGTGCCGAGCCGGGACAGGGCCTCGCGCAGCGGGTTGTTGACGTCGACGTTGGTCGTGCCGTGCCCCACCTCGCCGCCGTCCAGGCCCGGCGTCAGCACGTCCAGCCGCGCGTAGACCCCGCCGCAGCCGGAGAACGACTCGAAGCGCAGCCGGTCGCCGTTGCCCGTCACCACCGGGTCGAGCGAGGCGCGCAACTGCGGCTGGTAGTAGCGCGCCGCCGCCACGTCGGCCACCGCCAGCAGTGCCGCGGCCGCCACCTGCGGCGAGGTGAGGAAGCCCGCGAAGAACCGCGGATGGTCCTTCACCCCCGCCGGGGTCGCCCCCCGGGACGTTTCGAGTCCGAGCCGGTGCCCCTGTGCCGAGGTTTCGAGCACGGAGGGTCGCCGATAGGCCACGGCCTGTAGAGATCGCGTCATGGGAAGACCGTAGAGGCGACCACTGACAATCGTTCTGACCTGCGAAGAGGCGCGTGGGGCAGGCCGGTTGGCGGGCGCCGGGCCCGACGGCCCGGCGCCGCCGTCTACTGGCCGACGCGGCCCGGGCGCAGCGTCCGCGTGAAGAGCACCGTGCCGTCCTGCTCGCGCAGCCGCACCGTCAGCTCACCGCTGTCCCCGTCGATGTCGACCTCGCCGAAGAACTGGTAGCCGCCCGCCGGCGAGACGTTGGACGCGGTCGGCGCCTTCACGAACACCCGGTCCGGGCCGAAGGTGCCGTCCAGCGCGCTGGCCGGGAAGGCGCCCGCGTTCAGCGGTCCGGAGACGAACTCCCAGAACGGCTCGAAGTCGGTGAACGCCGCCCGCGAGGGGTGGTAGTGCTGGGCGGAGGTGTGGTGCACGTCCGCCGTCAGCCACACCGTGCCGGTGATCCGCCGGTGCTTGACGAACCGCAGCAGCTCGGCGATCTGCAGCTCACGGCCGAGCGGCGCGCCGGGGTCGCCCTGCGCCACCGCCTCGAAGTGGGGCCTGTTCTCCGTGGTGTCCGGGACCACGAGACCGAGCGGCATGTCGGCGGCGATCACCTTCCACACCGCGCGGGACCGGGCCAGTTCCCGCTTCAGCCACTCCAGCTGCTCGCGGCCGAGGATGCCCTGCGGGTCGGTGGTCTGGTCGTCGGCCGAGTTGGCGTTGCGGTAGGTCCGCATGTCGAGCACGAACACGTCCAGCAGCGGGCCCTGACGCAGCACCCGGTACACGCGGCCGTCCCGCGCCCCCGGGCGCAGGCCGGAGACGGGGAAGTACTCGCTGAACGCCCGCCGTGCGCGCGCGGCGAGGACGTCGACGCTCTTCTCGGTGTAGCGGGTGTCGGAGGTGGCGATGACCTCGCCCGGGTACCAGTTGTTGCGCACCTCGTGGTCGTCCCACTGGACGATCGTGGGCACCTGGGCGTTGAACCGCCGCAGGTTCTCGTCGAGCAGGTTGTAGCGGAAGTTGCCCCGGTACTCGGCGAGGGTCTCGGCGACCTTCGCCTTCTCCTCGGTGGTGACGTTGCGCCAGGTGCGGCCGTCGGGCAGCGCCTGGGTGGCGGTGATCGGGCCGTCGGCGTAGACGTTGTCGCCGCTGCACAGGAAGAAGTCCGGGTCCAGCCTGGCCATGGCGTCGTAGATGCGGTAGCCGCCGAGGTCGGGGTTGATGCCCCAGCCCTGGCCGGCCAGGTCGCCCGACCACAGGAAGCGCACGCCGTCCCGGCGCCGCCGGGAGACGGTGCGGAAGGTGCCGGTCACCGGCTCGCCGGTGCGGCGCGGGTCGTCCGGGTCGGCGAGGAGGACGCGGTAGTGGATCTGCTCGCCGGACGGCAGGCCGCGCAGCCGGGTGGTCCCGGTGAAGTCCGTGCCGGCGCCCAGCAGCGGTCCGAGCCACCGGCGCGGGTTGCGGAACGACTCGGTGGCGGCGCTCTCCACGATCATCCGGGCCGGCCGGTCGGCTCGCACCCAGACCAGGCCGGAGTCGGTGGTCACGTCACCGGCCTGCACGCCCCAGCCTGCCCGCGGGCGGCCCGAGCGGGCGAACGCGGGGGCCGCGGCGAGGCCGGCGGGCAGGGCCAGGGCCGCCGACGCGGCGAGGGAGCCGCGCAGGACGCCGCGGCGGCCGGGGAACGGGCGGTGTGACATGGCTGTGCCTCCAGGGGCGGGATCCGGCCGGTGTGCGGAGCCACACCTACTGGGGCGTTGCGGCGCGCACGCGAACCGCGGGTGAACAACCGCCCCGTGGGCACCGGTGACGGCACGCCGGCCGGGCCGTTCAGCGGCTGCCGTCCAGTACGACCCGGGCGACCAGCGCCGGGTCGTCGTTCATCGGGACGTGGCCGCAGCCGGGCAGCCGCACCAGCCGGGCGTGCGGGATGAGCCGCTTGGCGCGGACGCCCTGGCGGCGCACCAGGATGCGGTCCCGGGTGCCCCAGGCCACCGTGACCGGCAGGCCCGCCATGTCGTCGGTGAACCGGACGGTGGTGCCCGCCCGCAGGGTCGCCCCGAAGCCGGTGGCCGCCGCGAGCGCGAGCGTCTCGGCGACCACCGCGTCCGGTGAACGGCGCGCGGGCCGGGCGTAGATGGTGCTGGTCAGCGCGGTGCGCCCGGCCGCGGAGCGGGAGAGCCGCCGGACCAGCGGCTCGGGGAGCCCCCGGGCGGCGCCCCGCATCGCGAGCAGCACCCCGAAGGCGTACCGCCGCTCGGCCTCCGTCCAGAAACCGGCGGGCGAGAAGGCGGTGACGGACCGTGCGAGCCCGTGCCGGCCCAGTTCCAGCGCGAGCAGACCGCCCAGCGAGTTGCCGGCGACGTGCGGGCGCTCCAGGTCCAGTGCCCCGAACAGGGCGGCGAGTACGGAGTTCGTGGTGGGCAGGTCGTGGGGGAGGCCGTCCGGCAGCGCGGGGGAGGCGCCGAAGCCCGGCAGGTCGACGGCGATCACGTCGCGCTCGGTGGCCAGGATGTCCACGACCGGGTCCCACGCCTGCCGGTGGTGGCCGATGCCGTGCAGCAGGACGAGCGGTGCGCCGCGGCCCACGCGCGCGTACGACACGCGCACGTCGCGCGTGCCGTGCGCGGTGGTGACCGGGAAGGAGACGGTGGCGGACATGGGGTGCTCCTCGTCTGGGCTGCCGGCGGGCGTCGTAGACAGCTTGTCAGCAATTGCTACCGGTCGGTAGCCCCCGGCGCCGCGCCTCCCCGGCCCCCCGACGGATCCGGCCCTCGGCCCTGGTGGCCCGGGACCGCTCCGGGGCCCGGAATACGGCTGGACACCGGCGGCCCGGTCGGCTGGGATGGACCCGTGACCGCCGACCTCGCCACCGACGTCTTCGAAGAACACCGGTCCCTGCTCACGGGGGTCGCGTACCGCATGCTCGGCCGGGTCGCCGACGCCGAGGACGTGGTGCAGGAGGCCTGGTTGCGCTGGTACCGCGCCGACCGCTCGGAGGTCCGCGAACCGCGCGCCTACCTGGTGCGCATCACCACCCGGCTGGCCATCGACCGGCTCCGCCAGGTGCAGGCGCGCGGCGAGGCGTACGTCGGCCCGTGGCTGCCGGAGCCGTACCTCACCGAGTTCGCCGGCACCGCCCCGGACTCCGCCGAGCGCGCCGTGCTCGCCGACACGGTCTCCCTGGCCGTCCTCGTCGTCCTGGAGTCCCTGTCCCCGCTGGAGCGGGCGGTGTTCGTGCTCAGGGAGGCGTTCGGCTACCCGTACGCCGAGATCGCCGCGCTGCTCGACCGGGGCGAGCCGGCGGTACGGCAGCTCGCCGGACGCGCCCGCCGGCACGTCGCGGAACGCCGCCCCCGGTACGCGGTGGACCCCGCCCGGCGCCGGGAGCTCACCGAACGCTTCCTCGCCGCCGCGGCCGAAGGTGACCTGGCGGGGCTGATGTCCATGCTCGCCCCCGACGTCCGGCTGGTCGGCGACAGCGGCGGCAAGGCCAAGGCGCCGGTGCGCACCCTGCACACCGCCGACAAGGTCGGCCGCTTCCTCGTCGCCGTCACCCGCTCGGTCCCGGCGGACCTGTCCGTGCGCACGATCGAGGTCAACGGCGGCCCCGCCGTGCTGATGCTGGTCGGCGGCACACCCGACAGCCTGTTCCAGCTCGATGTCGCCGACGACCGGGTCACCGCCGTGTACATCACCCGCAACCCCGACAAGCTCCGGCTCCTCGCCGGTCACTGAGGCTCCTCGCCGGTCGCCGGGCCGGGCGCCCCGCCGCGCAAGCCCCCGTCGTGCGACGGGGGCTTTGCCGCGATGTCACACACACTCGCGCGCAAGAACGCCCCGTGAACGCTGCGCGCCGGATCACCCGGACGCCCCCCATGCGGCGAGGATTGGTCTTGACCAAGGGTGCCGGCCGCCCTATCGTCGCAGAGAAGTGCAACAACCTTTAATAAACAAGGGCGCCAAAAACTGCCGGACCACGGCTCTTGCGGAGGACAGGGTGGGGACCACGCAGCTGGAATCGGTACCGGAACCGAAGTACTGGCATCTCAAAACAGTACTGAGCGAGGCACTGGACTCGGAGTTCTCGGTCGGCGAGATCCTGCCCAACGAGCGGGAGCTGGCCGCCCGCTTCGGCGTGGCCCGGGCCACGCTGCGCCAGGCCCTCGAACAACTGGAGCTGGAAGGCCGGCTCCAGCGCCGCCGCGGGGTCGGCACGACCGTCGCGCCCCCGCGCGTGGGCGTGGCCGTCGGCACGCGGCAGCACACCTGGCCCGGCGCGGCCGGTGACGCCTGGCAGCCCCTGGACGCCGTCCAGACGGAGCCGCCCGCCGCCGTAGCGGCCGCCCTGGAGACCGGCGCGGACGACCGCGTCCACGTCGTCCGCCGCGCCCGCACGTCCCACGGCCAGCAGGTCGCCACCGAACTGCTCTACATCCCGGCGGCCTCGGTGCCCGGCCTCACCGCGATCGACGCCCCGTCCGGCGCGGCACGCGCGCGTGCGGTGCTGCGGGAACTCCAGCACCTCCCCCTGGAGGGGGAGGACCGAGCGGTCGAGCTGGGCTCCGCCCGCGCGGACGACGCCCGGGAACTCGACCGGCTCCCCGGCTCACCCGTCCTCGTGGTCACCACCCGCTTCTTCGCCGACGGCCGCACCGCGGCACTGTCGGTGGCCACCTACCGGGCCGACACCTGCCGGCTGACCTTCGGCGAGTCGGCGGGCGTGGAGATACACCACGACCCGGAGCGCCGGGCCTCCTGACCGCCCTCACGGGTGGGACCGCACACGGACGCGGTCCCGCCGAGCCGGGCGGGCCGGCCGCCCCCACCCCGGCCCGGCGCGCTCAGCGCCGCGTCACCGAGCCGTCGACCGTGAAGAGCTGCTCCTCGACGTGGTCCAGGGCCAGCCGCAGCGCCCCCGCGGCCACGGCCGCCTCGCCCAGCAGCGACAGCGCCACCCGGGGCGGACGCAGGCAGTAGCGGGCCAGCTCGCGGCGCAGCGGCTCCAGCACGTCGTCCAGGCCGGCCGCCCAGCCCCCGATCACGACCAGTTCCGGATCGAGCGCCAGCACCATCGCGGCCACGTCGTGCACCAGCCGCTGGGTGAACCGCTCGACCGCCGCCTGCGCCCGCTGGTCGCCCTTGCGCGCCAGCGCGAACACCTCGGCGACCGCCTGCTCGTCCAGCGGGTGGAGCGGCTCGTCCGTGGTGGACAGCAGCCGCTCCGGCGTCGCCTCGCGGCCCAGCAGGTGCAGCGCGCCGGTCTCCCCGGCCGCCCCGCCGAACCCCCGGTGCAGCTTCCCGCCGATCAGCGAACCGGCCCCGGGGCTCAGCCCGGCCAGCACGAACACCACGTCGTCCGTCTCGGTCGCCACGCCCTTCCAGTGCTCCGCCACCGCCGCCACGTTCGCGTCGTTCTCCACCAGCACCGGGCACCTGAAGGAACGGCTCAGCCGCTCGCCGAGCCGCAGCCCCGTCCACTCCGGCAGGGCCGTGCTCAGCCGTACCGTGCCGTCCGCCTCCACGATGCCCGGCGTGCCCACGCCCACCGCCCGCAGCGAACCGCGCGCCACCCCGGCCCGGCGCAGCAGCTCGGCGACCACACCGCGCAGCCGGTCCAGCCGTTCGTCCGCCGGGGCCGCCACGTCGACCTCCTTGGCCTGCGCGCCCATCACGCGCCCGTCGAGGTCGGCCAGGAGCGCGGCGACCCGGTGCGGCCCGATCTCCAGGCCCAGCAGGTAACCCGCCTCGGCCCGGAACCGGAACCTCCGCGCGGGCCGCCCCTGCCGGCGGGCGCCGCCCTCGTCGGCCGCCGCCTCCACCACGAGACCGCCCTCGATGAGTCCCTCCACGACTCCCTCGACCGTGGGCCGGGACAGCCCGGTGGCCCGGGTGACCTCGGTGAGCGTCGCGCTGTCCGTGGCACGCAGCGCGTGCAGGACCACAGCGGAATTGATTTTGCGCAGCAGCGAGGGATCGCCGCCCGTCAGCTGCCCCACCGTCCGTCCTCCCAGCTCGCAGGCGTGTTGGCCGGATCGTACTCGGACCGGACCAGCCCGGCGAGTGCCGGGTTCCGCCCGTGGGCGGCACACCGTCCGCTCACCCCGGTTCCACGAATCCGGACTCGTAGGCGGCGATCACCGCCTGGGTGCGGTCGCGGGCGCCCAGCTTGGCCAGGACGGCGCTCACATGCGACTTCACCGTCTCGGTGCCCACGACGAGCCGGGCGGCGATCTCCGCGTTCGACAGCCCCCGCGCCATCAGGCGGAGCACCTCCGCCTCCCGCTCCGTCAGCCGGGCCCGCTCCAGCGCGGCCCGCGCCGGCCGGCCGCCGTCCGCGTACCGGGCCGCGAGGCGCCGCACGGAGGCCGGGAACAGCAGCGACCCGCCCTCCGCGACCAGCCGTACCGCGTGCACGATCTCGGCCGGGCGGGCCCGCTTCAGCAGGAACCCGGCGGCGCCCGCGCGCAGCGCCTCGTAGACGTGCTCGTCGTCCTCGAAGGTGGTGACCACCAGGATCTTCGGGGGGTCGGCGACCGTGCGCAGCACCGCGCGCGTGGCCTCGATGCCGTCCATCAGCGGCATCCGCACGTCCATCGCGACCACGTCCGGCCGCAGCCCCCGTACCAGCGGGATGACCGCGGCGCCGTCGGCGGCCTCGCCCACCACCTCGATGTCGGGCTGCGCCGCGAGCACGGCCCGCAGGCCCGCACGGACCAGGGGTTCATCGTCGACGAGGAGCACGGTGACCGGCATCCGGCCAGCCTAACGGCCCCAAGATCATGCCGTCGGCCGTCCGTCCGCGCCCACCGGTCCCCGCCGCGCCGGGGCCCCGCGGGTCAGCCGGCCGGCAGTTCCGCGTGCACCCGCCAGTCGCCCTCGTCCGGGCCGGTGCGGGCGGTGCCGCCGAGCAGCGCGGCCCGCTCGCGGATGCCGCGCAGGCCGCTGCCCCGCCCGGTCCCCGGGACCGGTCCCGGCAGCGGATTGCGCACCTCCAGCGCGAGCACCCCGCCGGCGACCGCGACCCGGACCCGCACCGGCACGGCCCCGGCGTGCCGCAGCACGTTGGTGAGCGCCTCCTGGAGGATGCGGTAGCCCTCGCGGGACACCGGGCCCGGCACGGCCTCGACCGGGCCCGTCACCTCGGCGTCGACCGTCGCGCCGGAGGCCCGCGCGGACTCCAGCAGCCGGCCGGCGTCGGCCAGCGTCGGCCGCGCGCTCGCCGGCCGCTCGGCCTCCCGCAGCACGCCCAGCACCCGCTCAAGGTCCGCCAGGGCGGCCCGGCCGGTCTCCTCGATGGCGCCCAGCGCCCGGTCGGTGAACTCCGGATCGGCCGCCGCCCGCGCCGCCCCGGCCTGCACCACCGCCACGGTCAGGGCGTGCCCGATCGAGTCGTGCAACTCCCGCGCGATCCGGGTGCGTTCCAGCAACTGCTCGGTGCGCTCCTCCAGCGCGGCCAGCCGCTCGGCCGCGTCCGGGCCCAGCAGGGCGCGCGCACCGGCGGTCACCAGCGCGCCGAGCCCCACCACCACGCCGTACAGCGCGAGCAGCGGGAGCGGCGCCAGCAGGGCCCACGCCGGGTGCGGGGGCAGCCGGTCCAGCAGCGGCACCCCGGACGGCGTGCCGCCCCCGGCGTACCGCGCCAGTTCGACGCAGGTGACCGGCAGCCACACCGACGCGAAGACCGCCACCCCGCCGAGGAGCATCCTCAGCTCCAGCCACAGCACCGTGCGCAGCCGGTCCCGCCAGGTCGCCGACGGCGCCTCGGAGATGCCCGGCTCCGCCTCGCCCGGGGTCAGCAGCAGCCGCGCCTGCACGCCCTCGCCCCTGCGCACCGCGGGGACGAGCCCCAGCGGGACCAGGAACAGCGCCGGCATCCAGGGGGTCGAGGGGTCGATGAACAGCCAGACGCTGACGACCAGCGCCGGCACCCACAGGTGCAGCAGGCGCGCGTACGTCGTCCCGCGCAGCAGCGGGCGCAGAGGGCGGATCATGGCGCCATCGTCGCAGCCGGCGCCGGTGGCGGACCTCCCCCGCACGGGGGAGGCGGTGCCCACCGCCGGGGGAGGCGCCGCCGCCCCCGGTCCGGCCAGGCTGTCCGGCATGACCAGCATCGACGTACGGGACCTCACCAAGGAGTACGGCGGCCGGCGGGCCGTGGACGGCCTCACGTTCAGCGTCCGCCCCGGCCGGGTCACCGGCTTCCTCGGCCCCAACGGAGCCGGCAAGTCCACCACCTTCCGGCTCCTCCTCGGCCTGGACCGGCCCACCTCCGGCACCGCCACCATCGGCGGCCGGGAGCACCGGCGGCTGCGCGAGCCCCTGCGCCGGGTGGGCGCCCTGCTCGACGCCCGCGCCGCGCACGGCTCCCGCACCGCCCGCGACCACCTGCTGGCCCTCGCGGTGAGCAACCGGCTCCCGGCCGCCCGGGTCGACACCGTGCTGGAGGAGACCGGCCTGGCCGCCGTGGCGCGGCGCCGGGTGCGGACGTACTCCCTCGGCATGCGCCAGCGGCTCGGCATCGCCGCCGCCCTGCTGGGCGACCCCGGGACCGTCCTGCTGGACGAACCCGCCAACGGCCTCGACCCCGAAGGCATCGTCTGGATCCGCGCGCTGCTGCGCCGGCTGGCCGCGGAGGGCCGCACGGTCCTGGTCTCCAGCCATCTCATGGGCGAGACCGCCGCGTTCGCCGACCACCTGCTGATCCTCGGCCGGGGACGGCTGCTCGCCGACGCACCGGTGCGCGAGTTCATCGACGCGCGCGTACGGCCCCACGTCCGCGTCCGCACCACCGACCCCGCCGCCCTCGCCGGACTCCTCGCCCGGCACGGCTTCGACGGCTCCCGGGAGGAGGACGGCGCGTGGACCGTGCGGCACGCCCGGCCGGACGACCTCGGCCGGCTGATGTCCGAGGCGGGCCTGCCCGTCCTGGAACTCGCGGCGGGGGAGGCCACCCTGGAAGCGGCCTACCTCGATCTGACGGCCGCCGAGGCCGAGTTCACCGCACCGGCCCGGGAGGTCTGACCATGTCCTTCGCACCCGTGCTGCACGCCGAGTGGATCAAGATCCGCACCCTGCCCTCCCTGCTGGGCGCCCTCGCCGCGATCCCCGTCGCCACGGCCGCGTTCTCGGCCCTCGGCGCGGCCGACGCGGCCGGCTCCGACCCGCTGTTCTCGGCGTTCTTCGGGGTCTCCTTCGGGCAGGTCGCCGCGGTCGCGTTCGGCACGACCGCCGTGGCCTCCGAGTTCCGGGGCGGCGCACTGCGGCTGACGCTGTCGGCGGTGCCCGGCCGGCGGCGCTGGTTCGCCGCGAAGGCGGCCGCCGTCGCCCTGCCGGCGCTCGCCGTCGGGCTCCTCACCGGGTTCACCACGCTCCTGGTGGGCCGCGCGGTCCTCGGCGCGTCCGCGCCGGGCTGGCGCGAGGGGCTGCGCGGCGCCGTGGGCTGCGGCCTGCACCTGACGCTGATGGCCCTGTTCGCCGCCGGACTCGCGGCCGTGCTGCGCAGCGGGGTCGCCACCCTGTCCCTGCTGATCCCGTTCCTGCTGATCGTGTCCTTCGTCGTCGGCGACGTGTCCGGCGGTGTCGCCGGGTACCTCCCGGACCGGGCGGGCCAGGCGGTCCTGCACAGCGGGACGGACGGCACGCCGGGCCCGTGGACCGGACTCGCGGTGACCGCGCTGTGGGCGGGCGCGGCCCTGCTCGCGGGCGGTTGGAGCCTGCGGCGCAGGGACGCCTGACGGGCCCGCCCGGCCGGGCCGCACGCTCCGGCAGGCCGCCGTCAGCGGCCTTCACCGGCCGTCAGCCGTTGTCGGCCGCCGTCTGCAGCCGGGCGAACTCCTCCGCCATCGTCGCCACCGTGTAGTGCGCGTTCAGCCCGCTGGGGTTGGGCAGCACCCACACCCGGGTGTCCCCGATCACCATCTCCTGCGGGCCGACCCGGGCCGTGCGGTCCCGGAAGGCGGCCCGGTAGGCGGTCACGCCGACCACGGCCAGCCACCTCGGCCGCAGCATGGTCACCTTCCCGGTCAGCAGCCGGCCGCCCTCGACGTACTCCTCGGCGGTCAGCTCGTCCGCCCGCGCGGTCGCCCGGGCCACCACGTTGGTGATGCCGAGACCGTACGACAGCAGCTCGTCCTGCTCGGCGGGCGCGAGGAGCCGCGGGGTGAACCCGGACAGGTGCAGCGCCGGCCAGAACCGGTTGCCCGGGCGGGCGAAGTGGTGGCCCGTCGCCGCCGTCATCAGCCCCGGGTTGATCCCGCAGAAGAGCACCCGGAGGCCGTCCGCGGCCACGTCGGGGACGAGGCGGTCGCGGGCGGCCTCCAGGTCCGCCCTGGTGAGGCGGGGGGAGCGGGCGCGGGTCAGAGGATCGCTCCCGGGGTGTAACCGGCGGCCTGCGGGTGCCGTCCGACGATCTCCTCGACGCGGCCGGCGACCACGCCGACCTGGGCGGCGGCGGCCCCGGTGAAGGAGAGCTTGTCGGCCATCAGCGCGGCGAGCTGCGCACGGTCCAGCGGCAGGCGCTCGTCGGCGGCGAGCTTGTCCAGCAGGTCGTTGCGCTCGGCGCCCTGCTCGCGCATCGCCAGCGCGGTGGCGACCGCGTTCTCCTTGATCGCCTCGTGCGCGACCTCGCGGCCGACCCCGGCCCGTACGGCGCTCATCAGCACCTTGGTGGTGGCGAGGAACGGCAGGTAGCGGTCCAGCTCGCGGGCGACGACGGCCGGGAAGGCGCCGAACTCGTCGAGGACCGTCAGGAAGGTCTCCAGCAGGCCGTCCAGCGCGAAGAACGCGTCCGGCAGCGCGACCCGGCGCACCACCGAGCAGGACACGTCGCCCTCGTTCCACTGGTCGCCCGCCAGCTCGCCGGTCATCGACGCGTAGCCGCGCAGGACCACCATGAGACCGTTGACGCGCTCGCAGGAGCGGGTGTTCATCTTGTGCGGCATCGCCGAGGAGCCGACCTGGCCGGGCTTGAAGCCCTCGGTGACCAGCTCGTGCCCGGCCATCAGCCGGATCGTCTTGGCCAGCGAGGACGGGGCCGCCGCCAGCTGCACCAGCGCGGTGACGACCTCGTAGTCCAGGGAGCGCGGGTAGACCTGGCCGACCGAGGTGAACGCCTGCGAGAAGCCGAGGTGCCGGGCGATCCGGTCCTCCAGCTCGGTGAGCTTCGCCGCGTCGCCGCCGAGCAGGTCCAGCATGTCCTGCGCGGTGCCGACGGGGCCCTTGATGCCGCGCAGCGGGTAGCGGCCCAGCAGCTCCTCGACCCGGCCGTACGCCACGAGCAGCTCGTCCGCGGCGGTCGCGAACCGCTTGCCCAGGGTGGTGGCCTGCGCGGCGACGTTGTGCGAGCGGCCGGCCACGACCAGCTCCGCGTACTCGCCGGCGAGCCTGCCGAGGCGGGCGAGGACGGCCACCGTGCGGTCGCGCACCAGCTCCAGCGAGAGCCGGATCTGCAACTGCTCCACGTTCTCGGTGAGGTCGCGGGAGGTCATGCCCTTGTGGACGTGCTCGTGCCCGGCGAGGTCGTTGAACTCCTCGATCCGCGCCTTCACGTCGTGCCGGGTGACCTTCTCGCGCTCGGCGATCGAGGCCAGGTCGACGGTGTCGAGGACGCGCTCGTAGTCGGCGATCGCCTCGTCCGGCACCTCGATGCCGAGGTCCTTCTGGGCCCGCAGCACGGCGAGCCAGAGCTGCCGCTCCAGCTTCACCTTCTGCTCGGGGGACCAGAGCGTGGCGAGCTCGGTGGAGGCGTAACGTCCGGCGAGGACGTTGGGGATGCGGGGCTT
Source organism: Streptomyces sp. NPDC025833 (assembly GCF_055558055.1). Classification (NCBI taxonomy): domain Bacteria; kingdom Bacillati; phylum Actinomycetota; class Actinomycetes; order Kitasatosporales; family Streptomycetaceae; genus Streptomyces; species Streptomyces sp. NPDC025833. The sequence goes on from NZ_JBVHNF010000020.1 coordinate 101,141, forward strand.
GACGGGCGCAGAAGTCACGTGTCCAGAGTTTACTGGCGATTCGTGCAGGCCAGCGCCATGGGGTGGTTCGGCGGAAGCTACGAGACGCCGGTCACCCCGGCCGCGGTGCGGTGCCGGGCGCCGCGGACCCGGGCCGATCCGGACGAAACCCCCCGGGTCACGCCGGGCCCTCGTAGGGCAGCAGGTCGGGGCGCTTGGGCGGGAGGCCGTCGCCGGAGGAGCGGCCCGTCAGGCGCCGGCCTATCCAGGGCAGCAGGTGCTGCCGGGCGAACCGCGCGTCCGCGAGCCGCCGGCTCGTCCACCCCGGCGGGAGCGCGGCCGGCATCGGCACGTGCCACTCGGTGTCCTCGGCCTCGTACCCGAGCCGCTGCCAGACGGCCTCGGCGACCCGGCGGTGGCCCTCCGCCGTCAGGTGCAGCCGGTCCACGTCCCACAGCCGCGGGTCGCCCAGCGAGGCCGCCCCGTACAGGTCGACGACCACGGCGCCGTGCTTCTCAGCCAGCCCGTCCACGCAGGCGAACAGCTCCTCCATGCGCGGCCGGAACCGCTCCAGTACCGGGCCCTGGCGGCCGGGGCTGCGCATCAGCACCAGCCGCCGGCAGGAGGGGGCCAGCCGCTCCACGGCCTCGGTGAGCAGGTCCCGGACCCGGCCCATGTCGCACTTGGGGCGCAGGGTGTCGTTGAGGCCGCCGACCAGGGTGACGACGTCGGCGTTCATCGCCGCGGCCACCGGCACCTGCTCGTCGACGATCTGCCCGATCAGCTTCCCGCGCACGGCGAGGTTGGCGTACCGGAACCCCGGCGTGCGGGCGGCCATCCGCGTGGCCAGTACATCCGCCCAGCCCCGGTAGGAGCCGTCGGGCAGCAGGTCCGACATGCCCTCGGTGAAGGAGTCGCCGACCGCGACCAGGCTGGTGTACGGGGGAGGTGTGGGATTCGTCTGCATGGCGACAGCGATGGTATCCCGGCGCCATACCCGCCGGTCGGTCGCCCCGGGCCCCGTACCGCCCGGTCCCGGGGCCGCCGTACCGCCCGGTCCCGGAGACGCGGCACCGGGACCGGGCGCCGGCTCAGCTCGCGGCCGGCTGGCCGAACAGCTCCCGCAGCACGTCCTCCATGGTCACCAGGCCCGCGAGCCGTCCGTCGTCGCCGAGCACGGCCGCGAGGTGGGTCCGGCTGGCCCGCATCGCCGTGAGCACGTCGTCCAGCGGGGTGCCCGCCCGCACGCGCGCGATGGAGCGCATGTCCCGCAGCCCGAACGGCATGTCCCGCGGCGAGGCGTCCAGGGCGTCCTTGACGTGCAGGTAGCCCACGATGCGGCGGCCGTTGTCGACCACCGGGAACCGGGAGAAGCCCGACTCGGCCGACAGCCCCTCCAGTTGCTCGGGGGTGACGCCGATGCGCGCGTAGACCACCCGCTCCAGCGGGACGACGACGTCCCGCACCGGCCGGCTGCCCAGCTCCAGGGCGTCGTGCAGCCGTTCCTGGGCCCGGTCGTCGATCAGGCCCGCCTCGCTGGCGTCCTTGACGATCTCGGCGAGCTGGATGTCCGTGAAGGTGGCCGACACCTCGTTCTTCGCCTCCACCCGCAGCAGTTTCAGCAGCGCGTTGGCGAAGGCGTTGATCGCGAAGATCACCGGGCGCAGCGCCCGGGAGAGCGCGACCAGCGGCGGACCGAGCAGCAGCGCGCTGCGCACCGGTTCGGCGAGCGCGATGTTCTTGGGCACCATCTCGCCGAGCAGCATGTGCAGATAGGTGGCGAGGACCAGCGCGATCACGAAGGACACCGCGTGCCCCGCGGCCACGGGCACGCCCACCGCGTGGAACACCGGCTCCAGCAGGTGCGCGATCGCCGGTTCCGCGACCACGCCCAGCACCAGCGTGCACAGGGTGATGCCGAGCTGGGCCGCGGCCAGCAGGGCGGACACGTGCTCCAGGCCCCACAGCACGCTGCGCGCCCGGCGGTCGCCCTCCTGGGCCAGCGGTTCGACCTGCGAGCGGCGCACCGAGATCAGCGCGAACTCCGCGCCCACGAAGAAGGCGTTCACGACGAGGGTCGACAGACCGATCAGCAGCTGTACGGCGGTCATCGCGTGCCCTCCCGTGTCCCACGGGGGCCGTGCGCCCCGCCGGTCCGTTCGTCGTCCAGTGATGCGTGCAGCAGCACGCGGGCGGCGCGGCGGCCCGAGGCGTCGACGACGTCCAGCCGCCAGCCGGCCACCTCGACGCTGTCCCCGACGGCCGGTATCCGGCCCAGCTCGGCGGCGACCAGGCCGGCCAGCGTCTCGTACGGGCCCTCGGGGGCGCGCAGGCCCACGCGGGCGAGCTGGTCGGTGCGGGCGGCGCCGTCCGCCGAGTACAGGGCCCGGCCGTCCTCGTCCGCTCCGGCGGCGGCCAGGTCGGGCGTCTCGTGCGGGTCGTGCTCGTCCCGCACCTCGCCCACGACCTCCTCGACGATGTCCTCCAGGGTGGCCACGCCGGCCGTGCCGCCGTACTCGTCGATGACGACGGCCATGGTGCGGCGGCCGGAGAGCCGGTCCAGCAGCCGGTCCACGGTCAGGGACTCCGGCACCAGGAGCGGCTCGCGCATGAGCTGCGCGACCGTGCGGTGGGGCCGCTCGTCGGCGGGGACGGCCAGCACGTCCTTGATGTGGGCGGTCCCGACGACGGAGTCCAGGCTGCCCCGGTAGACCGGGAACCGGGACAGTCCCGTGGCCCGGGTGGCGTTGGCGACGTCCTCGCAGGTCGCCTGCGCGTCCAGGGCGATCACCTGGACGCGCGGGGTCATCACGTTCTCGGCCGTGAGGTCGGCCAGGTTCAGGGTCCGCACGAACAGCTCCGCGGTGTCCGCCTCCAGCGCGCCCGCCTTGGCGGAGTGCCGGGCGAGGGCGGCCAGCTCCTGCGGACCGCGGGCGGAGGCCAGTTCCTCGGCCGGTTCGATGCCGAGCCGGCGCACGAAGCGGTTGGCCGTGTTGTTCAGGTGGGTGATGAAGGGCCGGAAGGCCGCGCTGAACCAGCGCTGCGCGTTGCCCACCCGCCGGGCCACGGCCAGCGGCGAGGAGATCGCCCAGTTCTTGGGCACCAGCTCGCCGACCACCATCAGGAAGACGGTGGACAGGGCCGTGCCCAGGACCAGCGCCGCGGACTGCGCCGCGGACCGGGACAGGCCCGCCGCCTGGAACGGCCCGGCGAGCAGCTTGGCGATCGACGGCTCGGCGAGCATGCCGACCACCAGGTTGGTGACGGTGATGCCGAGCTGGGCGCCGGAGAGCTGGAAGGTCAGGTTCCGTACGGCTTTCAGGGCGCCCGGGGCGCCGCGCTCACCGCGCTCCGCGGCCCGCTCCAGCTCGCCGCGGTCCACCGTGGTCAGCGAGAACTCCGCCGCCACGAAGGCGCCGCAGGCGAGCGAGAGCAGGATCGCCAGCAGGAGGAGGAGCACTTCGGTCATCGGGTCACCCCCGTCCCAGGATCGGACAGGGCAGGGGAGAACGCGCGGTGTCGCGAACTGGGAGGCTCGCCCATGGGCGGACGCTCACAACCTTTCATAGAGGGCCGAGTGCTCCCTCAAGAGTAAAGGATGGGCAAAAATCGCTGTAAGGGGCCCTCCCAGGAGGTCTCGACGTCAGTCGGTGAGCGGCTTCACCCAGCGCCGCCACCGCTCCTGCGGCCCGTATCCGGCCGCGCGCCAGGCGTGGTGCGCGCTCTCGTTGCGCACCAGCACCATCGCGTCCGACCGCCGCCCGCCGAGCCGGGCGAACCGCCCCTCGGCGGCGGCCAGCAGGGCCGAGCCGACGCCCTGCCGCCGCCGCTCCGGGTGCACCGCGAGCCGGTACAGGTGGCACCGCCAGCCGTCGAAACCGGCGATCACCGTCCCCACCAGCCCGTCCTCGGTCTCGGCCAGCAGCAGCGCCCCGGGGTCGCGGGCGAGCAGTTGCTCCACCCCGGCGCGGTCGTCGCTGATGCTCACCCCCTCCGCGGCCGTCCGCCAGAAGGCGAGGACGGCGTCGAGGTCGTCGGGGAGGGCTGCTCGTACACGCGGTTCGCTCATGCGGCCAGCGTCGCCGGGACCCGGCGCGGCCCACCGGGAATTCCGCGATGCGGACCGGCGCTCCGGGCCCGTGCGCCCTTGCCGCTGCTAGCGCCTCGGCGCTAGCGTCGAGACATGGCCAAGACCCAGCTGAACGTGCGTGTGGACGAGGGCACCGCCCGCGCGGCCCGCGAACGCGCCCTGGCCCGCGGGATGAGCGTCAACCGCTATATCGAGGAACTGGTCAGACAGGACACCGGGGAACCGGGCCGCACCTTCGTCGAGGCCGCCGCCGACTTCATGAAGCGGTACGAGTCGGTGTTCGCCGAGGAGTTCGCCGACCCGCAGGGCACCGACACGGCCGCGGGCCGCCGCTGACCTTGGACGGAATCGGCATCGACCTCCCCTGGCTGCTCATGCTCGCCGAACAGCGCACCCCGGGGGACCCGCAGGTCACCGACTGGGGCGCCCTGGTCGCCGCCGTCGCCCGGCACCGCGCGGAGATATTCGGCGTGCCCGTCTACGGCACCCCGCACGCCCGCGCCGCCTCCCTGCTCCAGCTGCTGATCCACGTACCGGCGCTGGAACGCTCCAACGCGCTGTTCGCCTCGGCGGTCGCCTACGCCTATCTGGTGGCCAGCGGCGAGAAGGTGGCCACCACGCCCGAGCAGGTACGGGACCTGGCGCGGCTGGTCAAGGACGGCACGGCGGACGTCGACGCCATCGCGCGCGAGCTGCGGGGCTGGAGCGGCTGATCAGCGCCCGCCCGGCTCCGTCGGCCGCCACGCCACGCCGAGCGCGCAGTAGGAGGTCGGCAGCACCGGCCCCCGTTCCGGCAGGAGCACCTGCCGGAGCGGTCCGAGGCGGAACCCGGCCCCGCGCAGTGCGGCGACCGGCTCCCGGGACAGGTGGCAGCCGCCGTTGAGCACCGGCCACAGCGTCCGGTCCAGGGCGTGCTGGGTCAGCGTCATCATCCGGCCCCCGCCCCGCCCGTGCTCGAAGAAGCGGACCTCGCCGCCCGGCCGGAGCACCCGCCGCACCTCGCCGAGTGCCCGCGCCACGTCCGGCACGCTGCACAGCACCAGGGACAGCACGGCCGCGTCGAACGCCTCGCCCCCGGCCGGCAGCGCCTCCGCCGTGCCCGGCACCACGTACACCGGCACCCGGGCGCGCGCCGCGTTCGCCAGGGCCAGCCGCCGGAGCACCGCCTCCGGCTCGACCGCGACGACCTCCGTGACGGCACCGGGGTAGTGCGCGAAGTTCAGCCCGTTGCCGGCGCCGACCTCGATCACCCGCCCGGACAGCCCGGCGAGCAGCCGGTCCCGTACCCGGCCCAGGCCGAGCCGGGACTCGGCGGTGACGCTGATCCGGGCGTAGGAGCGGGCGAACAGCGGATGGTGGACGGGACCCCGCGCCACCCGGCCGGTACGCGTGGACGGCAGCCGCACGGCGACCTCCCTGGACAGGACGGACCTGGCAAGAGTGTCCCCCGCCCCACCCCGGCCCGCCCATCACCCCCGAGTCCGCCGGACGCGGGCGTGCCCGGCCGGGCGCGTCCACAGCCCTCACGCGGGCGTACCCGGCCGGGCGGGGGAGCGGGGGCCGTGCGGGCGGTGGTACGGCGTTCCGTGCGTCCGGCGCACTGTGAGGGGTGGGGCCGCGCTGCCGCCGCCCCTGCGCGGGCGTGCCCGCCCGCCAGGGGCGCGAGGCCGCCGCGTCCGGAGCGTCGTACACCGTCGCCCTCGCCCGGGCGTGTCCGGCCGTCCGGGGGCACGTGCGGGCGGTGTCATGGCGTTCCGTGCGTCCGGGGCGGGGCCGTGCGGCCGCCGCACCCCATCCGGGTGTGGCCGGCCGTCCGGGAGTACGGGCCGTGCGGGCGGTGTCACGGCGTTCCGTGCGTCCGGAGCGCCGGGCGGGGCGGGGTCGCGTCGGCCCCGCCCCGGGTGCGTCCCCCGCGCGGGCGGGGTCACGCGGACGGGGTCACGGGGCCTCGCGCAGCCGGAACGCCTCCGCGTCCCAGGTGCCGTCCAGCCGCGGGGCGAGCCAGCCCGGTGCCGCCGTGCGGAAGACGGCCGGCGGCAGGGCCCCGGCCCCGGCGGGCAGGGCGCCGAGCAGCGGGGCGCCGGCGACCTCGGGCAGGTCCGCCACGTTGCAGCGGGCGGCCAGATCGGGTTCGCCGGGCCAGCTGCCGATCACCACACCGGCCGGCTCCAGCCCCCGGCGCCGCAGCTCGCGGGCCGTCAGCTCTGTGGTGTTGAGGGTGCCGAGCCCGGCCTGGGCGACGATCAGCACCGGCGCGTCCAGCAGCCCGGCCGCGTCGGCCAGGGTCCCGCCGTCCGCGTCGAACCGGACGAGCAGCCCGCCCGCCCCCTCGACCAGCACCAGATCGTGCTCGGTGGCGAGCTTGGCGGTCCGCTCGGCCACCTCCCGCGGGCGTACCGGGGCCAGAGCGGCCCGGCGGGCCGCCGTACCCGGGGCCAGCGGCTCGGGGTAGCGCGCGACCTCGTCGGTCGTGACGGGGCCCGCGAGCCACGCGACCTCGTCCGCGTCCCCGCGCTCGTCCGGCAGCACGCCCGTCTGGGCGGCCTTGAGCACGGCCACCGAACGCCCGGCGGCGAGCGCCGCGGCGGCGACGGCGGCGGTGGCCACCGTCTTGCCGACCTCCGTGCCCGTCCCCGTGATCACCAGTACCGGCATCTCATCCCTCCCGTGCCGCGGCGCACACCGCGCGCGCGATCAGTGCCACGTCCTCGTCCGAGGTGACGTACGGCGGCATCGTGTAGATCAGGTCGCGGAACGGGCGCAGCCACACGCCCGCCCGCACGGCGGCGTCGGTGGCCGCCCGCATGTCGACCGGGTGGTCGAGCTGGACGACGCCGATGGCCCCGAGCACCCGCACGTCCCGCACCCCGGGGACGCCGGACGCCGCGGCCAGGCCCTCGCGCAGACCCGTCTCGATCCGGCGGACCTCGGACCGCCAGTCCTGGCCCAGCAGCAGTTCGACGGAGGCGCAGGCCACGGCCGCCGCCAGCGGGTTGCCCATGAACGTCGGGCCGTGCGCGAGCACCGGCACCTCGCCCCGCGAGATGCCGTCGGCGATCCGGGCGGTGCACAAGGTGGCCGCCATCGTGAGGTAGCCGCCGGTCAGCGCCTTGCCCACGCACATGACGTCCGGGGTGACACCCGCGTGGCCGGCCGCGAACAGCTCGCCGGTGCGGCCGAACCCGGTGGCGATCTCGTCGAACACCAGCAGCACGTCGTGCGCGTCGCACGCCTCGCGCAGCACCCGCAGGTAGGCGGGGGAGTGGAAGCGCATCCCGCCGGCTCCCTGCACCACCGGCTCCACGATCACCGCGGCCAGTTCGTCCGCGTGCCGCCCGACCAGCTCGCGCAGGTGCTCCGCGTACGACTCCTCGTACCCGGCGGGCGGGGCCTTCGCGAACACCTGGCGCGGCAGTACGCCGGACCACAGTTCGTGCATCCCGCCCTCGGGGTCGCACACCGACATCGGCTGCCAGGTGTCCCCGTGGTAGCCGCCGCGCCAGGTCAGCAGCCGCCGCTTGTCCGGCCGGCCGAGCGAGCGCCAGTACTGGAGGCACATCTTCACCGCGACCTCGACGGACACCGACCCGGAGTCGGCCAGGAAGACGTGCTCCAGACCCTCCGGTGAGATGTCCGCGAGCAGCTTCGCGAGCCGGACGGCGGGCTCGTGCGTGAGGCCGCCGAACATCACGTGGCTCATCCGGCCCAGTTGCCCGCGCGCGGCCTCGTTCAGGACCGGGTGGTTGTAGCCGTGGATGGCCGACCACCACGACGACATGCCGTCGACGAGTTCCCCGGAGCCGTCGGCCAGCCGCAGCCGGACCCCGCTCGCCGCCTCCACGACGAGCGGTTCCGCGCGCCCGGGCATCGGGCCGTACGGGTGCCACACGTGCCGCCGGTCCAGTTCCAGCAGCTCAGGCACCCCGAGATCAGGCATTGGGCGCGAGATCCGTTCCGGCGCCCCGGCGGCGTACGGCGACCAGGTCGGTGCGCGGCTCACCGGCCGCGGCGGGCACGTCCGCCGTACCACGGACTCCGCCGCCCTCGTGCGAGCCGCACCCGGTCCCGGCGTGCGAGCCGCAGCCCGCCTCCGCCTGTGAGCCGCAGCCCGCCTCCGCGTGCGAGCCGCAGCCGCCCCCGGCCGCCCGGTGCTCCGGCAGCGTGACCTGCTCCGTGCCCTCCACCTCGAAGCCCGCGTCGGCGATCATCTCCAGGTCGGCCCGGCCCGCCTGGCCCTCACTGGTCAGGTAGTCGCCGAGGAAGATGGAGTTGGCCAGGTGCAGCGCCAGCGGCTGCATCGAGCGCAGATGGACCTCGCGGCCGCCCGCGATGCGGACCTCCACGTCCGGGCAGACGAACCGGACCATCGCCAGGATCCGCAGGCAGCGCTGCGGGGAGAGGTTCCACTCCTTGGCCAGCGGGGTGCCCTCGAACGGGATGAGGAAGTTCACCGGCACCGAGTCGGGGTCCAGCTCGCGCAGCGAGAACACCACGTCGACGAGGTCCTCGTCGGTCTCGCCCATGCCCGCGATGAGACCCGAGCAGGCGGACAGGCCCGCCGCGTGCGCCTTGTGCACCGTGTCCACCCGGTCGGCGTACGTGTGGGTGGTGGTGATGTCCCCGTAGGTGGACTCGGAGGTGTTGAGGTTGTGGTTGTAGGCGTCGGCCCCGGCCGCGCGCAGCCGCTCGGCCTGGCCGTCGGAGAGCAGGCCGAGGCAGGCGCACACCTCGACGCCCTCGTTCTGGTCCTTGATCGCCTTGATGGTCTGCGAGACCCGGTCCACGTCCCGGTCCGTCGGACCGCGTCCGCTGGCCACCAGGCAGACCCGCTTGGCGCCGCCCGCGAGGCCCGCGGCGGCGGCCTCGGACGCCTCCTCCGGCTTGAGCCAGGTGTACTTCAGGATGTCGGCCTTGGAGCCGAGCCGCTGGGAGCAGTAGGAGCAGTCCTCGGGGCACAGACCGGACTTGAGGTTGACCAGGTAGTTGAGTTTGACCCGGCGGCCGAACCAGTGCCTGCGCACCCTTCCGGCCGCGGCCACCACGTCGAGCAGGTCGTCATCGGCGGTGGCCAGCACGGCGAGCGCTTCCTCGCGGGTCGGCAGCTCGCGCCGAAGCCCCTTGTCCACCAGCGTGTTCAGCAGGTCCATGAGGTCTGATCCTGGCCTACGGGACCGCCTCGGGCCAAGGAGACTTCACACAACGCGGACGGTTCACCGTGTGGGTATTGCCACACCCTGGGTGGTGGGCCGTACCGCTAGGGTCTGTCCGCTACCTACAAAAGCACCGGAGGACCCATGGCGTTCGGCTGGATCGAGGAGCAGGCCGGGGCGCGCCGCCGCGCCGGACTCGTGCGCACCCTGCGTCCGCGCCCCGCCGACTCCCCGCTGCTGGACCTGGCGAGCAACGACTACCTGGGGCTGGCCCGCCACCCCGAGGTCACCGGGGCGGCGGCCGGGGCCGCCCGGACCTGGGGCGCCGGCGCCACCGGCTCCCGGCTGGTCACCGGCACCACCGGCCTGCACGGCGAACTGGAGCGGGAACTGGCGGACTTCTGCGGGTTCGAGGCGGCCCTGGTGTTCTCCTCCGGGTACGCCGCCAACCTGGCCGCGGTCACCGCGCTCGGCCCGCACGGCTCGCTGATCGTCTCCGACGCGGGCAACCACGCCTCGCTCATCGACGGCTGCCGGCTCGCCCGGGGCGGGACGCAGGTCGTCGCGCACGCCGACCCGGAGGCCGTGCGCAAGGCCCTCGGCGGCCACGAGGGGACGGCCGTCGTCGTCTCCGACACGGTGTTCTCGGTCGACGGGGACCGGGCGCCGCTGGCCGCGCTGGCCGCGGCGTGCCGGGAGCACGGCGCGGGGCTGGTGGTGGACGACGCGCACGGGCTCGGCGTACTGGGCGACGGCGGCCGGGGAGCGCCGCACGCGGCCGGGCTCGCGGGCGCCGCGGACGTGGTGGTCACGGCCACCCTGTCCAAGTCGCTGGGCAGTCAGGGCGGGGTGGTGCTCGGCCCGGCCCGGGTGATCGACCACCTGGTCAACACGGCCCGGACGTTCATCTTCGACACCGGTCTGGCCCCCGCGGCGGCCGGTGCCGCGCTGGCGGCGCTGCGGCTGCTGCGGCGCGAGCCCGAACGGGCCGCGCGGGCCCGCGCGGTGGCCGCGGACCTGCACGCACGGCTGACCACCGCGGGTCTGGAGGCGGTACGCCCCGACGCCGCGGTGGTCTCCGTACGGGCCCCCTCCCCGGAGCAGGCGGTGCGCTGGGCGGCCGACTGCCGGACGGCGGGCCTGCTCGTGGGCTGCTTCCGTCCTCCTTCCGTGCCCGACGGCATCTCACGGCTGAGGCTGACGGCCCGGGCGGACCTCACCGGGGCCGAGATCGAACGCGCTGTACGGGTCATCGGCGAGACGCGGCCATGAGTCGGCGTGACACGGCCGTGCGTCGCACGAGTACGCAACAGATCTGATCGTTCCTGATCGAATTGCGCTGCGAACTGTGGTGCGGACTGTTGTGTTGTGCGGAGTGCGGTCGGGCGCGGTTCAGAGGGCGGAGATGAAGCCGGCCCAGCCGGCGGGGGAGAAGAGCAGCGCGGGTCCGGCCGGATTCTTCGAGTCGCGCACGGCGAGCAGTCCGGCCGCGGGGCCGGAGCGCGGCCGGGCCGTCTCCACGCAGTTGTTGGCTCCCGTGCTGTGGCTGCTGCGCAGCCACCGCACGGCGAGCAGATCGGTACTGGCGGGAACATTCCGAGGCAGAGCTGTCATTGGTGCCTCCTTACGCGCCGTCACCTATCCCGGCGATGTAGTCCAACGATTCCTCGGGGGAAAGGGCGTGGAACTGGAGAGTGCTGAAGGCCTCGGAGTAGGCCACGAGGTCTTCTTTCCGTTCCAGGTAGAGGCTACTCGTCAACTGGTCGAGAACAACTACATCCAGATCAGAAGTGCTCGGAAAAGAGAAGATAACGAAAGGCCCGGTAAGGCCGACATGTGCGCCCGCCGAGAACGGGAGGACCTGGAGCCGAACCTGGGGCAGGCGGGCCGCCTCGATCAGCCGTTCCAACTGGCGGGCCATCACCTCGGGGCCGCCGACCCCGCGGCGCAGCACCGCCTCGTCCAGTACCGCGCTCAGCGCCAGGGGCGGGTCCGAACGCAGCACGTCCTGCCTGGCCAGGCGCACCTCCACCAGCGTGTCCAGGCGGTCCTCGTCCAGGTCGTTGACGGCCGCCCGGGTCACCGCGCGGGCGTACTCGGGGGTCTGGAGCAGGCCGGGCACGACCGTGGTCTCCAGCGTGCGCATCGCGCGGGCCTGCGACTCCAGGCTGATGAAGTCGCGGTACGTGGGAGGCAGTACCCCGCGGTAGGCGTGCCACCAGCGGTGCCGGCCGCCCGTGTCGTCCGACCCCGCCAGCATCAGCAGCAACTCGCGCAGGTGCCCGTCCCGCACCTCGTAGGCGTCGAGCAGTAATCTGAGATCGGCCGGTTTCACACCGCTGGCTCCCGTCTCGATCCGGCTCACCTTCGACTGGTGCCAGCCGACCAGCCGGGCCGCCTCACCGCTCGTGATCCCGGCGCCGGTACGCAGCGTGCGCAGTTCGGCGCCCAGTTTGCGACGGCGCACCGCCGGACCGTTCTGCATGGGTTTCTCCTTACTCCTTCCGGGCCGCCCAAATACGGTTTCACGGCGCACAGTTCACCGCTTCGAGCGACAGATATATGCATATCCAGGTGGATCACCCCCGTGACCGGGCCGGTGATGGCAGTCTGACGGGCAAGCACCAGTCCGGGACCGTACTCGAACTCTCCGCCGTATGTCGGACCGCGGTCCCGTGGGAAAGGGACGACGTCGCCATGGCAGATCATCTGGAAGCATCCGTTACTCTGCCGAGCGATCCCGCCTCGGTCTCCGCCGCCCGTTCCTACGTCGTGGGCACCCTCGTGGAGTGGGGCCTGGCGGCGGACACCGACGTGGCCGACACCGTCCGGCTCATCGTCTCCGAACTCGCCACCAACGCCGTGCAGCACACCCTGGGCCAGTCCCCCACCTTCACGGTCGACATCGCGCTGCACCAGGACGCGCACCTGCGCATCGGTGTCACGGACAGCCATCCCCGGTTCCCGAAGAGACTTCCGGCGGCCGTCCAGCAGGACAACGGCCGCGGCATGGTCATCATCCGCTGCCTGACCGCGGAGTGGGGCGGCAGGCTCCGCATCCGCCCCACCCGGGAGGGCGGCAAGACCGTCTCGATCGAACTCCCCTGGACCATCCCGGCCGCGCCGGTCCCGGCGGGACGGCCGCGGAAACCGTGAAGGGCACGGCGGGGGCCGGGGCGAGGGGCCGGGTGGCGCACGTGAGGTTCGCTCGGGCGATGGACCACGTCATGAACCGGTGATGATGCTCGCGGCGGCCTCCCGGGCGGGGCGGCGGGGGCCCGGGCGGAGCGGGTGAGGCGTGGCCGACCGGCTCGCGCGGGCCTGGGCCGCAGGGCGCCGGCGTCCGTCGCCCACCGGGCCGGCCGGGCCCGTCTCGTCGGCGTCGCGCGAGGGCTCGGCAGGGGCGCCCTGTCCGGGCTGACGGCCTTGGGCGTCGTGCCGCGCGGTGTCCGGGCTTCCCGCGGCTGCCGGCGATGGGGTGGGGCCTGGGGCCGCTCGCCCGTCCAGGGGCTCGGGGAGGGCGCCGGGAGGGCCTGCGGGCCGATGGGCCCGGCCGGGCCCCGCAGGGCTCAGGGGCCGCTGCTGCGCCGCGTGCCCGCGGCAGCGATTGCGCGGCGGCCTCCGGCGTCGTGCCGCGCGGTGTCCGGCCCGTGTGGCTGCCGGCGGTGGGGCAGGGCCCGGGACCGTCCGGTGAGGGCGGTGGACCGTCCAGGGGCCGTGCGGGGGATCGGGGAGGGCCTCGGCGGGGCCGGGGGCCGATGGGGTCGGCCCGGGGCCCCGCCGGTCACCGGTGTCGTCGGCGCCGTTCACGCTGATCGGGTGCGCCGGTGCCGGGCCGCCCACGGGCTCCGGGCGGGTACCGGAACGGCGCCTACGGCCCGGGCGCGGCCCCGCTGCTGGAGCCGCTCCCCGGGCCGGGGCCGGGTCAGCTGACCCGGCCGTACCAGACGCTCTTCGTCCAGATCTTCTGGAGGCGCACCACGTCCCCCGTCTTGGGCGCGTGCCAGATCTTTCCGCGGCCGGCGTAGATGCCGACGTGGTAGACGCTGGAGCCCGAGTGGAAGAAGACCAGGTCGCCCGCCTTGCGGTTGCCGGCGGAGATGTGGTGGGTCCTGTTGTACTGCTGGGCGGCGGTGCGCGGCAGTGTCTTGCCCGCCTTCTTGAACGAGTAGAGCGTCAGCCCCGAGCAGTCGAACCTGCGCGGCCCGCTGGCCCCCCACGAGTACGGGGCACCCTTCTTCGACGCCGCGACGTTGAGCGCCTTCGAGGCGATGGTGGCGGCCGAGGCGTCGCCGGCCAGGCCGGGCACCGCGATCGAGCCGCCCACGGCGGCGATGGTCAGGGCCGAGGCCGTGCCGGCCCGGGCCATCAGCGACGGGACACGATTGAGCGCAGTCATGCGCAACCCTTCGTCAGCCGCCTGTGAAGGATGACCTGTCGGATTCGGGCTGGCGAAGTTGCCCGGCCGTGTTGCCACGGCTTCACCCCAAGGGCTGCTCGGAGCGTCGGCCCGACCGTGCGAACAGTCGGACATCCGTTCCGGCGACCCGTCTTGCTCGGGTCCTCCACTCCTGCCGATCCACTTCCGTCGACCGGTCATCCGGGCGGCGGCAGGATTCGGCGTCCGCCCGGACCGCCCCGCCGCGGTGGCGGGGGCTTGTCGTCAGACACGGATCTTGACTCACGACAGTCCGAAAATCCCAACGGAATCGGGGATTTGTGGGGTTACTCACCACTCACCCTTTCGGGTGGACACTGCTCCGTTCGAGCACCCGTCAGAACCCGTACGTGGCCCCGGACCTGGGAAGAAATGCCCCGGAACGAGGCCTCGACCGGTGCCCCGCGCAACTCGGGAGCCCGCGAAGGGGACCGAGATGTACACCGGTCGGGCGTACGTCGTTCGGGCCGTTTCGCAGCCGGTCCGAACGGCGCGTGTCGACGCGGGGGTCCGGGCCGGCCGCACGGGCGTCCGCCTCAGCCGCCGCCGTCCGGCGGGAGCGCGACGCGAGCGGTCCGGCGGTCGCCGTCCAGCACCCGCAGCGCCCGTGCCAGCGTGCCCCCGTCCAGCTCCGTCTCGCCCCGCCGGTGCATCAGTTCCAGCGCGTCCCTCAGCTCCGCGGCCTTGCGGACGAGGGCCTGGGCCGCCCGCAGGCCGCCGTAGGTGTCCCCGTGCCGGGCGGGATTGATGCGGCCCAGCAGGTCGGCCGCCTCCAGGTATCGGTCGATCAACTCGCCCTCGGCCCGGGTCAGGGCGGGCAGCGGCGGCAGCTCCGGCAGCACGGGCGGCTCACCTCGCGCCCGGTGCGCCGGGCGTGTCCCGGCGGCTGGGCACGATGCCGTCCACCAGGCCGTACGCGAGGGCCCCGGGGGCGTCCAGGATCAGGTCGCGCTCCAGGTCCTCGTGCACCTGCCCGGCCGTGCGCCCCGTGTGCCGGGAGAGCATCCCCTCCAGCGCCGTCCGCATCCGGGACAGTTCCCCGGCCCGGAGGAGGAGGTCGTCGGGCTGCCCGCGCACCGGTTCCGGCAGGGCCGGCTGTGCGAGCACGACGCGGGCGCCCGGCAGGGCGAACCGCTTGCCCGGGGCGCCGGCCGCGACCAGCACCGCGGCCGGGCCGGCCGCCTGCCCGAGGCAGTAGGTCGCCACGTCGCAGCTCACGTACCGCATCGTGTCGTAGACCGTCGTCATGGCGTCGAACGAACCGCCCGGGGCGTTGACGTACAGCGTGATGTCCCGGTCCGGAGCGGCGTGTTCCAGGGAATGAGCTGGGCGGTCGCATCGCTCGCCGCCGCGTCGTCGACCGGGGTGCCGAGGAAGACGATCCGGTCCTCGAAGAGCTTCGCGTACGGATCGAGGGTGCGCACGGCGGCCCCCGTGCGCTCGGTGAACTCGGGCAGGACGTGGCGGGCGGACGGTCGGGTCATGGGCATGGACATGCGCCGAACAGGTCGTCAGTTCCGTTTCACGGATGGGGGGAGAGCGGTTCAGTCCCGCGCGAACGGCAGCGTTTCGGGATCGCCGCGGAGCACCGCAGGCCGGACGCCCCCTAGCCGCTCGTCTCTGGGGGAGCCCATCGGAGGGTCATGCGCCGCCCAAACTCTGGTTAACGTCGTTGAAACTTGCACGCTCCAGTCTGCCGATCACCGCCACCAGGTGTTTTTCTGCCCGGATTGAGGTCGTACCGGGGATTTGTCTGTGTGTTACACCTATCCCCGTCGCGGTGGCTGCGGCACCCGGATCCCGCACGGTCCGGAGCGAGAACTGTGAGGTGGGACGTGCAACTGACCCCGCACGAACAAGAGCGGCTGCTCATTCACGTGGCGGCTGACGTCGCGGAGAAACGACGGGCCCGCGGGCTCCGGCTCAATCACCCCGAAGCGGTCGCCCTCATCACGTCGCACATCCTGGAGGGCGCGCGGGACGGCCGTACCGTCGCCGAGCTGATGGCCTCCGGCCGCAAGATCCTGACCAGGGACGACGTCATGGACGGGGTGTCGGAGATGATCCACGACGTCCAGGTCGAGGCCACCTTCCCGGACGGCACCAAGCTCGTCACCGTCCACGAGCCGATCATCTGAGGGCGCGCACCATGATTCCCGGAGAGTTCCTCTTCGCCGACGACCCCGTCGCCCTCAACGCCGGTCGCGAGGTCACCCGTCTGACCGTACTGAACGCCGCCGACCGCCCCGTGCAGGTCGGTTCCCACTACCACTTCGCCGAAGCCAACCCCGGCCTGGAGTTCGACCGCGCCGCCGCCCGCGGCAGGCGGCTGAACGTCGCCGCCGGCACCGCCGTGCGCTTCGAGCCCGGCATCCCCGTGGAGATCGAACTCGTGCCGCTGACCGGCGCCCGGATCGTGCCCGGCCTGCGCGGCGAGACCGGAGGTGCCCTCGATGCCTGAGATCTCCCGCGGCGCGTACGCCGACCTGTTCGGGCCCACCGCCGGCGACCGCATCCGGCTCGCCGACACCGACCTGCTGATCGAGATCGAGGAGGACCGCTCCGCGGGCCCCGGCGGCTCCGGCGACGAGGCCGTCTTCGGCGGCGGCAAGGTCATCCGCGAGTCCATGGGCCAGTCCCGGGCCACCCGGGCCGAGGGCACCCCCGACACCGTGATCACCGGCGCCGTCGTCGTCGACCACTGGGGCATCGTCAAGGCCGACGTCGGCATCCGCGACGGCCGGATCACCGCCCTCGGCAAGGCCGGCAACCCCGACACCATGGACGGCGTCCACCCCGACCTGGTCATCGGCCCCGAGACGGAGATCATCGCGGGCAACGGGCGCATCCTGACCGCGGGCGCCATCGACGCCCACGTCCACTTCATCTGCCCCCAGGTCGCCGACGAGGCACTGGCCTCCGGCATCACCACCCTGGTCGGCGGCGGCACCGGCCCCGCCGAGGGCTCCAAGGCCACCACCGTCACCCCCGGCCCCTGGCACCTCGCCCGGATGCTGGAGGCGATGGAGGCCTACCCGGTGAACGTCGGCTTCCTCGGCAAGGGCAACACCGTCAGCCACGAGGCGATGCTCTCCCAGATCCGCGGCGGCGCCGTCGGGCTCAAGCTGCACGAGGACTGGGGCTCCACCCCGGCCGTCATCGACGCCGCGCTCACCGTCGCCGACCGGACCGGCATCCAGGTCGCCATCCACACGGACACCCTGAACGAGGCGGGCTTCGTCGGCGACACGCTCGCCGCGATCGCGGGCCGGGGCATCCACTCGTACCACACCGAGGGCGCGGGCGGCGGGCACGCCCCCGACATCATGACCGTGGTCTCGCAGGCCAACGTCCTGCCCAGCTCCACCAACCCGACCCGGCCGTTCACCGTCAACACCGCCGAGGAACACCTCGACATGCTGATGGTGTGCCACCACCTGAACCCGGCCGTCCCCGAGGACCTGGCGTTCGCCGAGTCCCGGATCCGGCCCTCCACCATCGGCGCGGAGGACATCCTCCACGACCTCGGCGCGATCTCGATCATCTCCTCCGACTCCCAGGCCATGGGCCGCGTCGGCGAGGTCGTCCTGCGCACCTGGCAGACCGCCCACGTCATGAAGCGCCGGCGGGGGGCGCTGCCCGGCGACGGCAGCGCGGACAACCACCGGGTGCGGCGCTACGTCGCCAAGTACACGATCAATCCCGCGCTGGCCCAGGGGCTCGCCGCCGAGATCGGCTCCGTCGAGACCGGCAAGCTGGCCGACCTGGTGCTGTGGGAGCCCGCGTTCTTCGGCGTCAAGCCGCTGCTCGTGATCAAGGGCGGCCAGATCGCCTACGCGCAGATGGGCGACGCCAACGCCTCCATCCCCACCCCGCAGCCGATCCTGCCTCGCCCGATGTACGGCGCGATCGGCCGGGCCCCGGCCGCCAACTCCGTCAACTTCGTGTCGTCCCCGGCGATCGAGGACGGGCTGCCGGAACGGCTCGGGCTCGGCAAGCGGTTCGCGGCGATCGAGTCCACGCGTGCGGTCACCAAGGCGGACATGCGCGAGAACGACGCCCTGCCGGACGTGCGGATCGACCCCGACAGCTTCGCCGTGCACATCGACGGCGAGCTGGCCGAGGTCACCCCCGCCGCCGAACTGCCCATGGCCCAGCGCTACTTCCTCTTCTGAGGGCGGGCGTGATGACACGAGCGGCACTGCTCGTCCTGGCCGACGGCCGCTTCCCGGCGGGAGGGCACGCGCACTCCGGCGGGGCGGAGGCCGCGGTCAAGGCGGGCCGCGTCACCGACGCCGCCGGCCTGGAGGAGTTCTGCCGGGGACGGCTGCACACCGCCGGGCTGGTCGCGGGGGCGCTCGCCGCGGCGGCCGTCCTCGGCGCCGACCCGGTCGAGCTGGACGCGGCGGCCGACGCCCGCACCCCGTCCCCGGCGCTGCGGGCCGCCGCGCGGCGCCTGGGCCGGCAACTGGTGCGGGCCGCCCGCGCGGCCTGGCCGTCCGCCGAACTCGAAGCGCTGGCACGGGAGTTCCCCAAGGGCGCCCATCAGCCGGTGGTGCTCGGGCTCGCCGCCCGGGCGGCCGGCCTGCGCCCCGAGGACGCCGCCTACTGCGCGGTGTACGAGAGCGTCAGCGGGCCGGCGACGGCCACCGTCCGGCTGCTGAGCCTGGACCCCTTCGACGCCACGGGCGTGCTGGCCCGGCTGGCGCCGGAGCTGGACCGGGTGGCGGAGCGTGCCGTGGCCGCCGCCGGACGCGTGCGGGACGAGGGCGTCGACGCCCTGCCCGCGGCATCGGGGCCGCTGCTGGAGGTCGCCGCGCAGTGGCACGCGGACTGGCCGGTCCGCCTCTTCGCGTCCTGAGCCGGACGCCCGCCCCGCCCGCTCCGCCGGCCGGGGCCCCAGAATCCTTCTTCATCCAGGAGCCCTACATGCACCTCGACCACACCCACACCGGCCCCGCGGCCGTCAGCGCCGACGCCCACCGCGCGGACGGCACCCGGCGGGCCCTGCGCGTCGGGCTCGGCGGGCCCGTGGGGTCCGGCAAGACCGCCACCGTCGCCGCGCTCTGCCGGGCGCTGCGCGACGAGCTGTCCCTCGCGGTGGTCACGAACGACATCTACACCCGCGAGGACGCCGAGTTCCTGCTCAGGGAGGCCGTGCTGCCGCCCGAGCGGATCAGCGCCGTCGAGACGGGCGCCTGCCCGCACACCGCGATCCGCGACGACATCTCCGCCAACCTCGAAGCCGTCGAGGACCTGGAGGACGCGGTCGGCCCGCTGGACCTGATCCTCGTCGAGTCCGGCGGCGACAACCTGAC
Organism: Streptomyces sp. NPDC025833; assembly: GCF_055558055.1. NCBI lineage: Bacteria > Bacillati > Actinomycetota > Actinomycetes > Kitasatosporales > Streptomycetaceae > Streptomyces > Streptomyces sp. NPDC025833. The sequence goes on from NZ_JBVHNF010000020.1 coordinate 120,116, forward strand.
CGCGACCTTCTCCAAGGGGCTCGTGGACGCCCAGATCTTCGTCATCGACGTGGCCGGCGGCGACGACATCCCGCGCAAGGGCGGCCCCGGTGTCACCACCGCCGACCTGCTCGTCGTCAACAAGACCGACCTCGCCCCGCATGTCGGCTCCGACCTCGCGCGGATGGCCGCCGACGCCAAGGCGCAGCGGGGCGGGCTCCCGGTCGTGTTCCAGTCGCTGCGGGGCGAGAGCGGCGTCGCCGACGTGGCCGGGTGGGTGCGCGGGCGGCTCGCCGCGTGGACCGCGTGACCGTCACCGGGGTCCGGGCCGGCGCGCGGATCGTGGCCCGCGCCGACGGGCGGGGCGGCACGGCCCTGCCCGTCCTGGAGGGCGAGGGCCCGCTGGCGCCGCGCCGCACCCGGTCCGGCGGGCCCGGGGCGAAGGTCGTGCTCGTGGGCGCGATGAGCGGCCCGCTCGGCGGCGACCGCTTCACCGTGGACGTGCGGGTGGACAGCGGTGCCCGGCTGCACGTCGGGTCGGCCGCCGCCACCATCGCCCTGCCGGGCCAGGTGGAGCGCGAGGCCCGCTACGACGTCCGGCTCGACGTGGCCGACGGCGCCGAACTGCACTGGCTGCCCGAGCAGTTGATCTCGGTCCGGGACAGCGACCTGTACGTCTCCACCCGGGTCGAGGCGGGCGCCGGCGCCCGGCTCGTGCTGCGCGAGGAGCAGGTGCTGGGCCGGGCCGGGGAGCCGTCCGGGCGGCTGACCAGCAGGCTGACCGTGCGGAGCGCGGGCCGGACCGTGCTGGACCAGGAATTGGCCTGCGGACCCGGCGCACCCGGCGGCTGGGACGGGCCCGCCGTCCTGGCGGGGCACCGCGCGGTGGGGCAGCTCGTCGTCGTCCGTCCCGAGTACGCGGAGCGGCCGGTCGGCGCCCGGGCCCTGGGCGAGACCGCCGCGCTGGTACCGCTGGCCGGTCCGGCCGTCCTGGTCAGCGCGGTCGCCCCGGACGCGCTGCGGCTGCGGCGGCTCCTGGACGAGGCGCTGGCCGGCCTCGGCTGAGGCTCACCGGGGGCCCGCGGGCGGTGGTGCGCCGCCGCTCCGCTCAGCGAGACCTGATCATCCGGTTATCGGATTGGTAAAGTTGCGTGGTGACCCCTGTTCCCAGTGGCCTCACAGCCGAGAGGATCCCCGTCTGAGACGCACAGCGAGGTAGGGGGAGGGTCCCACTTGAGGGAGAACAAGCCGAAGAACCGTCTGGTGACACTCGGTTCGGCCGGAGTGCTCGTCACCGCGACGCTGGTCGCCGGCGCCGTGGCGGCGCCCACGGCCGGGGCCACGTCCCGGCCCGGCCAGGACCGCGAGGCCAGAGGCGCCGCGATCGCCGCCGCCCGGGCCGCCGAGACCGGCATCGCCTGGCAGGACTGCCCGGCCGACTGGGGGCTGGCCAAGCCCATCCAGTGCGGCTGGGTCAGCGTGCCGGTGGACTACGCCCACCCGTACGGCAAGCAGATCAAGATCGCCGTGGACCGCATCGGCAACACCGGCACCGAGCAGGAGCGCCAGGGCGCGCTCATCTACAACCCGGGCGGTCCCGGCGGCTCCGGCCTGCGCTTCCCCGCCCGCGTCACCAACAAGAACGTCGTCTGGGCGAAGGTCGCCAAGGCGTACGACTTCGTCGGCTTCGACCCGCGCGGCGTCGGCCACTCGGCGCCGATCTCCTGTGTCGACCCGCAGGAGTTCGTCAAGGCCCCGAAGGCCGACCCGGTGCCGGACAGCGAGGCGGACAAGCGGGCGCAGCGCAAGCTGGCCCGCGAGTACGCGGACGGCTGCGGTGAGCGCAGCGGCGCGATGCTGCCGCACATGACCACGCCGAACACCGCCCGCGACCTGGACGTCATCCGCGCCGCGCTCGGCGAGAAGAAGCTGAACTACCTCGGCGTCTCGTACGGCACCTACCTGGGCGCCGTCTACGGCACCCTCTTCCCGGGCCACCTGCGCCGCATGGTCGTCGACAGCGTGGTGGACCCCTCGCGCGAGAACATCTGGTACCAGGCCAACCTGAACCAGGACATCGCCTTCGAGGGCCGCTGGAAGGACTGGCAGGACTGGGTCGCCGCGAACGACGCCGCCTTCCACCTCGGCACCACCCGCGCCGCCGTCCAGGCCAAGTGGCTGGAGCTGCGCGCCACCGCGAAGAAGAACCCCATCGGCGGGGTCGTCGGCCCGGCCGAGCTGATCTCCTTCTTCCAGAGCGCCCCGTACTACGACTCCTCGTGGGTGCCGGTCGCGACGGTGTTCAGCAAGTACGTCGCCGGTGACACCCAGGCACTGGTCGACGCGGCGGCCCCGGACCTGTCGGACACCGCGGGCAACATCGCCTCGGAGAACTCCAACGCCGTCTACACGGCCGTCGAGTGCGCCGACGCCAAGTGGCCCACGAGCTGGCAGAAGTGGGACCGGGACAACACCCGGCTCAACCAGAGCTACCCGTTCATGACCTGGGCGAACGCCTGGATGAACCTGCCGTGCGCCACCTGGCCCGCCAAGCAGCGGAACCCGGTGGACGTCAAGACCGGCAAGGACCTGCCGCAGGTGCTGATCGTGCAGTCCACCCGTGACGCCGCCACGCCGTACGCGGGCGCCGTCGAGCTGCACAAGCGCTTCAAGGGCTCCCGTCTGATCACCGAGGAGAACGCGGGCTCCCACGGTGTGACCGGCCTGGTCAACCCGTGCATCAACCAGCGCGTCGACGCCTACCTGCTCGCCGGCACGCTGGACGCCAAGGACGTGACCTGCACCCCGCACGCCACGCCCAAGCCGTGACCGCACCGCGGTGCTGACGAGGGGCGGCCGGGTCTCCCGGCCGCCCCTTCGCTATCCCGCGTGCCAGGCGTCCTCCGCCGCGTAGTCGAACAGGTCCGGGTACACCCGGGCGAGCAGCGGGAAGCACGCCCGCCAGTCCCGCCCGCGCAGCACCCCGGTGAGCCACCGCACCGTCTCGGGCAGGCTGTCGGCGTACGACACGACCGGCCGGTAGCCCAGCTCCCGCTCCGCGGCGGACATGTCGAACACCATCGGCAGCGGGACCGACCACGGGGTCCGGCCCACCGAGCCGGCCGGCGGTCCGTCCAGGTACGCGGTGCCGGTCCGCACCCCCATCACGGCGTCGACCGCCGCGCCGATCCCGGCGGCCGTCGGCGCCTGCCCGTCACAGGCGTTGAGCACCCGGGAACCCGGCCGGGCCGCCGCCAGCCGCACCAGCTCGGCGATGTTCCGGGTGCCCGACGGATGGAACCGGCTCTCCCCCCGGTACGCCAGCACCCGCCGCTGCCGCCCGTCCAGGTTGCGCAGCACGAAGTACAGCTCGCGCGGCAGCGGGCCGTACGGCCCGTGCACCGCCCCCGCCCGCAGCACGGTCACCGGCAACCGGCCGCCCGCCGCGAGGAGTTCACGCTCCAGCGCGGCCTTGCGGCTGCTGTAGGTCGAGTCACCCGGGGCGACCGTCGGCTGTGTCTCGGGGACCGGCACCGGGTAGACGGGGAAACCGTCCGGCTCGTCCTGGGTGTCGAACCCCCGCCCGTCGCCGTCCTCGTACACCGACACGCTGGAGACCACCACGGCCGAGCCGATCCGGTCCGCCAGGCCCGTCAACTGCCGTCCGTGCCCCGCGTCGTAGGCGACCACGTCGACCAGCAGGTCGCAGCCGTCGCCCACCGTCCCCGCCAGCGCCGCGTCGTCGTCCCGGTCCAGCCGGGCCGTGCGCACGCCCTCGTCCCACGCCGGGTCCCGGCCGCCGCCCCGCGACGCGGCCGTCACCGCCCAGCCGTCGCGCGCCAGCGCCGTCACCACCGGGCGGCCGATCTGCCCGCCCGCCCCGATCACCACAGCCCTCTTCATGCGGCGAGCCTAGGCACGCGGGCCGGCCGGGGCGCGTCGCTTCTGCCCACGGCAGAGGTCAGCCGAGCGGCGCCCGCGGGAACCTGCGCTCCCGCCCGCCCTGCCCGGCCGCCCGCCGCTCCTTGACGACGGCCGCGTACTCGTCGACGTACTCCTGCCCGGACAGCCCCATGACGGCGTGGACGATCTCGTCGGTGACCGCCCGCAGCACGGCCTTCTCGTGCTCCATGCCGGCGTGCCGGGAGAAGTCGAGGGGCTCGCCGAACCGGATGGTCACCGGGCGGATCCTCGGCACGAGCCGGCCGGGCGGCTGGGCCTCGAAGGTGCCGATCATCGCGCAGGGCACCACCGGCACCCCCGCCGTCAGCGCCATCACGGCCACGCCGACCTTGCCCTTGTACAGCCGGCCGTCGTGCGAGCGCGTGCCCTCCGGGTAGATGCCGAGCAACTCGCCCCTGGCCAGCACCCCGAGGCCCTCGCGGATCGCGGCCTGCCCGGCCTCCTTGCCGGAGCGGTCCACCGGGATCTGGCCGGCGCCGCGGAAGAAGGCCGCGGTGAGCCGGCCCTTCAGCCCGGGACCGGTGAAGTACTCCGCCTTCGCGAGGAAGGTGATGCGGCGCTTCAGGATCGCCGGCATCAGGAAGTGGTCCGCGAAGGACAGGTGGTTGCCGGCGACGATGGCCGGCCCCGACGCGGGCACGTGCTCCAGCCCCTCGATCCGGGGCCGGAAGACCAGTCTGAGCAGGGGCCCCAGCAGCACGTACTTGAGCAGGTGGTAGAACACGGCTCGCCCCTCACTCTGGCAGGTCCGCCGCTGACCGGGGTCCGAGCGGGTCAGCGCACGGATCGCGGAATCGGACCCTCGTGCACCTGTAGTCATCTGTAACCGCGTTCGGCGGTGTTCATGCTGGCCCTGCGCCGGGCGGGCGGCCGGACCCGGTGGCGGCGGGATTCGGCCGCCCCGGTGCCGTGCCCCTGCCGCGGCGGTCCCGGGCCGGGACCGGAGGGCGCGCCGGGAGGGCCGTCCGGCCCCCCCTGGCCGCCGCGGCCCCCCGGGCCGCTCTCCGGCCGGGGCGGGACCCGTGGCCCTCCCGCCGGGGCCGCCGCCGGGACCACCATGGGCAGCACTCCCCAGGTGAAGGACGGACGGACTCATGTACGCGAACGACGGCTTCCGCGAACTCGGCCGGGACGAGTGCCTGCGCCTGCTGGCGACGGCACCGGTCGGCCGGGTCGTCCACACGCGCCGGGCCCTGCCCGCGATCGTGCCGGTCAACTTCGCGCTGGACGCCGACGGAGCGGTGCTGCTGCGCACCTCGGCGGCGTCCGAACTGTCCCGCGCGGTCGACGGCGCCGTCGTGGCCTTCGAGGCGGACGCGGTCGACCCGGACACGCACTCCGGGTGGAGCGTCGTCGTCACCGGCCGGGCCGCGATCGTGACGGACACCGCCGAGACGGCACGCCTGGAACGGGTCGGCCCCGGCTCCTGGGCCCCCTCGCCCGCGGAGGTCTTCGTGCGCATCGAGCCGGAACTGGTCACCGGGCGCGAACTCACCGGGGGCCGCACGGTGTACGGCCTGAACCTCATCGCCTGACGGACGGGTGCCGCGGGGGCACGGCCGGCCGCGGACGGTGATCAGGTCTCGCGGGTCCCGTCCCCGGGGACGAGCCGGACGCCAGTGATCAGGTCCGGGCGGACCCGCACCGCGTAGTCCATGGCGCGGTGCACCCAGGGAGCGAGCAGGGACCGGTAGCGGGACAGCTCCGCCGCGTCGGTCACCAGGTGGGCGTAGCCGGTGACCACCACGCTCCAGCCGAGGTGCGTGTCCGGATCGATGGCGTCGGCCTCGTACGCCACCACCACCCCCTGGCCGCCGGGCTGCCCGGCGCGCGCGGTCAGGGCCGCGCCCTCGTGGGTGCGGATGACGATGTGCCCGCCGTCCAGAACGTGGTTGACCGGGCGGATGGTCGGCAGGGCGTGCCGGGTGAACACGATCCTGCCGAAGGACACGCTGCCCAGCAGGCGCAGGGCCTCGCCGCCGTCCAGCTCGATGCTCCGGCGTGGCCCGGCTCCGGGGGCCCGGGTGGTGTCGATGGTCATGGCGGCTTCCGTGCGCTCTCGTGGGTTCACTGCCGGGTGTCCTCGGCCGGGGCGGCCCGCCGGCCGCACGGCCCGTCGCCGGGGCCCCGGCCGGTGCGCCGGTACGCGGGTCCGTCGTCCTTCCGGGACGTGGCGGCCGCCCGCCCGTGGCTCCCGGCCGGGGACGCGGAAGAGGCGGATCACGCCATTGGAGCCGTTCGCCCGCTCCGCGTGCCAGGGCCGTTCGGCCCTTCTCCGGGCGCGGCGGCCCGCCCCGGCCGCGCCCCGGAGCGGGGCGGCCGGCCCGCCCCCTCCCGGCGGGCGCGACGGCCACCGCGCCCGCCCCTTACGGCCGGCCGGCCCTGTCGCCCCAGGTCACCGGGGGGCCGGCGGGCCGATCCGCCCCGGCTGGCCGGGGGCTTCCCGGGCGCGGGAGACTGGGGTCGACGACAGGGCCGACCGGCCCTGGCCCTTCGGCCCCGGCACGGGGGAGGATCCCGGTACGGCACAACCGATTCCGTCCCCGGGCGGGCACCGGCGGACGACGAGAACCAGGGAGCACTTCGATGGCGGACAGCGAGCAGCCGGGCGCCGACGCCCCGATACGGGTCTTCCTGCTGGACGACCACGAGGTGGTACGGCGCGGGGTGCGCGACCTGCTCGACGACGAGCCGGACATCGAGGTCGTCGGCGAGGCCGGCACGGTCGAGCAGGCACTGGTGCGCGTACCCGCGCTGCGCCCGCAGGTGGCGGTGCTCGACGTCCGCCTGCCCGACGGCGACGGCGTGACGGTGTGCCGGGAGCTGCGCTCGCGCATGCCCGAGCTGGCCTGCCTGATGCTGACCTCCTTCGACGACGAGGAGGCCCTGCTGGACTCGATCATGGCGGGCGCCTCCGGGTACGTCCTGAAGCAGATCCAGGGTTCGGACCTGGTGTCCGCCGTGCGCACCGTGGCGCGCGGCCAGTCCCTGCTCGACGCCAGCGCCACCACCAAGCTGATGGCCCGCCTGCGGGGCGGCCCGCAGGAGGAGGAGCAGCCCGACGGGTTGCGGGGCCTGACCGACCGGGAGCGGGAGATCCTCGCCCTCATCGGCGAGGGGCTGACCAACCGTCAGATCGGCCAGCGGCTCTACCTGGCCGAGAAGACCGTGAAGAACCACATCTCCCGCCTGCTGGCCAAGCTCGGCGTCGAGCGCCGCATCCAGGCCGCGGTCATCGCCACCCAGGTCCAGGACCGGCAGCGGCAGGCAGGCCACTGAGCCGGCACGCCGGCCACCGCTCTCACGAGCCGGCCGGCGCCGACCCGGGGCTCCTGGTCCCCCCGCGCGGGACCAGCGGCCCCTGTCCCGGGCAACTCCCCGGCACCACCCTGGAGTCAGGCCCCTCCAGGGCCGTGCGACAGGAGGAGGAGAACATGCCCCGCACCATCACCGTGGGTCTCGACGGTTCGCCCGAGAGCCGTGCCGCCGCCCGATGGGCGGCCCGCGAGGCGTCGTCGAGCGGACTGCCGGTGCGGCTGGTCCAGGTCTGGGAGCCGGTCCCGGGGCCCATCGGCCAGGCCCCGCTGCTCGGCGCCGAGACGCACCGGCACTGGACCGAGCAGGTTCCCCGCGAGGCCGCCGAGGAGCTGCGACTGCGCCACCCCGGCGTCGAGGTGAGCACCGAACGGCTCACCGGACGGCCCGCCGAGGCGCTGGCCGACGCCGCCGAGGACGCCGAGATGCTCGTCCTCGGCTCGCGCGGCCTGGGCGGCGTCCGCGGCTGGCTGGTCGGCTCGGTCGGCCACGCGGCCGTGGCGCGCACCGAGCGGCCCGTCGTCCTCGTCCGGGCCGGTGAACAGGGTGCGGACGAGCACCGGAAGGACGCGGCGGGCAGCCCCCGCGCGGGAACGGCGTTCCGCCCCGTGCTGCTCGGCCTCGACGTCGCCGACCCCGACGAGGCGCTGCTCGGCTTCGCCTTCGAGGCCGCCGCCCGCCGCAGCGCGCCCCTGCGGGTCGTGCACGCCTGGAACCCGCCGCCGTACCACGTCTACGGCATGGCCCTGGAACCCGCGGCCGAACGGGAGACGGCGACGGGCGACGCCCTCGTCCTGAGCGAGGTGCTGCGTCCCTGGCGCGGGAAGTACCCGGACGTCGAGGTCGTCGAGGAGTCGCGCTACGGCAGCCCCTCGCTGCTCCTGGTCGAGGCCTCCCGCGAGGCCTCGCTGGTCGTCGTCGGCCGGCGCGTCCGCCGCTTGGCCGCGGGCGCCCGCATCGGCACCGTCACCCAGGCCGTCCTGCACCACGCCACCGCCCCCGTCGCGGTCGTCGCGCACCACTGACCCGGCCCCGCGGACCGTGCCCGCCGGCCCTCCTCCCCGCGGCGGCCCCGCCTACGGTGGGGAGGTGACCGTCCGCTCCGACCGAAGGAGAGCAGGTGGAGATCGTCGCGTACGGCGTCCTCGCGGACGAGGAGCCGTTGCTCAGGCAGGCGTTCGACGAGGCGTTCGGGGGCCGGCACGGGCTGCGCTGCCTGGGGCTGTTCCTCGACCGGGACACCGCCCCGACCGCCGCCGGCCACGAGGTCGTGCTCAGCAGCGTCAACGACACCCTGGACGCCGGTGTGCTGAGCGTGCTGGCCCGGGGCGGCACCCGGCTGATCGCCCAGCGGTCCACCGGCTACAACAACATCGACCTGGCCGCCGCCGGGGAGCACGGGCTCACCGTCGCCCGGGTCTCCTCCTACTCGCCGTACTCGGTCGCCGAGTTCGCCTGGACCCTGGCACTGGCCGTCGACCGCCGTATCGTCCGGGCCGCCCACCGCACCCGGGAGTTCGACTTCCGCCTCGACGGGCTGATGGGCCGGGACCTGCGCGGCCGGACGGCCGGGGTCGTGGGCACCGGCAAGATCGGGACCGCGTTCACCAGGATCGCCCACGGGTTCGGGATGCGGCTGCTGGGCTGGGACGTCGCCGAGAACCCCGAGTGCCTCGCCCTCGGCATGGAATACGTCCCGCGCGAGCGGCTGTTCGCCGAGGCGGACCTGGTCAGCCTGCACGTGCCGCTGCTGCCCGACACCCATCACCTCGTCGACGCCGAGGCCCTCGGCCTGATGAAGGACGACGCCATCCTGGTCAACTCCAGCCGGGGCGGCCTGGTGGACACCGACGCCCTGCTGGAGACGCTGCGCGCCGGACGGCTGAGCGGTGTCGGCCTCGACGTGTACGAGGAGGAGGCCGGTGTGTTCTTCCTCGACAAGTCCCTGGAGGTGATGGCCGACGAACGCCTCGCCCGGCTGATGACCTTCGCCAACGTGCTGGTCACCTCCCACCAGGCGTACTTCACCCGGGACGCCGTCGGCCAGATCGCCCGGACCACCGTGGCCAACGTCCAGGACCACTTCTCCGGCCGGCACGGCGAGAACGTCCTCGTCCGGCCCGGGGCGTCCTGACCCCGTCCGCCGCCCCCGGGGGACGAGGGACCATCGGTCCCCGCCCCGGGACCGTCCCGGGGCTGTCCGGCCCTATCCGGCCCCGGTACCCCTCGGACGATCATGGGGCGGCGGCCGGGAAGGCCCGGATCCACACCCGCACCAGGGTCCTTTCCGCCGTCGTCGACATGTCGGAAGAGGAGGGCACCGTCCGGTGGACGAGGCACAGATACACCCGGTGGCGACCGAGCGGCCGAGCGTCGCGGTCACCGCGGCCGCAGGAGAGACCGGACGGGCCGAGCGGCCGTCGTGGGCGGAGTGGCTGACGACCACCGACCACAAGAAGATCGGGACGATGTACCTCGTCACCGCCTTCGCCTTCTTCGTCGTCGGCGGTGTGCTGGCGCTGCTGATGCGCGCGGAGCTGGCCAGGCCAGGCCTGCAGATCATGTCGAACGAGCAGTTCAACCAGGCGTTCACCATGCACGGCTCGATCATGCTGCTGATGTTCGCGATGCCGCTGTTCACCGGGTTCGCCAACTGGATCATGCCGCTGCAGATCGGCGCCCCGGACGTGGCGTTCCCGCGGCTGAACATGCTCGCCTACTGGCTGTTCCTGTTCGGCTCGGCGATCGCGGCCTTCGGCTTCCTCACCCCGGACGGCGCCGCCGACTTCGGGTGGTTCCTGTACGCGCCGCTGTCCGACGCCGTCCACTCGCCGGGCCTGGGCGCCGACCTGTGGATCATGGGCGTGGCGCTGTCCGGCTTCGGCTCGATCCTCGGCGCGGTCAACTTCATCACCACGATCATCTGCATGCGCGCGCCGGGCATGACGATGTTCCGGATGCCGATCTTCACCTGGAACGTGCTGCTGACCGCCGTACTCGTCCTGATCGTGTTCCCGGTGCTGGCCGCCGCGCTGTTCGCGCTGGAGATGGACCGCAAGTTCGGCTCCCACGTCTTCGACCCCGCGAACGGCGGCGCGCTGCTGTGGCAGCACCTGTTCTGGTTCTTCGGCCATCCGGAGGTCTACATCCTGGCGCTGCCGTTCTTCGGCATCGTCTCGGAGGTCGTCCCGGTCTTCTCCCGCAAGCCGATGTTCGGTTACATGGGGCTGATCGGTGCGACGATCGCGATCGCCGGCCTGTCCGTGACGGTGTGGGCGCACCACATGTACGTCACCGGCGGTGTGCTGCTGCCGTTCTTCTCCTTCATGACGTTCCTGATCGCGGTCCCGACGGGCGTGAAGTTCTTCAACTGGCTCGGCACCATGTGGAAGGGCTCGCTGTCCTTCGAGACACCGATGCTGTGGACCGTCGGCTTCCTGATCACGTTCCTCTTCGGCGGCCTGACCGGTGTCATCCTGGCCTCCCCGCCGATGGACTTCCACCTCTCGGACTCGTACTTCGTCGTCGCGCACTTCCACTACACGGTGTTCGGCACGGTCGTGTACGCCATGTTCGCCGGATTCCACTTCTGGTGGCCCAAGTTCACCGGCAAGTTGCTGGACGAACGCCTCGGCAAGATCACCTTCTGGACGCTCACGGTCGGCTTCCACAGCACGTTCCTGGTCCAGCACTGGCTGGGCGCCGAGGGCATGCCCCGCCGCTACGCCGACTACCTCGCCGCCGACGGCTTCACCGCCCTCAACACCGTCTCCACCATCGGCTCGTTCCTGCTCGGCCTGTCGATCCTGCCGTTCTTCTACAACGTCTGGAGGACCGCGAAGTACGGCAAGCCGGTCGGCGTGGACGACCCGTGGGGTTACGGCCGCTCCCTGGAGTGGACGACATCCTGCCCGCCGCCGCGCCACAACTTCGTCTCCCTCCCGCGGATCCGCAGCGAGTCCCCGGCGTTCGACCTGCACCACCCGGAGATCGCCGCGCTCGACGAGGCGGCGAGGTAGACGATGGCGCACCCCGTCCTCGCCCTGGGCGCGGCGACGGTGACCGCGGCCGGGTGCGTCTGGTACCTGCCGGCGCTCGCCGACCTGCGCGCGGGAGCCGACCGGCCGCTCGCCCGGCGCAGAGCCGCCACGGCCTGCCTCAGCGGCTGGGCCACGACCGCGATCGTCGCGGTACTGCTCCTCGTCCGCGCGGAGTGGTGGACGCCCGCCGGCGCGGCGGCGGCCGGCACCGCCGTCACGGCGGCCCTCCGGGTGCGCGCGGTCGTGCAGCGCCGCCGCGACGGGCGGGAGGCCGCACGCGACTGGGCGGCGCTCGGGCAGGACCGGCGGCTCCCCGGCACCGGACGCGGCCGGAAGGCCGTCGTCGCCCTGATCGGCCTCGGGCTGGCCGCCGCCGTGGCCGTGGCGGCCCTCGGGACGGCCGCGGGGCGCGGCGCGGACGGGTGGACGGCCGCCACCGTGCCCGCCGGGCTGGTCGGCCTCTTCCTCACCCTCGCGGCCGTCCGCGGCCGGGCCGTCCAGGGCCGGGCGCCGGGGCACCACCGCGTCGGCCCGGCGGGCGGCCGCCGCTGACGACACGGCGCGCCCGGCGCGTACGGGGTGCGCGGGCCCGGCCGGACCGCGGCCCCGCGCGCGCCGATGCGGGGCCGCGACTCCGTGCGGGGCGCTTTTCCGTGCGGGCCGAGCGCACCGCCGCGGGCCCGGCCGGACCCACGGTCCCGGCCGCGCAGGGGCCGACCGGTCCAGGCGCCGGACCGGACGCCCCGGGGAAGCTGATGCCCGACCGGCCGGGGGCACCCACCGAGCGCCGCGTCGCCACCCGGCCGCTCCGCTCGCGTCCGCGGGGGCGGTGGCCGGCGCGTGCGCCCGCGGCCCGGTCCCCGTCCGGCGTCGTTCCACCTCCACACCGGACGGGCGTCCGCCGCGTCCCCGGCGTCTCCGCCCGCCACGAGCCGGCGGGCGGCGGCGCCGGTGGCGTCAGGGACGCGGCGGACGGACAGCCCTGCCCGCACCCGCCGGCCGGACCGGCCGTGACCCGCTGGAGAAACCCTGATGAGTGTCGCCACCATCACCTCGGCCCCCGAGGACGCCGCCGCCCTCGCCACCGTGGAGGCGCAGCACGCCCGGCTGGCCGGGGAACTGGCCGGGCGGGTGGTGATGCTGCTGAGCGCCGTGGGCCGGGACGCCGACGCGGCCGAGCGGACACGCGTCGGACTCGTCGCCTTCTGCGAGCGGGAACTGCTGCCGCACGCCGCCGCGGAGGAGGCCGTGCTCCATCCCGCCGCACGGCACCTGCCCGACAGCCGGCTGCTCGTGGAGAGCCTGATCGCCGAGCACACCCGCCTGATGGCACTGGTCCGCGCCGTGCGCACCGCGCCCACCCCGTTCGGCGCGGCGGCCGAGGCCCGGGCCCTGCAGGTCCTCTTCGAGGAGCACGTGGCGAAGCAGAACGGGCTCGTGCTGCCGATGCTCGCCGTGGCACCGGGCTCCCGGCTGGCCGGGCTGCTCGGGGAACTGGACGAGGAACTGGCCCGGCGCACCCGGACCGGCCACGGGTCCCCGCGGTCCGGCGGCCCGGACGCGGCCCACGCCGCGGCGTCCTGATCCCGCCCGGCGCGGGCACCCGCCCGGCGCGGACACCCGCCTGGGACGGACACCCGCCCGGCGCGGACACCCGACCTGCCACGGCTGGACGTCCGGCGGGCGCCCGCGCCGGGGCGTGGGCGCCCGCCGAGTGGTGTGCCGTGCGCCGGGCTGGGCGCGCGGGAGCGGTCGCGGCGTCGGGGTGCGCCGGCGGTGTGTGTGGGCGTGCCCGGTCCGTCTCCCGGACCCGTCTCCCGGACGGAGGGACTGTCGGTCCCTCACACGGGGCCGAACGGCCGCCGTGCGGGACGCGGCCGACACCGCAAGCTGATCGACGACCGATCCGGAGGTGTCCCGTGTATCCCCGCGACCGGCAACCGTGCGGTTGCCTCCACCGCCGTCCGTCGCGGATGCGGCGCACGGTCCGGGCCGGTCACCGTCCGGCCGCCCGGCACGTCTGCCCTGATTCCCGGGCGGCCGGACGCACCGTACGCGCCACCCCGGGGCGGTGGGCCCGGTGAACGAACGGCGCGCGGCGCTCTGGGCCCCCGCGGAGCGTCTCCCCACGGCCCGGTGGTCCGGCCGGGCCACGGCACCCGGCTCCGAGATGCCCCGGCGGTGCCCGGCCCGCACACCGGGGCCGGGGGCTCGGGTGGTTCTCGTCCCAGGTCCCCGAATCCCCGGGCCGGACCGCCGGGCTCGTGCGCGAGCGGGCCCTTGCGTCCGCCAGCCGGTCCGCGGACGGGTCTTGAGGCCCCGCGCGGCACATCTCCGGCGAGGCGGATCCGGCACCCCGTGAGGACACCCCGCGTCCCGGGTGTGGCCCCGGGCGCCCGGCGCCACGCCGCCGGTCAGGACAGCGGGACCACCCATTCGACGACCGTGCCGCTCGGCAGGCCGGGGAGGAGGGTGAACGTGCCGCCCAACTCCTCCGCCCGCGCACGGAGGTTGGCGAGGCCGCTGCGCCGGGTGACCGCCGGGTCGATCCCGCGCCCGTTGTCGGCCACCCGCAGCCGCAGCGCGGCGTCGGTGGCCTCGACGCCGACGTCCACCTGGGTGGCGCCGGCGTGCCGGGCGGCGTTGGACAGGGCCTCGTCGAGCACCGCCAGCAACTGCTCGGCCCGGTCGGCCGAGACGACCGTGTCCAGCAGCCCGGTCATGCGCAGGGCCGGCACGAAGCCGAGCCACTCCGTGGCCCGTTCGGTGGCCGCGACCAGTTGCCCGCGCAGCCCGCTGCCGCCCCGGGCCCGGTCGTGCTCGCGCAGGCCGTAGATCGTGGAGCGGACGATCTTGATGGTGTCGTCCAGGTCGTCCACGACCCGCTGGATCCGCTCGCTCACCCGGGGCCGGTCGGTCACCCGCCCCAGCGTGGACTGCAGCGACAGCGCGCCGGCGAACAGCCGCTGGATGACCAGGTCGTGCAGGTCGCGGGCGATCCGGTCCCGGTCGTCGAGCACCACCATGCGCTCGGCGTCCCGCCGGTGCTCCGCGACGTCCAGCGCCAGCGCGGCCTGGTTGCCGAACCCGGTCACCATGTCGGCCACGGCGTCGGTGAAGCAGGGGCCGCCCGGCACGTTCGCCACCTGGAGCACCCCGCGTACATGCTCCCGGGTGCCGAGCGCGACGAGGAACGCCGGGCCGAGCTCCACCACCGACGCGCTGCCGCCCTCGGCGCGCGGGTCGGCGCTCACGGCCCCGCTCGTGACGGTCTCCCCGGACACGTAGACCTGCGTGGCCAGTGCCGTGGCGGGGAGCACCAGTCCGCGGACCTCCTCGGCGCGTTCCCCCGACGCGGCCTCGATGACCAGCTCGCCCTTCTCGCCCACCGGGACGGCCAGGGTGACCAGATCGGCGCCGGCCATCTCCCGCACGGTGGCCGTGAAGGATTCCAGGACGGCGGCGGGTTCCGCGCCGGACAGCAGGCTGCGGGTCAGCTCGTTGCTGGCCGCCAGCCACCGCTGCCGGCGGTGCGCGTCGTCGTACAGCCGGGCGTTGTCGATCGCCACGCCCGCCGCCGCGGCCAGGGTGCGCAGCACCGCCTCGTCGTCGGTGCCGAACTCCGCGCCGCTCCGCTTGTTGGTCAGGTACAGGTTGCCGAAGACGTGGTCGCGGACCCGGATCGGCGCGCCCAGGAAACCGGTCATCGGCGGGTGCCCGGCCGGGAAGCCGGCGGAGGCCGGATGCTCCGCCAGGTTCGCCAGGCGCAGCGGCTCCGGGTGGCGGATCAGCAGACCGAGGATGCCCTCGCCGCGCGGGTAGGGCCCGATGCGGGCGATCGTCCCCGCGTCGATGCCGACGGTGACGAACTGCTTGATCGTGCCGTCCTCGCCGAGCACCCCGAGCGCCCCGTACCGCGCGTCGACCAGGGTGACCGCCGACTCCACGATGCGGTGCAGCACCACCTCCAGGTCGAGGTCGGAGCCGACGGCCAGCACCGCGTCCAGCAGCGTGTGGACCCGGTCCCGGGCCGCCCCGACCTGTTCGACCTGCTGCTGGAGGTCCTCCAGCAGCACGTCCAGCCGCGGCCGGGGAGACGTGCCGGACGCCCCCGCCGCACGCGGACCCCGCGCGTGTCCGTCCACCACATGTCCCCTCACCGGCCCGCGGCACCTCCCGCGGAAACACCCCCACAAGGATGCCCGACCGGCCGGACCCGCCCGACGGCACCCGGCCGCACCGTGCCGCCGGGGCACCGCACGGCCCCGGCCGCCCGGTCGGGGGTCTCTTGAACGACCGCATCGGGCGTCGCGGACCCGGGCTGATCCGATCGAGCCCCCGGGGTCGTCCAGGGGGGAACTTCCGCATGGCGGGTGGAGCCCTTCCGCGGCGCGGCGGACACCGGAGGGACAGCGGACCGGCTCCGCCCGGCGGGGGCGCGGGGCCGGTGGGTCCGGCTCGCCCCACATCGGCGACCGCCGCCTCCGTACGGCCTGCCCGCCGTCCGGTGCGCGCGTAGGGTGGCAGAGCGGGGCGGAACGACGACGGCGCCCAGGCGCCGGGAGGCAGCACCGTGGCGCACGATCCATCGCGGCGGTCCCAGGGCGGCGCGGAGTCCGGTACCCCGCCGGCCGCCGCCCCGCCACGCGCCCTCCGGGACGGCGCGGCCGCGCAGGTGCCGCAGTTCGTGCTCAGCCCGCAGCGGCTGCAGCGGCTGCTGGCCGCCGTCGCGACGATCAGCGCCGACATGGACACCCGCACCGTGCTGCACCGCATCGTGGACGCGGCGGCCGACCTGATCGGCGCGCGCTACGGCGCCCTGGGCGTGCTCGGGGACGAGGGCGCCTTCACGGACCTGATCACCGTGGGCATGGACGACCCGGACCTGTTGTGCGCCGCCATCGGCCTGCCGCAGGGACACGGCGTGCTGCACGTCCTGGTGGACGACCGGCGGCCGTTGCGGGTGGCGGACGTGGCCGCCCACCCCCGGTCCGCCGGCTTCCCGCCCGGCCACCCGGTCATGCGCACCCTGGTGGGCGTACCGCTGATGGTCCGCGGCACCGTCTACGGCGACCTCTACCTCGCCGACAAGACGGACGGCACGCCCTTCACCGACGACGACCAGAACCTGCTGACCGCGCTGGCGAGCACCGCCAGCATCAGCATCGAGAACGCCCGGCTGTACCGGCGGGTCACGCGCGCGGCCGAGCAGTTCCAGCGCCGCATGCTGCCCGTCCTGCCCGACCTGGCGCCCCTGTCGGTCGTGGCCCGCTACGAGCCCGCGTCCGAGCCGCCCCGGCTCGGCGGGGACTGGTACGACGCCATCATGCTGCCGGACGGCGCCGCCTGCGTGGTGGTGGGCGACGTCACCGGCCACGACGTCGAGGCCGCGCCGCTGATGGGCCAGATCCGCAACATGCTGCGCGCCCTCGCCCTCGACCGGTGCGGCCCGCCCGCCGCCGTCGTCTCCCGCCTGGACCGCGCCTTGACGATGTTCGCCGAGCCGCCGACGGCCACCCTCGTGTTCGGCCGCGTCGAGTCCGGGCCCGGGGGACACTCCTTCGTCTGGACCAACGCCGGGCACCCGCCCCCGCTGCTGATCGGCGCGGAGGGCACCGCCCGCTACCTGGCGCCCGCCCGGCACGGTATCCCCGTGGGCATCGACGCGTCCCTGCCGCGGTTCGACCACACGCACCCGCTTCCGCCCGGCGCCACCCTGTTGCTGTTCACCGACGGTCTGGTGGAGCGCCGCGGCGAGGACATCGACACCGGCCTGGCCCGGCTCGCCGAGCGGGCCGCCCGGCTGGCCGGGGCGCCCCTGGACGACCTCTGCGACACCCTGATCACGCGCGGCGACCGGGTCTTCGACGACGACGTCGCCCTCCTCGCCGTCCGCCTCCCGCCCCGGTGAGCGGCGCGCACGGGCACGGCACCCGGCCGGACCCCCGCGCGGCACCCCTCCGCGCGGTACCCGGACGGAGCCCCGGACCCCCGCACGGCACCCGGCCGGCCCCGCGCGGCGGGCCGGATCTCCCGTCCGGGGTGGCCCGAACGGCCCTGTCGGGTACTCGCCGTACCGGTGGAAGGTGGATCGTGCGAAGGCGCACGACACCCCGACCGCTGCCTCGACACCGAAAGGAACCCGGATGTCCGTCGACACGCAGCAGGCGCCCGCCGAGATCTCGGATGAGGAGCTCGCCTCCCTGGACGCCCACTGGCGCGCCGCGAACTACCTGGCCGTGGGCCAGATCTACCTCATGGCCAACCCGCTGCTGACCGAACCACTGCGCCCCGAGCACGTCAAACCGCGCCTCCTGGGCCACTGGGGCACCTCACCCGGCCTGAACCTGGTGCACACGCACCTCAACCGGGTCGTCAAGGCCCGCGACCAGGACGCCCTGTGCATCTGGGGCCCCGGGCACGGCGGCCCGGCCGTCCTCGCCAACTCATGGCTGGAGGGGTCGTACACCGAGACCTACCCGGACGTCACACGGGACGCGGCCGGCATGGCGCGGCTGTTCAAGCAGTTCTCCTTCCCCGGCGGGGTGCCCAGCCACGTGGCCCCGGAGACCCCGGGCTCGATCCACGAGGGCGGGGAACTCGGCTACGCGCTCTCGCACGCCTATGGCGCCGCACTGGACAATCCCGGCCTGCTCGTCACCTGCGTGATCGGTGACGGTGAGGCGGAGACCGGCCCGCTCGCCGCCTCCTGGCACTCCAACAAGTTCCTCGACCCGGTGCACGACGGAGCCGTGCTGCCGGTCCTGCA
This sequence comes from Streptomyces sp. NPDC025833, assembly GCF_055558055.1. Lineage (NCBI taxonomy): Bacteria > Bacillati > Actinomycetota > Actinomycetes > Kitasatosporales > Streptomycetaceae > Streptomyces > Streptomyces sp. NPDC025833. The sequence goes on from NZ_JBVHNF010000020.1 coordinate 138,182, forward strand.
CCTGAACGGCTACAAGATCGCCAATCCGACGGTGCTGGCCAGGCTCCCCGAGAGCGAGCTGGACGAGCTGCTCCGCGGATACGGCCACGACCCGATCCACGTCACCGGCGACGAGCCGGCCGCCGTCCACCGCGCCATGGCCGCGGCGATGGACACCGCGCTGGACCGCATCGCCGCCTTCCAGCGCGCCGCGCGCGAGGACGGGGCCACCGAGCGGCCCCGCTGGCCGATGATCGTGCTGCGCACCCCGAAGGGCTGGACCGGCCCCGCCGAGGTCGACGGAGTGCCCGTCGAGGGCACCTGGCGCGCCCACCAGGTGCCCCTGGCCGCCGTGCGCGACAACCCGGAGCACCTGCGGCAACTGGAACAGTGGCTGCGTTCCTACCGGCCCGAGGAACTCTTCGACGAGCACGGCGCCCCGCGCGCCGACGTCCTGGCGTGCGTCCCGGAGGGCCGCCGGCGGCTCGGCGCCACGCCCCGCGCCAACGGCGGCCTGCTGGTGCGCGAACTGCCCCTGCCGCCGCTGGAGAAGTACGCGGTCGACGTCACCAAGCACGGCGCGACCCGGCACGAACCCACCCGCGTCCTGGGCGACCTGCTCGAAGACGTCATGCGCGCCACGGCCGGCCGCCGGGACTTCCGGCTCGTCGGCCCCGACGAGACCGCCTCCAACCGGCTCCAAGCCGTGTACGAGGCCAGCGGCAAGGCCTGGCAGGGCGGGACGCTGCCGGTGGACGAGCACCTCGACCGGCACGGCCGCGTGATGGAGATCCTGTCCGAACACACCTGCCAGGGCTGGCTGGAGGGCTACCTCCTGACCGGACGGCACGGGCTGTTCTCCTGCTACGAGGCGTTCGCGCACATCGTCGACTCGATGGTCAACCAGCACATCAAGTGGCTGCGCACCACCCGCCGCCTCTCCTGGCGCGCCCCGATCGCCTCCCTCAACTACCTGCTGACGTCGCACGTGTGGCGGCAGGACCACAACGGGTTCTCCCACCAGGACCCCGGGTTCGTCGACCACATCCTCAACAAGAGCCCCGAGGCCGTGCGGGTGTACTTCCCGCCGGACGCCAACACGCTGCTGTCCGTCGCCGACCACGTGCTGCGCAGCCGGGACTACGTCAACGTGGTCGTCGCGGGCAAGCAACCCTGCTTCGACTGGCTGTCCATGGAGGAGGCGAAGGTCCACTGCGCGCGCGGCGCCGGCGTCTGGCAGTGGGCGGGCACCGAGGACGGCACCCGCGAACCCGACGTGGTGCTGGCCTGCGCGGGCGACGTGCCCACCCAGGAGGTGCTGGCCGCGGCCCAGCTCCTGCGCCGGCACCTGCCCGAGCTGGCCGTGCGCGTCGTCAACGTCGTCGACATCGCCCGGCTGCTGCCGAGCGGCGAACACCCGCACGGCATGAGCGACTTCGAGTACGACGGGCTGTTCACCGCGGACAAGCCGGTCCTGTTCGCCTACCACGGCTACCCGTGGCTGATCCACCGCCTGGCCTACCGGCGCACCGGCCACCGGAACCTCCACGTGCGCGGGTACAAGGAGATCGGCACCACGACCACGCCGTTCGACATGCTGGTCAGCAACGACCTGGACCGCTACCGCCTCGTGATGGACGTCATCGACCGGGTGCCCGGCCTCGCCGTCCGGGCGGCGGCCGTCCGCCAGCACATGGAGGACACGCGGCAGCGCCACCACGACTGGATCCGGGAACACGGCACGGACCTGCCGGAGGTCGCCGACTGGAGCTGGGAGGGCTGAGCCGGCGCCGGCCGGTCACGAGCGCCCGGCGGAGCCCCGTCCCGCGCACTGGGAGCAGCGCCTCCCGGGGCCGCGGGGCGGGGCTCCGCCGGTTCGTGCCGCTCGGGGACCGGCCGACGCGAAGACCACCGCCGGCCGGCCTCCGCGCCTCTGCCAGGACGACGTCTCGTCCATGAGCTCCATAACCCGTCCCCATGCCACTTTCAGGGGGACGGGTTATGGAGCACTTGATGTACGCCGTCAACACGATCCGTGAGCGGTACCACGAGCCACTGAGCCTGGACGAACCGGCCCAGTCGGCCGTGGTCAGCAAGTTCCACTTCCTGCGCACGTTCCGCCGCGTCACCGGGGTCACGCCCGGCCGGTTCCTCAGCGCCGTCCGGCTCCAGGAGGCCAAACGGCTGCTGCTCACGACACCGCTCAGCGTCTCCGACATCTCCGTGCAGGTCGGCTACAGCAGCACGGGCAGCTTCACCCGCCGGTTCACCGAGCCGCCGGTACTGCTGGCCCTCCCCGACCTCGGCGAGATCACCGTCACGGCCTGACCTGGCCGTACCCCCCCGATTCCAGCCACCGGCCGGGCGCCCCGGGTGCCCGGCCCCCGACCCGGCCGGCGAACTGCGCGCCCCCGGAGGCCGGCTCGCCGCCTGGCGCGACACCCTGGCCCGCGCCGCCCGCGCCGCCGGTTCGGCCGCACCCTGCGCCGCGGTCGCCGCTGAACCACCCCGGCCCGCCGGGCCCGGCCCGGGGGGGCCGGGCCCCCCGGGGGGGGGGGGGGCGCGGGGGGCGCCCCCCCCCCCCCCCGCCCCGCGCCCCCCGCGGGGGGGGCGGGGCCCCGCGGGGCCGGGGGCGTCCGCCGGGCCCGGCCCCCGTACGATGGCCCCGATGCGCAGCACGGCAGAGCACCCTCGGCGACCGCTCCGGCGGTGCCGCGCCCTGTCCGTGCTGGCGCTGCTGATCGGGCTGCTGGGCATGCACGCCCTCGCCCCCGGCGGCGGAACCGAGCACGCCCGGGGCGGGCACCTCGCCACCGCCCTCGCCGCCGTGGACGACTGCCCCGGCGGGGACGGCCACTGCGGTGGCGGCCGGCTGCACCACGCGGACCCCGCCTGCGCCTCCGGCGCCGTGGACGACGGGCCACGGCTGCCCGCCCTCACGGCCGCCCCGGCGACCGCCGGCGTGCCGGCCGCCGCCCCGCGCCCGTGCCGGCCCCGTACCCCGGACGGCGCCCGCGCCCCACCCTCCCTTGCGGAACTCCAGCTCCTGCGGATCTAGAGGCACCCACGGCCCGGCAGCCGCCGCGGCCGTTCCCACGCGTGTCCCGACATCCCAGCGATCCACCAGGAGAACCCGCATGACCATCCGTACCCGGGCGCGCCGTGCCGCCCTCGCCGCGGCCGCCGTGACCAGCGCCCTCGTCCTGGCCGCCTGCGGCGGCAACGACGGCAACGACGGCGGCGGCCACACCGGCCACGGCTCCTCCGCCGCCCCGGGCGCCTCCGCCACCGCGGGCGCGCCGGCCGCCGCGCACAACGCGCAGGACGTCGCCTTCGCGCAGGGCATGATCCCGCACCACCGGCAGGCCCTGGAGATGGCGCGGCTCGCCGACGACCGGGCTTCCTCGGCGCGGGTGAAGGACCTCGCCGCCCGCATCGAGAAGGCGCAGGACCCGGAGATCCGCACCATGACCGGCTGGCTGAAGTCGTGGGGCGAGGACGTGCCCATGGCGGGCATGGACCACTCGGGCCACGTCGGCATGTCCGGGATGATGAGCGACGCCGACATGTCCGCCCTGGAGAAGGCCACCGGCAAGGAGTTCGACACCAGGTTCCTGGCGCTGATGGTCCGGCACCACCAGGGCGCCGTCGAGATGGCCGTCACCGAGCGGGACAAGGGCCGCAGCGCCGCCGCGAAGAAGACGGCGGACGCCATCGTCACCGCGCAGAACGCCGAGATCAGGGAGATGAGGCAGCTCCTCGGCACGAGCTGACGCCACGGCGGGGGGGGGGCGGGGGGCCCCGCCCCCCCCCCCCCCGGGCCCCCGGCCCCCCCCCCCCCCCCGGGCGCCCCCCCCCCCCGCCCCCCCCCCCCGGGGGCGCCCCCAAGCCGCCCCCCCCCCCCCCGCCCCTGTGCGGCGGGGGGGGGGGGGGGGGGGGGGGGGCCCGGGCGGGGGGGGGGGGGGGGGGGGCCCCCCCCCCCCCCCCCGCCCGGTCCCTCAGGCCAGCACCTTCTCCAGGGCCGCCAGCGCCGAGCGCAGCTCCTCCGCGGTGATGGTCAGCGGCGGCGCCAGCCGGATCGTCGAGCCGTGGGTGTCCTTGACCAGGACCCCCTCGCCCATGAGCCGCTCACTGATCGCCCGGCCGGTGCCGAGGGAGGGGTCGACGTCCACGCCCGCCCACAGCCCGCGCGCCCGGAAACCGGTCACGCCCCGGCCCACCAGGTCGCCGAGCCCCTCGCGCAGGACCGCCCCCAGCTCGGCCGCCCGGCGCTGGAACTCACCGGTCTCCAGCAGACCGACCACGGCCGTGCCGACGGCCGCGGCGAGCGGGTTGCCGCCGAACGTCGAACCGTGCTCGCCCGGGTGCAGCACACCCAGCACCTCGCGCCGGGCCACCACCGCCGACACCGGCACGATCCCGCCGCCCAGCGCCTTGCCGAGCAGCAGCACGTCCGGCACGACGTCCTCGTGCTCGACGGCGAGGGTACGGCCGGTGCGGCCGAGGCCCGACTGGATCTCGTCCGCGACGAACAGGCAGCCCGCGCGGCGGGTCAGCTCCCGCACCCCGGTGAGGTAGCCGTCGTCCGGGATGATCACACCGGCCTCGCCCTGGATCGGCTCGATCAGCACGGCAGCCGTCGTCTCGTCGACCGCCTCCTCCAGCGCGGCCAGGTCGTTGTACGGGACGATCCGGAAGCCCGGGGTGAAGGGGCCGAAGCCGGACCGCGCCGTCTCGTCGGTGGAGAAGCCGACGACCGTGGTCGTCCGCCCGTGGAAGTTCTCCGCCGCGACCACGATCGTCGCCCGGTCGGCCGGGACGCCCTTCACGTCGTACGCCCACTTGCGGGCCACCTTGATGCCGCTCTCCACCGCCTCGGCGCCGGTGTTCATCGGCAGCACCATGTCCAGGCCGGTCAGGGCCGTGAGCCGCTCGGCGAACTCCGCCAGCCGGTCGTTGTGGAAGGCGCGGGAGGTCAGCGTGAGCTGGTCGAGCTGGCGGTGGGCGGCCTCCACCAGGGCCGGGTGCCGGTGGCCGAAGTTGAGCGCCGAGTAACCGGCGAGCATGTCGAGGTAGCGGTTCCCCTCGACGTCCTCCACCCAGGTGCCCTCGGCCCGCGCCACGACCACGGGCAGCGGGTGGTAGTTGTGCGCGAGGACCGGCTCCTCCGCACGGATCAGGTCGCCGGACGTGCGGGTGTGCGCGGGTGCGGTCATCAGCGGATCTCCTGGGTGCAGCACTTGATGCCGCCGCCGGCCTTGTGGAACTCCGACAGGTCGACGGGGACGGGGGCGTAACCATGGTCGGCGAGGCGCTCGGCCAGCGCCTCTGCCTGGGGTGCGATGAAGACGTGCCGGCCGTCGGACACGGAGTTCAGGCCGAACGCCAGCGCGTCGCCGCGGGTGGCGAGCACCGCGTCCGGGTACAGGCGCTTGAGGACCTCCCGGCTGCCCGGCGAGAACGCCTCCGGGTAGTAGCAGATGTTGTCCTCGTCGAGGACGAACAGCGCCGTGTCCAGGTGGTAGAAGTACGGGTCCACCAGGGTCAGGCCGATCACCGGGTGGCCGAGGAACTCCTGCGCCTCGCGGTGCGCCTCACGGGTGGTGCGGAACCCGGTGCCGGCGAGCACGTAGCGGCCCGTCCACACCAGGTCGCCCTCGCCCTCGCTCACCGACTCGGGACGGTGCACGGCGTATCCCGCGGCCTTGAACCAGGTGTCGTAGTGCCCGGACTCCGGGCGTCGCTCCGGGGCGTGGAACAGGGAGCCGAAGACCCGGCCCCCGACCACGAACGCCGCGTTGGCGGCGAACACCATGTCCGGCAGGCCGGCGACCGGCTGCAGGGTGTCGACGGTGTGGCCGTGGGTCCGGTAGGCGCTGATCAGCGTCTGCCACTGGTCCTGGGCCAGGTCCACGTCGACGGGCCGGTCGGGATGCATCCAGGGGTTGATCGCGTACTGGACGGCGAAGTGTCTGGGTTCGCAGACGAGAAAACGCCGGGAACGCGGCACACGACGTTCGGACACAGAGGGTTTCCTCCGGTTTCCAGTGTGTCACTGAGGGGTGACACCACGGTAGGAACCCCGGCAGACGGGCGACAAGCGCGGAGAGCTGCGTGGCTGTGCAGCATCGCTGCGTTGTTCCCGGCGGCGACGCACGAGTCCGGCGCGTCGCGGGGGTCAGTGCGGGGCAGCGTGGCTGGCGCCCGCTTCCGGGCTTTCCGGGAGCAGATGGGACAGCACCATGACGCTGATCGTCTTCCGGATGAACGGCTCGGCGCGGATCCGCTCCAGCACCTCCTCGAAGTGCTCCACGTCGCGGGCCCGCACGTGCAGCAGCGCGTCGGCGCCGCCGGTCACCGTCATGGCCGCCGCGATCTCCGGGTGGTTGCGGACCACCTCCGCCAGCCGCCGGGGCGGGGCGGCGCCCTCGCAGTACACCTCGACGTACGCCTCCGTGCGCCAGCCGAGCGCGGAGGGCCGCACCGTCGCCGTGAACCCGGTGATCACCCCGGTCTCCCGCAGCCGGTCCACGCGCCGCTTCACCGCCGTGGCGGACAGCCCGATCGCCGCCCCGATCTCGGCGAAGCTGGTCCGCGCGTTCGCCATGAGCGCGGTGACGATCCGGCGGTCCAGCTCGTCGTACGACGGTGCCCTGCTGTTCATGCGGGCACTGTAACCAGGCCCGCCCGCGCGCCGCCGGTCAGGACTGGGTCACGACCAGGGCGAGTGTCAGCAGCCCCAGCACGACCCAGCCGAACCACAGCCAGCCGTTGCTGCCGAGCGCGACCGTGTAGGCGGTCACGACGACCAGCCCGCCGACCGTGAGCGCCCCCATCGCCTTGGTGGAACCGTGCGTGGAACCGGGCATCGCGACCCCCTCGTCGTGGTCCGTCCCTGACCATGGTGCCCCGGAATCCACCCGGACGGCATACGGCGACGGGCCGGAACCGTGACGGCTCCGGCCCGCGGGGGGTGGGGCGGCTCAGCCCTGGCGCCCGTTCAGCGAGGCCAGGTAGGCGTTGTACGCCTCCAGCTCCTGGTCCCCGTTGCGGTCGGCGGCCCGGTCCTTGCGCTTGGCCTGGCGCTGCTCGGAGCGGTACCACTGGAACAGCAGCGCGATCAGCACCAGCACCGACGGGATCTCGCTGAACGCCCAGGCGATGCCGCCCGCCGCGTTCTGGTCGGACAGGGCGTCGATGCCGAGCGAGGCGGACGGGTGCTCGAAGGTGCTCACCATCGGTGTCGACGCCATCATCAGCGCGATGCCGAAGAACGCGTGGAACGGCATGCCCGCGAACAGTTCCAGCATCCGCATCAGGTGGCCCGGCCGGTGCGGTCCGGGGTCGACGCCGATGATCGGCCAGAAGAACACGACGCCGACGGCGAAGAAGTGCACCATCATCGCGATGTGCCCGGTCCGGGAGCCCATCAGGAAGTCGAACAGCGGCGTGAAGTACAGGGCGTACAGGCTCGCGATGAACATCGGGATGGTGAACGCCGGGTGGGTGATGACCCGCATGTACCGGCTGTGCAGCAGCATCAGCAGCAGCTCGCGGGGCCCCTTGCGGCCCTTGCCCGCGGTCGGCAGCGCGCGCAGCGCCAGCGTGACCGGGGCGCCGAGCAGGATGAGGATCGGCGACAGCATGCTGATCACCATGTGCTGCACCATGTGCACGCTGAACATGACCATGCCGTAGTCGTTCAGCCGGGTGCACATCATGAGCGCGACGGTCAGCACCCCGGCGGCGTACACCACCGTACGGCTCACCGGCCAGGCGTCCCCGCGTCGGCGCAGCCGGACCACGCCCCAGCCGTACAGGGCCAGGCCGGCCAGGCAGGCGGTGAGGAAGAACGGGTCGGCCGACCACTCAAGCCCTCGCGCCAGCGTGAACGGCGGCAGATCCATGGTCATGCCGTGCCCGCTGTGATCCATCCGCCGGCTCCTGTTTCGTGGGGGTTGGGCGATTCTGTCCGGCCCCAGCGTAGAACCGGCCCCGGTCACTTCCTCGACCGGGGTCGGCTGCGGCGCGCCCACGCGGTGAGAACGGCACGGCCCCCCTGCGGCGCCTCCCTACAGGACGCACTCCGCTTCGTCGTACCGCTCGGCGGGCACCGTCTTCAGCGTCTCCACGGCCTCCGCCAGCGACACCGTCACGATGTCCGTCCCGCGCAGGGCCGTCATCGTGCCGAACTCGCCCCGGTGCACGGCCTCCACCGCGTGCCACCCGAACCGGGTCGCCAGCACCCGGTCGTACGCCGTCGGCGTGCCGCCCCGCTGCACGTGCCCGAGGATCACCGGCCGGGCCTCCTTGCCGAGCCGCTCCTCCAGCTCGACCGAGAGCTGCCGCGCGATGCCCGCGAAGCGCTCGTGCCCGTAGACGTCCTTGCCGCCCTCGTCGAACTCCATCGAGCCGGGGCGCGGCTTGGCGCCCTCGGCGGCGACGACGATCGCGAACCGCTTGCCCGCCTCGAACCGCTCGCCGACCTTCCGCGCCAGCGCGTCGATGTCGAAGGGCCGCTCCGGGACGACGACGGCGTGGGCGCCGGCGGCCATGCCGGAGTGCAGGGCGATCCAGCCGGTGTGACGGCCCATGACCTCCACGATCAGCACCCGCTGGTGGGACTCGGCGGTGGTCTTCAGCCGGTCCAGGGCCTCGGTCGCGACGGTCACCGCGGTGTCGAAGCCGAACGTGACGTCCGTGACGGCGATGTCGTTGTCGATCGTCTTGGGCACGCCGACGATGGGCAGTCCGTTGTCCGACAGCAGCCGGGCCGCCTTCAGCGTGCCCTCACCGCCGATCGGGATGATCGCGTCGAGGCCCAGCTCCGCGACGTGGCCCCGGGCCCGCTCCACGCCGTCCCGCAGGTGCTCCGGGCGGACCCGGGAGGAGCCGAGGATGGTGCCGCCGCGGGCCAGGATGCCGCCCACGGCGTCGAGGTCGAGCTTCAGATAGTCGCACTCCAGCAGGCCTCTCCAGCCGTCCCGGAAGCCGATGACCTCGTCGCCGTGGTCGGCGACGGCACGGTGCACGACGGACCGGATGACGGCGTTCAGGCCGGGGCAGTCGCCCCCGGACGTGAGGACACCAATGCGCATAGCCCGTATTACCTTCTCGACGTGGGCCGGGTAGACCGGACCACGTTGTCCGGCGGATTCCCGGTCACCCTACCGGCGTCCGGGGGTGGCTCCGTAGCGGGCGTCCGCCTGCTGGACGCGCCCGCACATGTGAGCGGACGGGCCGTCAGGCGGGCCCTTCGGACCGCGCGGGAAGCCCGCCGGGGAGAGGGCGCGCGAGCCGTCGCGCGCCCTCGGCGCCGGCCGGTCAGGCGGGCTGCTGGGCGGAGGCGATGCGCTCGTCGCGCAGCGCTTCGTACCAGCGGTCGTCGATCGGCGGCAGCGCGTTGACGTCGAGGGCCAGCTTCAGCAGCAGGTCGGCGATCAGCGGGTTGCGGGCGAGGACCGGCCCGTGCATGTACGTGCCGAAGACGGTCCCGTTGTACGCGCCCTCCGTGCCGTCCCCGGTGCCGTTGCCCCGGCCGACCACCGTCCGGGCGAGGGGGCGGGCCGTGGGACCGAGGTGGGTGACGCCCTGGTGGTTCTCGAAGCCGGTGAGCTGGGGCAGGCCCAGCTGCGGGTCGATGTCGCCCAGCACGTCGCCGACGCACCGCTCGCCCTCGCCGCGCACCGAGACCACGTCGAGCAGGCCGAGGCCCGGCTCGCGCTGGCCGAGGTCGTTGATGAACTCGTGGCCGAGGATCTGGTAGCCGGCGCAGACGGAGAAGACGATCGCGCCGTTCTCCACCGCGCGCTGGAGGTGCCCGTCGCGGCGCAGCCGTTCGGCCGCGAGCCGCTGCGGACGGTCCTCGCCGCCGCCGATCAGGTAGATGTCCCCGGAGGTCGGGATCGGCTGGTCGCTGCGCACGTCCAGCCGGGCCACGTCCAGGCCGCGCTGCCGCGCCCGGCGCTCCACCACGAGGGCGTTGCCCTGGTCGCCGTAGGTGCTCAGCAGGTCCGGGTAGATCCACACCAGCCGCAGTTGGTTGTCGCTCATGAGGTGGTCGCCCTTCGAAGGTCAGTTGCCGACGCGGCGGCGCAGGTCCTGGAACGCGGTGTAGTTCGCGATGACCTCGATCCGGCCCGGCGGGCACATCTGCACGGCCTGGTCGAGGTCGTCGCAGACCTGGAAGTGCTGGTTGGCGACCTCCAGGCGGACGGCGAGGTCCAGCTTGCGGTCACCGACGACGAAGATCGGGTGGCCGGTCAGCCGGGTGTAGTCGACGTCCCACAGCCAGGAGGTGTCGGTGCCGTCGGCTCCGCGCGCGTTCACGGACAGGATCACCGGGGCGGGCGGCGGGTCGATCAGGGAGAACGTCTCCAGCCAGCCGGCCGGGTTCTTGGCCAGCAGCAGGCGCAGGTCGCGGTTCTGGAACTGCACGACGTCGTACCGGCCGGCGACGGCCTGCACCTGGTACATCCGCTCCAGCGCGACCTGCGGCGGCACGCCGAAGACGGCGGCGACGGCCGCGGAGCTGGCCGCGTTCGCCTTGTTGGCGCGGCCGGGCAGCTGGAGGTGGATCGGCCAGGCGGAGCCGTGCGGGTCCAGCACGTGGTCGCCGGAGAGCGCCCAGGTCGGCGTGGGCCGGCGGAAGCCGCACTCACCGCAGAACCAGTCGTCGCCGGGACGCTGCATCACGCCGCCGCACGACGGGCAGGACCAGGCGTCGTCCTTCCACATCTGCCCGGCCGCGACCCAGATCACGTTCGGGGAGGAGGACGCGGCCCAGACCACCAGCGGGTCGTCGCAGTTGGCGACGACGACCGCCTTGGTGCCGGCCAGTCCCTCGCGCCAGTTCTCGGCGAGCATCCGCGTCTCGGCGGCGCGGTCGAGCTGGTCCCGGGAGAGGTTCAGCAGGGCGATGCACTTGGGGTCGGTGTCCCGGGCCACCCCGGCCAGGTACTTCTCGTCGACCTCGATGACGCCGAACTTCGATTCCGAGCCGCCCGCGAGCGCGGACGTGATGCCGGCCGGCATGTTGGCGCCGAGCGCGTTCGACACGACCGGGCCCGCGGCGCGCAGCGCCTCCGCGATGAGCCTGGTGGTGGTGGTCTTGCCGTTGGTGGCCGACACCAGGACGACGTCCAGGTTCTGGGCGAGCCGCCCGAGCAGGTCGGGGTCGAGCCTCAGTGCGACCCGGCCACCGATCACCGACCCGCTGCCGCGTCCCGCGGCCCGCGATGCCGCGGCGACCGCCTTGCCCGCGGTCACGGCCAGCTTGGCCCGCGGCGAGAGCGGGTCCGAGTTGCCTGCCATCAGTTCTCGATCCTCCTTGCGTACGCGCCGCGCCTGGGGCCATCCGGCAGCGTGGTGTGAGCCTCAGCCTATCGAGATCCATTCGCACACCCGAATCCCGGCCCATGTCTCGAGCGGCGGGCATGGGCTGTAGGAACCGTACCCTTGCCGCCATGCGACACGGATCCATTCCGGGCGCCCGCGGGCGCGTCCGGCCTCTCACCCTGCTCGGCGACCCGCTGCTGCACCGGCCGTGCCGGGACGTCACCGACTTCGGCCCGGACCTCGCGGCGCTCGTGGAGGACCTGTTCGCCACGATGTACGCGGCCCGCGGAGTGGGTCTGGCCGCGAACCAGATCGGGGTCGGTCTGCGGGTGTTCGTCTACGACTGCCCCGACGACGAGGACGTGCGGCACCTCGGGCACGTGGTGAACCCGCGGCTGGTGGAGGCGGACGGCGTGGTGGTCCGGGGGCCGGAGGGCTGCCTGTCCCTGCCGGGCCTGGAGGCCGGGACCGAGCGCCACGACCACGCGGTCGTCGAGGGCCGCACGGTGACGGGGGATCCGGTCACCGTGCACGGCACGGGCTTCTTCGCCAGGTGCCTGCAGCACGAGTACGACCACCTGGCGGGCCGCGTGTACGCGGACCACCTCGCGGGATGGCGCAGGCGCAGGCTGGACCGGCAGATCGCGCGGGCGCCGTGGCACCGGGCGGGCGGCGCGGCGGGGGAGCCGGGACCGGCATGACCGGCGGGACCGGCCGCCGCGCGCCCGTGGCCGAGGGGCGCCCGTCAGAACCCGGGGCCGCCCACCCGGTCCCCGGCGGCCGCGAGCCGGCCCCACAGCAGGTCGGCCAGAGAGCGGACCAGCTCGGCCCGGGAGCAGGGCCGTTCGCCCAGCCACCAGTCGCCGGCCGCGTGCATCATCCCGACGATGCCGTGCCCCCAGACCCGGGCGAGCCGCTGGCTCTCCGGGCCGAGGTCGACGCGCTCCTCGATGACCTGCGCCAGTTCCTCGCCCATCCTGCGCAGCAGCGGGGCGCTGTGCTTGCCGACGTCGAACCCCTGGTCGCTTCCGGAGCTGCCCTCGGCCGGGTGCATCAGGAACCGGTACACCTGGGGCCGGGCCTCGATCGCCGCGAGGTAGGTGTCGAGGGTGGCCTCGACGCGCTCGCGCCGGGCCGCCGGGGCGTCCAGCGCCGCCCGCAGCGAGGACAGCAGGGCGTCGGTGTGCCGCTGGGCGAGGGCGGCGTACAGGCCGCCCTTGTCGCCGAAGTGGCGGTAGAGGATGGGCTTGGTGATACCGGCCTCCGCGGCGATCGCGTTCATCGACGCCTGCGGGCCGTCGCGCAGCACCACCCGGTCGGCGGCCTCCAGCAGCTCGCGCCGTCGGCGGTCGGCGGACCGCTGCTGCTCGGTCCGCTGCGTGGTGTCCATGTGCTCTCCCCACCCGTGCTGATTCGGTGACGCACGCGCAAAGTAACACTGACCGCGCCCCTGACATCGAACGGGAGGCCGACGCGCCCTCGGCGGTTGACTTTTCCTACCAGCCGGTAACAGACTTCCGTTACCGTTAGTAACATCGCATCGCCGCCGCTGGAGGGGACATGGCCGAGTTCACCATGGAGCTCAACGACGAACAGAAGGAGGTCCGCGACTGGCTGCACGGCTTCGCCGCGGACGTCATCCGCCCCGCGGCCGCCGAGTGGGACGAGCGCGAGGAGACTCCCTGGCCGGTCATCCAGGAGGCCGCGAAGGTCGGCATCTACTCCCTCGACTTCTACGCGCAGCAGTACTTCGACCCCACCGGCCTCGGCATCCCGATGGCCATGGAGGAGCTGTTCTGGGGCGACGCGGGCATCGCCCTGTCCATCGTGGGCACCGGCCTGGCCGCCGTGGGCGTCCTCGCCAACGGGACCGAGGAGCAGATCGGCACCTGGATCCCGCAGATGTACGGCGACCCGAACGACGTCAAGGTCGCCGCCTTCTGCTCCTCCGAGCCGGACGCGGGCTCCGACGTCGCCTCCATGCGCACGCGCGCCGTGTACGACGAGGCCAAGGACGAGTGGGTGCTCAACGGCACGAAGACCTGGGCGACCAACGGCGGCATCGCCAACGTCCACGTCGTCGTCGCCGTCGTCGACCCCGGGCTTGGCTCCAAGGGCCACGCCTCCTTCATCGTCCCGCCCGGCACGGCCGGCCTGTCCCAGGGCCAGAAGTTCAAGAAGCACGGCATCCGCGCCTCGCACACCGCCGAGGTCGTCCTCGAGGACGTCCGGGTGCCCGGCTCCTGCCTGCTCGGCGGCAAGGACAGGCTGGACGAGCGGCTCGCCCGGGCCCGGGAGCGGGCCAGGGCGGGCGGCGGCGAGCGGGTGAAGAACGCGGCGATGGCCACGTTCGAGGCGAGCCGGCCCGCCGTCGGGGCCATGGCGGTCGGCACCGCCCGCGCCGCCTACGAGGTCGCCCTCGACTACGCGCGCACCCGGGAGCAGTTCGGCCGGCCCGTCATCGACAACCAGGGCGTCGCCTTCCAGCTCGCCGACATGCGGACCCGGATCGACGCCGCCCGCCTGCTGGTCTGGCGCGCCTCGTGGATGGCGGTCAACGGCAGGCCGTTCACCGCGGCCGAGGGCTCGATGTCCAAGCTGTACGCGAGCGAGACCGCGAAGAAGGTCACCGCCCAGGCGATCCAGATCCTGGGCGGCAACGGCTACACCCGCGAGTACCCGGTCGAGCGGATGCACCGGGACAGCGCGATCTACACGATCTTCGAGGGGACGAGCGAGATCCAGCGGCTCGTCATCGCGCGCACGCTGGCGGGGATGCCGATCCGCTAGCGCCGCGGCGGGCGCGGGCCCGCCGCCGGGTGCCGCGCCCCCGCCCCGCCCGCCCGGCGGGGGCGCCCGGGCCGGCACGCCGCGCCCCCGCGGGCGGGCAGCTCACCTGTGCCGCAGGGGCGTGAGCTGCTCGATGTCGTACTTCGCCCGCAGCGCCTCGATCGCCTCCTGGTCCGGAGGGCCGCCGGAGCCCAGGATCTCCAGCAGCTCCTCGAAGTACAGTTCGTGGTCCGGCGGCGGGCTCGCCTGGAAGAACATCCTCGCCGGCGTGTCCGTCGGGTTGGAGAACGCGTGCGGGCAGCCCGGCGGCACCACGATGACCGTGCCCGGGGTGGCCCGGACCACCCGGTTGCCCGAACTCGACTCCCACCGCTGCCAGTTGTCCGGCGTGCGGATGCGCGGCTCGAAGGCGAGCACGTCCAGCTCGCCGTCGAGGACGTAGAACAGCTCCTCGCTGCGCGTGTGCACGTGGGCGCCCACGTCGAAGCCGGGCGGGACCTCCACCTCGAACGTCGAGGCCATCCGCGAATGGGTGCCGGTGACCTTGAACGTCACCCGCTGGGCCGGGGTCTCGACCACGCGGCCGTGGCCCGGCGGCACGTACAGTCCTTCGGTCGTCATGGGCCGCTCACCAGGTCACCGGAAGGGCTTCGGGGCCCCGGATCAAGGCGCCCTTCCTGAAGAAGACCTGATCCGGAGGTACAGCGAGTCTCATACCCGGCACGCGGTCCAGCAGGGCGTCCGCGAGGAGTTCTTCCTCCAGTCGGGCCAGCATGCCGCCGGGGCAGTAGTGCGGTCCGGAGCCGAACGCCAGGTGCGGGTTCGGGCTGCGGGAGAAGTCGACGGTCCCCGGGTCGGGGAAGACGTCCGGGTCCCGGTTGGCGGCCAGGTAGGAGACGTAGACCGGGTCGCCCGCGCGGATGCGCACCCCGGCGACCTCCACGTCCTCCAGGGCGATCCGGGACAGCCCGACCGCGTTGCGGTGGGGTATCCAGCGCAGGAGTTCTTCGATCGCCCGGGGGCGGATCTCCGGCTCCGCCCGCAGCCGGTCCGCCAGGTCGGGGCGGGTCAGCAGCAGGTAGAAGAGCTGCCCGCTGTTGGCGGTGACCGCCTCGCCGCCGATCTGGAGGAGGACGGCCAGGCCGACCGCCTGCTCCCGGGTGACCTCCCCGCGGCCCACCGCGGCCCCCAGCAGCGAGGTGACGTCCTCGCCGGAGCCGTCCCCGCGCCGCCCGATCAGGCCGGAGAAGTACGCGGCCATCTCCCGCTTGGCCCGCTCGCTGACCTCCTTGCCGTGGGAGGAGGACAGGATGCGCCGGGTCCACCGGCGCATGCGGTGCCGGTCGCCGGCCGGGACGCCCATCACCTCGCAGATCACCGCGATCGGGAACGGGCCGAGCACCGCGCCGGTGAGGTCGGCGGGCGGGCCGCCCCGCAGCAGGTCGCCGACCAGCCCGTCCAGCACGGCCCGCGCCCGCTCCCGCACCCGCTCCACCCCCTTCGAGGTGAAGGCGGACGCCACCGCGCGGCGCAGCCGGGTGTGGTCGGGCGGGTCGAGGAAGCCGACCGCGCCCCGGTCCGGGATGAGGTGCGGGGCCAGCCGGGTGACCTGCTTGGCCAGGACCGCCTCACGGCCGAAGCGGGGGTCGTTGGCCACCCTGCGCACGTCCTCGTACCGGGTGACCAGCCACGCCCAGCCCTCGCCGTTGGGCAGCCGGATCCGGCTGACCGGGCCCGCGGCCATCAGCTCGGCCAGCACCGGGTCGAACTGCGCCCCCGGGAGGTCGACCGCCGGCCAGTGCCGCACCGGCGGCCGGACGCCGGTCAGCGTGGTCTGCGCGGTCATCCGGCGGAGCCGTCCCCGTCGGCCCAGCGGCCCACCGTCATCTCGGCGGTGATGCCGGGGCCGAACCCGGCGAGCAGCCCGCGCGCCCGGTCGCCGGGGCCGCCCTCGTCGAACAGCCGGCGCAGCGCGTCCAGGACGACGGCGCTGGCGATGTTGCCGTACTCGGTCAGCGTGGCCCGGCTGAACCGGAACGCGTGCGGGTCGACCTTGAGGAACTTGCTGAGGTCGTCGAGGATGCGGGGGCCGCCCGCGTGGATGATGTAGAAGTCCAGGTCGGTCGCGTCCCAGCCGTGCAGGCCGGCCAGGTCCTTGAGCGCCGGCGCGAGCGGTTCCATGGTCGTGGGCACCCGCTTGTCCAGCAGGAAGTGGAAACCGGTCGCCCGGACGTCGTACGCGATCCAGTCCTCGGTCTTCGGGATCAGGTACGACCCGTTGCGCTCCAGGGTGACGCCCGTGCCGCCCCGCCCGCGCACCACGGCGGCGGCGACACCGTCGCCGAACAGGCCGTTGGAGAGCAGCGAGCCCACGCCGAGGTCGGTGGGCTGGTAGCACAGCGAGCAGAACTCGCAGGCCACGATCAGGGCGTTGGCGTCCGGGTACGCCGAGCAGAAGTCGTGCGCCCGGTTGATCGCCGCGCCGCCGGCCGCGCAGCCGAGCTGGGCGATCGGCATCTGGCGGGTGGTGCTGTCGAAGTCCATCTCGTTGATCAGCCACGCCGTGAGCGAGGGCATCATGAAGCCCGTGCACGACACGTAGATGATCACGTCGATGTCGCGGGTGAGCAGCTCGGCGTCGTCGAGCGCGCGCTGGATCACCGCGGGGACGCGGGCCTTGGCCTCGGCCCCGTAGAGCTTGTTGCGCTCCTCGAAGCCCGGGTGCTTGAGGGTCTCCTCGATGGGCTGGACGATGTGTCTCGTCTTGACCCCGGTGTTCTCGATCAGCCTGAGGGCCAGCGGCAGTTGAGGATGGTCCGCGTGATGGAGGCGCGCCAGCTCCAGCGTCTCCTCCATCGTGATCACGTACTCCGGGACCGACACCGTGGGCCTGCACAAAGTCGCCATGAACCGTCCCTGCTTTCCGTGTTCCGGAAGACCTGCGCCCACCGGTCAGAAGGTGGGTCCACCTCTTGGGTGCTCCACCCACCGTCACCCGGGAGGGCGACGATCTCGCGCTGGATTACTCCGAACCGGGGACGCCGGGTCGGCTCCGGACGGCGATTTCCGCCGCCGGACGAGGGAAAACGCCCGGGTCGCCGTTACGCCCGCGCGCCCGCCGGAAAACGCCGGCCGCCCGGGCGCGACGGCACCCCGGGGCCCCTGGCCGCCCACCGCGCGAGGACGCCCCCGCCACCCCGCCGGGACCCGTCCGCCCACGGCGGCCGGTTCGGCCCGGGCCGCCGCCGACCCGCGGTACGGACACCCACGACCGCCGGGCCCGCTGTGGTGGGGGCCGTCGGGCCGGGGGAGGGCCGCACGGCGGGGGCGTCCGGCCGGGGCACGTTCTCGGGGGAGCGGCCGGGCGGGACCCGGGCGGGGGGTCGGGGCGAGCCGGGGGCGGTCCCGGCCGGCGGGGGCCGTGTCATCCGCCGGAGGGCGTGGCCGCCGTCACGCCCGACCGTGCCCGGCCGGGCGGCCGTCGAGCCGGCGGGCGGGTGCGGTTCGCGCACGCGCCCCGCCGGGCACGGCCCCGCGGCCCACGTCTACGGCGCCCCGCTGCTGTGCGCGATGCACGCCACGTCGATGCGGTCCGCCAGCTTCGCCAGTTCGATGGTCAGGGCGGCGACCGTGTCCTCGTCCAGCCCCTGTTCCCCGGCCTCGACGAGGTGCAGCCACCGCGCGCCGACGGTCCGCAACAACTTACTCACGTCGGCCGCCGATACCTGCAAGGCACCGCGGTCGTCGACGATCAGAGGCAGGGTCACTTCGCGGTTCACAGAACGGGATGGTAGCCGCGCGGCGCTCACGCACCCTGCCAAACCGTGGTGATGTTGCAGAACTCCCGGATTCCCTGCCCGGACAGCTCACGCCCGTACCCCGACCGCTTCACCCCGCCGAACGGGAACGCCGGATGCGAGGCGGTCATCCCGTTGACGTACACGGAGCCCGCCTCCAGGTCCCGGGCGAACCGCTCCACCTCGTCCTCGTCCCGTGTCCACACGTTCGAACTCAGCCCGAACGGAGAGTCGTTGGCGATCAGCACCGCCTCGTCCAGGTCGTCCGCCCGGTACAGCGTGGCGACCGGCCCGAACGCCTCCTCGCGGTGGATGCGCATCTCCCGGGTGATACCGGCGAGCACGGTCGGCGGGTAGTACCAGCCGGGCCCGTCCGGCCGCTCCCCGCCGCACAGCACCCGTGCCCCGCTCCGCCGCGCGTCGTCGACCAGTTCCTCCAGGTCCTTCCTGCCCTGCTCGCTGGCGAGCGGCCCGACCTCGGTCTCCTCCGCCAGCGGATCGCCGGTCCTGAGGGCCGCCATGCCCGCGACGAACCTCTCGGCGAAGGCGTTGTACACCTCGGTGTGCACGATGAACCGCTTGGCGGCGATGCAGGACTGCCCGTTGTTCTGCACGCGCGCGGTCACCGCCACCTCGGCCGCGCGGTCCAGGTCCGCGGACGGCATGACGACATAGGGGTCGCTGCCGCCCAGTTCCAGCACCGTCTTCTTGATCATCTCCCCGGCGGTGGAGGCGACGGCCCGGCCCGCCGGTTCGCTCCCGGTCAGGGTGGCCGCCTTGACGCGTTCGTCGCGCAGGACGTCGTCCACCGCGGTGGAGCCGATCAGCAGCGTCTGGAAGCAGCCCTCCGTGAAGCCCGCCCGGTGGAACAGGTCCTCCAGGTACAGCGCGGTCTGCGGCACGTTGGACGCGTGCTTGAGCAGCCCCACGTTCCCGGCCATCAGCGCGGGCGCGGCGAACCGGACCACCTGCCAGAGCGGGAAGTTCCAGGGCATCACGGCGAGGACGGGTCCCAGCGGCCGGTACCGCACCCGCACCCGGGCGGCCCCCGAGTCCCGCACGTCCGACTCGGCGGGCTCCTCGTCCGCCAGCAGCCGCTCGGCGTTGTCGGCGTACCAGCGCATCGCCTTGGCGCACTTGGCGGCCTCCGCGCGGGCCTGCCCGACCGGCTTGCCCATCTCGGTGGTCATGGTCCGGCCGATCTCCGCCCGGTCCTCGTCCAGCAGGTCGGCGGCCCTGCGCAGCAGTCGGGCGCGGTCGGCGAACGAGGTCGTCCGGTACGTGCGGAACGTGGCCTCGGCGAGCTGGAGCCGGCGTTCCAGCTCCTCCTCGCCCATGGCCTCGTACGTCTTGAGCGTCTCGCCGTTGGCCGGGTTCACCGTGGCGATGGGCATGGCTGGCCTCCCTGGGAGCGGGCTTGTCTCGACCTTCGCGCGCGGCACGGCAAGGCGCAACGCGACAGGCCCCTGGTCAGCCCGAGTGCTCCGCCAGCCGGTCGAGAAACGCGGCCTGCGCCGTGATGATCACCGCACGCGCCCGGTCCACGCCGAACCACGCCACCCGGTCCAGCTCCGGGAACTCCCGCGTGCGGCCGGACCGCGGCGGCCACTCCATGGTGAAGGTGCCCGGCACGATCGCCGCCGGGTCGAGGTCCGCCTCCACCGCCCACGCCGTCACGATCTTGCCGTTGGCCTGGGCGACCTCGCCGAGCGGCACGGCCCGCCCGTCGGGGGCCGGCAGGCCCAGCTCCTCCCGGAACTCCCGCCGGGCCGCCTCCCAGGCCGGCTCGTCCGGGTCGTACTCGCCCTTCGGCACGGTCCAGGCCCCCGCCTCCTTCTTCGCGAAGAACGGGCCGCCCATATGGCCGAGCAATACCTCCAGGCCCTCGTCCGTGTGCCGGAACAACAGCAGTCCGGCGCTGCGCCTCGTCGTCCGCACCGTCACGGCCTGACCTCCGGGTGGGCTGCCAGCAGGGCCTCCACCGTATCGGCCTCCTCGGGGCGCTTGTCCTCGCGGTAGCGGACCACGCGGGCGAAGCGCAGGGTGACGCCGGCCGGGTAGCGGGAGGAGCGCTGGAGGCCGTCGTAGGCGATCTCGACGACCAGCTCGGGGCGGACCCGGATCCCCCAGGGCCGCTCCTCGACGGCCAGTTCCCCGAGCCGCTCGGTCTGCCAGGCGAGCAGCGCGTCCGTCATGCCCTTGAACGTCTTGCCGAGCATGGCGAAGGACCCGTCCGCGTCGCGGGCCCCGAGGTGGAGGTTGGACAGCCTGCCGGTGCGGCGGCCGTGCCCCCACTCGGCGGCCAGCACCACCAGGTCGAGGGTGTGCACCGGCTTGACCTTGAGCCAGGCGGCGCCGCGCCGGCCCGCGCTGTAGGGGGCGTCGAGCGCCTTGACCACCACGCCCTCGTGGCCGCGGGCCAGGGTGTCGGCGAGGAACCGTTCCGCCGCGGCGGCGTCCCGCGGCCCCGAGGCCGTCACGCGACGCACCCGCATCGGCTCGGGCACCAGGCGGGCCAGCTCCGCGTGCCGCTCGGCGAACGGCAGGTCGAGCAGGTCGCGGCCGTCGACCGCGAGGACGTCGAAGAAGACGGGGGAGACCGGGGTCTCGCCCGCCGCCCTCGCCACGTCCGTGCGCGAACCGACCCGGCCCGCCGTCTCCTGGAAGGACCGCGGCCGGCCCGCGGCGTCGAAGGAGATCACCTCCCCGTCCAGGATGAACCGCTCGCCGGGCAGCCCGAGCACCGCCGCGGTCACTTCGGGCAGCCGGTCGGTGATGTCGTCCAGGGTGCGGGTGTGCACCCGGACCGTGTCGCCGTCCCGGTGCACCTGGACCCGGATGCCGTCCAGCTTCTCCTCCACCGCGCAGGCGCCCAGCTTCTCCACCGCCTCGGCGACCGAGGACGCGCTGTGCGCCAGCATCGGCAGCACCGGGCGGCCCACCGTGAGCCGGAACCGCTCCAGCGCCGCGGGCCCCTCGCCGAGCAGGGCCCGGGCCACCGCCTGGAGCGACCCCGCGAGCATCACGGCCCGCCGCACGTCCGCTGGATAGGCGCCGGTCGCCCGGGCGAGGCCCTCCACCGCGACCGCGTCCAGCGCGCCCTGGCGGACCTCGCCGGTGAGCAGGCCGAGCAGGAAGCGCTGCTCCTCCTCGGTGGCCGCGCCCATCAGCTCGCCGACGAGCCTGGTCCGCTCCGCCTGGGAGCCGGGCCCGGACACCTTGCCCAGCTCGGTGAGCCGGGCGTCGACCTCGCGGACGGTGAGGCCGGGCTCGGCGGCGGGCTCCACCGGCCGGCCGAGCACCTTCCAGCCGACGCCGAGCCGGCCCTGCGGCAGCCGTCCGGCCAGGTAGGGGATGACGATCGGCACGTCGTCCGCCTCCGCCTCCCGGAACAGCTCCGCGAGCAGAGCGGTCTTGCGGGACCGGGCCGCGGTGGCGGCCACCTCCCGGGACACCTGGGCGAGCCGGGTCAGCAACATGCAGTCATGGTGCCCCAGCGCTCCGCCGGACGCGCGGTCCGCCGGACGCGCGGCGCCCGGACCGGTGCGGTGCGGCGCGGCGCGGTGTCGTCCGGTGCGGTGCGGTGCGGTGCGGTGCCGTGGCCGGCCGTGTCACAGGCCGTCCGCGGGGGCCGCGCCGTCCAGGTCGGCGAAGAGCAGCTCCGCGTTGGCGGCCGCGCCCGCCCGGTAGCCGCGGCTGGCCGCGTTGACCACCTGCTCGGCGAAACCGCTCGCGTTGCCCGCCGCCCACAGCCCGGGCACGCTGGTCAGCCCCCGCTCGTCGACCACCGGGTAGCTGCCGAACGCCGTCTCGCGCAGCTCGGCGCCCAGCCCGGCGAGCAGGGCGTTGTCCGGCACGGGCCGCGGGGCGGTGTACAGGACGGCGCGGTCGTGCACCGTTCCGTCGGCGAGCCGGACCCCGGTCAGCCGGTCGTCGGCGACCACCAGCTCCGCCACCTCGCCGGGCACGACCACGACCCCGGCGGCGCGCAGCCGGCGCCGGTCGTCGGCCGTCAGCGCGGACTCGTCGGCCTCGTGGAGGAAAAGCCGTACGTCCTTCGACCACTGGGTGACCATCAGCGCCTGGTGCACGCCGAGCGGCGAGGTCGCGAGCACGCCGGTCGGCAGGTCGCGCAGCTCCCAGCCGTGGCAGTACGGGCAGTGGACCACGTCCCGGCCGAACCGCCCGGCGAGCCCCGGCACGGGCGGCAGCTCGTCGCGCAGACCGGTGGCGATCACCAGCTGCCGGGCCCGCACGGTCCCGCCGCCGGCCAGGGCGAGGGTGAAGCCGGTGTCCCGGGCCGCGTCCACCACCCGGTCCCGCACCAGTTCGACGCCGTACCGGGCGATCTCCTCGCGCCCGACGGCCAGGAACTCGGCCGGGGACATGCCGTCCCGGGAGAGGTAGCCCTGCATGTGCGCGGACGGCGCGTTGCGCGGCTCGCCCGCGTCGACGACCAGGGTGCGGCGCCGGGCCCGGCCCAGCACCAGCGCGGCGGACAGGCCGGCGGCCCCGCCGCCGACGACGACTGCTTCGTACCTGCGGTTCTCACTCATGCCGCGACGGTCGCCCGGCGTGCGCGGGATTGACAAACACACTTGCCGTTCCCGCAAATGTTGGACATGAGCACAGACGACGTACTGGCGGACGTGGGCCCGAGACTGCGCCGCATCCGCAAGGAGCGCGAGGTGACGCTGGCCGCCCTGTCCGGGGCCACCGGCATCTCCGTGAGCACCCTCTCCCGGCTGGAGTCCGGGCTGCGCAAGCCCAGCCTGGAGCTGCTGCTGCCGATCGCCCAGGCCCACCAGGTGCCGCTGGACGAACTGGTCGGCGCGCCGCCGGTGGGGGACCCGCGGGTGCGCTCCGAACCGATCCTCCGGGGCGGGCGCACCCACTGGCCGCTGACCCGCCAGCCCGGCGGCCTCCAGGCCTACAAGGTCCTCGAACCGCAGCGCAGTCAGGAGCCCGACCCGCGCACCCACGAGGGCTACGAGTGGCTCTACGTCCTCGCGGGCCGGCTGCGCCTGGTCCTCGGCGAGCACGACGTGGTGCTGGGCGCGGGGGAGGCCGCCGAGTTCGACACGCGGGTGCCGCACTGGTTCGGGTCGACGGGGGAGGGGCCGGTGGAGTTCCTCTCCCTGTTCGGGCCGCAGGGGGAGCGGATGCACGTACGGGCCCGGCCGGCGTCGCGGAAGTGACGCCGGGGGGCTGTTCCCCGATCGGCAAGCGACCGCTTAGTATGCGCTCGGACCCGGTCAGACGAAGCAGTCCCGTGGAGGCCCCGCATGCAGGCATGGCAAGTGCACGAGAACGGCGAGCCGAGCGAGGTGATGCGCCTGGCGGAGGTGGAGCGCCCGGTGCCCGGTGACGGCCAGGTGCTGCTGCGGGTGCGCGCCGCCAACGTCAACTTCCCGGACGCGCTGCTGTGCCGCGGCCAGTACCAGGTACGCCCGCCGCTGCCCTTCACGCCCGGCGTGGAGATCTGCGGCGAGACCGCGGACGGCCGCCGGGTGATCGCCAACCCGGTGCTGCCCCACGGCGGCTTCGCCGAGTACGTCCTCGCCGACGCCCGCGCCCTGTTCCCCGCGCCCGGGTCGCTGGACGACGCCGAGGCCGCCGCCCTGCACATCGGCTACCAGACCGGCTGGTTCGGCCTGCACCGCCGGGCCCGCCTGGAGCCGGGGGAGACCCTGCTGGTGCACGCCGCCGCCGGCGGCGTGGGCAGCGCGGCGGTGCAGCTCGGCAAGGCGGCCGGCGCCACCGTCATCGGCGTCGTGGGCGGCGCGGCCAAGGCCGCCGTCGCCCGGGACCTCGGCTGCGACGTGGTGGTCGACCGCCGCGCCGAGGACGTGGTCGCCGCCGTGAAGGACGCCACCGGCGGCCGCGGCGCCGACGTGGTCTACGACCCCGTCGGCGGCGAGGCGTACGCGCAGTCCGCCCGGCTGGCCGCCTTCGAGGGCCGGATCGTCGTCGTCGGCTTCGCCGGCGGCACGGTCCCGAGCCCCGCCCTGAACCACGCCCTGGTGAAGAACTACGCGATCCTCGGCCTGCACTGGGGCCTCTACAACACCCGGAACCCCGAGCTGGTCCGGCACTGCCACGAGCAGCTCACCGCGCTGGCCGCCCGCGGCGCGATCAGGCCGCTGGTGAGCGAGCGGGTACCGCT
The DNA here is from genome assembly GCF_055558055.1 of Streptomyces sp. NPDC025833. Lineage (NCBI taxonomy): Bacteria > Bacillati > Actinomycetota > Actinomycetes > Kitasatosporales > Streptomycetaceae > Streptomyces > Streptomyces sp. NPDC025833. The sequence continues at coordinate 162,251 of NZ_JBVHNF010000020.1, forward strand.
GGACGGGGCCGCCGCCGCGGTGCAGCGGGTGGCGGACGGCCGCACGACCGGCCGGATCGCCGTCGTGCCGGAGCGGGCGGCATGACCGGCGCCGCGGAACTGCGGGCCCGCACCGAGGAGTTGCTGGCCGCGCATCCCCCCGCGAGCACCGCCCGACCGGACTTCCTCCGCGCCCGCTTCGACGCGGGCCTCGCCTGGGTGCACTACCCCGAGGGCCTCGGCGGACTGGGCCTCCCGCGCTCGCTCCAGGGGATCGTGGACGCCGGACTCCAGGCCGCCGGAGCCCCCGACAACGACCCCCGGCGCATCGGCATCGGCCTCGGCATGGCCGCCCCGACGATCCTCGCGTACGGCACCGAGGAGCAGAAGCGGCGCTTCCTGCGGCCCCTGTGGACCGGCGAGGAGGTCTGGTGCCAGCTCTTCAGCGAGCCCGGCGCCGGCTCCGACCTGGCCGCGCTCCGCACCCGGGCGGTGCGGGACGGCGACCACTGGGTGGTCGACGGCCAGAAGGTGTGGACCTCCGGCGCCCACCTCGCCCGCTGGGCCATCCTGATCGCCCGCACCGACCCCGCCGTACCCAAGCACCAGGGCCTCACCTACTTCGTCTGCGACATGACCGATCCGGGCGTCGAGGTCCGGCCGCTGCGCCAGATCACCGGCGAGGCCGAGTTCAACGAGGTCTTCCTCACCGGCGTCCGCATCCCCGACACCCACCGCCTCGGCGAGACCGGCGACGGCTGGCGGGTCGCCCGGACCACGCTCGACAACGAACGCGTCGCCATCGGCGGCACGGCCCTGCCCCGCGAGGGCGGCATGATCGGCCCCGTCGCCAGGACCTGGCGCGAACGCCCCGCACTGCGCACCCACGAGCTGCACCAGCGGCTGCTGAAGCTGTGGGTCGAGGCCGAGGTGACCCGGTTCACCGGCGAACGGCTGCGCCAGCAGCTCGCCGCCGGCCGGCCGGGACCCGAGGGCGCCGGCACGAAACTCGCCTTCGCCCGCCTCAACCAGGAGATCAGCGGCCTGGAGGTGGAACTCCGCGGCGCGGAGGGCCTGCTGTACGACGACTGGACCATGCGCCGCCCCGAACTCGTCGACTTCACCGGCCGCGACGCCGGATACCGCTACCTGCGCGCCAAGGGCAACAGCATCGAGGGCGGCACCAGCGAGGTGCTGCTGAACATCGTCGCCGAGCGCGTCCTGGGTCTGCCCGCCGAACCTCGCACCGACAAGGACGTCGCCTGGAAGGACCTCGCCCGATGACGGACCTGCTGTACTCCGAGGAGGAAGAGGCCCTGCGGTCGGCGGTCCGGGCCCTGCTGACCGACCGCCGCGACCCGGCCGCGCTGCTCGCCCGCACCGAGTCGGACGCACCCCACGACGTCCCGCTGTGGCGCAAGCTGACCGGCGGGATGGGCCTCGCGGGCCTGCTGGTCCCCGAGCAACTGGGCGGCCAGGGCGCCACGCACCGGGAAGCCGCCGTCGTCCTGGAGGAACTGGGGCGGGCGGTCGCACCCGTGCCGTACCTGACGAGCGCCGTCGCCGCCACCGAGGCGCTGCTGGAGTGCGGGGCCGGCGACCTGCTCGCGCGCCTGGCGTCCGGGACCGCGGTCGCCGCGCTCGCCGTGGGCCTGCACACCGCTCCCGGCGCCGGCTTCGCCACCGTACCGGCCGGTGACGGCCTGCTCCGCGGCGAACTGCCCGGCATCGCCGACGCGGCCGTCGCCGACCTGCTGCTGGTGCCCGCGGACGACGGCGGCCTGTACGCGGTCGACGCCTCCGCCGCCACGATCGTCCCGCAGGTCTCCCTGGACCTCACCCGGCCGCTGGCCCGCGTCGGACTCGACGGGGTGAGCGGAGCCCGCCGGCTGGGCGACGCGGCACCCGCCGTGGGGGGGGCGCGGGGGGCCCCCCCCCGCCCGGGCGCCCCCCCGCCCCCCCCCCCCCCCCCCCCCCGGCCCGCAGCCCCGGGGCGGGAGCCCGAGGAGCGCCCCCCCGTCAAACCCCCGCGGGG
>NZ_JBVHNF010000021.1:0-62342 GCF_055558055.1 Streptomyces sp. NPDC025833
CGTCGCGGTCGACGGTCAGGTCATCGGCGAAGTGCCGGTCGCCAGTGGCGTCGGGCACGTACTTCACAGTGACAACGATCCTCAAGCTCACGCCGGCTCTCCTACTGCATCGTCATTTCCGGGCTGCCTCTTGGAGGCAGCATAGGCGCCTCAAGCGGCCGATCCCGATCGGGGCGTCGGCGCGCTCCGACCGAGATATTACTCGCCAGTACACTCAGTTCCTGCCCGCTAAGCAAGCGCTTTGAACTGTGACCTTCGCAACGCAGCGTAACCGGAACCCGACGGCGACGCCGAGGCGGACGGCGGGCTCAGTCCCGCAGGCCGTTGAAGCGGCCCTCGTGGTACAGCAGCGGGCGCCCGGGGCCGCCGGGATCGCCGAGGAGCACCTCGGCGAGCACGATCCGGTGGTCGCCGGCCGGCACCCGCGCCACGATCCGGCAGACCAGCCAGGCCGGCACGTCGTCGAGCACCGGCACGCCCTCCGGACCGTCACGCCAGGAGGTCGGCGCGCCGAACCGGTCGGCGCCGCTGCGCGCGAAGACCGCGGCCAGGTCGCCCTGGTGCTCGCCGAGTATGTGCACGCCGACGTGGTCCGCCTCGGCCAGCACGGGCCAGCTGGAGGCGCCCGTGCCGACACCGAAGGAGATCATCGGCGGCTCGGCGGAGACCGAGGTGAGGGAGGTGGCGGTGAATCCGACGGGACCGGAGGCGCCGCGCGCGGTGATCACCGCGACACCGGCGGCGTGCCGGCGGAAGGTGGAGCGCAGCAGTTCGGGGGAGGCGAGCCGGGGGGTGCCGAGGCCGGGCGTTGCCGTCATGGAATTGTCCTTCTGCGAGGGGAGACGAGCGGGTCCGTGGCTTCTCAGCAGCCGGGACAACGCGCGCTCGCGGTGCGGGCCAGGTCGATGTGGACCCGCCCGTGGAGAAGGAGTTCGGTGGGCATACGGGCAGGTTGACGATAGGTGTGGCGTGCAGTCAAGCCGGTTCCGCGATCCGGAAGATGCCGCACTGTCCGCTGAGGCATGCTCAGACCGCCTCCCCCAGGGCCGCGATGACGTCGGCCTTGCGGGGCAGGCCGGTGGCGCGCCGGACGACCCGCCCGCCGGCGTCCAGGACGAGGACGGTGGGCGTCTTCAGGATCTCCAGCTCGCGCACGAGGTCCAGGTGGGCCTCCGCGTCGATCTCCACGTGCACCACGCCCGGGACCATGGCGGCGACCTCGCCGAGCACGCGCCGGGTGGCCCGGCAGGGCGCGCAGAAGGCGCTGGAGAACTGCACGAGCGTGGCCCGGTCCCCCGGTTCACGGCCGAGTTCGGCCGCCCTGATCCGCCTGCCGTCGTCGCGCCCGCGCACCCGCGCTCCCCCGTTCCGCCGCCCGTGCGGCTCGTCGCGGCCGAGGCCCGCGCGGGGCCGTCGCCGTTTCCGGTCGTTCCCCACTGGAGCGCGCGCACGGCCGCGGTAATTCCCGGCGCCGGCCACCGCCGGGCAAAGGAAACACAAAGATCCGAGGTGGGGTGTAGGCCGACGTGACGAGGATCTCGCCGTGGCGGGGCACGAGGACTGGCTAGCCGTCCGTTCTTCGGGCACGATCTGCGATACGCCGTAAACCTACGGCTGCGTAACTTTCCCGCCGGGAGCCCTCCCTTTCCCGAGCAGAGCAGAAAGGGTCCACCCCGCCCATGGCAGAGCTGGTCTACCGTCCCGTCATCGGTTTCGCCAAGACGATGTTCAAGGTCTGGGACCTGAAGATCGACTGCAAGGGGTCGGAGAACATCCCGCGCTCGGGCGGCGCCGTGCTGGTGAGCAATCACATCAGCTACCTGGACTTCATCTTCAACGGCCTGGCCGCGCTGCCGCAGAAGCGCCTGGTGCGTTTCATGGCCAAGGAATCCGTCTTCCGCCACCGGATCTCCGGGCCGCTGATGCGCGGGATGAAGCACATTCCGGTGGACCGCGACCAGGGAGAGGCGGCGTTCGCGCACGCGCTGGACTCGCTGCGTTCCGGTGAGGTCATCGGCGTCTTCCCGGAGGCGACGATCTCGCAGTCGTTCACGCTCAAGAGCTTCAAGTCCGGTGCGGCCCGGCTGGCCCAGGAGGCCGGCGTCCCGCTGGTCCCGATGGCGGTGTGGGGCACGCAGCGGCTGTGGACCAAGGGGCACCCCCGCAACTTCAGGCGGGAGCACCTGCCGGTCACCATCCGTGTCGGCGAGGCGGTGGAGGCGCCCCGCGACCAGTACGCCGGCGCCCTCACCCGCCGGCTGCGCGAACGCGTCCAGGAGCTCCTGGAGGCCGCCCAGCGCGCCTACCCGGGCCGCCCGCGGGGCGCCGAGGACTCGTGGTGGCTGCCGACGCACCTGGGCGGCACGGCACCGACGGTGGAGTCACTGCGCGCGGCCGAGGCGCACTGACCCCGCGGCGCTCGAGAGCGGGCCGCACGGGCCCCGGGGCCGGTCAGAGGGCGTCGGGGAGCGCCTTCCACAGGGCCGGCCGGTCGGGCGCGGCCCGCAGGGAGGCCAGGACCGCCGGGTGCGGCTCGGCGTACAGGTGCGGATAGTCCACCTCGCCGGCGGCCGGGTCCACGGGCCAGGCGAGCCGCTCCCCCGCCAGGGAGAACCGGGCGTCGACGCCCGGCTTGTTGCCGCGCGGGTCCTGCCGGTGCCAGGCGCCGGCGAGGCGGACCGCGACCAGACCGTGGACGGCGTGGCCGCCCTCGTCGTCGGACAGGCGCTGGTAGCACAGGGCGGTGGGGATGTCCTCCGCCCGCAGCAGGGCGGCCAGGGCGTGGGACTTGGCGTAGCAGATGCCGGTGCCCAGGGCCAGCACGTCGGAGGCGCGCCACGTGACGCGGAGGTCGCCGGAGTCCTGGGAGTGCGGGATGGCGTCCCGGACGTATTCGAAAGCGGCGCGCGCATACTCATACGAGTCCGCGACGTCCGCGGCCAGGCGCGCGGAGGTCGCCCGCACCACCGGGTGGTGGTGGTCGATGACCTCGTCATCCGCCAAGTAGGCGGACAGATCGGGTGTGTTCTGGATCAGCTCCATGCCCGCAGAGCATAGGAATGCGACCACCCGAGAGTCAATGACTTTTCAGGTGGTCGCATAATTATGCGGACCATGCGGTCAGCGGGCCATCTCCTCCTTGACGGCGGCGACGAACGCGTCGACGTCGTCCTCCGTGGTGTCGAAGGAGCACATCCAGCGCACCACCCCGGCGGCCTCGTCCCAGAAGTAGAAGCGGAACCGCCGCTGGAGCCGCTCGCTCACGTCGTGCGGGAGCCGGGCGAAGACGCCGTTGGCCTGCACCGGGTAGAGGATCTCCACGCCGTGCACCGCCCGGACGCCCTCGGCGAGCCGCTGGGCCATCTCGTTGGCGTGGCGGGCGTTGCGCAGCCAGAGGTCCTTCGCGAGCAGGGCCTCCAGTTGCACGGAGACGAAGCGCATCTTGGAGGCGAGCTGCATCGACATCTTGCGCAGGTGCTTCATCCGCGGCACCGCGCCGCGGTCGAGGACCACGACCGCCTCGCCGAACAGCGCGCCGTTCTTCGTGCCGCCCAGCGAGAGGATGTCGACGCCGACCGCGTTGGTGAACGTGCGCATCGGCACGTCCAGGGAGGCGGCGGCGTTCGCTATCCGGGAGCCGTCCAGGTGCACCTTCATGCCGTGCGCGTGGGCGTGCTCGCAGATCGCGCGGATCTCCGCGGGCGTGTAGAGGGTGCCCAGCTCGGTGCTCTGGGTGATCGAGACGACCTGCGGCATCGCGCGGTGCTCGTCCTCCCAGCCCCAGGCCTGGCGGTCGATCAGCTCGGGCGTGAGCTTGCCGTCGGGCGTGGGCACGGTGAGCAGCTTCAGGCCGCCCATCCGCTCCGGCGCGCCGCCCTCGTCCACGTTGATGTGCGCGCTCTCGGCGCAGATCACCGCGCCCCAGCGGTCGGTGACCGCCTGGAGCGCGACCACGTTGGCGCCGGTGCCGTTGAAGACCGGGAAGGCCTCGGCGCCGGCCCCGAAGTGGCTGCGGATGATCCGCTGGAGGTTCCCGGTGTAGTCGTCCTCGCCGTAGGCCACCTGGTGGCCGCCGTTCGCGAGCGCGACGGCGGCCAGGATCTCCGGGTGGGCTCCCGCGTAGTTGTCACTGGCGAAACCGCGGACCTGCGGGTCGTGGTGGCGACGCGCGTCGGTCTTGGGAGGGTTCACGGCTTCTCGGTCAGCCACAGACGGTTTCCGTTCACTTCGGCGGCGGACCTGCTCCAGACGCCCTCGACGGCCTCGGCGAGGTCCTTGACGTCCGTGAAGCCCGCGAACTTCGCGTTGGGGCGTTCGACGCGCATCGCGTCGTGCACCAGCGCCTTCACCACCAGGATGGCAGCCGCCGAGCGCGGGCCCTCCTCGCCCCCGGCCTTGCGGAAGCCGTCGGCCATCGCGAGCGTCCACGCCTCGGCCGCGGCCTTGGCCGCGGCGTACGCCGCGTTGCCGGCCGTCGGCTTCTGCGCGCCGGCGGCGCTGGTGAGGACGTACCGGCCGCGGTCACTGCGCTGGAGGGCGTCGAAGAAGGCGAGCGAGGTGTGCTGCACGGTGCGGACGAGCAGCTTCTCCAGCAGGTCCCAGTCCGCCAGGTCCGTCTCGGCGAAGTTGGCGCTGCCGCGCCAGCCGCCGACGAGGTGGACCAGGCCGTCGACCCGGCCGTGGTCCTTCTCGATGCGCGCGGCCCAGTCCCGGGTGGACCGCAGGTCGAGCAGGTCGACGGTCTCGCCGGTGACCGTGGCGCCGCCCCGGGCGTAACGGGCCGCGTCGACGGCCTCGGCCAGCCGCTCCGGGTTGTTGTCGGCACCGACGACGACCGCGCCCGCCTCGGCGAGCCGGACCAGCGTCGCGTGCCCGGCGGGACCGCCCGCGCCGGCCACCGCGATCACCGCACCACTGAGAGACCCGTTCCCCACCATGTTCTTCCCCTCTTGAGCCGTGTTCTCCTGAGCCCTGCCCCGCAGGCGGTCGCTCACGCGGCGAGCCGCTCGGCGCCGTCCGCCGTGATGCCCTTCGTGGAGGCGATCACCTTCTTGAGCTTCTTGGACAGGGCCTCATAGAACATGCTCAGCGGAAACTCGTCCGGAAGCACGTCGTCCACGAGCTTGCGGGGCGGCAGGCCGAGGTCGAGGGCGTCCGGCCCCTTGGCCCACTTCGAGCCGGGGTGCGGGGCCAGGTAGGTGGAGACCAGTTCGTAGCCGGCGAACCAGTGCACCAGCTTGGGGCGGTCGATGCCGTCCTTGTAGAGCTTCTCGATCTCGGCGCACAGCTGGTTGGTGACCCGCGGGGCGCGCTCCCAGTCGATGGAGAGCTTGTTGTCGGTCCAGCGGACGACGTCGTGCTTGTGCAGGTAGGCGAAGAGGAGCTGGCCGCCGAGGCCGTCGTAGTTCCGGTCGCGGTCGCCGGTGACGGGGAAGCGGAACATCCGGTCGAAGAGCACCGCGTACTGCACGTCACGGGCCTGCGCGACACCGTCCGCCTCGAGTTTCACGGCCTCCTTGAAGGCGGTGAGGTCGCAGCGCAGCTCCTCCAGGCCGTACATCCAGAACGGCTGGCGCTGCTTGATCATGAACGGGTCGAACGGCAGGTCGCCGTGGCTGTGCGTGCGGTCGTGGACCATGTCCCAGAGCACGAAGGCCTCTTCACAGCGCTTCTGGTCGTGGACCAGCGCGGCGATGTCCTCGGGCAGCTCCAGGCCGAGGGTCTCGACGGCGGCCTCGGTGACACGGCGGAAGCGGGCGGCCTCGCGGTCGCAGAAGATGCCGCCCCAGGAGAATCGTTCCGGCGCCTCGCGCACGGCGATGGTCTCGGGGAAGAGCACGGCGGAGTTGGTGTCGTACCCCGCGGTGAAGTCCTCGAAGGTGATGCCGCAGAACAGCGGGTTGTCGTAGCGCGTGCGCTCCAGCTCGGCCAGCCACTGCGGCCAGACCATGCGCAGCACGACCGCCTCCAGGTTGCGGTCCGGGTTGCCGTTCTGCGTGTACATCGGGAAGACGACCAGGTGCTGGAGGCCGTCCGCACGGGTCGCGGCCGGCTGGAAGGCCAGCAGGGAGTCCAGGAAGTCCGGCACCGCGAAGCCGCCCTCGGCCCAGCGGCGCAGGTCCCGCACGAGGGCCTGGTGGTAGTCGGTGTCGTGCGGGAGCAGCGGGGAGAGCCGCTCGACCGCGTCGGCGACACGCTCGACGGCGGCGACGGCGTCGGCCCGCCGCGGGGCGCCCTCGGCCTCGAAGTCGATCGACCCGTCCGTCGACTGCCATGGCCGGATCCGCTCCACGGCATCCTTGAGCACGGGCCAGGCCGGGTGCTCGATCACCCTGGTCGACGAAGGAACCCGCTCCTCCGTACCCGCCTGCACAAGAATTTCCGTCATGTCCCATCCTCCACGGGAGAACCTCGCGTATGGATACCGTATGCATACCCTGTTTCTTCCAGCAAGACCGGGTGCGGGAAAATATTCTGCGCGACCCCTTGGTCACCGATGTTTTTCCTGTGGTAAACCGTGAGGACGCTCACTTGCGTCAACGGCGCCCGGCGCCACCGCCACCTCGGCCGGACCGGGCGGCGCGGGGCCGGCCCGACCGCTCCCCGACCGGTCAAGGACGCGCGGGACTCGCCCACGCACGGGTGATGGCCTGGGCGGATACCGGCCAACTGGCGCCTGTCCCGGGGCCCGAATGCCCGGCGCAGCCGCGGGTTCAACGCCCGGTCCGGCCATTAGGCTGCGACCCTGCCGCGTGGACGACGACGTCCAGGACGCCTCCGTCGGTCCGCGCGTCGCCGAGCCGCCGTCGACGGAAGCGAGTTGAACCTTGAACTTCCTTACCATCGGTCACCGCGGGGTCATGGGCGTCGAGCCCGAGAACACCCTCCGCTCCTTCGTCGCCGCGCAGCAAGCCGGCCTGGACCTCATCGAACTCGACCTGCACCTGAGCAAGGACGGCGCCCTGGTCGTCATGCACGACGCGGAGGTGGACCGCACGACCGACGGCTCCGGGCGGATCGCCGACAAGACGCTGGCGGAGCTGCGCGCCCTGGACGCGGGCCGCGGGGAGCGGGTCCCGGTGTTCGAGGAGGTCCTGGAGACGGTGCGGGCGCCCTTGCAGGCCGAGATCAAGGACGTGGCGGCCGCGCGGGCGCTGGCCGAGGTGATGCGGGCGCGGGACCTCACCGCGCGGGTGGAGGTCTCCTCGTTCCACGACGAGGCGGTCGCCGAGATCGGGCGGCTGGTGCCGGGCGCGCGCACCGCGCTGGTCGCGAGCCGCTACGGCACCGACGTGGTGGACCGCGCGGTGGCCGTGGGCGCGGCGACCCTGTGCCTCAACGTCCGCCGGCTCACCCTGGAGGTCGTCGAGCACGCGCGCGCGTCCGGGCTGCGGATCATCGGCTGGGTGGTCAACACGCAGGAGCACCTGCGGCTGGTGCGCGCGCTGGAGCTGGACGGGGCCACGACGGACTACCCGGAGATCAAGCGGACGGGGCGCTTCACGGCGTAGCGGCCGCGGCGGCGCCCGGGCGCCCCGCTCCGTGCGGAGCGCGGCGCCGGGTCACGGCGGACCGGTCAGACGAGTTCCTTGACCAGCAGCTCGAACCGGAGGTCGTCGCGCTGCGGGATGCCGAAGCGCTCGTCGCCGTACGGGAACGGGGACGTCCTTCCCGTACGGCGGTAGCCCCGGCGCTCGTACCAGGCGATCAGGTCCTCCCGCACGGTGATCACCGTCATGTGCATCTCCGCGACGCCCCACATCTCCCGGGACCGGCGCTCCGCCTCCGCCATGACCGCCTTGCCGACGCCCGCGCCCTGCAGGGCGGGGCTCACCGCGAACATGCCGAAGTAGGCGTGATCGCCGCGGTGCTCCAGGTGGCAGCAGGCGACGATCCGGCCGTCCTGCTCGACGGTGAGCAGCCGGCCGTCCGGCGACTTGATCACTTCGAGCACGCCCTCGGGGTCGGTGCGCTGGCCCTCCAGGATGTCCGCCTCGGTGGTCCAGCCGGCCCGGCTGCTGTCGCCCCGGTACGCCGACTCGACCAGGGCGACGAGGGCGTCGACGTCGGCGTCGGTGGCGTCCCGGAAGGTGAGTCCGGCGGCGGGGCTGTCCATGGCGGGGATCTCCGTTCTCGGCGTGGCTGAGCCACGGATGAGAGTAACGCCGCCGCTAGGCTCCGCCCGCATGGTGCATGTACTCAGCAGCCGGATCCTGATCCGGCCCACCGATCCCGAACGGTCCCGCACGTTCTACGGCGAGCGGCTCGGGCTGTCCGTCCACCGCGAGTTCGGGACCGGACCCGAGCGGGGCACGGTCTACTTCCTCGGCGGCGGGTTCCTGGAGCTCTCCGGCCGGTCCGACGGCCCGTCCCCGCCGGCGGCACGGCTGTGGCTCCAGGTCGAGGACGTGACGGCCGCGGGCGAGGAACTGCGGGCCCGGGGCGTCGAGATCGTCCGGCCCCCGGTGAAGGAGCCGTGGGGTCTGGTGGAGATGTGGATCGCCGACCCGGACGGCACCCCGATCGTCCTCGTGGAGATCCCGCCCGACCATCCGCTGCGCTACCGGCCCGGGATCTAGACGTCGCTCGGGCCGGGGCTCTGTGTGCGGGGTCTCTGTGTGCCTAGGGGCTGTGAACTTGGGCCCTGTGTGCCTGGGGGCTGTGTACTTGGGCCCCATGTGCGGGGACTCTACGTGCGGGACCCTCTGTGCGCGAGCCTTATGTGGCGGGTGCCTACGTGCGGGGGCCCTGTGTGCGGGGGCTCTGTGTGCGGGGGCTCTGTGTGCGGGGGCTCTGTGTGCGCGAACTCTACGTGCCGGGGCCCTGTGTAGCGGACGGGGCCCTACGTGCCTGCCGGGGGGCGTCGCACGGACGCGCTCCCTCCCCTGCCGCCGGGGCGGTGTGTCCGCCCGGCGCCGGCCGGCGGACACACCGCGCGGCTACGCGGCGGGACCCGTCGCGCGCTCGGCGGAGCCGGCCCGGCCGGCGGCCCCGGCCGGTTCGTCGGTGCCGGTCGCGCTCCCGGTGGCGTCCTCACCGGTGGGCCGGCCGAGGAGCAGCGTCAGCAGAGGGCCCGCCATCGCGGTCGTCACCACGGCCATGACGACCATGAGCGAGTAGAGCTCCTGCTGGAGGAAGCCCAGTTGCAGGCCCACGTTCAGGACGATGAGTTCGGTCAGGCCGCGGGTGTTCATCAGGGTGGCCAGCGCCGCGGACTGCCGGAGCGGCATCCTGTTCGCGCGGGCGGCGGCGAACGCGCCGACGAACTTGCCGCCCACGGCCACCAGCAGGATGAGTCCGAGCGCTCCGAGCCCGCTCGCGTCGATCCCGGACAGGTCCACCTTGAGGCCGGCGACCAGGAAGAACACCGGCAGCAGCAGGGTGTTGCTCATGTGGGCGAGGCGCTCGTGCACGTCACGGCGGAGCCGGTCGGTGCCGGAGCGCGGGAGGACCACGCCGAAGAGGAAGGCGCCGAAGATGTAGTGCAGGCCGAGCCACTCGGTGGCGGCGGCGGAGAGCAGCAGGCCCGCGAGGACGCCGGCGAAGACGGCCGGGCTGAGCCGGAGCGCAGGCCTGCGGTCCGCCAGGCGGCGCAGCACGGGGCGCACCAGGAAGAGCATGCCGAGCAGGTACGGGACGGCGAGCAGTATCCGCCACTGGTCGGGGCCGGCCGAGCCGCTGATCGCGACGACGGCGGCGAGCAGGGACCAGGCGAGGACGTCGTCGATGGAGGCGCAGGCCAGCGCGACGGCGCCCAGGGGGGTGCCCGCCATGTTCCGGTCGGTCAGGATGCGGGCCAGCACCGGGAACGCGGTGATCGACATGGCGATGCCCATGAAGAGCATGAACGCCGTCCTGTCGCCGGTGCCGTAGTCGTCCATCAGGTAGAGGCCGAGGCCGGCGCCGAGGCCGAAGGGCAGCAGGATGGAGCTGAGCGAGACGCTGGGGGCGATGGCCCCGCTGCCCCGGATGAGGGCCGCGTCCCACTCCAGCCCGACGATGAACATGAAGACGGCCACACCGACCGCGGCCAGCGCGCTGAGCAGGGGCCGTGTGTCCGCGGGCAGGAGGGTGTCGGAGATCGCCCCGTGGAAGAGCGTCGGGCCCAGTGCGATGCCCGCCAGGACTTCGCCGATCACCGCCGGCTGTCCCAGCCGCCGGGCCAGTGCGCCGAGCAGCCGCGCGAGGACGACCATGGCGGCGAGGCCGATGAGGAGTGAGGTGGTCTGTTCGGTGGTCATGCGGTCTGTCTCCGTCCGGTGCGCTCCGGTCCGCACCTGCTGTGCCGACGACGGAGCGGGGTGGGCAGGTAGACGTTCTGGGCGGTGCCGGGCGGACTTGACCGATTCGGATCACGGCGCCGGCCATGAATATGACAGGCCGGTCTGGTCGTTCTCTGGAGGAATTCTGGCCGAATGCGGGCGCCCGAACCGACCGTTCCGGACAGGGACGGACGACCTGGCGGCGGTCGTGGTGGACACCGCGTCCCCGGCCGTCGACAATGACCGCCCGCCGTGCACCGGGGCGTCCGGCCGGTGACGGATGCGGTGCGGGGCGCGTTCTCCGCCGTACGGCAACGGCCGTCTCCCCGGTGCCGGGCGGCGGTCGGTTCCCGGCCCCGCGGAGGGCAACGCGGCTCGCCGCGGCCGGACGGCGCCGCTCACTCTGGCCGGAACCGGTCCCTGCCGCGCGGCGCGTTCCCGTCGCCGAGGGGTATCGATCTCGCCATCGGTGCCCTCCCCGGCGCCTCGCGGGCCCTCCGCACCCGGACGCCGCCGCGCGCAGCCCACCGCGTCCGCGGTCCGTGCTGGACCGTCTCCCGTGCTCTCCCCGGTGCGCGCCGGCACGGTCACGGCACCGGTCCGTCCCGGCCCGGGCGTCCTCGCGGAGCGGCGCGGAGAGCGCGGCGGTCTCCGGCCGGACGGTCCGCGTGCCCGGAGCCGAACGCACCGCCGCCCCGGCGGACTTCCCGCACGCCGACGACCACCACCGCTGCCACACCGCACACGGCGGTCACCCACCGGTCAGCCGCGTGAACCGCGCCTCGGGTCGACACGCCTAGGCGCGCAGGGTGCCGCCCAGGCTTTCCAGGCGGCTCAGCAGCTCGGCGAGCAGGCCGGAGAGTTCGCCCTGGCCGTCGGGGGCGAGGACGGACAGTACGGCCGTCTCGTAGGCGAGTTGCTCGGGGAGGATGCCGTCGACCAGGTCACGGCCGGCGTCGGTGAGGCGGACGTGGGCCACGCGGCGGTCGCGGGTGTCGCCGCGCCGCTCGACCAGCCCCCGCTCGGTGAGCTGCTTGAGCCGCTTGGTGACGGCGGCCCCGGAGGAGAAGGTCTCCCGGACCAGTTCGCCCGGGGTCAGCTCGTGGCCGGTGCGGCGCAGCGCGCCGAGCAGGTCGAACTCGGCACGGCTCAGCCCGGCCCGCCGCAGCGGCGCGTCCTCGGCCTGCTGGAGCAGCGCGGCGCAGCGGTTGATCCGGCCGATGACCTCCATCGGCCCGGTGTCCAGCCGCGGGTGCACGGCCCGCCACTGGCGGACGACGGCCGAGACGGTGTCCGTCCGCGCGGGCCCGGTACCGGCCCCGGGCCGGGCACCGGTCGCGTCGCCTCCGGCCGTCGGTCCGCCGTTCGTCGCCGTCATGGCCGCATGTCCTCCGTCGTCCTGTCCGGCCCCTGGTCCCGGGACCGGTCCCGCGGTACGAGCCCCTGCCGCCGTACCGTCGCCGCGAGCGTACGGTGTCCGGACTGCTCGGTGAGCACGACCCTCTCCTCGGGCAGGGCGCGCTGCCACCACTCGCCCGCGGCGGCGTCGGCCGTGGCCCGCAGGTCGGCCAGGGCGGCGGCGAGGGCACGGCGGGCGGACTCCAGGGCGCCCGGCGCAGGGTGCGGCTCGGCCAAGAGGCGGGCGGCGCTCTCCCGGGCCCGCTCGGCCGTGGTCAGCGCGTGTTCCAGGCGGTCGCCCGCGCGCCGGTTGGTGACGGCGACGGCGGCGACGAAGCCCACCAGCGCGCCGACGAGGGTGTCCACGACCCGGTCGGTGATCAGCCCGGCCGGGTCCTGGGTGCGGGCGAACTCGGTGATCAGCAGGGCCATGGGGGTGACGCAGACGCTGCCCAGCCAGTAGTTGCGGCCGATGAGCGCCTCGGCGCCGAAGTTCAGCGCGACGCAGAGCAGCACCAGGACGGCCGGGTGCAGGTGGGCCAGCGGGGCGAGCGCGGCGAAGGCGAGGACCCCGACGAGGTTGCCGACGACCCGCTGGACGCCCCGGTTCCAGGTGAGCGTGACGTTGGCCTGGTAGAGGGAGGCCGCGGTGACCAGCGCCCAGTACGGGCGGCCCACGCCCAGGGCGAGGGCGGCGTATCCGGCGAGGGCGCAGCCGAGCGCGGTGCGTACGGCGATCGGCGCGAAGTGGGCCGGGCGGTGCCAGGGCGACCGGCGCGGCGCGGTGCGCTCGGCGGCCACGCCGAGGAGTTCGTCGGCGGCTTCGCGGGGCTGCTCGACGCGCGGGACGCGGCCGGTGCCGCGCAGCTCGCGAGCCCAGGCGCGCAGCCGTGCGGGATCGCTGTCGGCGGGCGCGGCGAGCGCGACCTCGGCGCGGACGAGGAGCTGTTCCAGGGCGTGCCGGGTGGGGTCGGGACGGGCGGCGAGCAGCGACTGCCAGGCGGCGTGGACGGCGGCGGCGGTCGCGGCGCGGGTCCGGGCGTGGCCGTCGGCGGTGCCGCGCGTGTCGGCGTACGCGGCGGCGGCGTTCAGGGCCTGGGCGGTGGCGCGGCGCTCGGGGCCGTGCGGGCGGAGCAGCCCGGGAGCCATGCCGACCAGCCAGGCCCAGACGCCCGCGGCCAGGGCCAGCCCGACGTGCCCGGGGATCTGGCCCGGGGTCTGCGGCACGAAGAGCGAGGCGGAGGTGATGAAGGCGAGGACCACGTTGCCGGGCGGGCCGACGCGGGTGGCGTCGCACACCGCCTTCTGCGCCGCCGCCAGGACGGCGCCCACGGTGACGAGGACGACGGCGTCGCTGGTGAGGGCCGCGGCGAGCAGTGCCGCGGCGAGGCCGCCGACCATGCCGAGCACCACCCAGGCCAGGACCCGGGCGCGGGCGGCGTAGGGCCGGTTGTGGCCGTACAGCGCGCACAGCGAGCCGGCCATGGTGTACATGGCGAGATCGAGGCGGCCCAGCGCGAGCAGGGTGAGGTTGGGCGGGGCGACCGAGGCGACCACGCTCAGGGCCGGTTTGAACCAGATGTCGGAGGGGCGTCCGAGGCGGAGGGTTCCGGCCAGGGGAAGACGGTGGGGGGTGGCACTGCTCATGCGTATCAATTTAACATATGTTTTACTCGTAAATTAGTTACCCGGGGCCGGATGCGCCGACAGTGACCGTCCGTGCTCCTCCACGTGCTCCCCGTGTACGCCCGTGCGCTTGCGTGCGCGCCGCCGCCTCCGGGCATCGCATCCCTCGACGTCCGTCGAGCGGGAGGTGCGTGTGCACGGACCGGTGTCGACAGCCTGGCTGCTGGTCGCGCTGTGCGCGGCGACCGGCGCCTACTGCCTGCTACGCATGCGCAGCGGTGTCGAGGAGCAGCGCCGGGCCGCGGGCGGCGAGGCGCTGATGGGTTTCGGGATGGCGGTGATGGCCGTGCCGGCGACCGCGTTCACGCCGCCGGGCTGGGCGTGGCCGGTGTACGCGGCCGTGTTCGGCGCGGCGGCCCTGCGCGCCCTGTGGGCCGTCCGCGGCGACCGGCACCACCTGCACCACCTGGTGGGGAGCGCCGCGATGGTCTACATGGCGGTGGCGATGGCGGCGGCCCCCCGCGCCGCCGGCCACCACGCGCACGGCGGTACGGGCCTGCCGGTGGTGACCGGCGTGCTCCTGCTGTACTTCGCCGGCTACGTGCTGCTCTCCGGCGCCCGTCTGGTGCCCGCCGCCGTCCCGGTGGCCGGGTCCGGGCCGGCCGGCTGGGGCGACCGGCCGGAGCTGGCCCGGGCGTGCCGGCTGTCCATGGGGATCGGGATGCTGGCGATGCTGCTGGCGATGTGAGCGCCGGACCGCGGACGAGCGGGCGGGACCGCCGCCGAACTCCCGCGTTGTGTACGTCACTTGCCGCCGGGGGCCGTACCGCCGAGCGGCCCCGCGCTCATAGGGTGCTGTCCATGATGGTCCCCGTCGCCCTGCTGCTGCTCGGCGCCCTGACCGCCGTCGCCGGACCGCGGCTGCTCGCCCGGGCCGACTGGCCGGACCGCGAGCCGGTCGTCGCCCTCTGGGTGTGGCAGTGCGTCGTGGCGGCCGTCCTGCTGTGCTGCGCGCTGTCGATGACGCTCAGCGCGGCGGCGGCCTGGCAGGCGGTGCGCTGGCACGTCTTCGCCACCGCGCCGCGCGCGGTCGTGGACGCGTACGCCCTCGGCACCGCCGGCCCCTGGGCCGCGCCCACCGCCGTGCTGCTCGCCTGCGGCGGCCTGTGGAGTCTGGGGATGCTGCTCCGCGAGGTGGCGCGGGCCCGGGCGCGGCGGCGGGCACGACGGGCCGAACTGCTGGTGCGCGCACCGCTGTTGCCCGGCGAGAAGCCGGGCGGCGACCGGCTGGTGGTACTGGAGGGCGACCGTCCCGGCGCCTGGTGGCTGCCCGGCCCCGCGCCCCGGATGGTCGTCACGACGGCCGCGCTGCGCCGGCTGGGGGGACGGCGGCTGGACGCGCTCCTCGCGCACGAGCAGGGGCACGCGCAGGCCCGGCACGACTGGCTGCTGCACTGCTCGGCCGCGCTGGCGGGCGGGTTCCCCCGGGTGCCGGTGTTCGCCGCGTTCCGCGCCGAGATGCACCGGCTGGTCGAGCTGGCCGCCGACGACGTGGCGTCCCGGCGCTTCGGCCGGCTGACGACGGCCCTGGCCCTGGTCGAACTCAACGAGGAGCGGGGCGTGTTCGGGCCCGCCCCGGCGCCCCAGGCGCACGTGCCGCAGCGCGTGCACCGGCTGCTGACCGCGCCGGACCGCCTCCCGGCGCCGCGCCGGCTGCGCCTGGCGGCGGTCGCCGCACTGGTGCCGGTCGCGCCGGTACTGGTGACGCTGATCCCCGGACTGCGGGCCCTGGGCTGACCCGGCTCCGGCGGACCGGGCCGGACACCCCCCACCCCACACCCCCGGGAGGTCGCGGTACGGCGATCGGCCCGTGCCCCGGGCAGGTCCGGCCCGGTTCCGGCCATGCCGGTCTTGGCCACAGCCGTCCGATCAACAAAGATCGCGTCATGCACCGTCCCCCCACCGCTCCCCCGCCGCCCGCTTCCCCCCGCCCCCCGGCGCCGTCCCGCGCGGCCGCCCGCACCGCCGCCGTACTCGCCTGCTGCTCCGCCCTGCTGCTCGCCCTCGTCGCGGCGCGCTGGCACCCGCTGCTCGCCGTGGACGGCGAGGTCTCCCGCGCCGCCCACCGCGCGGCCGTCCGCGAGCACGGGGTGACCGCGGCCTTCCGGGTGCTGACCGACTGGGTGTGGGACCCGCTCACCATGCGGCTGCTGGCCGCCGCCGCGGCGGTGTGGCTCATCCGGCGCCGGGCGGCCTGGTGGACGGCGCTGTGGCTGGTAGTCACCTGCGCGGTGGCCGCGCTCGCGCAGCAGGCGGTGAAGGCCGCCGTCGACCGTCCCCGCCCGGTGTGGCGCGACCCCGTGGACACCGCCCACTACGCCGCCTTCCCCTCCGGGCACGCGATGACCGCCACCGTGGTCTGCGGCCTGCTGCTGTGGCTGCTGCACCGCCACCGCCCGGGCCGCGCGCTGTGGCGCGCGGCGGTCGCGGTGGCGCTCGTCTCCGTGGCCGGCGTGGGCGCGACCCGGGTGTGGCTGGGTGTGCACTGGCCCTCGGACGTGCTCGGCGGCTGGCTGTTCGGGGCGCTGCTCGTGGCCCTGGCGGTGCTGGTGCACGAGTGGCCGCCGAAGCGCCGGCCGGGCACGGCGGTGCGCCGGCGCGGGTAGAGTCCCGCGCATGGCTGCCGTGTTGTTCGACTTCTCCGGGACGCTGTTCCGCATCGAGTCCACCGAGTCCTGGCTGCGCGCGGTGCTGCCAGGGGCCGGTCACCCCCTGCCGGAGCCCGAACTGCTCGCCGTCGCCCGGGCCCTGGAGGAGGCCGGGGCGCTCGCGGGCGGTGCCCCGCCGGTGGAGGTGCCGCCGGACCTCGCGGACCTGTGGGCGGTCCGGGACGAGAGCGCGGAGCTGCACCGGGCCGCGTACACGGCCCTGTCCCGCCGGGTGGCGCTGCCGGACCCCGGACTGCACGACGTCCTGTACGACCGACACATGTCCCCCGCCGCGTGGTCCCCCTACCCCGACGCCGCCGAGGTGCTGCGCACCCTGCGCGAGCGCGGGATCGGCGTCGGCGTGGTCAGCAACATCGGCTGGGACCTGCGCCCGGTGTTCCGCGAGCACGGGCTGGACGCCTACGTGGACACCTATGTGCTGTCGTACGAGCACGGAGTGCAGAAGCCGGACGCGCGGCTGTTCTCGGTCGCCTGCGAGGCGCTCGGCGCGGATCCGCGGCAGGTCCTGATGGTCGGCGACAACAAGGAGGCCGACGGCGGCGCCGCGGCCCTCGGCTGCCGCGTGCACTTCGTGGACCACCTGCCGGCGGCCCGGCGTCCCGACGCGCTGCGGCCGGTGCTGGACCTGGTCGGCTGAACGGCTCGGCGGCCGCTTCCGGGCATGCGGAACCGTCCGTCTGAGACGATCCCCCGCGTCGCCTCAGACGGACGGCCTGCCGGGCACGTCCCAACCACCGGACGGGCCCGCTGCGTTGAGTATAGTTGGCTGGCAGCCAGTCAACGCAGGAGTTACAGGATGTCCCCGCGAAGCGCCTCGGTCAATGAAGAACTGCGGCGGCGTTCCCGGGAACGGCTGCTTCAGGCGGCCCTGGAAGTGGTCGCCGAGCGCGGGTTCGAGGCCACGACGCTGGGGGACATCGCGGACCGGGCGGGTTCGGCGCGCGGCCTGGTGTCGTACTACTTCCCCGGCAAGCGCCAGTTGGTGCAGTCCGCAGTGCACCGCCTGATGCACCGCACGCTGGAGGAGGCGCTGGAGCGGGAGCCGCGCACCGAGGACGGGCGGGAGCGGCTGGCCCGGGCCGTCGACGCGATCCTCGGCCTCGCCCGGGACCGGCCGGTGCTGATGCGCCAGCACATGGCGGGCCTGTTGCAGGCGGAGGGTTTCGTGCAGTGCCCGGAGCAGCGGCGGCTCGCGGAACTCCTCGGCGACACGGTCGCCCGGTGCGGCGCCCCGGACGCGGCGGCCGAATACCCCATGCTGCGCGCCCTGTTGATGGGCGCGGTGTACGCGGCGCTGGTCCCGGGCGTGCCGATGCCCGTACCGACACTGCGGGCCGAGCTGTTCCGGCGGTACGGGCTGGCCTGGGAGATGGGCCTGCCCCCGGAGAACGCCCCGGACGACCGGGAGCCCGACGCGGACCTGTCCCGCTTCTTCGCAACGGAGCGGCGGCGGAACGAGCCCTGACGGCAGCGGAGGTGGCGGGCGGCCGGGCCACCCGGCCGCCGTCCGGCCGTCGTCGGCCGGCGCCGGGACGCCGGGGCGCCGGCGGGGCCGCAACCAGTGATCCACCGCGGGTGCACCGCCTCCGGCCCCGACGATCCACCGGCACACCGTCGGTCACCGGCCGCTCACCGGGGCACGCGCCGCGCGGCCGGGTCACTCCACCGGCCCCTGCCCGCCGGTCGCCGGGGCTGCCATGCTGGAAGTGTCCGCACGCCCCTCCTTCGGGCAAGGAGTACCGCTGTGCTGCGTGTCGCCGTCGTCGGTTCCGGACCGAGCGGGTGCTACACCGCCCAGAGCCTGGTCCAGGGGGATCCCGGGGTCCACGTGGACGTACTGGACCGGCTGCCGTGCCCGTACGGGCTGGTCCGCTACGGCGTCGCCCCCGACCACGAGAAGATCAAGTCCCTCCAGGGCAGCCTGCGCACGGTGCTGGAGCACGATCGGGTCCGGTTCCTCGGCGGTGTCCGGGTGGGCGGCCCCGGCGGCCTGCCGGTGGAGCGGCTGCGGGAGCTGTACCACGCGGTGGTGTACTGCGTGGGCGCCGCCACCGACCGGCGGCTCGGCATTCCCGGCGAGGACCTGCCGGGGAGCTGGTCGGCGACCGAGTTCGTGTCCTGGTACAGCGCGCACCCGGACGCGGCCGACGCGGGCTTCCTGCGCGGGGTGCGGTCGGCGGTGGTCATCGGGGTGGGCAACGTCGCGGTGGACGTCGCCCGGATGCTGGTGCGCGGGGTGGCGGAGCTGCGCCCCACCGACATCCCGCAGGCCGTGCTGGACACACTGGCGGCGAGCGGGCTCACCGAGGTGCACGTGGTGGGCCGGCGCGGCCCCGCGCAGGCCCGCTTCACCACCAAGGAGCTGCGCGAGCTGGGCGCCCTGCCCGGCACCGCGGTGACCGTGGACAAGACCGACCTCGCCCTCGATCCGGGCGATCCCGGCGCGCTGCCGGCCGCGCAGCGGCGCAACGTCGAGGTGCTGCGCGACTGGGCCGCGCGGTCCTCCGCAGCGGCGGCCCGGCGGATCAGGCTGCGCTTCTTCCTGCGCCCGGTCGAGCTGCTCGGCGTCGGCGGCCGGGTGGGCGCGGTCCGCTTCGAGCGGACGGAGCCCGACGACCGGGGCGGCGTGACCGGCACGGGCCGGTACGAGGACCTGCCCGCGCAACTGGTGCTGCGCTCGGTGGGCTACCGCGGGGTGCCGCCGGCCGGGCTGCCGTTCGACCCGGCGAGCGGCACGGTCCCGCACCGGGAGGGCCGCGTCCTGCGGGACGGCGCGCCCTCCCCCGGCGAGTACGTCGCCGGATGGATCAAGCGCGGTCCGACCGGGGTCATCGGCACCAACCGGCCCTGCGCCAAGGAGACGGCGGCCTCGCTGCTCGCGGACGCTCCCGCCCTCGCCCTGGCGGACGTGCCGGCGGACCCGGTCGCGGGGCTGCGGGCGGCGGGCGTCGATCCCGTGCCCTGGGACGGCTGGCTGGCGATCGAGCGGGCCGAGGCCGAGCTGGGTGCGCGGCTGGGGCGGGGCGTGGTCAAGCTGTCCGACTGGGACGCGCTGCTCGGGGCGGCCGGGGTGGCGTAGCCCGCGGTCGTGCGCCCGCGGTCCCGCACGGCGCCCCCGCTGCCCGGCCGCCTCCGGTCGGGGGCGTCCCCGCCGCAGCCGGTTCAGGCGCCGAGCCGGTTCAGGCGCCGTCGCCGGGCCGGGCGGCCTGCCGGTCCGCGGCGGCGAGGAGGCTGTCGAGGAGCCCCGGGAAGAGCGCTTCGAGATCGTCCCGGCGCAGCCCGTTCATCTTGGCCGTGCCCCGGTAGACCTGCCGGACGACCCCGCTCTCGCGCAGGACGCGGAAGTGGTGCGTGGTGGTGGACTTGGTCACCGGAAGGTCGAACTGAGAGCAGGACAACTCCGCTTCGTCGGCGGCGAGTTCGCGGACGATCCGGAGCCGCATCGGATCGGCGAGGGCGTGCAGCACCGACTCCAGCCGGATCTGCGCCCGCTCCGGGTGCGGCAGCACGCGCCCGGTGGTGGCGGTGTCGGTCACGGCGGCTGCCCCTTCGTCGCGGGAGGCCCTCGGCACGGCGTCCCCTCACTGACGGACATTGTACGAGGAGCATCGTAGTTTGACATCTCTCGTAGTACGAGGAGTACCGTACGAATCCATCAGTGGTCCGTGACGAATGGAGTCCGTCGTGAGCGCGCTCTTCGAGCCCATCACCCTGCGCGAAGTGACCGTCCCGAACCGGGTCTGGATGGCCCCGATGTGCCAGTACTCGGCCGAGCCGGAGGGCCCGCTCGCGGGAGCCCCGCACGACTGGCACTTCGCGCACTACGCGGCGCGCGCCACCGGAGGCACCGGCCTGATCCTCGTGGAGGCCACCGCGGTGGCGCCCGAGGGCCGGATCTCCCCGTACGACCTCGGGCTGTGGAACGACACCCAGATGGAGGCCTTCCGCCGGATCACCCGCTTCCTCACCGCGCAGGGCACCGTGCCGGGGATCCAGCTCGGCCACGGCGGCCGCAAGGCGTCCACCGAGCGGCCGTGGAAGGGCGGCGCGCCCGTCGGACCCGACGCGCACGGCTGGCAGCCGCTCGCCCCGAGCGCGGTCGCGTTCGACGAACGCCACCCCGTGCCCACCGAGCTGACCACCGATCAGATGGCGGACATCGTGCGGCAGTTCGCCGACGCCGCGGGCCGGGCGCTCGCCGCGGGCTTCGAGGTCGTCGAGATCCACGGCGCCCACGGCTACCTCGTCAACGAGTTCCTCTCCCCGCACTCCAACCGGCGCACCGACGCCTACGGCGGGTCGTACGAGAACCGCACCCGGTTCGCCCTGGAGATCGTGGACGCGGTCCGCGAGGTGTGGCCCGCGGACAAGCCGGTGTTCTTCCGCGTCTCCGCCACCGACTGGCTCCCGGAGAACGGCTGGACCCCGGACGACACGGTCCGCCTCGCCCGGGACCTGCACGCCCACGGCGTGGACCTGCTCGACGTCTCCACCGGCGGCAACGCCTCCGGCGTCGGCATCCCGACCGGGCCGGGGTACCAGGTTCCGTTCGCCGCCCGGGTGAAGGCGCAGACCCCGCTGCCGGTCGCGGCCGTCGGCCTGATCACCGACCCCGCGCAGGCGCAGAAGATCCTGGCCAACGGCGAGGCCGACGCGGTGCTGCTCGGCCGGGAACTGCTGCGCAGCCCGTCCTGGGCCCGGCAGGCCGCCCGGGAGCTGGGCGCGGAGGTCCGGGTCCCGGACCAGTACCACCGGTCGGTCTGAGCCCCGCCTCCCGGCGTGGCCGGCGGGCGCCGCCCGGCGGAGGACGGCCCGGCGGCGCCCGCCGGTCACGCCGGGAGCAGCCGGCCGATCGTCTCCTCCAGACGGGGCA
This sequence comes from Streptomyces sp. NPDC025833, assembly GCF_055558055.1. NCBI lineage: Bacteria > Bacillati > Actinomycetota > Actinomycetes > Kitasatosporales > Streptomycetaceae > Streptomyces > Streptomyces sp. NPDC025833. Next base: position 20,889 of record NZ_JBVHNF010000021.1, read on the forward strand.
GGGTCCGCTGGCCCGCCAGCGCCAGCGCGATCGCCGCCACGACACCGGCCCAGGCGACCGGTCCGAGCGGGGTGCAGCCGAACAGCCGGCTGACGCCCGGGGTCTGCACCAACGCGACCAGGGCCGCGGCGGAGCCGAGGGACGTGACCTGCACCAGCCGGCTGTCGCGCCGGTCGAGCAGGGTCTGCGCGAGCTGGGTGCCGACCACCCCGCACAGCGCCATGGTGCTGGAGCGGCGGGCGGTGCCCGGGGTGAAGCGGCCGATCAGCCAGGCGGTGAGCGCGCCGAGGCAGGTGGTCAGCGCGCGGTGCCGGATCTGCCGCAGCAGCGGCTCGCCCAGCACCCCGGCGGCCTCCTCCACCTTGGTGAGGTCCGCCTCGCCCTCCTTCTCGGTCACCGCCACCGCCATCGACGGGAACAGGTCGGTGAACAGGTTCACCATGAGCATCTGCCGGGTGGACAGCGGCGCCCGCCCGGACAGCAGCGTGCCGAGGATGCCGAAGCCGATCTCGCCCGCGTTGCCGCCGATCAGGATGGCGATCGCGTCGGCCACGCTGTGCCACAGGGCGCGGCCCTCGCCGACCGCGTCGATCAGCACCGTCAGGTCGTCGTCGGTCAGCACGATGTCCGCGGCGTTGCGCGCGGCGGCCGAGCCCCGCGCGTTGATGCCGACGCCGATGTCGGCGGCGCGGATCGCCGCCGCGTCGTTGGCGCCGTCGCCGACCATGCCGACCACCCGGCCCGCGTCCCGCAGCGCCTCCACCACCTGGAGCTTCTGCTCGGGCGCCACCCGGGCGACCACCCCCGCGTCGCGCAGCATCCGGGCCCGGGTCGCCCGGTCCGCCGCGGCCAGCTCGTCGCCCGTGACCACCACGGTGTCCGCGGGCCAGCCCAGGTCGGCGGCGATGGACCGCGCCGTCTGCGGATGGTCGCCGGTCAGCATGACCGGCCGTACGCCGGCCCCGTTCAGCCCCGCCACCAGCGCCGTGGACGTCTCGCGCGGTACGTCGGACAGCGCCAGCAGACCCGTGTACTCCAGGTTCTCCAGCGGCCGGTCCAGGACCTCGGACGCCCGCTCGTCCGCGCCGAGCCGCCGTTCGGCCACCGCCAGCATCCGCAGGCCGTCCCCGGCCAGCGCGTGCGCGGCGTCGGAGGCGTGCCCCGGCAGCCCGGCGCAGGCGGGCAGCACCGTCTCCGGCGCGCCCTTGACCACGAGCACGGCCGGGCCGTCCCCGCTGCGGCCGACGGCGGCGGCGTAGCCGCGCGCGGCCTCGAACGGCAGCCCGGCCAGCTGGGTCCAGTCCGGATCGGGGGCCGCGGCGGTCAGCACGGCCTCGTCGGTGGCGTGCACGGGGTGCTCGGAGCCGCCGTTCAGCCGCGGGCAGGCCCGTGCGGCGGACCGCAGCGTCCGCTCGGAACCGGGGTCGTCCACCGCGTGGACCGTGCTCTCGGCGTCGGTGGTGCGCACCAGCCGCAGCCGGTTCTCGGTGAGCGTGCCGGTCTTGTCGAAGCAGATGGTGTCCATGCGGCCCAGCGCCTCCAGCGTGCGCGGTGTGCGCACCAGGACGCCGCCCCGGCTCAGCCGCCGGGCCGCGGCAAGCTGTGCCACCGTCGCGACCAGCGGCAGCCCCTCCGGTACGGCCGCCACGGCCACCGCCACACCGCCGCTGACCGCCTCGCGGATCGGCGTCCCGCGCAGCAGGGCCAGGCCGGTCACCGCGGCACCGCCGGCCAGGGTCAGCGGCAGCGCCTTGCGGGTGAGTTCCTGGAGCCTGACCTGCACACCGCCCGCCGGGGGCGTGCGGGCGGCGAGGTGGACGGCGCGCGCGGCCTCGGTGCGGTCCCCGATGTCGACGACGACGGCCCGGGCCTCCCCCGCCACCACGGTGGTGCCCTCGAAGACCATGCAGCTCCGGTCCGCGACCGGGGCGTGCGGGGTCGGGTCCGTCTGCTTCTCCACCGGCAGCGACTCGCCGGTCAGGGCGGACTCGTCGACCTCCAGACCGTCCTGCCACAGCAGCCGGGCGTCGGCGGGCACCACGTCGTCCCCCTGGAGCCGGATCACGTGGCCCGGCCGGAGCCGGCCCGCCTCCACGGTCCGGGTGCCGCCGGCCGGGGCGTCGCCCTCGGGGTCCTCGGAGTCCTCGGACGGCACCAGGCGCGCCTTCTGCTCCTGCTCGGCGACCAGCCCGGACAGCGCCCGCTCGGCCCGCAGCCGCTGGACGCCGCCGACCATGGCGTTGAGGTCGAGGGCGCCGACGACGAGCAGCGCGTCCACCACGGAGCCGAGGATCGCCGACGCCGCCGAGCCGACCGCCAGCACGGGGGTGAGCGGGTCCTGGAGCTCCTCCCGGACGGCCCGGCCGAACCGGTAGGTCCAGCGGGCGGGCGCGGCGGCCGGATGCCGGACGACGCCGTCGGCCGCCTTGCGCATCCGGGTGGTCAGCGTGTCCGGGCCGGTGCTGGCCGCCGGTTCCCGGGCGAGTCGCTCCCGGGCCTGGTCCGGGTCCAGTTCGTGCCAGTGCACCCGGGGGCGGGGGTGCGGGGCGCCGGCCGTCGCGACGCCGAGCGCGGCACGGATGCCGGACACCAGCGCGGAGGCGGCACCGGCGTCGACCGGCGCGTGCCGGAGTCCGGGCAGCACGGCCCGGCGCCCGCGCCCGCCGCCGGACTCGCCGACGGCGACGAGCAGGCCGGAGAGGGCGGCGCCGGAGCGGGCCAGGGTCTGGGCGCGGCGGCCGACGGTGCGGGCGGCCGGGATCGCGGTCAGCACCCGCCACACGTCGGGCAGGCCGTGCAGGGCGAGGAGGTCGGCGCCCCAGACGACCGCGCCGTCCCGGTCGGTCAGGGCGACGGCGACGTCGGCGGCGTTCAGCGCGGCCAGGACGTCGTGGTCGCCGGCCCCGCCGACCCGGGCGACCACCAGGACGGCCCCCTCCTCGCCGCGCGCCTCGTGCACGACGTCGTCCAGGGGCCGGCGGGCGTCGACCACCTGGTCGGCGAGGCCCGTGAAGTCCTCCAGGGCCGGGTCGTCCACGAGGACGACCCGGAGCCCGGCCCGGCGGGCCGCGTCGAGCACCGGTTCCGCCCAGGCGTCGGGCTCGCCGTCCGCGGTGCGCAGCGCGCCGGGGTGCAGGACGACCGTACCGGTCATCTCCAGTTGGCGCAGCCGCTCCGGGGCGCGCACGAGCACGCCGGTGCGGGACAGCGCGGCGCCGAGCACGGCGTGGAAGGCGGCGGGGCCGTACCGGGCGGCCTTCGGGGAGCCGGCCAGCACCGCTTCCGCCGCCTCGGCGGCGTCGTGCTTGACCAGCAGGGTGGCCGCCGCGCCCAGCACGCTGCCGGCGGAGGCGTGGGCCGCGTACTCCTGGGCCGGCGGGACGCGCAGCGGCGGCCGCGGGGTGCCCTCCGGGGCGAGGCTGACCCGGTCCGGGGCGCACAACTGGTCGTGCACCGTGTCGAAGGCGGCCGAGCGGGCCACCGTCTCGGCCACCTGGCAGGCGCGCAGGACGCCGTCGAGGACCAGCGAGGCGGGGCTCTGGCCGGCGCCGTGCACGGCGGCGTTGGCGCACGCGAGGGCGAGGTCCATCCGGGTGTCGCCGAGGCGGCCGCGCAGCCAGGACCGGAAGCGCGGGTTCTCGCGCAGCAGGGTCACGACCGCGGTCACCATCCGGGGCGAGGGCGGCAGCCGCAGCGAGTAGGCGGTGAGGGCGACGGCGATGCCGACCCCGTCGGCGGCGAGCGTGGCCGCGGCGGCGCGCACCCCGGCCGGGTCGGCCGGGTGGGTGGTCTCCTCCACGTCCGCGGCGGACAGCACCAGGCCGTGCCGCTCCGCCAGTTCGGCGGCGTGGTCCATGACCCGGTCGGCGGCCTCCTCGCCGGTCGCGGTCACCACGAGGCGGGCCAGGCCCTGGTCCCAGTAGGCGAAGAGCACGTCGGGGTGGTCCTCCAGCGCCTCGGCCACCCGGCGCGCCAGGTGGCCGGTGCCGCCCGCGCGTCGCGCCACCGCCTGCTCGGCGGGGCGCACGGCCAGGTGGGCGCGGGCGCCGGAGCGCCAGTGGTCGCCGGCGCCGGGCAGCGCGTTGCGGGCCACCCGCGCGATCCGGGTGGCCGCGTCCGCGCCGCGCACGCCCGCGCGCACCGTTCCGGCGGCGGCACCGGCGGCCAGTCCGGCCGCCGGTGCCGCGGCTCGCGCGAGCAGCCGGGGCGCCGAGGGCAGCAGGCGGGCGGCGGCCGACGGCACCGTCAGCAGTCCGGGCAACGTGGCCTCCTCAGAGCGTGGTGCGGTCGGGCCGTGCGGTGGGCCCGAGGGGACCGGAGGACGGCTTGGCCGCCGACGCCCTGGTGCCGTGGGCGGGGCCGGCTGCCTCCGTGCGGCCGGGCGGCGCGGCCTCGGCCGTCGTACCGTGCCCGGGGTGCGGGGTGCCCGCGTTCCCGGCGGGGCCGTGGCCCGTTCCCGCGGACCGCAGGGCGGCGGTGCCCAGGTCGTGGGCGGGCTCGGGCTCCGGCGGGCCCGCGTCCGCCGGCCGGTCCGGGCGGGGCTGGGTGAGCCAGGCCACCGCCGCGCCGGTGACCGCCACGGGCCACTCCACCACTCCGGCGACGCCGAGCACCCCGGCCCCGGCGTACACCGCCATGCGCCGCCCGCGGGGGGAGACGGCGCCGACCTTGTCCAGTGTTTCCTCCGCGGCCCTGGTCACCGTTGTGGCGCCGGGCACCCTGCGCAGTACCGAGGCGGCGCCGCGCAGGGGCGCCGTGAGGACCGACGACTTCTGCTCAGCCATGACTCTCCTCGGGTGAGATCGCCTTCGTGGCCCACCGAGTTCCCGCGCCCGCGCCTGTCACCCGCTTTCTTCCGGGGACGCCCGCAGTCACCAGGGAACGTCACGCCGCACCCGCGCGCCACCGGCCCCACGCGCCGCACCGGCCGCCCGGGGCGCGGGCGGCCGGTGCGGACCGCGGTCGGCGGCATGGCGAAGGCGGGGTCCGGCGCGCGCCGGATCCCCGCCTGTACGAGCGGGCGCCGGGCCGGGCCGCCCGCGGGCGGCCCGGCCCGGTGCCCGGTCAGGCCGCGGCCGTCCGCCGGCGCCACCGGCCCGACAGGACGAGGTGGGCGGCGACCCCGAGGACCAGGCCCCAGAACGCGGAGCCGATGCCGAACAGGGTGACACCGGAGGCGGTGGCCAGGAACGTGATCAGCGCGGCCTCCCGGTCCTTCTCCTCCTTGACCGCGCCCGTCAGGCCGCCCGCGAGCGCCCCGAACAGGGCGACACCGGCGATGGCGGCGACCAGTTCCCCGGGCAGCCCGGCGAAGAAGGCCACCAGGGTGGAGCCGAAGGCGCCGATCAGCAGGTAGAAGGCCCCGCACGAGACACCGGCCACGTAGCGCCGCCGCGGGTCGGGGTGTGCCTCGGGACCGGTGCAGATCGCCGCCGTGATCGCGGCCAGATTGATCGCGTGGCTGCCGAAGGGGGCCAGGGCGGTGGACACCAGGCCGGTGCTGCCGATCAGCAGCCGGTCCTCCGGCTCGTAGCCGGAGGCGGAGAGCACGGCCATGCCCGGGGCGTTCTGCGAGGCCAGTGTGGCCAGGATCAGCGGCACCGCGATGCCGACGAGCGAGGCGACGGAGAACTCCGGGGCCGTGAGCACCGGCCGGGCCAGCTCGATCGAGTCCACGTGGACGTGCAGCCGCGAGCCGGCCGCACTGGCGGCGACCCCGACGGCGAGGGCGATCAGCACCGCGTACCGCGGCAGCAGCCGCTTGGCCACCAGATAGGCGACCAGCACGGAACCCGCGATGAGCGGCGCCGTCTTCAGCGAGGTGAAGACGTGGGTGCCGAAGCCGAACAGGATGCCCGCCAGCATCGCCGAGACGACCGCCGTCGGCACCTGGCGCATCAGCCACCCGAACACCCCGGTCAGGCCGATCAGGGTGATGACGGCGCCGGTGACGAGGAACGCGCCGACGGCCTCGGCGTAGGAGTACGCGCCGAGGCTCGTGACCAGCAGGGCGGCGCCCGGTGTCGACCAGGCGGTGATGACCGGCATGCGGGTGCGCAGGCTCAGCACGATGCAGGTCAGGCCGCTGCCGATGGAGATGGCCCACACCCAGGAGCTGGTCTGCGCGCTGTCGAGGTGGCCGGCCGAGGCCGCCGAGAGCACGATGACCAGCGGTCCGGAGTAGGACACGACGACGGCCACGAAACCCGCCAGTACGGCGGACAGCGACGCGTCGCGCAGCAGCCGGGGCCGGTCGTCCGGGCCGGGTGCGCCGGCCGGCCGCGGTTCCCCGGGCCGCCGGGGTGTGCGGCGGCCCGGGCCGGAGGGCGGCGCGGCGGTGTGCGCGGCGCCCGGGGTGGTGTCTGTGTCGGGGGACTCGGGGCTCAACTGTCTTCCTTCGCAGCCCTTTCCAGGGCCTGTTCCAGATCGGCGACGAGATCGTCCGGGCTCTCCAGGCCGATGGAGAGGCGGATCATGTCCTTCGGTGCGGTGCTGCCCGGCCCCTCGAAGGTGTAGCGGTGTTCGACGAGGCTTTCCACACCGCCGAGCGAGGTGGCGCGGATGAACAGCCGGCAGTGCCGGGCGACGCCCAGCGAGCGCTGCCAGTCCCCGGCGACGTGCAGGGAGAGCATGCCGCTGAAGCCGCCGGTCATCTGGCGGGCGGCGACCTCGTGCCCGGGGTCCGCGGGCAGGCCCGGATAGGCGACCCGGCTCACCAGGGGGTGCTCGGCGAAGTGCGTGGCGAGCGCGAGGGCGGTGGCCGATGTCTGCCGCATGCGCGGGAACAGCGTGCGTATGCCGCGCATCAGCAGGTACGTCTCCAGCGGGCCGAGGATCGGGCCGGTCAGCCTGCGGTGCAGCCGGAGCCGCTCCCACAGCGTCTCGCGGGCCTCGGTCCGCTCCGGCGCCAGCACGAGGAAGCCGGCGACGACGTCGGTGTGCCCGTTGAGGTACTTGGTGCCCGAGTGCATGACCACGTCGGCGCCGAGGCCGAACGGCCGGCTGTGCACCGGGGTCGGGACCGTGTTGTCGACGCCGAACAGGGCGCCCGCGCGGTGGGCGATCTCGCCGACGGCCGCGATGTCGGTGACCGTCCAGGTGGGGTTGGCCGGGCTCTCCGCCCACACCAGGGCGGTGGGGGCGGCGGAGACGGCCGCGGCGACGGCCGCCAGGTCGTCCATGGGCACCCGGACGACCTCCAGGCCGCGCGAGGGACCGAACTCGGTCAGCCACTTGGTCAGCCCGAAGTACATGGTCCTCGGCACCACCACCCGGGAGCCGCCGGGCAGCACCTGGAAGACCGCGGTGGCCGCCGCCATGCCGGAGGAGAACACGAGGGCCTCGGAGCCGCCCTCCAGGCCCGCGACGACGTTCTCGACCTGCTCGTAGCCGGGGTTGCCCTGGTCCCGCAGGTACGCCAGGTCACCGGGGAGGCGGTACCCGGTGTCCCGGGCGAAGGTCGCGGCGAGGCTGACGGGCGGCGGTACGGCGCCGGTCGCCGGGTCGCGCCAGCCGTCGCCCTGCGCGGCCCGGGTCTCGGCCCGGTACTCCGTCGTCCAGGGCGTGAACTTCTCGCTGTTGGTCATCGCTTCCTCGTGATCACTGACGGCAGGGAGGTGCTCAGGGCGAGTTCCGCGTCCCTCAGGGCGCGGGACGGCAGGCCCGGAGAGGGGACGTAGTGGTTGTAGTAGCTGGATCCCTCGGTGTGCGGGCCCAGGAAGAACAGCCGCGGCTGGACGGTCCCGGCGCGGTCGACGCCCCGGCCCTCCCGGGTGACGTCCAGTCCGTGGGCGGGACCGCCGCGGGAGCCGAGGGTGCGGATCCGGCCGGCCGCGGCGAGGGTGTGGAGCAGGGACCCGGGGACGCGTTCGGGGGCGGGCTCGCCGATGTGCGCGTGCACCACGTGGTCGACCTCGACGGAGGTGTGCCGCAGCAGACCGGTGGATTCGAGGATCCAGGGTCCGTGCCCGGCCGGGGCGACGACCTTGGGCCGGGGTCCGGGGCCGAGCCGGACGACGCCCGCCCCGACGAGGGCGAGCAGTTCGGCCGAGCGGTCCAGTTGCGGGCCGATGACCAGCCGGTTGACGGTGGCGTCGAACTCGCCGAAGAACCCGGCCAGGGAGGCGTCGTCGAGGCCGGGCGCGTCGACGGCCGTCCGCAGGACGTCGCGGTGGTCCCGCAGGACCTCCAGTGCCTCCTTCAGGGGGCTGACGCCCAGTCCGGCCCGGGCCTCCGCCAGGTCCGCGGCCACCTCGCCGGTGAACCAGCGGGCGTACGCGTCGTGGTCCGCCCACCGCCGGGCGGCCGGGGAGAGGACGCCGGCCAGCGGGCTCGGCCCCCGGCGGGCCCGGCATTCGCGCAGCACCGCCTCGTGCCCGCGCTCCCGGACCCGGTCGGCGAACTCGCGGCCCGCCTCCGCCGCGTCGCCGCACTCCCGGGCCCGCAGGGTGCGGTGGTAGGCCAGTTCCATCTCGGCCTCGACCAGCGGCAGCACGTCCTCGGTGAAGGCGAGGCGGCCGTCGGCGCGCCGCTCGCGCAGCCGTGCGACCGCGTCGGCCGTCAGGGCGAGCGGCGCGTGCCGCACCCGGTCCGGGGCCAGGTACGGCCGGCTGCGCGAGGGCAGGCCCGAACGGTTGGCCAGGACGAGCACGGGTTCCCGCCCGCTCGGCACGTAGCGCGTCCCCGGGCCGTGCGGCTCGTGCCGGCCGCCGCGGCCCAGGGTCAGGCTCGCGATGACGTCCATCGCGGTCAGTCCCATGCCGAGCACGGCGACGCGCTCGCCCGGCGCGATGGCGTCGAGCGCCCCGGGCAGCGGGTAGGGGCGGGTGACCAGCCGGGGTTCGGCGGCCGGTGCGGCCGGGCGGTACAGCGAGTGGTGGCCGACGGTGACGAACACGGCGTCGGCGTCGACGCGGGCGCCGTCGGCGAGTTCGACCACCTCCGTCCCGGCGGCCCCGGGCCGCACGTCGACCGCCTCGCACCGGTGCCGCACCACCGTCAGGCAGTCGGGCGCGGCGGCGGCGATCTCGCCGGCGGCCCAGGCGAGGTACTCGCCGAGCAGCCTGCGGGGCAGGAAGTCGTTCGCGCGGACCGGCCGGCCCTCGCCGGGGCGGACGGTGCAGCCGTCGTCGGCGAGGCGCAGGTCCCGCTGCCGGCACCACTCGGCGAGCGAGGGCCCGGACAGCGGCGCGGGGCCCTCGACCATCCGCTCGTCGGCGAAGGCCGTCAGCTGGGAGCAGACGGTGTTGAGCAGCAGGTGGTCGGGCTGGTCGCCCAGGTGGAAGCCGGGTCCGCAGGGCCGCGGGTCCACCAGGTGGACGGTCACCGGAGCGGGCCGGGTGAGGCAGTGGGCGACCAGGCGTTCCAGCAGGCCGAGGCCGCGGGAGCCCATGCCGATGATCGCCACGGTGGCCGTGGCGGGCCGTGCCGGGGTCACCATCGGCGCGTCTCCCCGAAGAAGTCGGGGATCTCGACCGTCGTGCCGTCGCGGCGGGCCTGCTCCAGGACGAAGGCGCCGACGGCGAGGTCCAGCACGCCGAGGCCGAACGGCGAGAAGACCACGGGCCGTGCGGCGTCCACGGCCACCTCCGCGTCGAGTACGCCGGCGAGCGTGCCGGTGACGAAGTCCCGGGATCCGGTGGCTTGTTCGGCGAGGTGCGGCGAGGTGTCGGCCTTCAGGCAGTGGTCGACGTCGTCCAGGATGTTCTGCGCCGCCAGCACCACCTCGGGCGCGAGGTCGCGCAGGGAGATGTTCAGCACGAGCTGGCCGGGCGCGAACGGCTCGGTGACGTACGGCTCGAGCGCCGTGGTGGCGAACACGACGGTGTCGGCGGCGAGGGCCTCGGCGAGGTCCGGGGTGACGGAGGCCGGCACGCCCTGGGTGGTGCGCACGTGCTCGGCGAGGGCCCGGCCGGAGGGCTCGTCCGGGTCGTGGACGAGGTAGGCGTCCGGGACGCAGCCCGCGGCGTGCAGGTAGTCGCAGATGTTGCGGGCGATGACCCCGGCGCCGACGACGGCGGTCGTGGTGCCCCGGTGGCCCTCGGGGCGCAGCGCGGTGGCGGCCACCGCGGCGGAGGCGGCGGTGCGGGCGGAGCTGATGGCGGCGGCCTCCAGGCAGGCCACGGGGTAGCCCGTCGCGTAGTCGTTCAGGACGAGGACCGCGGAGGCGCGGGGCGTGCCCGCCCGGGTGTTCTCCGGGAAGCTCGCGATCCACTTGATGCCGGCGACACCGGACTCGGGACCGAGGAAGGCGGGCAGGGCGATGATGCGGGAGTCCGGCTTCTCGGGGAAGCGCAGGAAATGGCTGTCGGGATTGACGGTCCGGCCGGCCCCGTGACTGCGATAGGTGCGGGCGACCAGATCGAGGACTTCGCGGCGGCGTTCTCGCAGCACGGTGCGCACGGTGCCACCCGCGACTATTTCGAATGTGAACACTTTGCGTTTCCCCCGGCCCGGGACGGCGCCCGGGCATTGTTTTCTCTGCCGATGGTCTTTCAGAGGCGTCCGGGCCAGCGCTCGGCCACCCAGGAATCGTCGTAGATCGTTTCGAGATAGCGGTCGCCGAAGTCGGGTGAGATCGCCACGACGACACTGCCGTCCGGAATGCTCTTGGCCGCGCTCTGCACCGCGCTGAGCACCGTTCCGGTCGATCCGCCGAACAGCAGGCCGCGTTCCCTGGCGAGCGCGCGGCACATCTCCACGGTTTCCGCCTCGGGTACCAGGACGACTTCGTCGACCAGGCTCTCGGTGAGTATCTCCGGCCGCCGGCTGGTGCCGAGGCCGGGAATGTGGCGGCGGCCGGCCGGTCCCCCGAAAGTCACCGAACCCACGCTGTCCACGGCGATGATCCGGGTGCCGGGGCTGTGGCTGCGGAAGAACTCCGCGCACCCCATCAGCGTCCCCGTGGTGCCGGCGCCGGCGAACACGTAGTCCACCCGGCCCAGTGCCTCGAAGATGGACCGCCCGGTCCGCTGCCGGTGCGCCCGCGGCCCCGCCGGGTTGGCGTACTGGTTGAGCCAGTACAGGTCGGGCTCCCGGCCCAGGCGCTCCTGGATGTAGTCGATGCGGGACTGCAGGTAGCCGCTGTTGCCGTCCCTGACGGTCACCACCACGACCTCGGCGCCGAGGGCCTCCATCAGGCGGACCGTCTGCGGGTTGGCGTTGGGGTCGGTGACGCAGGTGAGGGGGTAGCCCTTGGCGGCGCAGACCATCGCCAGGGCGACTCCCAGGTTTCCCGAGGTCGATTCGATGAGCCGGGTCCGCGGAAAGCGGCGCCCGGACGCCTCGGCATCCGCCACGAGGGCCACCGCGGTCTTGAGTTTCACCGAACCCGCGGGATTGAGGCCCTCGATCTTCAGGAAGACGGAACTTCCCGGAACCAGTTGGTGGAGCTGGACGAACAAGTCGTCCAGCACAAGGTCGTACACTTCTTCCGCTATCACCAGATTCCAAACCGTAGAACTGGGCACGCACGGCGGGGTCGGCGCCGTTACAGGCAGTGCCCATCGGGCTTGATGGTCGGTGCGCAACATCCGGCGCACGCTACGCAGAAGGGACTTCTTTCCCCCGTCCCCCGTGTATCGCTGTTTCCCCCAGTCATTCGTCGCGATGACGCCACTCTGGCACGGTGCGACTTCCAAGACAAGCAAAGACTTGTCAACAAACCCTGTTCTACGGGGGGTTGTGCCCTTCGGGCTGCGCATTCGACGGCAGGCCCCCTTCCGGCGACCCGCCCAGGGCCGCGGCCAGTTCCCGCCGGTAGTCCGCGTACGCCGCCCGCAGGGCCTCCCCCGGCCAGTCGGGCGGCAGCAGCGCGGGCGGCAGGACGGGGTCGGCGAGCAGGTGGCGGACGGCCGCGGCGTGGCCGGCGAGCCGTTCGGCCGGACGGCCGGCGCCGGCCGCGCCGGCGAGCAGGTGCCGGGCGGTGGCCGCCCAGTCCGCCGGCCGCCAGAGCCGGGCGGCCAGTTCGCGCGGCGGCTCGTCGGGGCGGGCCGTACCCGTCAGGGCCAGCGTCTCCAGGGCCGGGGGCAGCGGACGGTCGAGGTTGGCCGGGCGCAGCCACACGCCCTCCCGGAGTTCGGCCAGGCGCAGCGCGGTCAACCGGGCCCGCAGATCGGCGCGTTCGGCGGGACCGCGGCCGGTCGCCGTGATCACCACCAGCTCCCAGTCGCCGTCCCACGCGCGCGTGCGCGGGTGCACGGCGTCGTCCTGGCGGCGCTGCCGGGCCAGCAGCCGGTCGCTGAGCCGGTAGACGCCCTCGGCGCGCCGCAGGTCCCCGGCGGACACCATCCGGCTCAGCGCCGCCCGCAGCGTGGAGCCGCCGACCCCGAACGGCTCCACGAGCCGGACCAGGTCCCTCACCGGGAGCTGCGGCGGGTGCACGCCGAGGAGCAGGCTCAGCACGACGGACCGGGCGGACAGCGGTCGCAGGCCGGCCGTGCCGGGCTCCGCCGGAACGTTCATGCGCATGGCCCCGTACTGTACGTGCGCCTCCTTGTTGCGTCATTGCTACAGCCGCAGGAAAGGTGCAACATGCTGTCATGGCCTCCCTCCCCGCGCAGTCGCCCCCGCCGGTGCCGCCCCGGCGGCCGTACGCCACCCACGACGTCACCAACCAGGCGCCCCCGCTCGCCCCCTACGACGCCTCCGACGACGCGGCCCTGCTGGAGGGGCTGAGCCGGGAGGGCGCCGGGTGGGCCGCGGACGGCATCCGCCGGCTGGGGGCGCGTGCCGGCAGCGCGGAGGCCCAGGAGTGGGCCGAGCAGGCCAACCGGCACGAACCCGTGCTGCGCACCCACGACCGCTACGGCCACCGGATCGACGAGGTGGACTTCCACCCGAGCTGGCACCACCTGCTGCGGACCGCGATCGCCGAGGGGCTGGCCGGCGCCGCGTGGGCGGACGGCCGGCCGGGCGCGCACGTGGCCCGCGTCGCGGGCGGCCTGGTGTGGGGGCACACGGACGAGGGGCACGGCTGCCCGACGTCGATGACCTACGCCGCCGTGCCCACCCTGCGCGCACAGCCGGATCTGGCCAAGGTCTACGAGCCGCTGCTCACCAGCCGGGAGTACGACCCCGTGCTGCGCGTCCCGGCCGAGAAGCCCGGGCTGCTCGCCGGGATGGGCATGACCGAGAAGCAGGGCGGCTCCGACGTCCGGACGAACACCACCACGGCCACGCCCACCGGCGAACCGGGCGTGTACACGCTGCGCGGGCACAAGTGGTTCACGTCGGCGCCGATGTGCGACGTCTTCCTGGTGCTCGCGCAGGCCCCGGGCGGGCTGTCCTGCTTCCTGGTGCCGCGCGTCCTGCCGGACGGCAGCCGCAACACCTTCCGCATCCAGCGCCTGAAGGACAAGCTGGGCAACCGGTCCAACGCCTCGTCGGAGCCGGAGTTCGACCGGACCGTGGCGTGGCTGGTGGGGCCGGAGGGGCGGGGCGTGAAGACCATCATCGAGATGGTCAACTGCACCCGGCTGGACTGCGTGATGTCCTCGGCGACCCTGATGCGCAAGACGCTGGTCGAGGCGGGGCACCACGCCCGGAACCGCAGCGCGTTCGGCGCGCGCCTGGTCGACCAGCCGCTGATGCGCAACGTCCTGGCCGATCTCGCGCTGGAGTCCGAGGCGGCGACGACGCTCACGCTGCGGCTGGCCGGCGCGGCGGACCGCGCCGTGCGCGGGGACGCCGGGGAGCGGGCCTTCCGCCGCATCGCCACCGCCGTCGGCAAGTACTGGGTCACCAAGCGGGGCCCGGCCTTCACCGCCGAGGCCCTGGAGTGCCTGGGCGGCAACGGGTACGTCGAGGACTCCGGCATGCCCCGGCACTATCGCGAGGCCCCGCTGCTGTCGATCTGGGAGGGCTCCGGGAACGTCAACGCGCTCGACGTACTGCGCGCCCTCGGCCGCGAACCGGACGGCGCCGAGGCCCTGTTCGCCGAACTCGCCCTCGCCCGCGGGGCCGACACCCGCCTCGACACCGCCGTGGCCGCGCTCGCGGACCAGTGGGCCGGAACCGAACCGGCGGGCGCCCGCCGGCTGGTCGAGCGGACAGCGCTCGCGCTCCAGGCGTCCCTGCTCGTACGGCACGCCCCGCACCCGGTAGCGGACGCCTTCTGCGCGAGCCGGCTGGGCGGCGACTGGGGCCACGCGTTCGGCACCCTGCCCGCCGAGGCCGCCTTCGACGCCATCCTGGCGCGCGCCCTGCCCGGCCTGAACTGACCCCTGCCGCGCTTGCGGAGGGGAGCGGTCCGCGGATGGCCGGTGACCGCCGACGGATCGCACACAGTCAGCGGATGCATGCGGTCCGTCGCCACCGCCGTGGTGCACACTCGCGGTCCGGTGGCACTCTCCTGGGGAGGACAACGTGTTCACGGGGATCGACGAGGTCGACTGGGGATCGCTGCGGCACGCGCACGGCAGCGCGGAGGACGTGCCCGGCTGGCTGCGGGCCCTGGCGTCCGCGGACTGCGCCGAGCGGGCGACCGCCCTGGACGGGATGTACGGCGCGGTGCACCACCAGGGAAGGGTGTACGACTCGACGCTGGCCTGCGTCCCCTTCCTGTACGCTCTGGCGGCCCGCGAGGAGGTGCCGGAACGCGGCTGCATCGTGGAACTGCTGGTCAGCATCGGCGGGGAGAGCACCGGGGGTACCGCGTGGGACGGGCGGGCGCGGGCGGCGGTACGGGCCGGTGCCGAGAATTTCGCGGCGCTCGCCGGGGACCCCGACCCGGCCGTCCGCCGGGCCGCGGCCGGCGCCCTGGTGCGCTTCCTGGACCAGCCGATCCGGGTCCTGGAGGTGCTGCGGCGGCGGCTGCGGGCCGAGCGGGACGACTGGGTCCTGCCGGCCCTCGCCGAGGCGCTCGGGCTGTTCGCGCACCGCCACCCCGCGCACGCCGACGACGCGGTGGAACTCCTGGCCGAACAGAGCGCGCCGCCCTACGCGCCGGGCCCGCGGCTCGCCGCGCTCGGTCAGCTCGCGCTCCGCGCGCCCGGCAAGCTCCCCGCCGACCCGGTGCGGGCGGCGGTGGCCCTGCTGCGCCAGCGCTCCGCCCAGCGCCCGCCGGCCCGGGAGCCCTCCGGCACGGACACCCTGGTCCGCCGGATACGCCGGCTGCGCCCCTCCGACGAGCAGGGCGCCGCGCTGCTGCGCACCCTGCACGACGCGCTCGGCGACCGGGTGGCGGACCGGACCGCCCTGCTCGCGGGGCAGCTGACCAGTCCGGACCCGGTGGACCGGTGCAACGCCGTGTGGATGTCGGCGGTGCTGTTCCGCGGCTGGCGCGGCGCGTACGAGGAGCCCGTACGGCTGCTCGGCGCCCAACTGGGCAGTGACCAGGACCGGTTGCGGGACGCGGCCGTCTCCGTCCTCGCCGAGCTGTACGCCCTGGCGGTGCCCGCCGTCGGCGAGCTGCACGCGCTCGTGGCCACCCGGCCGGATCTGTGGACGCACCGCTGGGAGCGCTCCTCGCCCACCCTGGGCGGCCCGCTCAGGGCGCTGGCCAGGACCGGCGATCCGCGCGCGGTGCCGCCGCTGGCCCGGTTGCTGGCCGGCCCGGCGGCGCCGGCCGGACTGGGCTGCGAGGTCGTGTACCTCGGCCGGGCGGCGGCGCCCCTGGCCCCGGCGCTGCGCGACCGCCTCGGCCGGGTCCCGCTCGCCTCCCCCGCCACCGCCCGGCTCGCCGCCCCGCTGCTGACGGCGGTGAGGGCCATCGGCGACCGGGAGGCCGTCCCCGAGCTGCTGCGCCTCCTCACCGGCGCCCCCGGCGGCCCGGGGGCGCCCGACGACGTCGTCGGCCAGGTGATCGAGACGCTGGCGGAGCTGGGCGCCGCCGCGTACGCGGCCCCGCTCCTGCGCCCCCTGCTGCACACCCGGCACGCCGCCGGCGCGGCGGGCGCCCTGTGGTCGGCGGACCGTGACGCCTCCGCCGTACTCCCCGTCCTGCTCCGTGAGCTGGGGCAGGCCGACGCGGGCCTGCGCCGAGGCGCCGTCCGGCAGCTCGCCGTGCTGGGCCCCGCCGCGCGCACCGCGGTACCCGAACTGCGCCGGCTCACCCGCTCGGGGCCGGCGCGGGAGCGGGTACCGGCCGCGTGCGCGCTCTGGCGCATCACCGGGGACCCCGACCTGGTCCGGCCGGTGTTCCGGGAGGCGTGGGGCGCGGATCCGCACACCCGCGTCCCCGTCGCCCGCTGCCTGGCCACCATGGGCCCGGCCGCGGCGCCGCTGAGCGACCTGCTCACGGCCGAACTCGCCCGCCCGCGCCGCCACACGGCCCACGGGCGCGCGTTCGGCAGCCGCGACATCCCCGACGACGAGGAACTGCTGAGGAGGTGCCGGGAGGCGCTGAGGGGGCTCCGGGGCGCCGAGGGCGGCACGGAAGGGACGTGAGCCGGGGCGCCGCAGCAGACGCCGGGTGGCACCCGGTACGGCGGCCGGACCCGCGGTGCGGGTGACGTCCCTGGGGGGACGGATCGGCGCAGGGTGCGGAGGCGGGCCGGGGTGACGGAGGGGCGCGCGCTGCCCGTCGGAAGGTCCGGGGCGGCGCCGGGGCGTGCACCGGACCGGCTGCCGGCCGGTCTCAGACCGTGCGGCCCCACTGCGGGCCGAGGCGGGACCACTCCGCGTCCCAGGCGTCCAGCCGCCGGCGTTCCAGACGGCTCCGTACGGCCAGGCCGCCGACGAGCGGGACGGCGGCGGCGCCCATGCCGACCAGGATGCCGGCCAGGGTGGCCCGGAGACCGGCCTGGGAGGCGGTGCTGGGACGGGAGGCGAGCCGGCCCCCGGGGCCGGTCCAGACGGTGACCGGCGTGCCGGCCCCGCTCCCGGCGGGCACCCGGGCCCGGCCGGTGCGGTCCCTGCCGTCGGGCCCCGTCCAGTGGACCCTCGCCCAGACGCGGTCGGCGACGGTGGCGCGGCCGGTGGACGAGTCCGGCACCCGTGCGACCACCCGCGCCACCACGGGCCGCCGGCCGATCCGTTCCCGGGCGAGTGCGGCCTCCACCTCGCCTGTCGCCGCGAGGCCCGCCAGCACGCCGGCCACGGCCGTCAGCAGGAACGAGCCGAGCACGAGCCACGCCTCCGCCACGTCGGCCCGGCGCTTGAGCGGATTGCGCCGCCAGCGCCACAGCCACACCTTCGGACCACGGAACGCCTTCAAAGGCATCCTCCTCACGAGCGCACCCACGGCCGGACCGCCCTCCCGCACGGGAGGGACCGCTCCGCTGCTCACGGCGAACCGCCACCCCGACGGTCGCACGAGACCCCCCTTCCGCGCAGGCCCATGCCGGAGCGAGAACCGGCCGATCTTCGCCACGGCCGACGACACAGCCGGTGACCTGCACGAAGGCGCGATTCGTGGGGGATTGTCGGTGACCGGGTGCAGACTGGCCGGGATCTGACGACTACCCGGACGACGGCGTCCCGGAGGTGACCGGCATGGCCGAGGTACTGCTCGCGGTGGGCACCCGGAAGGGCCTGTTCATCGGGCGGCGACGGGGCGGCGGCCCCTGGGAGTTCGACGGGGGCCCCTGCTTCCCCACGCAGGCGGTCCACTCGGTCGCGATCGACACCCGGGGTGCCCGGCCCCGGCTGCTGGCGGGCGGCGACAGCGCGCACTGGGGCCCGTCGGTGTTCCACTCCGACGACCTCGGGCGCACCTGGGCGGAACCGGCCCGGCCCGCCGTGCGTTTCCCCGAGGACACCGGCGCCTCGCTGGAGCGTGTCTGGCAGCTGCACCCGGCCGCCGGCGAACCCGACGTGGTGTACGCGGGCACGGAGCCGGCCGCGCTGTACCGCTCGCGGGACCGCGGCGAGAGCTTCGAACTGGTCCGGCCGCTGTGGGAGCACCCGACCCGCGCCCGCTGGGTGCCGGGCGGCGGCGGTGAGGGCCTGCACACGGTGCTCACCGACGCGCGCGACCCGCGGTCCCTGACGGTGGCCGTCTCCGCGGCGGGGGTGTACCGCACCACGGACGGCGGCGCGAGCTGGTCGCCGTCCAACTCCGGTGTGTCCGCCGTGTTCCTGCCGGACCCCCACCCGGAGTTCGGGCAGTGCGTGCACAAGGTCGCCCGGGACGCGGCCGTCCCGGACCGGCTCTACCTCCAGAACCACTGGGGGGTGTACCGCAGCGACGACGCGGGCGGGCGGTGGACCGACATCGGCGCGGACCTGCCGACCACGTTCGGCTTCGCGGTGGCCGCGCACCCCCGCCGGGGCGGCACGGCGTACGTCTTCCCGATCAACGCCGACGCCGACCGGGTGCCCGCCGGGCGCCGCTGCCGGGTCTTCCGCACCTCGGACGCGGGCGCCACCTGGGAGCCGCTGACGGCGGGCCTGCCCGCGGAGGACCACTACGGCACGGTGCTGCGGGACGCCCTGTGCACGGACGACGCCGACCCCGCCGGGGTGTACTTCGGCAACCGCAACGGCGAGTTGTTCGCCTCGGCCGACGACGGCGACACCTGGCGGACCCTCGCCACGCACCTGCCGGACGTGCTGTGCGTGCGCGCGGCGGTGATCGGTTGACAACGGCCACCGGCGGCCGGACGGACGGGGACGGGCGGCGGACGGAACCGGGCGGCGAGCCGGCTCGGGGCGGTGCTCCGGCCATCGGTTGATCGCCGGCGGGCGCACGGCAGTAGGGTGACGCCCGTGGCACCACGACCCTTGCATGAAATCGTCGAACCGGGCTGGGCGAAGGCCCTGGAACCCGTCGCCGGACGGATCGCCGGGATGGGCGACTTCCTGCGCGCGGAGATCGCCGCGGGACGCACCTACCTGCCGGCCGGACCCAACGTCCTGCGGGCCTTCCAGCAACCCTTCGACGAGGTGAGGGTCCTGATCGTCGGTCAGGACCCGTACCCGACGCCGGGCCACGCGGTGGGCCTGTCGTTCTCCGTCGCGCCCGACGTGCGCCCGCTCCCGCCCAGCCTGATCAACATCTTCCGCGAGCTGAACGGCGACCTCGGGCTGCCCCAGCCGTCCACCGGTGACCTGACGCCGTGGACCCGGCAGGGCGTGCTGCTGCTCAACAAGGCGCTGACCACGGCGCCGCGCAGTCCGGGGGCGCACCGGGACAAGGGCTGGGAGGAGGTCACCGAGCAGGCCATCCGGGCCCTCGCGGCGCGGGGCAAGCCGCTGGTGTCCATCCTGTGGGGCCGCGACGCCCGCAACCTCCGTCCGCTGCTGGGCACCCTGCCGGCGGTCGAGTCCGCGCACCCCTCGCCCATGTCGGCCGATCGCGGCTTCTTCGGCTCCCGCCCCTTCAGCCGGGCCAACGACCTGCTGATGCAGCAGGGCGGACAGCCGGTGGACTGGCGCCTGCCGTGACCGTCGCGGGGTACCTCGCCGTGGACTCCGGTGGGTCCGGCCTCCGGATCGCCGTCGGGGTCCCGGGGCGGGCGCCCTCGGCGCGGCAGGAGACCCGGGAGCCGGTCCGCACGGGCGCGCGGGGCATCGACCCCGGTCACCTCATGGCCCAACTCGTCCCGGTGGCCCGCGCGCTGACCGCCCGCGCGGGACTGGCGGGGCTGGACACGGCCGCCGTCGGCGCCGCCGGGTTCGCCACCCTGGGCGACGCCCTGCGCGCCGAACTGCCCGGCGCGCTCGCCCGGGAACTGGGCGTGCGGACCGTGGCGCTCGCCGCCGACGCCGTCACCGCGTACGCCGGCGCCCTGGGCCCGCGGCCCGGCGCCGTCCTCGCCGCGGGCACCGGGCTGATCGCGATCGGCACGGACCTGACGGGCTGGCGGAGGGCCGACGGCTGGGGGCACCTGCTGGGCGACTGCGGCAGCGGCGCCTGGATCGGGCGGGCCGGCCTGGAGGCCGCGCTGCGCGCCCACGACGGCCGGGACGGCGCCTCCACGGCCCTGCTGACCTGTGCCGAGGAGCAGTTCGGCCCGGTGCGCGGGCTGCCCGGCCTGCTGTACCCGCGGACCGACCGGGCCGCCGTGCTGGCCTCGTTCGCGCCCCGGGTGGCCGCGTGCGCCGCGCGGGACCCGGTCGCCGCGGGCATCCTGCGCGCGGCGGCCCGCGACATGGCCGGCTCCGCGGCGGCCGTGTGCCCGGCGGACGGCGAGCCGGCGGTGGCGCTCACCGGGGGCCTGTTCGCGATGGGCGAGCCGCTCCTCGCGCCGCTGCGCGAGGAGCTGACGCGCAGGCTGCCGCACGTCCGGCAGGTGCCGGCGGAAGGGGACCCGCTGCACGGCGCGGTGCGGATCGCGACCGAGCTGGCCACCGGGCGGCTCGGCCTGCCGGACGACCCGGCACTGCTGTCCGTGGGCCCCGCCCGGGGTGTGTGAGAGGCCCCGCCGGGCCACGCGCCCGGCAGGTGCCGGAAACGTGCGTCATCGGGACGTAACTCATCCGACAAAACCGGACGGATACCACTCACCCGCACCCTCCCCGAACGGAGGAGCCCACCGAGCCAGTAACATGCGGCGCCATGAGCTCCCCCACTGGACCCGTGTCCGGCCTGCCCGTACGAATGCCGCGACCCCGCCAGCCCGGACGGCACCGCCGGCCGGAGCCGCTGGTGGCTCCCGAGGGCGCGCCCGCGCTCGTCCTGGCGGTGCCCGGCACGCCCGGAGCCGCCACGCGCGGCCTCGCCGAGGAGGTCGTGAGCATCGCCCGCTCCGAGCTGCCCGGCCTGGACGCCCGGATCGGGTACCTGGACGGGGACGACGCCGAGTTCCCCACGCTGCGCTCCGTGCTGGCCCGCGCCGCCGAGCAGCGCGCCGTCCGGCACGAGCAGGCCGTCGCCGCCGGGGTCGAGGGTGTCAGGGAGCCCGATGGCCCGGTCGCCGTGGTCGTCCCGCTGCTGGCCGGTCCCGACAACGCGCTGCTGCGCCGGATCCGCCGGTCCGTGATGGACAGCCGGGTCGCCGCCGACCTGACCGACGCGCTGGGCCCGCACCCGCTGCTCGCCGAGGCGCTGCACGTGCGCCTGTCGGAGGCGGGCCTGGCCCGCGCCGACCGCGCCCGGCTCTTCACCGTGGCCACCGCCGCCGACGGCATCGTACTGGCGTCCGTGGGCGGCGAGGAGGCCGTGCAGGCGGCCGGGATCACCGGCATGCTGCTGGCCGCGCGGCTGGCCGTGCCGGTGATGGCGGCGGCCCTGGACGAGGAGGGTTCCATCGTCTCCGTGGCCGAGCAGCTCCGGTCATCCGGCTCGCGGCAGCTCGCCCTGGCGCCGTACCTGATCGGTCCGGAGATCGACCCGGAGCTGCTGGCCGCCGCGGCCGAGGAGGCCGGCTGCGCCACGGCCGAGGCGCTGGGCGCGTACCCGGCGATCGGCAAGCTCGCGCTCGCCAAGTACACGACGGTGCTGGGCATCGCCCCGCAGCCGCAGGGCGCGCCGGTCCGCTGACACACCGGGCCGCCGGTGTCCGGCGGCCCCGTACGGCACGAGGGCCCGCACCCGTCCCGGGGCGGGCCCTCGGCCGTGCCCCGGGGGCGGGTGCTCAGCCGAAGACGACGCAGGAGGCGGCGGGGACGCGCACCGAGCCGTCGTAGCGGGGGGTGCCCGTCGCACGGTCGACGGCGAACCAGGTCACGTCGCCGGAGCGCTCGTTGGCCGCGTAGAGGTACCCGTCGTGCTCGGCCAGCGCGCGGGGCCAGTTCCCGCCGCAGGGCACCGTGCCGGTCAGCCTGAGCCCGTCCGGCTCGACCGCGAGGACCGACAGGACGTCCTCCCCGCGGGTCGCGGTCCACACGAAGCGGCCGTCGGGCGAGACGACGATCCCCGACGGGTAGGCGTCACCGGCCGGCGCGTCCCGCAGGACGGGGACCTCGGCGACCGGCTTCAGGGAGCCGCCCGAGGCGTCCCAGCGGCACACGGTGACCGTGGGGGTCAGTTCGTTGACCACGTAGGCGTGCTCGCCGTCCGGGTGGAAGGCCAGGTGGCGGGGGCCGGAGCCGGGGCGCAGGGCGATCTCCCGGTGCACGGCGGGGGCGCCGTCGACGAGGGTGCACACCCGGACCGAGTCCGTCCCGAGGTCGACGCTGACGGCCCACCGGCCGCTGGGGTCGGACTGCACCTGGTGGGCGTGCGGACCGCGCTGGCGGCGGTCGTGCGGTCCGGATCCGGTGTGCCGCAGCCGCCCCGAGGGCGCCCCGGCGAGCGTGCCGTCCGGGCGCAGGGGCACGGCGGTGACGCTGCCGCTGCCGTAGTTGGCGGTCAGCACGTGTCCGGCGTACAGGCCGAGGTGGGTGGGGCCGCTGCCGTCGACCGGCACCGGCGGACCGGCGGGTTCCGGCCGGCCGCCGTCGACGCGGTAGGCGGCGACGGCTCCCTCGGCCGTCTCGCTGACGGCGTAGAGCGTGCGCCCGTCCGGCGAGAGGGCCAGGTAGGAGGGGTCCGGCACGTCGTCGACGGCGGAGAGCAGGGTGAGGGCCCCGCCGTCCGGCGCGACCTCGGCGGCCACCACTCCCGGGCCGCCCGCGGCCGTGAACGATCCGATGAAGGCCCGGCGCCTGCCCGCGCCGCCGTCGTGTGCCACCGCTGTCCCCTCTCGGTCGAGCCGGTCGAACCGGTCCCGGGCAGACGGTAGCAGTCGATCAGTCGCGGTCTAGACCAAACGGGTGAGACGGCCGGGCCGTGTCCGCCGTGCGTCCCGCGGCGCGCCGCGGCCGCTCAGGCTCCGACCAGCCTCGATCCGGATGGTGTGCGCAGCGGCTCGGCGAGGTCGGCGAGCGCGCGCTCCAGGCCGTGCAGGTGGGCGAGGGCGGCCTCGACGGGTGCTTCGGCGGGGTGCTCCACGGGTTCGGCGCGGCCGGCGGTGAGTGCCTCGACGGCGGCCTCGACCCGCCAGCAGGCGGCGGCGAGCCGGGCGTCGTGGGAGGCCTCGGGGTCGGCCGCGACCGCGACCAGGCCCCGGACCTCGCGGGCGCAGTCGTCGAGGAGGGCGAGGACCCTGCGGGCCCGGGCCTTGCGCGCGGGCCCGAGGTGGAGCGGGTGCACGAGCGGGGCCACGGACAGCCGTACCCGGGCGAGCAGTTGCTCCAGCTCGGCGACGCGCGGGGCCGGATCGGCCGTGGCGGAGCCGGCGAGCCGGGCGGCGGCGTCGGCGGTGCAGGCGTGTACGCAGCGCAGGGCCCGCTGGATCCAGGCGTCGGTGGTGGCGTGGGTGGTGACCGGCAGGACGAACGCGACGGCGAGCGCGGCGCCGAGCGCGCCGACCGCCGTCTCGGTGAGGCGCAGCGCGAGCAGTCCGGGGCTGAGGACGCCGAGGAGCCCGTAGAGGGACTCGGCGAGCACGGTCACCCAGAGCATCATCCAGGTGTACGAGACGGCGGCCGTGTAGAAGATGCCGAAGACGGCGACCGCGACGAGCACGGCCGTCGGGACGGGAGCACCGTCCACGGGGACGGCGACGAGGAAGCCCAGGCAGATGCCGATCACCGTGCCGAGGACCCGGCGGAAGCCGCGGACCAGCGTCTCGCCGCGGGAGGTGGTGTTGACGAAGATCCACCAGGTGGCGCCGACGGCCCAGTACCAGCGCTGCCCCGACACCAGCTGGCCCACGACCAGCGCGAACCCGGCGCCCGCGGTCGCCTGCACGGCCTGCCGCGTGGTCACCCGCATCAGCCCCGACCCGGCGGGCGGGGCGGGTACGGGGGCCGGGGGCAGCCGGCGCTCGTAGCACCACACGCCGAAGCGCACGGCGGCCGCGGTGGGCACGGACAGCAGGACGGCGGCGTACAGCCCGGGGAGCTGGGCCGGGGTGGCGTGCAGGAACTGGGCCACGAAGAAGGTCATGAACGCGAACACGCCGAGGCTGTGCCCGCGCGGCCCCCACCGGCGGGCGTAGACGCCGGCGCCGACGACGGCGAGGAAGGTGAGGTCGCGGGCGACGGGGACGCCGTGCAGCCCGGCCGCGACGGCGAGCACCGGCAGGCCCACCGCGGGCAGCAGGGCCGTCGTGACCGCCTGGCGGCGCACGGTCGGATCGGCGACGGTGAACAGGGCGAGCAGCGCGGCGAGACCGCCGGTGACCACGCCGGCGAGGCTCTGCCCGGCCAGTCCGCAGACCGCGACGGCCCCTCCGATGCCGAGGACGGCCCGCGCGGCGAAGCGCAGCCGCGCCCGGCCCGGGTCCGGAGCCGCGAACATCCTCTTCAGCACTGCTGCCCTCCCCGGGAACACGGCACAGAAAAGGCGCCGCGGTGATCCGCAGCGCCATCGACGCCCCCATGAGAGCATCCCGGAGGTCACTGGCTCAAGTGTCACCCTAATCACTGGGCCAACGGCCCATCCGCCGCCGGTCGGTCCGGCCCACCGGAATGCCAACGGCCCAGGTCGGACGGCACACGCGGCGGCACGGCGGCTGAGCCATTGGTACAGTCGGACCTCATGGCCGTGGACGAACTCGACACCCGCATCCTGCGACTGCTCCTGGAGCAGCCGCGCACCAGCGTGCGCGAGTACGCGCGCGTCCTCGGCGTGGCCCGCGGCACGCTCCAGGCCCGGCTGGACCGGATGGAGCGGGACGGGGTGATCACCGGGACCGGCCCCTCCCTCTCCGCCCCCGCGCTGGGCCATCCGGTGCTGGCGTTCGTGCACATCGAGGTCACCCAGGGCCATCTGGACGACGTGGGGGACGCGCTGGCCGCCGTGCCGGAGATCGTGGAGGCCTTCTCCATCACCGGGGGCGGGGACCTGCTGGCCCGCGTGGTCGGCCGGGACAACGCGCACCTGGAGGACGTGATCCAGAAGCTGATCAGCATCCCGGGCGTGGTGCGCACCCGCACCGAGGTGGCGCTGCGCGAGCGCGTCCCGCACCGGATGCTGCCGCTGGTGGAGTCGATCGGGCAGGCGGCGCGCGCCTGACGCCGGGCGGTTCGCCACCCGGTTACGGCGTGTCGCTCCGCGTGCGCTATCCGTCACCGCTGCTTAGCGTGCTCCCATGAGCACAGTTCAGGCCCGGCCCGCCCCCGACGAGCGGCGGTGGAAGGCGCTCGGGGTCTGTCTGGCAGCGGGATTCATCTCGCTCCTCGACACCTCGATCGTGAATGTGGCGCTGCCCTCGCTGGAGCGCGGGCTGGGCGCCTCGGAGGCGGTCCAGTCATGGGTGGTGTCCGGGTACGCCCTGACGTTCGGGCTCGCGCTGGTGCCGGCCGGCCGGCTGGGTGACATACGGGGCCGGCGGCAGGTCTTCCTGATCGGGCTCGCCCTGTTCACGGTGGCCTCGCTGGCCTGCGGACTCGCGGCGAGCCCCGCCTGGCTGGTGTTCTTCCGGCTGCTCCAGGGCACGGCCGCGGGCATGGTCGCGCCGCAGACCTCGGGACTGATCCAGCAGATGTTCCAGGGTGCCGAACGGGCCAAGGCGTTCGGTGTCCTCGGCACGGTCATCGGCGTGTCGACGGCGGCGGGCCCGCTGGTCGGCGGTGTGCTGATCGACGCCGTCGGCACGGACGACGGCTGGCGCTGGGTGTTCTTCGTCAACCTGCCGATCGGACTGGCCGCCCTCGTCGCGGGGATCCGGCTGGTGCCCCACCTGCCCGTGGCGGGCCGGCACGAGGAGTTCGACCTGTTCGGGGTGCTGCTGCTCGGCACCGGCGTGACGGCCCTGATGCTGCCCCTGGTGCAGGAGCAGCAGTGGACCGGACGGGAGAAGTGGGCGCTGGTGCCGGTGGCCCTGGCGCTGCTGGGCGGATTCTGGGTCTGGGAGAGACGGCAGGGGGCGCTCGGCCGCGCCCCCCTGGTGGACCTGGCGCTGTTCTCGCTGCGCTCGTTCACCCTCGGCGCCCTGATCAGCCTCACCTACTTCGCGGGCTTCACCACCGTCTTCTTCCTTTACGCGCTGTACCTGCAGAACGGGGTGGGGTACAGCGCGCTGGCCTCGGGCCTCACGGTCCTGCCCTTCGCGGTGGCTTCCGCCGTCGGGGCCGCCGTCGGGGGCCGGCTGGTGGTGCGCCACGGCCGCAGGCTCGTCGTCATCGGCCTGGCCTGCGTCGCGGTGGGCCTGCTCGGCGTGGTCGTGGCGGTGGAACTGGTGCCCGGACGGAACCTGGGCTGGGCGTCGGCGCTGCCGCTGTTCGTCGGGGGCATCGGGTCCGGCATGACGGTCTCCCCCAACACCACCCTCACCCTCACCCGGGTGCCCGTGAACCGGGCGGGCGCGGCCGGCGGGATCCTCCAGACGGGCCAGCGCGTCGGCTCGGCGGCCGGGATCGCGGTGGTGGGCTCGGTGTACTTCGCCCACCTCGCCAACCACGGCCGCACCGACACGGCGATGCAGCTCGGGCTGGTCTCGGCCGTGGGGATCATCCTGGTGGCGCTCGTGCTGGCGATCGCCGATCTGCGTGACCGCGAAGGACTCTTCGACCTCGACCGGCCCGCGGAGACGGTCGGCCGGGGCCGGGGCGGGGAAGGTGTCGCGGAAGGGGTGCGGCCCGGCCCGTGAGCGTCGCCGGGCGGCCCCCGGTCTCACGACCTGCGGCGCGGCTTGCCCCGCTTGGCCGGCTTGCCGCCGCCCGACCGGGCGCGTGCCGTGCGGCCCGACGACTTGGCGGACGAGGCGCCCTTGGGCGCGGCCGCGGTCCGGCGGCTGCCGCCCTGGCCGGAGCGCGTGCTCCGGTCGTCGGCCGGTGCCGGGGACGCCGTGCGGCCCCGCGTGCTGTTGACCGTGCGTCCGCGGACGATGCCGATGAAGTCCTCGACCAGCTCGGTGGTGGCCTCCTCCGGCCAGGACAGGGCGACACCGGACCGCGGCGCGTCGGTCACCGGACGGTAGGTGAGGTCCTTGCGGTGGTACAGGCGGGCCAGCGACTGGGGGACGACGAGCAGCCCGACGTTCGCCGCCACCAGCTCGACGGCGTCCTGTGTGGTGGCGGGGCGCTCGAAGGCCGGTTCGCCCGGCGGGGCGTCCCAGTCGAAGACGTCGTCCAGGGGGTGGAAGAGCACCTCGTCGGCGAGGTCGGCCAGGGTCACCTCGTCCGCGGCCGTGATCAGGTGGTCCTTGGGCACCACGACGACCGAGGTCTCGGTGTACAGCGGGATCGCGCTGAAGAACGTGCGGTCGACCGGCAGCCGGACCAGGCCCGCGTCGGCGCCGCCCGCCCGCAGCAGTTCCGGCGCCTCGCCGGCGGGCACCTGGACGAGGGTGAGCGGGATGCCGGGCAGGCGCTCGTTCCAGACCCTCACCCACTTGGCGGGGGTCACCCCGGGAACGTACGCGAGCCGGAACGACGGTGATTCCTCCGAGCCTGTCACCAGGCCAGATTACCGGCAGCGGACGGGCCCCCGGCACCGGCCGCGGTCGGGGGCCCCGCGCACGGCCGATACCCTTGGCCTCATGAAGTCGCAGCAGAACACCCAGACGATGAAGCCCGCGACCGCGGCGAAGAAGCTGGGTGTGTACCTCCCCGCCACCCCCGCCTCCTTCCAGGAGGGCACGGTCACGCGCGCCGAGCTCGGCGCGCTCCAGGCCGAGCCGCCGCAGTGGCTGCGCGAGCTGCGGGAGAACGGCCCCCACCCGCGTCCGGTGGTGGCCGCCAAGCTCGGCGTGTCCATCGCCGGTCTCGCCCGGGGCGGCGTCACCGAGGCGCTGACCACCGAGCAGATCGAGGCGCTCAAGCAGGAGCGGCCCGAGTGGCTGGAGAAGGAGCGCGCCACCCAGGCCGAGGTCCGCAAGGAGAACGCGCGGCTCAAGAGCCTGAACAAGGAGAAGCAGGAGGACGGCGCCGCGCGCGGCTGATCCGCCCCCTCGGCCCGGGGGACCACCCCGGGCGGCGTCCTCCGGGAGGTCCGCCCTGCCCGGTCCCGCGCCGCGACGGTGACCGCCGTCGCGGCCCTACGGCGCGCCGTGCGTGCCCCACACCTCGCGCAGGGCGTCGCAGACCTCGCCCACCGTGGCGTTCGCGGCCAGGGCGTCCCGCATGGGCGGGAGCACGTTGGTGTCACCGCCGGCGGCCGCCCTGAGCCCGTCGAGCGCACGGCGGACCCGCGTCTCCTCGCGCCATGCCCGCAGCTTGGCGATGCGCTCGGCCTGCCGGACCTCGATGGCGGGGCCGCCGCGGTGGAGCTCGTACTCCTCGAACTCCCCGTGCTCTCCCCGCTCGTCCGGCCGGTACGGGTCGACGCGGTGGGAGCCGCGCGCGATCTCGGCCCGCTGGAAGCCCTGCCGGACGGCGCCGACCGCGCCACCGAGGTCCTCGACCCTCCGCATCAGCTCCAGGGCGGCGGCCTCCAGGTCGTCGGTCGCCCTCTCCATGGCGCGGGCAGCCGCGAACGGGTCCGTCCCGGCCGCCCCGTCCGTCTCGTGGGCCGGCACCCGCGGTGTGCGCGGCGCCGGGCGGACGGACTTCTGCGCGGGCAGCGCCATGGCCTCGTCGAAGGAGGCTGAGTGCCCGGAGCGGGTGCCGCCGGGAACGGGCGCGCGGCCCCGCACCGCGGACCGCACCGGGTCCGCCTCCGGGAGCCGTACCGCGAGCGGGGCTCCGGTTCTGCGGACGTGGAGGCGCGGCACCCGCGAACGCGGGTCCTCGGCGCCGAACTCCTCGCGCATCACCCGCGCCCAGATGCGCCGCGCGGCACGGAACTTGGCGACCTCCTCGGGGGCCGCCGGGCGTGCCACGAAGGAGAAGGACAGCCGGGGCGCGAAGTCGTCGACGTCCAGGCCGGCCGCGAGCGCGGCGCGCACGTAGGCGACGCCGTTGGCGAGGGTGAAGGCGATCTCCTGCACGGGGCAGGCGCCCGCCTCGGCCATGCGGTGGCCCGAGACCGAGACCGGGCCCCAGCCCGGGATCTCGGCCCGGCAGTACGCGAAGACGTCCGCCGCCAGCCTGAGCGACGGCCCGGGCGGGAAGACGGACGTCCCGCGCACGATGTACTCCTCCAGCACGTCGTTGCGGACCGTGCCGGACAGCTCGTGCGCGGCGACGCCCTGCTCCTCCGCCACCAGTTGGTACAGCAGCACGAACAGGGCCGCGGGCGCGTTGACCGCCATGGCGGTGTCCACGCTCTCCAGCGGGATGCCCCTGAAGAGAACGCGCATGTCGTCGATGGAGTCGATCGCCACGCCGGCCCTGCCGACCTCGCCGCGCGCGATCGGCGCGTCGGAGTCGTGGCCCATCTGGGTGGGCAGGTCGAAGGCGACCGACAGCCCGGTGGCGCCCTGCCCGATCAGTTGCCGGTAGCGCTCGTTGGACTCCGCCGCCGTGCCGGAGCCGGCGTACCGGCACGGCGTCCACAGCTCGTCCGGGCACATCGACGGGTACGCGCCGCGCGTGCGGGCGGGTGCGGGCGGCTCCCCCGGCTCCTTTGGCCCGTGGGCCGGCAGGACCAGTTGATCCGCCTCCGGGCGTCCGCCGTTCGGAGACGTCACGCGCCGTCCCCTCCCCCCACGTGGCCGCGGGTGGCCGGCGACGGCTCCGGCGGACGGCCGGACGCCGCCCGCACGGGTTCCGGGACTCCACCGGCCCGGTGTGCCGTCCCGAAGGTCTCCTCGGCGAGCAGGACGGCCCCGCGGAGCGAGGAGCGTCCGCCGAGGGCGGCCGGCCGGACCCGGACCTGCGGGACACCGGGCCGGGTCAGTTCCCGCACGTGCGCGGCGACCGCGTCCACCAGCCCGGGCAGGCCCGCGGCGAACCCACCGCCCACGCAGGTGATGTCGGGGTGGGCCAGCTCGCAGACGCCGACCACGGCACGGGCCAGGGCGGCGGCGGTCTCGTCCAGCGCCGCCACGGCCCACGGCTCGTGGGCGCCGACCGCCTCCACCAGTGCGGGATAGTCGGTATCCCGGCCGCGCAGTTCCGCGGCGCGCCGCAGGGTGGCGGGCCCGGAGGCGACCGCCTGCACACAGCCCCGGCGTCCGCAGTCGCACCGCGGTCCGGCGCGGTCGACGAGCAGGTGCCCGATCTCGCAGGAGCCGCGGGACGGCCCCGGCCAGGACCGCCCCTCGACGACCAGTCCGCCTCCGATGCCGGTGCCCACACCGAGGTAGAGCAGGTTCGCGCACCCCGCCGCCCTGGCCTCGGCCAGCGCCGCGAGGTCGCCGTCGTCCGCGGACACCGACGGAGTGCCCGGGAACACCCGGCCCAGGGCGGCCGTCAGGTCGAGACCGACCCAACTCGGCCGTCCGGGCCAGGTGAGCACCGTACCGTCGGTATCGCAGAGCGCCGGCACGGCCAGTCCCACGCCCCGAAGCGGTGCCGGGTCGCCGCGCAGCAGCGCCCGGACCCGTTCGGCGATCAGGTCCAGGTCCGCCGCCGCATCGCTGCCCGGGGGCCACCGGAACGTGTCCTCCAGCGCGTCGCCGCCCGCGCGGCCCTCGACGCGCAGGGCGACCTTCGTTCCGCCGATGTCGATACCGAGGTAACTGATGCCGCTTCCCTTCCTCGGGTCAGCTGCCCACGCTCTGACCGTGGTGGAACACGTTGGTGGGGTCGTACGACGTCTTGACCCGCAGCAGCCGGGCGTAGTTGTCGCCGTAGTACGCCCGCTTCCAGTCGGCGAGGTGCGGGTCGGGGAAGTTGACGTACGCCTCCCCCGTCGACGCCGGCTCCAGGGTGCGCGACGCCCGGTCCACCCACTCGGCCATGGCGGCTTCCTCGTCCGCGGGCGGCGCCGCGGACGGCGTCATCGCGGCGAAGCCGGTCATGAACTGGGCGGTGCGGTGCCAGTACGCGGTCTCGGTCCGGCTCACCTCGTTCGCCCGGCCACCGGTCGCGGTGAAGCTGAGCAGGCGGGTCTGACCGGGGTGCCGTTCCTGGTCGTACGCGGCCAGGGCGTCCGCCAGGACCGTTCCGGTCACCGGGCGGTCGAAGATCCGGGTGCGCTCGCGCAGCACGCCGTTGCGGGGCAGTTCGGCGTCCGGGTTCTGGCCGACGAGGTGGCACTCACTGGTGGTGAGCTGTCCGCAGCCGTACACGCGGCGCATCACGTCGCCGTAGGAGAGTTCCGCGACCTCCTTGGCGACCGGCGTGGTGCCGGCCTCGGCGGCCATGGCGTTCAGCTCGTTCTCCAGTGCGCTCTGCTGCCCCCAGTAGGCCCCGCTGATCAGGATCGTCGGGGCGTTGCCCGAAGCCGCGTCGGGCATGGTCACGAGCAGGGCGGACCCGAGGTCGTACGAGCCCGAGACGCTCCACTTCTGCCAGGCCTCCAGCACCTCCTGGGCCTTATCCCAGGACCACACGGTCTGGAAGAAGACCCCGCGCGGCTGCTCGATGGGGCGGACCTCGAAGTCCAGGACGATGCCGAAGTTGCCGCCGCCGCCGCCGCGCAGTGCCCAGAACAGTTCCGGCCGCTCGGTGGCCGACGCCGTGACCAGCCGGCCGTCGGCGAGCAGGACCCTGGCCGACACGAGCCGGTCGGAGGCGGTGCCGTACTTGCGCGTCTGGTGTCCGATGCCGCCGCCGGAGATGAAACCGCCGGGGCACACGGTCGGGCAGGTCCCGGTCACGATCTGGCGGTTGTACGGCGTCAGCGCGGTGAGGGCGTCGATGGCCTTGACGCCGGGACCGACGTGGACGGTGCGGCTGCCGACGTTGACCTGGTCGAAGGCCGAGAGGTCGATGACCAGGCCCTCGCCCGTCGACCAGCCCGCGAGGTTGTGGCCGCCGCTGCGGGTCCGCACCTCCACCCCGTGGCACTGCGCGAACTTCAGGCTCGTGCGGACGTCCGCCACCGTCCGGCAGTAGGCGACGCCCGCGGGATTCACGGCACTGTATTCGCCCAGATAAACGGCCTTGGCATTCTGGTAATTCGCGTCGGAAGGACGGACCAGTTCTCCGTCGAGCGCGTTCTCCAGGGCGTCCCAGTCGCTTCCGGTCGTGCTGCCCGAAACGGCGGAAGCGAAAGTCGAGGACGATATCGCTCCGGTTGTGGCGGCTACGGCCAGTCCGCTTGCGGCCCTGAGAAGAGTTCTCCTGCTTGGCATATTACCTGTCCCTTCGGTACCCCCGAACCGTAAGGACTGGGGAGCAGGTGAAGGAACCCCTATGAGACCCCTCAATCGGCTCACCGGCCGGAGCTTGCCGACTGCCCGGATACATGCGACGTTAGCCGCCGCGTGATGATTACCGGAAGGACTCGTATGCCTCTCTCTGCGACCGAAGCGAACGAATGGATACGCCGTTACCATCCGGCGCCGGAAAGCCGTGCAGGGCTTGTCTGCTTCCCCCATGCCGGCGGCTCCGCTCCCTATTTCTCCCCGGTGTCCACGGCCCTCTCCCCCATCTACGAGGTCACGGCCGTCCAGTACCCGGGCCGCCAGGAGCGCCGGCACACGCCCTGCGTCGACGACATCGGCGAGCTGGCCCGCCAGTCCCACGCCGCGCTGGCGGGCGCCGGGGTCATCGGGTCCGGGCGGCCGGTGGCCCTCTTCGGGCACAGCATGGGCGCCGTCGTGGCCTTCGAGGTGGCCCGGCTGATGGAACGGGACGGGGGTGCCGGGCCCGTGGTGCTGTTCGCGTCCGGCCGCCGCGCCCCGAGCCGCTTCCGGGATGACCGCGTCCACCTGCGGGACGACGACGGCATCATCGAGGACATCCGCGCCCTGGGCGGCACCGACTCCCGTGTCCTCGGGGACCGGGAGCTGCTCGACTTGATCCTGCCCGCGCTCCGCAGCGACTACCGCGCCGTCGAGCGGTACCGGCGCGGCACGGACGTCCGGATAGGTGCGCCGATCGCCGTCCTCGTGGGGGACAGCGACCCGCACACCACCCCGCAGGAGGCGCTCGCCTGGGGCGAGCACACCTCGGGCGGCTGCGCGGTGCACACCTTCCCCGGCGGCCACTTCTACCTGGAGGACCAGCAGGCGGCGGTCCTCCAGGCCGTCACCGGGGAGCTGGAGCGGCTGCTGCCCTGACGGGCGGGGAACGACGGAGGCCGGGACGGTGTCCCGGCCTCCGCCGTGTGCCGGCGGGCGGACGGGGGTGCCGCCCGCCGGTGGTCCCGGTCAGCCCGTGACGAGGTCCGACTCGGAGGTGTCGGCGGGGTCGCCGGCCGGCTGCTGCCGGTCCGGCTGCTTCCCGCCGAGCATGACGGCCCCGATGACCAGGGCCAGCAGCACGAACCCGGCCGCGAGCAGGAACGCCGCGTGGTAACCGCCGAGCAGCGCCTCGGCCTCGCTCTTGCCCGAGGCCGTGAGGTCGTCCGTGCGGGCGCTGACCACCGCGCTCAGCACCGCGAGTCCGATGGCGCCGCCGACCTGCTGGGTGGTGTTGAACAGACCGGACGCGATGCCCGACTCCGCGGGCGTGACGGAGGACATGCCGAGCCCCATCATCGCCGGGGCGGCCAGTCCGAAGCCGGCGCCCATGAGGAGGCTCGCCGGCATGAAGTCCGCCACGTACGTGCCGTCGACCCGGGCGAACGAGAGCAGCACGAAGGCACCGATGATGAGGACCAGGCCCGTGAACAGCATCGTGCGCTGTCCGAACTTCGTGATCAGCCGGGCGGACAGCCCCAGGGAGATGGCCGCGATCACGACGGCGATCGGCACGAAGCCCAGGCCCGCCTTCAGCGAGCTGTACCCGAGCACCCGCTGGACGTACAGGGTGCCGAAGAAGAGCAGGCCGAACATGCCCGCGATCATCATGAACTGCACGATGTTCGCCGCGGTCAGGCTGCGGGCGCGGAAGATGCTCAGCGGCAGCAGCGGCTGCGCGGCGGTGGCCTGGCGCACGACGAAGCCGACGAGCAGCAGGATCGACAGCAGGCCCAGCACCAGCGTCTGGACCGAGGCCCAGCCCGCCTGTTCGGCGTCCACGATCGTGTAGACGAGGAGCGTCATGCCCGCGGTCACCAGCACGGCGCCGAGGAAGTCGGTTCCCTTGCTCAGTCCCTGGCCCGGGTCGCGCTCGATCCGGCCGATGCCGGTCAGGATGAGGACGGCGCCGATCGGGGCGTTGATGAAGAAGATCCAGTGCCAGTTCAGCAGATCGGTGAGGACACCGCCGAGCAGCGGTCCGACCGCGCCGCCGCCCGCCGAGGCGAAGCTGTAGGCGCCGATCGCCTGCGCGACCTTGCGCGGCTCGGAGAAGGTGGTCGCGACCATGCCGAGAATGCAGGCGGAGGCGACCGCGCCGCCGATGCCCTGGATGAACCGGAAGATGATCATCGTCGCCTCGCTGTTCGCGAACCCGCACAGCAGCGAGGCGAGACTGAACAGCCCGATACCGGTGAGGAAGACGACTTTACGGCCGATCAGGTCACCGAGTCGTCCCGCCAGGAGGAGCAGACCGCCGAACGGGATGACATAGGCGTTGACGACCCAGACGAGATTGTCCGAGGAAAAGCCGATTCCCCGCTGTACCGCAGGAAGTGCCACGTTCACGATGTTCTGATCGAGGACGATCATCATCTGGCCGAGGCACAACACGCTGATCGTCAGCCAGGGCGATTTACTCTTCTGCTGGGCAGGCTGGCCCATCTCCGGTCGCCTCCAATAGTGCACCGTTTGTTACAGCAGACATGATGCGTGCCGATGGCGAGGAGCGGAAGAAGGCACTTCTCTGTGCCACAGACACATCGGTGTGCCTTTTACGCCCGGCTCTTCGACAGCGCCGCCACACGGTGGGCCAGTTCCATCGCCTGGCCGGCGTTGAGCCGGGGATCGCACAGGCTCTCGTAGCGTCCGGTGAGTCCGTAGGCGGTGATACCCCGGGTGCCGCCGAGGCACTCGGTCACGTCGTCACCGGTGAGTTCGAGGTGCACCCCGCCCGGGTGGGTGCCGAGCGCGCGGTGCACCGCGAAGAAGCCGTCGATCTCGTCGGCGATGTCGTCGAGGTGCCGGGTCTTGTACCCGATCGCCGACTCGTGGGTGTTGCCGTGCATGGGATCGCACTGCCAGACGACCTGGCGTCCGGTCGCGGCGACCCGTTCGACGAGGGACGGGAGCACGTCCCGGACCCGGGCGCTGCCCATCCGGCTGATCAGGGTGAGCCGTCCGGGCTCGTTGTCGGGGTCGAGCCGCTCGACGTACTCGGCGGCCTGCTCGGGCCGGGTGCCCGGGCCGATCTTCACGCCCACCGGGTTGGCGAGCAGCGCGGCGAACGCGAGGTGCGCGCCGTCGGGCTGGCGGGTGCGCTCGCCGATCCACAGGAAGTGCGCCGACCCGGCGTACGGCCGCGCGGGCTCGTCCGGGTCCGTCACCAGCAGGGCGCGCTCGTAGTCGAGGAGCAGGGCCTCGTGGCTGGTGTAGACGTCGGCGGGGTGTCCCGAGCGCAGCATGCCGAGGGTGGAGCGGGCGTTGCGGTAGCCCTCGATCATCCGCACCGGGTCCGGGACGCGCGACCGCGCGTCGGGGGCCGCCGCGTTGACGATGTCGCCGCGGTAGACGGGCAGCCCCAGCGCGTCGACGGCCTGCGAGCGCGGCTTGGCGTACTGCCCGGCCAGCCGGCCGACCGTGACCACGGGCAGACCCGCCTCGTCCGCCAGTACCGCGGCCATCCGCCACAGGGTCGCGACGGTGCCCCGGACGTGTTCCGGGGTGTTCCCGGCGAAGGTTTCGGCGCAGTCCCCGCCCTGGAGCAGGAACGCCTCGCCGCGGGCGACCCGCGCCAGGTCCGCGCGCAGCGCCCGGACCCGGTCCGGGGTGACGAGCGGGGGCAGCGTCGCCAGGAACGCGGAGACCGAGCGCACCTGCCCGGCGTCGGGCCACGGGGGCTGCTGCGCGGCCGGCCGGCCCAGGGCCTCGGAAATCCGGTCGCGCATTTCTCGGGAAAGGCCGGTATACCCCTCGGCCGCATTGTCCGTCTCAGCAGTCGGATGCATGGGGCCATTGAAACGGCAGGGGCGAACCCCTAGCAGTACCCCTAACCACTCCCTCACTTTCTCCGGCACGGCTGCGGGGGGCTTCGGCAATTGCCGCCGGGTGACCGTGATCCCTAGGATCGGCGGCGTCCAGGACCGGCCCCGCGAAGATCGAGGTGGATCGTTTTGGCGCGTCAATGGCTCTTCGTGCGCCTGTATGGCGCCACAGGCACGACCACGCCCCTGCCCCCCGTACTGCCGCGCCTGGCGCGGTACCTCCGGTCGGCGGACCCCGGAGCCTGTTTCTTCTTCTCCCGCTCCGGCGACCCGGCGGGCCCGTCGGTCGACGTCTGGGTGGACTGCGCCCCCGGGGCGCGCCCGGGGGCCGTGGAGTTGCTGCGCGCGCGGACCGCGCCGCCGTGGCGGCTCGTCGTGCGGCAGGACGTCCGGCGCGCGGCCGACCAGGCGCACGAGGGCGGCCGGGACGTGACGGACGAACTCGCGGCGGTGTCCAGCGCGTTCGCCCTGGCGGCGCTGCCGGACGGCGCGCCGGACGCGGACGAGGCGTTCCGGCTGGGCGTGACCCACCTGCGGGACGTCGTCGGACTGCTGCCCGAGGACGCCGGGCCGGGGTTCCTCTTCCAGTGCTGGCAGCTCTGGAGCGCGGAGCTGCCGCCGCGGCGGCGGGAGGAGCTGGCCGTGGAGGCGGACGTACGGGCGGCCACGGTGCCGCATCCGCGTTCGGAGGCCCGGCAGGCCTACCTGGAGGGCACGCGCCGGGCCCTGCGGCAGGGTGCGGACGGCGGCCTGCCGGAGCCGTACCTGCTGCTGCACCAGGCGGGCGCCACGCACGACCGGCTCGGCATACCGCCCGCGTGGGGCGCGGCGGCGGCGCTCACCGTGCGCAACGAGCTGACCGAGCGGCCCGCGGCGCTGCCGGCCGCGGCCTTCGGGGGCCGGGCATGAGCGCCCCGGTGACGCACGGCGCGTCCGCCCGGGTCCGGGTGGACCTGCGGGAACGCTCCTACGACGTGCACATCGGCGCCGGCGTCCGGCACCTGCTGGCCGAGTGCGTGGCGGCGACCGGCGCCTCGCGGGCCGTGGTCGTCTCCGCGCGCCCGGCGCAGTGGGTGCCGGACCCGGGGGTGCCCCACCGCCTGGTCGCGGCGCGGGACGGGGAGCAGAGCAAGACGCTGGAGACCGTCGGGAACCTGTGCCGCCAGTTCGCCGACGCCGGGCTGAGCCGGGGCGACGTGGTGGTCTCCTGCGGCGGCGGGACCACCACCGACACCGTCGGCCTGGCCGCCGCGCTCTACCACCGGGGTGTCCCGGTCATCCACCTGCCGACCTCGCTGCTCGCCCAGGTGGACGC
This sequence comes from Streptomyces sp. NPDC025833, assembly GCF_055558055.1. NCBI lineage: Bacteria > Bacillati > Actinomycetota > Actinomycetes > Kitasatosporales > Streptomycetaceae > Streptomyces > Streptomyces sp. NPDC025833. The sequence goes on from NZ_JBVHNF010000021.1 coordinate 57,956, forward strand.
CAGCACCGGCGGCAAGACGGCCGTCAACCTGCCCGAGGGGAAGAACCTCGTCGGCGCGTACTGGCAGCCCAGCGCGGTCCTGTGCGACACCGACTACCTGAGCACCCTGCCCGAGCGGGAGTGGCTGAACGGCTACGGCGAGATCGCCCGCTGCCACTTCATCGGCGCCGGCGACCTGCGCGGGCTCTCCACGGTCGAGCAGATCACGGCGAGTGTGCGGCGCAAGGCGGAGATCGTCTCCGCCGACGAACGCGACACCGGGCTGCGGCACCTGCTCAACTACGGCCACACGCTCGGGCACGCGCTCGAAGTGGAGACGGACTTCGCCCTGCGGCACGGTGAGGCGGTGGCCGTCGGCACGGTGTTCGCGGGCCGGCTCGCCGGGGCGCTCGGCCGCGTCGGCCCGGACGGGGTCGAGGAGCACCTCGCCGTCGTACGGCACTACGGGCTGCCCTGGCGGCTGCCCGCGGGGGTGGACGACGACGCGCTGATCCGCCTGATGAAGCTGGACAAGAAGGCGCTCGGGGGCCTGGCCTTCGTGCTCGACGGGCCGGCCGGCTCGGAGCTGGTGTCCGGTGTTCCCGAGGCCGTGGTGAAGGAGTGCCTGGCGGACATGCCACGCGACTGAGACGGGGACCGGAGGGCGGCCGGGTGCCGGAGCGTGACGCTCCGGCACCCGGCCGCCCTTTTCCGTGTCACTCCGGGACGAGGTGCAGCAGCGCCTTCGCCGCCAGCCGGTAGCCGTACGCCCCGAGCCCGACCACCACTCCCCGGGCGAGCGGCGCGATGACCGACTCGTGCCGGAACGACTCGCGGGCCCAGACGTTGGAGAGGTGCACCTCGATCCACGGGCGCGGGTAGGCGGCGAGCGCGTCGCGCAGGCTCCAGCCGGCGATCATCAGGGCACCCGGGTTGACGATCGCGCCGACGGTGTCGGGGTTGTCGTTGACCGCCCGGACGAGGGTGCCCTCCGTGTCGTCCTGGACGCTGGACACCGTCCAGCCCCGGTCCGCGACCTCCTCGGCCACGGCCTTCTCGATGTCGGCCAGAGTGTCGGTCCCGTAGATCTCCGGCTCACGGCGGCCGAGGATGCCGAGATTGGGGCCGTTGAGCAGCAGCAGCCGGCTCATGACACCACCTTTTCAATCGACGATGCTCGCCCCATTTCTAGCCCCAGATATACCCGGTGCGAAACCGTGGAAGTACGGAACCGACACAGGGGGGTTGTAGGGGGTGGGCCGCCGAGTTCCCCTCAGGTATTTTCGACAAGCGCGCGGTCGACCACTCCCGCCGCTTCCCGAGAGGCATATCCCTCCGTCGAAGAACTTCTCCAGCGAGTAAAGGACAGGGACCGTGAGCATTTCCCGAGACGTTCCGGAATTCCCGGCTTGGCCGCAGTTCGACGACGCCGAGCGCGTCGGTCTCCAACGCGCCCTGGAGCAGGGCCAGTGGTGGCGCATGGGGGGCAGCGAAGTCAGCGAGTTCGAGCGCGAGTTCGCCGAGTACCACGGTGCCGGGCACGCGCTGGCGGTGACCAACGGAACCCACGCCCTCGAACTCGCCCTCCAGGTGCTGGGGGTGGGTCCGGGCTCCGAGGTGATCGTGCCGGCGTTCACCTTCATCTCGTCGTCCCAGGCCGCGCAGCGTCTCGGCGCCGTCGCCGTGCCGGTCGACATCGACCCCGGCACCTTCTGCATCGACCCCGCCGCCGTGGAGCGCGCGATCGGGCCGAAGACGGCCGCCATCATGCCGGTGCACATGGCCGGGCACTTCTCCGACATGGACGCGCTGGAGAAGCTGTCCGCCGACAGCGGCGTGCCGCTGATCCAGGACGCGGCCCACGCGCACGGCGCCCGCTGGCAGGGCCGCCGGGTCGGTGAGTTCTCCTCGATATCCGCCTTCAGTTTCCAGAACGGCAAGCTGATGACCGCCGGGGAGGGCGGCGCCGTGCTGTTCCCGGAGGGGGAGCAGTACGAGGAGGCGTTCCTGCGGCACAGCTGCGGGCGGCCGCCGGCCGACCGCGGCTACTTCCACCAGACGTCGGGCTCCAACTTCCGGATGAACGAGTTCTCGGCCGCGGTGCTCCGCGCCCAACTGGGCCGGCTCGACGGCCAGATCAGTCTGCGCGAGGAGCGCGCGCCGCTGCTCACCCGGCTCGTCGACCAGATCGACGGCGTGACGGCGCAGACCCGCGACGAGCGGTGCGACCGCAACCCGCACTACATGATGATGTTCCGGATCCCCGGCATCACCGAGGAGCGCCGCAACGCCCTGGTCGACAAGCTGATCGCGCGGGGCCTGCCGGCCTTCGCCGCGTTCCGGGCGATCTACCGCTGCCCCGGCTTCTGGGAGAACGGCGCCCCGGAGCTGTCCGTGGACGAGCTCGCCGCCCGCTGCCCCGCCACCGAGGCCGTGCACCAGGACACCATCTGGCTGCACCACCGCACGCTCCTCGGCACCGAGGAGCAGATGCACCGGACCGCCGACATCATCGCCGACACGCTGGCCACGGCATGAGCCGGCGTACCGACGAGGGGACGCTGCGGGTCGCGGTCGTGGGAGCCGGCTGGGCCGCGCGGTCCATCTGGCTGCCGCGGCTCACCGCGCACCCCGCGTACCGCGTCGTCGCGGTCGTGGACCCCGACCCGGCCGCGCGGGAGGCCGCGAGCCAGGGCGCGTTCCCGGCGCTCGCGTCCGTGCGGGACCTCGCGCCGGACACGGTGGACCTCGTCGTCGTCGCGGTCCCCAACCACCTGCACGCCACCGTCGCCGAGACGGTCCTCGGGACCGGTGTCCCGGTGTTCGTGGAGAAGCCGGTGTGCCTGTCGTCGGCGGAGGCCGACCGGCTGGCGGCCGCCGAGTCGGCCGGCGGCGCGGTGCTGCTGGCCGGGAGCGCGGCCCGGTACCGCACCGATGTGCGCACCCTGCTGGAGACGGTGGAGTCGGTGGGCACCGTCCGGCACGTCTCGCTCGGCTGGATCCGGGCGGGGGGTGTCCCGAGCGGCGCCGGCTGGTTCACGCAAGCGCGGCTGTCCGGCGGCGGCGCGCTGATGGACCTGGGCTGGCACCTGCTGGACGTGGCCGGACCGCTGCTGGGCAACGCCAAGTTCCGGCACGTCCTCGGGACCGTGTCGGACGACTTCCTCACCGACGGCTCCGCGCGCGCCGGGTGGCGCGAGGACGACACGGCGGAGGTGTCCGGTGACGTCGAGGACACCGCACGCGGCTTCCTGGTCGCGCCGGACGGCCCCTCCGTGTCGGTCACGGCCTGCTGGGCCTCGCACCGGCCCGACGACGTCACCACCCTGGTCGTGGAGGGCAGCACCGGCACGCTCAGCCTGTCCTGCACGTTCGGGTTCAGCCCCGCCCGCCAGGAGCACTCGGTCCTCACGCTGACCCGGCGCGGGCAGGAGACGGTCGTACCGGTCCCCGCGGAGCCGGTCGGTGCCGAGTACGACCGGCTGCTCGACGATCTGCCGAGGCTGCTGGCGGACCCCGCCTCCCGCGGTCTCGCGGTCCGTGAGGCCGCCCGCAACGTCGACGCCATCGAGCGGCTGTACGACTCGGCGGCGTCGACGCGCCGGACGGCGCGGCCGGCGGTGTCCGTGCCGCACCGGGACCGGCCGCCGCGGGCGGTGGTCTTCGACCTCGACGGCGTCGTGGTCAACAGTTTCGATGTCATGCGGCAGGCGTTCACCCTCGCCTACCGCGAGGTGGTGGGCGACGGCGAGCCGCCGTTCGCGGAGTACAACCGGCACCTCGGGCGGTACTTCCCCGACATCATGCGGATCATGGACCTGCCGCTGGAGATGGAGGGGCCGTTCGTCCGGGAGAGCGCGCGCCTGGCCGACCAGGTCACCCTCTTCCCCGGCGTCCACGACCTGCTGCGGCTGCTGGACCGCAAGGGCGTGCGGTGCGCGGTGGCGACGGGCAAGGCCGGCTGGCGGGCCAGGTCGCTGCTGGACCGCCTCGGCGTGCTGCCGCTGTTCGACCACGTCATCGGCTCGGACGAGGTGGCGCGGGCCAAACCGGCGCCCGACATCGTGCTGCGGGCCCTCGACCTGCTCCGGGTCGACGCCGCGGAGGCGGTCATGGTCGGCGACGCGGTGACGGACCTGGCGGCGGCCAGGGACGCCGGCGTGGCGGCGGCCGCCGCGCTGTGGGGCGAGACGGACGAGCGGGCGCTGCTCGCCGCCGAGCCCGACCACACCCTGCGCAAACCGGCCGACCTGGCCGAGCTGTTTCTGCCCGCCGAGGCCGCCCTGGCCTGACCCGCCCGTGGGCCCCGCCCCCCCCCCGCCCGGGGCCCCGCCCCGCCCCCCCCCCCCCCGGGCGCCCCCCCCGCCCCCCCCCCCCCCCCAGTGGTGCCCCCTGTTTTTTAGCCCCT
>NZ_JBVHNF010000021.1:62351-151392 GCF_055558055.1 Streptomyces sp. NPDC025833
CTGACGCACCGCCCGCACCCCGCCACCGCCCCGTACCGCGTCCTGCCGGGCCCGGTACGGGGCGGTGGGGGGGGGGGGGGCCGGGCGGCGGCGGGGCGCCCCCCCCCCCCCCCCCCCCCCCCCCCCCCCCCCCCCCCCCCCCCCCCGGCCGCTCCGCCCCCCTCGCGTGCCGCGACGCCGTCCCCCCGCCCCGCTCATGTGGTCCACGATGATTTTGAGCCAGTTGGCCGTGGACCGACAAGGGAACGCGCATGCGGCTTATTCTCGATGCAGGCATTCGTCGTCACGTACAGTCGCACCGGCGGGACTGACAGCCAGCTACAACCGAGCGGGGGTCCGGTGGTATGAGAAGCACTGGGGAGTATCGGTCATCGTCTTCCGGCGGACAGGGTGTCGGATGAGGTTCTCCATACTCGGGCCGCTGAACATCACCGACAAGGGACGTCCCGTCCCCCTGGGGAGCGTCAACCAGCGGGCGCTGCTCGGTTACCTCCTCATCCACGCGAACACCGTGGTGGCGACCAGCAGCCTCGTGCGGGCCCTGTGGCGGGAGGAGCCGCCGCCCACCGCGAGGAAGATCGTCCAGAACGCGATCTCCGGCCTGCGCCGCACCCTGGCCGAGCCCGACGGCGACCGCTCCAAGCTGCTGGTCACGCACGCGCCCGGCTACGTGCTGCGCGCGGACCCGGCGACGATAGACAACTGCGAGTTCCAGGAGCTGGCCGGGAACGGCCGGACCGCGCTGGCCGCCGGACGGTGGGACGAGGCCGACCGCCACCTGCGCAAGGCGCTGGCGTTGTGGAAGGGCCCCGCGCTGGCCGACCTCGTGGAGGACGGCTACGACTGGCCCGAGCTGACCGCCCTGCAGAACGCCCGGCACTCGGTGCTGGAGAACCGGATGGACGCGGCCCTCGCCGCGGGCCGCCACCTCGACGTCATCGCCGAACTGGAAGCCGTCGTCAGCACCGACCCCCTGCGCGAACGCCTCTGCCGGCAGCTGATGATCGCGCTGTACCGCTCCGGGCGGCAGGCCGAGGCCCTGCGCGCCTTCCGCCGCACCCGCGCCGCCCTGGTCGAGCAACTGGGCCTCGACCCCAGCCCGGAACTGCGGGAACTGGAGCGGGCGATCCTCGATCACGATCCCTCGCTGGTCAGCGGCGGCACGGCGATCCGCATGGCCTCGCAGGGCTCGCCGGCTCCCTCGCCCGCGGGCGGGGCCGAGGCCGCCGAGCCGTCCGGCCGGGGGGCCGCGCACGACACCGCGCCGGCCGCGGCCACCGCTGCCCGGCGGACGGCCGGTCCCTTCCCCGACCGTCCCGAGGAGGAGCACAAGCGGGTGACGGCCGTCTTCGTCCGCGCCGACACCTCGGGCTGCCGCGTTCCGCCCGAGGTGCTGGACCGCCTGCTCCAGCAGGCCAGTTCCGCCGTCCGGCAGCAGACGTGCTGGTACGGGGGACGGAGCCACGGCTCCGTGGGCCCGGTCATCCTGGCCCTGTTCGGCACCGCGCAGACCCAGGAGGACGACGTGCTGCGCGCGGTCCGGATGGCCCTGGACGTCGCCGACTACGCCGAGCAGGGGGTCCGTCTGCGGGTCGCGGTCGCCAGCGGGGAGGCCCTGGTCCTGCGGGCGCCCGCGACCGAGGCGGACGACGAGCCCGTGGACGTCGCCGGCGCCTTCATGGAGACGGGGCTCGGCCTGCTCCTGGAGGCCGCCCCCGGCGGCGTACGGGTCTGCGACAACACGCGGCAGGCCTGCGCGGAGCACTTCGGTTTCGTGACCACGGGCACGAGGCCCGGGCACGACGTGAGCGTGGCGCTGCGGCCCGCGCTGGCGAGCCGGACCCACCTGCCGTTCGTCCAGCGGGACCGCGAGCTGGAGCAGTTGCGCTGGTGGGTCGAGGAGGTCCGGCGCAGCAGGCGCCCGCACCTGGTGACCGTGCTCGGTGTGGCGGGCATCGGCAAGAGCCGGCTCATGCACGAGCTCCGCCGCGACGTCACCGAGCGGCCCGGGATGCGCTGCCTGGTGGGCTGCAACCGGGCGCTGGGGCCCAAGGAGCCGTACACCGCGCTGGCCAGTGTGGTGCGCTCCTACGCCGGGACGACGGACGACGACCCGGCGCCGAAGCAGAACGGCAGGCTCGACGCCGCGGTGACCGACCTCGTCGGCACCGGTCCGATCGCCGCCCAATTGGCCGAAAGGCTACGGCTGTTGTTCTGTGCGGTCTCCTCGGACGAGGAGAGCGGGCACGCGCTGACCGATCCGGAGCAGCGGCAGGCGGTGTTCGCCGCGTGGCGGAGGTTCGTGGAGGAGCTGGCGGTGCGCGAGCCGCTCCTCATCATCCTGGAGGACCTGCACCGGACCGACGACGCGCTGCTGGAGTTCGTCGGGGACCTCACCGAGAACGTCGGCAGCCTCCCCCTGCTCGTCGTCGTCACCGCCCGGCCGGAGCTGGTCAACCGCTCGCCGTACTGGGCGAGCGGGCGGCGCAACGCCACCACGATGAGCCTGGAACCGCTTTCCCGCACGGGCATCGAGGCCCTGCTGAGCAGCATCGCCCGCCCCGGACCGGGCGCGCACGGGGCCGAGTCGTACGCCACCCTGGCGGAACAGTCCGGCGGCAACCCGCTGTTCGCGCTGGAGTACGCCCGCATGCTGGACGGCTCGGCGGACGAGGACCCGTCGCGGTCGGCGTGTTCCCGTCCGCGGGCTTCCGGTGACAAGCCACCGGTGCCGCCCCGGGTGCACGACATCATCTCGGCGCGGCTCGACACCCTGCCGGCCGCCGAGAAGTCACTGCTCTACGACGCCTCCCTGTTCGGCAGCCCCTTCTACGAGCTGGAGCTGGCCGCGCTGAGCGACCGGGACCCCGAGGAGATCCAGGAGTGCCTCAGGTCGCTGGAGCGGCGCGAGTTCCTCCAGCGCTGCCGGCTGGGCCCTGAACTCGGCTCCATCGAGTACGACTTCGTCCACAAGGTCGTCGGCGCGGTCGCGTACTCGCGCATGTCCCACGCCCGGCGGGCGGAGAAGCACCGCAAGGCGGCGCAGTGGCTGGCGGACCACTCCAACCGGCCGCTGACGCTGCTGGTGCACCACTGCCGGCAGGCGGTGTGCCACACCCGGGACGCGAGCCTGCCCGTCGAGGACGCCTCCGCGCACGTCTGCGACATCCTCATCGGCGCGGGGCAGCAGGCGAAGCGGCGGCGGGTGCCGGGGGCGGCCCGGTACTGCTACCGCTCGGCGCTGGAGTTCTGCTCCACCGGGGACCCGCGGTGGCACTTGCTGCGGCGCCGGCTCTACGAGGACATGAAGTCACCCGTCTGACCCGGCCGCGGCCAGTGCGGCACGGGCCACCGCGTCGGTGAGGCGGGAGGAGACCGGGTCGGCGCCGGGGCGGGTGAAGTTCCCCCCGGCGAGGGCGGTGGTGAAGGGGCCGAGCGCGAACCTCCGCGGGTGCCGGCGGCCCGCCGCGTCCAGCACGGCACCGTCCCGGCCGTCCACCGCCGCCAGCCCGGTGCGGTGGCGGAACCCGTCCTCGGTGCCGCCGCTCTCCCACAGCCCGCCGCGCGCGTACAGGGACCTGAGCAGCGGGTCCCTGCTCGCGGGCAGGGCACCGACGGGCAGGCGGGCCTCGACCAGCGCGGTGGCGGTCACCGGAGCGCCGGGCACGGCGGGGCTGCCCGCCTCGAACCGGTCGCCGGCGGCGCGCACCCACATGCCGGGGCCGACGAACCGCACCACACCGGCCTCGGCGAGGGCGATCAGCTCGCGGATCCGGCGCGGCGGCGGGCCGCTGGCCAGGTGGTTGAAGAAGCCGGCCCACCATCCGTCCACGTCGGCCGCCCGCGAGCGGAGCGAGAGGCGCCCGCCGTCCAGCAGGGCGGGGAGCCGGCCGAACACCGACAACAGCCCGTGCACGGCGCCCAGGTGCGCGCTGTGGCGGGGGTCGGACCGGCGCTCCAGGGCGGTGCGCAGGTACCCGTGGACGCTGTGCCGCAGAGCGGTCCGGTCCGGGAACACCGTGCCGCCGAGGGGGCGGTCGAGGGAGGCGAGGTCGAGGACGTCCCCGGGGTCCACGACCGTCCGCCGCAGCAGAGCACGCAGCTCGGCGCTGTCCCAGGCGACCGCCGCGTACCGCCGTGCGAACTCGTCGGGGCCGCAGCGCACCCGGTCGGGGTGGGCGGTGAACAGTTCGTGGTAGTAACCCCAGCCGATCTCCTTGGCCGCGTGCGGCCACACGTCGCGGAAGAAGTCCAGCCGGCGGGGCGCCTCGCGCAGGATGCGCTCCGGATCGAAGAACCCGGCCGGCGGGGGCGGGGAGGGCAGCGCGTAGGCCGGCTTGGGCGGGAACGGCACACCGCGGCGGGAGCCGACGTACAGCACCGGCTCCTCGCCGCTGGGCAGGTACCGCAGGGTGTCCGGCCCGTCCTCGGTGTACCGGCCCCCGCGTCCCTCGGTGACCAGCACCATCAGGTCGACGAAGGCCAGGCCGAGGCCGCGCACGAGGACCCGGGCGCCGGGCCGCAGGACGGAGAGGTCCTGGTCGGCGGTGTAACCGGGCGGGAGGTGGCACAGTCCGTGGCGCTCGGCGTGGGCGGCCAGCGCCGCCTGCTCGGGTGAGAGTTCCACCTCCTGGTGGCCGACGGCGAGCACCACGGCGTCGGCCTCCACGGTCCGTCCGCCGGCGAGCACGACCCGCTGTCGCCCGCCGTGCTCGCGCACGTCGACCGCCCGGTCCCGGTGGTGGTGGAACCGGGTGCCGGGGGGCAGGCCGGCCACCGCCCGCTCGAACACCCAGGTGAGGTAGTGGCTCTGGAGGCGGCGGGTGGGGAAGGAGGTCTCGGACAGGTCCGCCAGTTCCCGGGTCACGCCGGGGTCGTCGACGTCCTGCCCCCGCTGCCGGGCCCAGTCGTGCAGCGAAGGGCCCGACCGGATCGGTCCGGCGCAGGTCACGTCGGCGCCGGTGAACATGGTGACGTGCGCGGCCATGGTGTTGAGCATCAGCAGGGGCGACTGGTCGTGCCGCCAGACCCGTCCCGGACCCGGCCGGCAGGGGTCGACCAGGTGCACCTCCAGGGGCCGGTCGCCGAGCAGTTCGGCGGCGTTGGCGCCCAGTCTTTCCAGTACGGAGACACCGCTCGGTCCGGCGCCGACGATCACCACCGTCACCGGCGTCACAGCGTCTTCTCGAAACACAGCGCGGGCTTGCCGTCGGCGGGCTCCGGGCGGCAGGGCACCCGGCGGTAGCCCGCGGAGCCGTACAGCCCGCTCGCCTCCGGCTGCCGGGGTCCGGTCGTCAGGCGGAGCCCGCGGTAGCCCAGCGCCCGCGCGGCCTGTTCCAGTTCGGCGAGGACGCGGCCGGCCAGCCCGAGTCTCCGGCGCCGCGGGTGGGTCCAGATCCGCTTCAGCTCCGCGGTCTCCCCGTCATGGCGGCGGAAGCCGCCGCCGGCCACGGTCTCGCCGTCGAGGGTCAGGACCAGGAAGCCGCCGTGGGGCGGGGCGAACTCGTCCCGGGCGGCGCGGCTCATCTCCTCGTGGGCCGAGGGCCCGTACCGGGCCAGGTACTCCTCGGTCAGGCCCTGGTGCAGCGCCGCGACCCGGGGGTCGTCGATCGGCACCCGGTGCACCTCGATCCGCGCCGCGTCCCACGTCGGTTCCATGCGCCCCAGTCGACCAACCGAAAATGCCCCGGTCAACCGCGCGGGAGCGCCCGGTAACCGTCCAGTGGGCGCGCCCATCGCCCGGTAACTCGGGGCGCACTGCCCGTCTGCGCCCGTTGAAAGGCGATCCGCGTTCTCTTTAGGTTCGTGAACGACCGGATCGGACCACACCATGTCGCAACGGGGGAAGTGCCGATGACATCTGCATCCTTTCGCGCCACCGACGATGTGGTGGACACATCGGGCCGCGCCGACGAGCTGCTGGCCCTGCGCCGGGTCCCCGCGCCGCGGCCCGGCCGCTGGCTCGCCAGCGCGTTCCTGCTGGTGCTCCTCGCCCAGTTCCTGCACGGGCTGCTGACCAACCCGGGCTGGGAATGGCCGGTGTTCCGGCAGTACTTCTTCGAGGACAGCATCATGCGGGCGCTCGGCCTGACGCTGGAACTCACCGCGTACGGCACCGCCCTGGGCTTCACGCTGGGGCTGGTGATCGCCCTGATGCGCCTGTCCGGCAGCCGGCTGCTGGGCTCGGTCGGCTGGCTGTACGTGTGGGTGTTCCGTTCCGTCCCGCTCATCGTCCAGCTGCTGTTCTGGTTCAACCTCGCCTACCTGTACGACCGGTTGTCGTTCGGGGTGCCGTTCGGGCCCGAGTTCACCTCCGTGCCGACCATGCACCTGGTCGGTCCCATGGGCGCGGCCGTGCTCGGACTGGCGCTCCACCAGGCGGCGTACGCGGCGGAGATCATCCGGTCCGGCATCATCTCGGTCGACCGCGGCCAGTTGCAGGCGGCCGCCGCCCTGGGCATCCCCCGCCGGCGCCAGCTCTCCCGGATCGTGCTGCCCCAGGCGATGCGGACCATCCTGCCGAACGCGTTCAACGAGCTGATCTCGCTGCTCAAGGGCACGTCGATCGTGTCCGTGATGGCCCTGGGCGACCTCTTCTACCAGACCCAGGTGATCTACGGCCGCAACGGCCGCGTGGTCGCGCTCGTCATGGTCGCGACGGCCTGGTACGTGATCCTCACCGGGCTGCTCTCCGTCCTCCAGTACTACGTGGAGAGGCGGTTCGCGCGCGGCGGATCCCGGGCCCTTCCGCCCACACCGTGGCAACGGCTGCGCGGCACGATCTCCGGCGCGGGGAAGGCGGCGCGGTGAACACCCCGATGGTCGAGATCGTCGACGTGCACAAGAGCTACGGCGCCACCAGCGTGCTCAAGGGTGTCGATCTGGTGGTGAACCCCGGCGAGGTCACGGTGCTGATCGGCCCCTCGGGCGCCGGCAAGTCGACCCTGCTGCGGATGATCAACCACCTGGAGAAGGCCGACCGCGGGCTGGTCCTGGTCGCCGGGGAGCTGATCGGGTACCGGCGCGCGGGCAACCACCTGCGCGAACTGCGGGAGAAGGAGATCCTGCGGCAGCGGACCAACATCGGGTTCGTCTTCCAGGACTTCAACCTGTTCGCCAATCTCACCGTCCTCGACAACGTGGCCGAGGCGCCCCGGTCCGCGCAGGGCCGTCCCGCCAAGGAGGTGTACCCGCTCGCCCGCGAACTCCTGGCGCGGGTCGGGCTCGCGGACAAGGCCCACGCCCATCCGCGGCAGCTCTCCGGCGGCCAGCAGCAGCGCGTCGCGATCGCCCGGGCCCTGGCCCTGGAGCCGAAGCTGCTGCTGTTCGACGAGCCGACCTCGGCGCTCGACCCCGAACTGGTCGGCGAGGTCCTGGACGTCATGAAGTCGCTGGCCGCCACCGGCACGACCATGATCGTGGTGACCCACGAGATGGGCTTCGCCCGGGAGGTCGCCGACCAGGTGGTGTTCATGGCCGACGGCCGGGTCGTGGAGCAGGGGCCGCCGCAGCGGCTGCTCAAGAACCCCGCGCACGAACGCACCCGCACGTTCCTCACCAAGATCCTGTGACCACACGGAGGAGAACAATGCGTCGTTTCCTGGCGGGTGGCTGGGTGTTCCTGCTCCTGCTGACCGGGTGCAGCGCCGGCAAGGAGACCGCGGCCACCGCGAGCTCCGGCCTCAACCTCAGCCCGCAGCAGAAGCGGATCACCGCCACCGAGGTCGACAAGGTCGCCGCGCTGGTCCCCGAGCGCGTACGCCGGAGCGGTGTCCTGCACATCGGTGGCACGATCGACAACACACCGCCGCTGAGCTGCTACGCGACCGACAACAAGACTCCCATCGGGTTCGAGCTCGACATCGCCGTCCTCGTCGCGGGGGTGCTGGGTCTGAAGCCGGACCGGGAGATCACCTCGTGGGAGAACATGTTCCTGGGCGTGGACAGCGGGAAGTACGACGTGGCGTTCTCCAACATCTCGGTCACCGAGGAGCGGATGAAGCGGTACGACTTCGCCAGCTACCGCCGTGACCGCCTCGGCTTCGAGGCGCGCAAGGGCAGCGACCTCAAGGTCCGCGGAGCGGCCGACCTGGCCGGCAAGAAGGTCGCGCTGGCCTCCGGGTCGACCCAGGAGAAGATCATGCTGAAGTGGAGCGCCGAGAACCGCGACGCCGGGCGCCCCGCGATCGACATCCAGTACTACCAGAAGGCATCCGACTACTACCTGGCGCTCCAGTCGGGGCGGGTGGACGCCTACGTCGGTCCCAGCTCCAGCGTCGTGTACCACGCGCGGACCGCCGGCCGCACCGAGCTGGTGGGCGTGGTGGACAGCGTGACGGACACCATCGACAGCCAGGTCGGCGCCATGAGCCGCAAGGGCGACGGGACGGCGAAGGCGGTCGCCGCGGCCGTGAACGAGCTGATCCGCGACGGCAAGTACCAGAAGGTGCTGGACCGTTGGGGACTGGGCGACCAGAAGATCCGCGAGTCGCTGGTCAATCCGTCGATCGGGGCGGGGGCGTGATGCGGACCCCGATGTACCTCGGGGCCGCGCTCGACGGCCTCGGCTCCCACCCGGCCGCCTGGCGCCTGACCGCCACCCCCGCCGAGGCGCTGTTCGACCCGGAACGCCTCGTGTCCCTCGTGCGGCTCGCCGAGCGGGGCGGACTGGACCTGGTCACCCTCGACGACCAGGTCCCCGCCACGCCGGAGCCGGGGCACGCCCACGGCGCCCTCGACGCCTGGCAGGCGCTCGCCGTGGCCGCCGGCCGGACCTCGCGCATCGCGCTGTTCCCGACCGGCGTGGCGCGGGGCGAACCGGCGGCGACGGCGGCCAGGGCGGTCACCCTGGACCGCATCGCCGGCGGGCGCGGCGGCTGGCGCCCCCGGGTGGCGCTCAGCGACGAGGAACGGCGCCGGGCCACCGCCGACCCGGAACGCTACGCCGCGTTCACCGAGGAACGCTTCGCCCACACCGACGAGTTCGTCGCCGCGGTCACCGCGTTCTGGGACAGCCGGCGGGAGGAGTCCGTGCTCGGCTCGCAGCCGGTCGAGCTGTCGGGACGCCACCTCACGGCGTCGGGGCACGCCCGGGTGCCGACGCCGCCCTCCGGTCCGCCGATGACGGCGGTGCTGGCCCACTTCAGCACGCCCTACCGGCTGGCCGCGCGCCATGCCGACGTCGTCTTCATCACCCCGTTCGGCCGCGCCGACGTCGACGCCGTCCGCGGGGAGCTGCACGGGCTGTGCGCGTCCCTCAGGAAGGAGCGGGCGCCGCTCACCGTCCTGGCCGACCTCGACGTGGTGGTCGCGCCGACCGAGTCCGAGGCGGTCGACCGCAGGGGCCGCCTCGACCGGTGGATACCCTTCGCATCCGATTGCGCCACGTTCACCGGGGCACCTGAACAATTGGCCGACCTCATGGAGGAATGGCACAGGGACGGCGGCGTCGACGGTTTCCGGATTCGTCCGGCGATGCTGTCCGAGGATCTCACCGCGGTGGTGGACACCGTGGTGCCCCGGCTACGGGAGCGGGGGCTGCTGGGAAACGCATCGGATATTCCACTGCGCACCCGGCTCCGTGGTGCCCCGGTCTGATTCCGCGTTGTCACGTTCATGTTGGGGGAAATCATGCTTTTACTGGAACGTGAGAAACACAAAACGCTTCTGAAGTCCCTCGTCGACGACTGCCTGACCGGCCGGGGACGGGTGCTGCTGATCGAGGGCGTGGCGGCGAGCGGCAGGACGGCCCTGCTGCGCCGGGCCGTCGCGGACGCGGAACGCGCGGGTCTGCTGGTCATGCGGGCCTCCTGCTCGCCGGTGGAGGAGGACCTGCCCGGCAGTGTCCTCAGCCAGCTCCTGCTCAGCATCCCGGCGCCGGGATCCCTGGCCGACCACGCGGTACCGGGCTACCACGAGTTCTGCCGGCAGATCCTGCGCCTGACGGCGCGCACACCGCTGATCGTCGCGGTCGACGACATCCACCACGCCGACGCCGAGTCGGCACGGAGCCTGCTGTACCTGGCCCGCAGGCTGGGAGCGGCCCGGGCGCTGCTGGTGGTGACCTCCCAGCGGGACGACGGCCAGGCGCCGCCCCTGTTCAGCGCCGAACTGCCGTGCGAGCCGGGGACCCACCGGCTGGAGGTGGAACCCCTCTCGGCGGACGGCACGGCCGCCCTGCTGGAGGAACGCCTCGGCGCGCGGCCCGACATCCCCCGGCTCGCGGCCGAGTTCCACCGGATCAGCGGCGGCAACCTCCGGCTGCTCGACGCGCTGGCCGAGGACGTCCGCCGCGGCGGCCGCACCGGCCGCGACCACGTCACCGCACGCGGGTACGGCGCGGCCGTCGTCGGGCTGCTGCGGCGCGGGGAGCCCGCCGTGCTGCGCACCGCGCAGGCGCTGGCCGTCCTGGGCGGGCGCGGCACCCCGGAGCGGGTCGCCCGGCTCACCGGCCTCGACCAGGAGACCGAGGCGGGCACCGGAGCCCTGACCGGGTCCGCGTCGGTGGAGCGCGCGATCGCCACGATGACGGCGACGGGGCTCCTGCGGGACGGCCGGCTGCCGCACCCGGCGGCCCGCGAGGCGGTCCTGTCCACCGTGACCGGTACCGAACGCGCCACCCTCAACCAGCGCGCGGCGCGGCTGCTGCACGGTCTCGGGGAACCGGCGCCGGCGGTGGCGCACCACCTCGCGCAGGCGCGCCGGCGGGTGGAGCCCTGGGCGGTGCCGGTGCTCGTCGAGGCCGCGGAACAGGAACTGCTCGCCGAGCGGAACGAACGCGCCTCCCGCTATCTGGAGCTGGCGCACGAGGCCTGCCCCGAGCCGGCCGGCCGCGCCGCCGTGCTGGCGAAACTGGCCGACGCGCGGTGGCGGGGCAGCCCGTCGGCCGCGGCCGGCCACCTGACGCCCCTGGTGGCGGCGGCGCGGGCGGGGGACCTGGGGAACGACTGCCTGCCCGACCTGGTGCGGCAACTGCTCTGGCACGGGCGGCACACCGACACCGTCCCGGTGCTCGGCCGGCTGCGCGAGGCGGCCTCCGCGGACGCCTCGCTGGCGCTGGAGGTGCGCCACCTCGACTCCTGGCTGGCCTTCTCCCACCCCCGCTTCGCGCACCGGCGGACCCAGGCTGCGGCCCGGGCGGCGTTCGGCGGTCCCCCGGCTCCCGGCCGGGCCCTGACGGCGCCGGCCGGGAACGACCCCTGGCTGGCGCTGGCCGGATCGCTGTGCGACCTGCTGGTGAGCGGCCGCAGCGGCGACCGGGCGAGCGCGCTGGAGCGGTCCCTGCGCGACCTGCGCGCCCGCGGCAACACGGCATGGGCCCACGAGACCGCGGCCCTGGCCCTGCTGGGCCTGCTCGACCTGGGCCGCTACGACCTGGTGCTCCAGCGGTGCGCCGCGCTGAGCGCCGCCGGCGGCGAGGACGAGGCGCCGACCTGGCACGCCGTGCTGGCGAGCCTGCGCGCGGAGGCGCTGCTGCGCCGCGGTGACCTCGATGACGCGCTGCGGGCGGCGCAGGAGGCCCTCACGCTGCTGCCGGCCCACGCCTGGGGGGTGGCCGTCGGGTTCCCGCTGGGCACGCTGATCACGGCGGCGGTGCGGTCGGGCGACACGGAGACGGCCGAACGGTACCTGGCGTTCTCACCGCCCGAGGCGATGTCCCAGAGCCGCTACGGCCTCTACTACCTGCACGCCCGCGGCACCTACCACCTCGCCGCCGAGCGGGCCTATGCCGCGCTCGCCGACTTCCTCGCCTGCGGCGACCTGGTCCCGGCCCTCGGGCTGGAGGCCGCCGCACCGGTCCCCTGGCGCACCAGCGCCGCCGAGGCGTGGCTGCGGCTGGGCAACGACGACCGGGCGCGGCGCCTGGTCCGGGAGGAGCTGGCCCGCTCGGACGCCTCCGGCGGCGACGGCAGTGCCCGCGGCCGGTCGCTGCGGATGCTCGCCGCGGTCAGCACCCCCGAGCGGCGGCCGCAGCTCCTGCTGGAGGCCGTCGAGCTGTTCGAGCAGTACGGGGAGCAGTACGAGCAGGCGCGGGGCCTCGCCGACCTCGGCTACGCCTACTCGGCCCTGGCCGACAACCGCCGGGCCCGCACGACGCTGCGCCGGGCCCGGTACCTCGCCACGTCCTGCGGGGCGGCACCGCTGGGCGAGGAACTGCTCGCCTTCCAGGGGGCCTCGGACACGTCGGCGCCCTGCGAGGACGACGGGAGCCGGCTCACGGAGGCGGAGCGGCGCGTCGCGCACCTGGCGGTGCTCGGCTACACCAACCGGGAGATCGCGGCGAAGCTCTACATCACGGCCAGCACCGTGGAACAGCACCTGACCAGGATCTACCGGAAGCTCGGCATCAAGCGCCGCCGGGACCTCCCGGCCGACCTGGGGACCACCACCCTGCACGGGCGGCCGCGGCACGCTCAGCGGCCGTCGACCAAGCGCTCCGCGTCGTAGGCGTGCCGCGCGGCCGAGATCGCCTCCCGGTGCCGGGTGGCCCAGTCCGTGAGCGAGAGGAGTGACTTATGCAGTTCCTGCGCCATGTCGGTGAGCCGGTACTCGACCCGGGGCGGCACCGTGGCGTACACCGTGCGGGTGAGCAGGCCGTCCCGCTCCAGGTTCCGCAGGGTGAGCGTGAGCATGCGCCTGCTGATGCCGTCGATCGACCGCTCCAGCTCGGTGAACCGCACCGGGCCGCGGGCCGCGGCGACGATGATCAGAATGCTCCACTTGCCGGCCACGCGGTCCAGCACCTCGCGCACCGGACATGCCTCGCCGACGATCTCGCGCGGCGCTTCCGTCTTCACCTGCGGCATGGGACAGCTCCTTCCCCCACCCCGCATGGTGCCAGCTCGGTGACCCCTGTTACAACCGCGTGCCCGGCCGGAGGCCGGAAGTGACCCGAACGCGGTTGTCGGGCTCGACCCGGCTGTACGCGGTCCTGGGCGACCCGGTGACCCAGGTCCGGGCGCCGGAGCTGGTCAACCCGGTCCTCGCGCGGCTCGGCGTCGACGCCGTGGTGATCCCCGTGCACGCCCCGGCGGAGCACCTCGCGGCCGTCGTGGGCGGCCTGGTCCGGGCGGGCAACGTCGACGGGCTGCTGGTCACCGTTCCGCACAAGGCCGCCGTGTGCGGCCTCGCGGACGAACTCGGCCCGGCCGCGGCGCTGAGCGGGACCGCCAACGCGATGCGGCGCGGCCCTGACGGCCGCTGGCTCGCCGACAACTTCGACGGGCTCGGCTTCGTGCGCGGGCTGGAGGCGGCCGGGCACCCCGTGCGGGGCAGCCGGGTGGTCCTGGTCGGCGCGGGCGGGGCCGGCAGCGCCGTCGCCGTGGCCCTGCTGCTGGCCGGTGCCGGACAGGTCTGCCTGCGGGACGTCGACGCGGGCCGGCTCGCCGGGCTGCTGGCGCGGCTCGGCTCCCGGTGGCCGCGGACCGTCCGGGCCGAGGCGCCGGGGGACCTGGAGGCCGCCGATCTCGTCGTCAACGCCACGCCGCTCGGGATGCGCCCGCGGGACCCGCTGCCGTTCGACCCCGTCGCCGTCCGCGGGGACGCGGTGGTGGCCGACATCGTCATGAAGCCCCACGAGACCGCCCTGCTGCGGGCCGCGGCGGCCGCGGGCCGGCGGGTGCACCACGGCATCCACATGCTGGAACAACAGGTGCCATGCTACCGGGAATTCTTCGGCTGGCCCTGAATTCGGTGAAAGCGTAGGGGGGACGATTTCTCCCGGCCCGCAGATCAGGGATTCCATAGGGGGTTTGTTAGGGGGGTCCGCTCTCCCGAATGCAGGCGAGACTCGAAGTCGCGCTCACGCGCTTCTCGCCGTGCCTAGGAGTGATTACCGGATGCTGCGCACAGAACTGATTCGGCCCCTGCCCGAGACCCTGATCGAACATGCCGCCCGACTCGGCGGGAAAATCGCCTTCGCCGATGCCCGACGTCAGGTCAGCTATGCCGAACTGGAGCTGCGGACGCGGTACATCGCGGGGCATCTGGCCGGGCTGCGCGTGCATCCGGGCGACCGCGCGGCGCTGTACCTGGGCAACTGCGTGGAGATGGTCGAGGGTTACCTGGCCCTCACCCGGGCGAACGTGATCGGCGTTCCGCTCAATCCGCATTCCACCGACGCCGAGCTGGAGTTCTTCCTCGCCGACAGCGGCGCCCGGGTGGTGATCACCGACGCCACCCGGGTCGAGCAGCTCAGGCGCGTGCTGGGCGAGGCCGAGCACCCCCGGATCGTCGTCACCGGCGACCGGCAGGTCCCGGCCGGGACGGTGGCCTTCGAGACCCTGGCCGGCTCGGAGCCGGAGGCCGGCGCCAGGGACGACCTCGGCCTGGACGAGGTCGCCTGGATGCTCTACACGTCGGGGACCACCGGGAAGCCCAAGGGGGTGCTGTCGACCCAGCGCAACTGCCTGTGGTCGGTGGCCGCCTGCTACGTACCGGTGCCCGAACTGACCGCCGAGGACCGGGTGCTGTGGCCCCTCCCGCTGTTCCACAGCCTGTCGCACATCGCGTGCGTGCTGGCGGTCACGTCGGTCGGTGCCACCGCGCGCATCACCGACGGCTACTCCGCCGACGAGATCCTGTCCGTGCTGCGCGAGGAGTCGCCTACCTTCCTCGCCGGTGTGCCCACCATGTACCACTACCTGGTGCAGGCCGCGCAGCAGCAGGGGGTGCGGGCCCCGGACCTGCGGGTCGGCCTGGTCGGCGGGGCGGTGACCACCCGGTCGTTGCGCGTCTCCTTCGAGGAGACGTTCGGCGTGCCCCTGCTGGACGCCTACGGCAGCACCGAGACCTGCGGCTCGATCACCATCAACTGGCCCACGGGGGCGCGGGTCGAGGGGTCGAGCGGGCTGCCGGTGCCCGGGCTCAACGTGCGCCTCGTCGACCCGGAGTCCGGGCGTGACGTGGCGGCCGACGAGGAGGGCGAGGTCTGGGTCAGCGGCCCCAACGTGATGGTCGGCTACCACAACCGGCCGGAGGAGACCGCGCTCGCGCTGCGCGACGGCTGGTACCGCACCGGGGACCTGGCCCGCCGCGACGAGGCCGGCTACTTCACCGTCACCGGCCGGATCAAGGACCTCATCATCCGGGGCGGCGAGAACATCCACCCGGGGGAGATCGAGGACGTGCTCCGGGCAGTGCCGGGGGTGGCGGACGTCGCCGTGGCCGGCAAGGCCCACGACATCCTGGGCGAGGTCCCCGTCGCCTTCCTGGTGCCGGGTCCGGAGGGACTCGACACGGACGCGCTGTTCGCCGCCTGCCGCGAACGGCTCTCCTACTTCAAGGTGCCCGAGGAGTTGTACGAGGTCACGCGCATCCCGCGTACCGGCTCGGGCAAGGTCACCCGGCGCCTGCTGCTGGACCGGCCCGCCCGGCTGCGGGCCGCCGGCAGCAGCACCTACGAGCACCTGTTCCGGGCCGACTGGCTGCCGCTGCCCCCGGTCGGGCACGGCGCCGCCGCGGACCCGGCCGGGCCGCGCTGGGTGGTCGCCGGGGAGGCCGACGCCGGCCTGGTCGCGGGCCTGGAGGCGGCGGGCGCCGAGGTGACGCACCTGGCCGACGGACTGCCGCCCGCCGACCTCGCGCCGGCGGACGTGGTGGTGGTGCCGGCGGGGCCGTCGGAAGCGGAACCGTCCGGTCTCGTCGCGGACGTGTCCTCCCGGGTCCGGACGTGGCTCGCGCAGGGGTGGCCTGCCCCGGCGCGGCTGGTCGTCCTCACCCGCGGCGGGGTCGGCACCGGTCCGGCCGAGACGCCCGACCCCGCGCACGCGGCCGTGGCTGGGCTGGTGCGCGGGCTGCGGTCCGGGCACGGCGACCGGCTCGTGCACGTGGACCTGGACGCCGCGGCCGGCTCCGGTGACGCGCTGCCCGCGGGTCTGCTGCGCGTCGTGGCGGCGGGGGACGAACCGCAGGTGGCCGTGCGGGCGGGCAGCATCGTCCGGCCGTCGCTGGAGCGGCTGGCCGTGCGCTCCGGCGGGGACACGGTGTTCGGTCCGGCGCGCACCGCGGTGGTGGCGGGCGCGGACACGGTGGCCGGGGCGGTCGTGGCGCGCCACCTCGTGACCGGTCACGGGGTCCGGCACCTGGTGCTGATCAGCGACCGGGGTGAGGACGACCTGTCCGTCGCGGGCCTCGCGGGTGAACTGACCGCGCTCAAGGCGACGGTGACGGTGGCCGCCTGCGATCTCACCGACCGCGCGGCGCTGCGGGCGGTGCTGACGGGCCTGCGCCGGCCGCTCGCCGGTGTGGTCCACGTCCCCTCCGGTCCGTTCCGGCTCGCGGCGGCTCAGGCGGCCGCGCTGGACGAGGTGACCGCCGCCGCCGAGGGGGCGGTCCTGGTGCTGCTTCCCTCGGCCGCGGGCACGCTGGGTACGGCGCACGAGCCGGAGGACGCCGCGGTGGCCGCGTTCTGCGACGCGCTGGCGCTGCGCCGGCGGGCCGAGGGCCGTGCGGGGCTGTCGCTGTCCCTGGGGCCGTGGGCCGACGAACCGGAGGCGGCACTGCCGTCGGGCGTGGGCATCCTGGCCCGGCGGGAGCTGCTCAGCGTGGTCGACGCCGCGCTGATGTCCGGCGAGGCGGCGGTCTGCTCGCTGCGGCTCGACCCGATGACGCTGCACGCCGGCGACGCCGTTCCCGCGGTGCTGCGCGGGCTGATCGACACCTCCGCGGGGGCGTCGGCGGACGCCGGGCGTGCCGAGGAGTTCCGGGCCCGGCTCGCCGGGCTGCCCGAGGCCGAGCGGCTGCGGACCCTCGTCTCCGCCGTGTGCGACGCGGCCGCGGAGACCGCCGGCCGGGCCCGGGACGCCGTGGTCCCGCAGCGGGCCTTCAAGGAGATCGGTTTCGGCTCGCTCCAGGCCGTGCAGTTGCGGAACCGCCTGGTGGAGGTGACGGGGCTGCCGCTGCCGACCACGCTGGCCTTCGACCACCCGACCCCGCGGGCGGTGGCGCGGTTCGTGCTGGAGGAGTTGTCGGGCGGTGCCGAGGAGGCCGCCGCCGTGGTGAGCGGCGGACCGGCCGAGGACGACCCGATCGTGATCGTCTCCATGGCGTGCCGGCTGCCGGGCGGCATCGCCTCCCCCGAGGACCTGTGGACCTTCGTCGACCAGGGCCTCGACGGGATCACCGCGTTCCCCGCGGACCGCGGCTGGGACGTGGAGGGCCTGTTCGACTCCGATCCCGAGCAGGCGGGCACGACCTATGTCCGCGAGGGCGGTTTCCTCCAGGACGCCACCGGGTTCGACGCGGACTTCTTCCGGATCTCGCCGCGCGAGGCGCTGTCGATGGATCCGCAGCAGCGCGTGTTCCTGGAGACCTCGTGGGAGCTGTTCGAGCGGGCGGGCGTCGACGTCACCTCGTTGCAGGGCAGCAGGACCGGCGTGTTCGCCGGTGTGATGAACCAGGACTACGGCATGAGCCTCGCGGGCTCGGACGACGACACGGAGGGGTACCGGAGCACCGGGACGGCCACCGCCGTCGTCTCGGGCCGGGTGGCCTACACGTTCGGGTTCGAGGGTCCCGCGGTGACCGTGGACACGGCGTGCTCGTCGTCGCTGGTGGCGCTGCACCTGGCCGCCCAGTCACTGCGCTCGGGCGAGTCCGACCTGGCGCTGGCGGGCGGTGTCGCGGTGATGGCCCAGCCGACGTCCTTCGTGGAGTTCTCGCGGCAGCGGGGGCTGGCGCCGGACGCCCGCTGCAAGGCGTTCGCGGCCGCCGCCGACGGCACCGGCTGGTCCGAGGGCGTCGCCCTCGTCCTGCTGGAACGCCTCTCCGACGCCCGCCGCAACAACCACACCGTCCTCGCCGTCGTCACCGGATCCGCCGTCAACCAGGACGGCGCCTCCAACGGTCTCACCGCACCCAACGGCCCCTCCCAGCAACGCGTCATCCGACAAGCCCTCGCCAACGCCCGCCTCCAGCCCCACGACATCGACCTCGTCGAAGCCCACGGCACCGGCACCACCCTCGGCGACCCCATCGAGGCCCAGGCCCTCATCAACACCTACGGCCGCCACCGCGACCCCGACCACCCCCTCCGGCTCGGCTCCCTCAAATCCAACATCGGCCACACCCAGGCCGCCGCAGGCGTCGCCGGCATCATCAAGACCGTCCTCGCCCTCCACCACCGCACCATGCCCCGCACCCTCCACGTCGACGAACCCACCCCCCACGTCGACTGGTCCGCCGGAACCGTCCAACTCCTCACCCAGCCCCACCCCTGGCCCCAGACCACCCACCCCCGCCGCGCCGCCGTCTCCGCCTTCGGTGTGAGTGGGACGAACGCGCACGTGATCCTCGAGGAAGCACCGGCCGCTCCCGACACCACCCCGGCCGGCGAGGAGACACCCCACGAGGACGGCCACGTCATCACCTGGCCCCTGTCCGCCGCCACCCCCCAAGCCCTCACCGCCACCGCCCAACGCCTCCTCCACCACCTCCAGCAACACCCGGACCTCACCCCCGCCCACATCGCCGACCAACTCACCCGCCGACCCCACCACCACCACCGCGCCGTCATCACCACCACCCACCCCGACGACCTCACCCGCGCCCTCACCGCACTCACCACCAACACCCCCGACCCCGCCCTCACCACCGGCACCCCCACCACCACCGGCAAAACCGTCTTCGTCTTCCCCGGCCAAGGCACCCAATGGGCCGGCATGGGCGCCACCCTCCTCGACACCCACCCCGTCTTCACCCACACCATCAACGCCTGCGACACCGCCCTCGCCCCCCACCAGGACTGGACCGTCACCGACGTCCTGCGTCAAACCCCCAACGCCCCCACCCTCGACCGCGTCGACGTCGTCCAACCCGTCACCTTCGCCGTCATGACCGCCCTCGCCCGCATGTGGCAACACCACGGCATCCACCCCGACGCCGTCATCGGCCACTCCCAAGGCGAAATCACCGCCGCCCACATCGCCGGCGCCCTCACCCTCGACGACGCCGCCCGCATCATCGCCCTCCGCAGCCAACTCATCGCCCGCCGCCTCGCCGGCCACGGCGCCATGATGTCCGTCCCCCTCCCCCACACCGAACTCACCCCCTGGACCACCCCCCACCAACACACCATCGACATCGCCACCATCAACGGCCCCACCACCACCGTCATCGCCGGCGACCCCACCGCCATCGACGAACTCCACACCCAACTCAACAACCACAACATCCGCGCCCGCAAAATCCCCGTCGACTACGCCTCACACACCCACCACGTCGAACAACTCCACCAAGAACTCACCCAACTCCTCACCGACATCACCCCCCACACACCCACCACCCCCATGTACTCCACCACCGACACCACCTGGATCACCGGCCCCCACCTCGACGCCGACTACTGGTACCGAAACCTCCGCCAAACCGTCCACTTCCACACCGCCACCACCACCCTCGCCGACACCGGCCACCACACCTACATCGAGATCAGCCCCCACCCCGTCCTCACCCCCGCCATCCAAGAAGCACTCACCCAACACACCACCCAACCCACCACCACCATCCCCACCCACCGCCGCAACCAACACGAACCCACCACCTTCCACACCGCCCTCGCCCACCTCCACACCCACACCCACCACACCCCCACCTGGCACACCCCACCCACCCCCACCACACCCCACACCCCCCTCCCCACCTACCCCTTCCAACACCACCACTACTGGCCGGAGCCCACGGCCCGGGACTCCGCCACCGCCGCCGATCCGTACGAGGCGCGTTTCTGGGAGGCGGTGGACCGGGCGGACGTGGCGGCGCTCGCCAGCACGCTGGACGTCACCGACGAACGGGACCGCGAGGTGGTCGCGTCCGCCCTGCCGGCCCTGACCAACTGGCGGCGGCGCGCGCGGCACGAGCACGCCGTGGAGTCGTGGCGGTACCGCGTCGTCTGGCGCCGGCTGGGGATCGTCACGTCGGACCGGTTCTCCGGCACGTGGCTCGCGGTCGTTCCGGCCGGTTTCGCCGAGGACGCCCGGGTGACCGGGACCCTGGACGCCCTGCGGGGTTACGGCGCGGACTGCGTGGTGCTGGAGACCGCGGACGACGACCGGACGGCGGTGGCCGGCCGGCTGGCGGCCGAGGGGGTGGCGGCCGCCGGGTACAGCGGTGTCCTGTCGTTCCTCTCGCTGGACGAGGGGCCGCACGCCGGCTTCCCGGCCGTGCCCAACGGGCTGATGCTGCTGGCCGCCCTGGTGCCGGCGCTGGCGGACCAGGGTGTCACCGCGCCGCTGTGGTCGGTGACCATGGGCGGGGCGGAGGCGGACGACGGTCCGTGGATCGGTCCGTCCGATGCGCTGACCTGGGGATTCGGGTTGGTGGCCGGGCTGGAGTACCCGCGGCTGTGGGGCGGTTCGGTGGATCTGCCCGCCGAGCCGGACGAGCGGGTGCTGCGGTACCTGGCCGGTGTGCTGCGCGGCCAGGGGGACGAGGACCAGGTCGCGATCCGTCCCTCCGGTGTGTTCGGGCGGCGGCTGGTGCGCGCTTCCTCGGACGGGCCCGCCGGGCCCGCCGGGTCCGCCGCCCGGCGGACGTGGACACCGCGCGGGACGGTGCTGGTCACCGGTGGTACCGGCGGTGTCGGTGGGCAGATCGCCCGCCGGCTGGCCGCCACGGGCGCGGAGCACCTGCTGCTGGTGAGCCGCGGCGGCGCGGACGCCGAGGGCGTGCGGGAACAGGTGGCCGCGCTGGAGGAGTTGGGCGCCGCCGTGACGGTGGCCGCGTGCGACGTGGCCGACCGGGACGCCTTGGCCGCCGTGGTCGAGGCCGTACCGGACGACAGGCCGCTGACCGCCGTCGTCCACGCGGCGGGCGCGGGCCAGCAGAGCGCGATCGCCGAGACCTCCCCGGAGGAGTTCTCCCGGGTCGTCGCGGGCAAGGTGCTCGGCGCCCGGAACCTGGACGACGTACTCGGCGACCGGCCGCTCGACGCCTTCGTGCTGATCTCGTCCAACGCCGGTGTGTGGGGAGGTGGCGGCCAGGGCGCCTACGCCGCGGCCAACGCCTACCTCGACGCGCTCGCCCGGCAGCGGCGGGCCCGTGGCCGCACGGCGACCTCGATCGCCTGGGGTTCCTGGGCGGGAGCGGGGCTCGGTGCGGTGGACGGTGCCGCCGAGCGGCTCGACCGGTTGGGTGTGGTCGCCATGGACCCGGAGCCGGCCCTGCGGGCGCTGGTGCACGCGGTGGAGCGCGACGAGACCGCGGTGTCGGTCGCGGCCATGGACTGGTCCCGGTTCGCCCCCGGTTTCACCGCCGCCCGGCCGAGCCCGCTGCTGGGCGAACTGCCCGAGGTGCAGGCGGCGTTGCGGGAGCTGGACGGTGCCGCGGGCGGCGACCGGTCGGGCTCGGACCTGGCCGGTCGGCTGGCCACGCTGTCCGAGGCGGACCGGGAGGCCGCGGTGCTCGACGCGGTGCGCACCCACGCGGCGGCCGTGCTGGGGCACCGCGACACCACGAACGTGGCCGCGGAGACCGCGTTCACGGACCAGGGTTTCGACTCCATGACGTCGGTGCAGTTGCGCAACGCCCTGGTCAAGGACTTCGGGCTGCGGCTGCCGACCACCCTGCTCTTCGACCACCCGACCCCGCGGGCGCTGGCCCGGTTCGTGCTGGAGGAGTTGTCGGGCGGCGCCGAGGAGGCCGCCGCCGTGGTGAGCGGCGGGCCGGCGGATGACGACCCGATCGTGATCGTCTCCATGGCGTGCCGGCTGCCGGGCGGCATCGCCTCCCCCGAGGACCTGTGGGAGCTGCTGGCCTCGGGCGGTGAGGCGCTGTCCGACTTCCCGACGGACCGCGGCTGGGACATCGACGCCATCTACGACCCCGAGCCCGGGCTGCCCGGCAAGACGTACACCCGCAGGGGCGGTTTCCTCGACGGCGCGGGGGACTTCGACGCCTCGTTCTTCAAGATCTCACCGCGTGAGGCGCTGGCGATGGACCCGCAGCACCGGGTCCTCCTGGAGAGTTCCTGGGAGGTCTTCGAGCGGGCCGGCGTCGACGTCACCGCGCTGCGCGGCAGCCGGACGGGGGTGTTCGCCGGTGGCTTCCACACGGGGTACACCATCGGCGCGGACCTGATCGGCGAGGGCGTGGACGGTTACACGTCGCACAACAACCTGCCGAGTGTGCTGTCGGGCCGGGTGGCCTACACGTTCGGGTTCGAGGGTCCCGCGGTGACCGTGGACACGGCGTGCTCGTCGTCGCTGGTGGCGTTGCACCTGGCCGCCCAGTCACTGCGCTCGGGCGAGTGCGACCTGGCGCTGGCGGGCGGTGTCGCGGTGATGGCGCGGCCGTCGACGTTCGTGGAGTTCTCGCGGCAGCGGGGGCTGGCCGCGGACGGCCGGTGCAAGGCGTTCGCGGCGGCGGCCGACGGCACCGGCTGGTCCGAGGGTGTCGCCCTCGTCCTGCTGGAACGGCTCTCCGACGCCCGCCGCAACGGCCACACGGTCCTCGCCACCGTACGGGGTACCGCCACCAACCAGGACGGCGCCTCCAACGGCCTCACCGCACCCAACGGCCCCTCCCAGCAGCGGGTCATCCGTCAGGCCCTCGCCAACGCGGGTCTGCGGCCGCGGGACGTCGACGCCGTCGAGGCGCACGGCACCGGTACCGTGCTGGGCGACCCCATCGAGGCGCAGGCGGTGATCAGCGCCTACGGGCAGGACCGCGAGCCGGGACGGCCGCTGTGGCTGGGCTCGCTCAAGTCCAACATCGGTCACACCCAGGCGGCCGCGGGCATGGCGGGTGTCGTGAAGTCCGTGCTGGCGATGCACCACGGCGCACTGCCGCGGACCCTCCACGTGGACGCGCCGACACCGCACGTCGACTGGTCCGCCGGTGAGGTGCGGCTGCTGACCGAGGAGGTGCCCTGGCCGGAGGCGGACCGTCCGCGCCGTATCGGCATCTCGGCGTTCGGTGTGAGTGGGACGAACGCGCACGTGATCCTCGAAGAGGCACCGGCCGCTCCCGACACCACCCCGGCCGGCGAGGAGACACCCCACGAGGACGGCCACGTCATCACCTGGCCCCTGTCCGCCGCCACCCCCCAAGCCCTCACCGCCACCGCCCAACGCCTCCTCCACCACCTCCAACAGCACCCGGACCTCACCCCCGCCCACATCGCCGACCAACTCACCCGCCGACCCCACCACCACCACCGCGCCGTCATCACCACCACCCACCCCGACGACCTCACCCGCGCCCTCACCGCACTCACCACCAACACCCCCGACCCCGCCCTCACCACCGGCACCCCCACCACCACCGGCAAAACCGTCTTCGTCTTCCCCGGCCAAGGCACCCAATGGGCCGGCATGGGCGCCACCCTCCTCGACACCCACCCCGTCTTCACCCACACCATCAACGCCTGCGACACCGCCCTCGCCCCCCACCAGGACTGGACCGTCACCGACGTCCTGCGTCAAACCCCCAACGCCCCCACCCTCGACCGCGTCGACGTCGTCCAACCCGTCACCTTCGCCGTCATGACCGCCCTCGCCCGCATGTGGCAACACCACGGCATCCACCCCGACGCCGTCATCGGCCACTCCCAAGGCGAAATCACCGCCGCCCACATCGCCGGCGCCCTCACCCTCGACGACGCCGCCCGCATCATCGCCCTCCGCAGCCAACTCATCGCCCGCCGCCTCGCCGGCCACGGCGCCATGATGTCCGTCCCCCTCCCCCACACCGAACTCACCCCCTGGACCACCCCCCACCAACACACCATCGACATCGCCACCATCAACGGCCCCACCACCACCGTCATCGCCGGCGACCCCACCGCCATCGACGAACTCCACACCCAACTCAACAACCACAACATCCGCGCCCGCAAAATCCCCGTCGACTACGCCTCACACACCCACCACGTCGAACAACTCCACCAAGAACTCACCCAACTCCTCACCGACATCACCCCCCACACACCCACCACCCCCATGTACTCCACCACCGACACCACCTGGATCACCGGCCCCCACCTCGACGCCGACTACTGGTACCGAAACCTCCGCCAAACCGTCCACTTCCACACCGCCACCACCACCCTCGCCGACACCGGCCACCACACCTACATCGAGATCAGCCCCCACCCCGTCCTCACCCCCGCCATCCAAGAAGCACTCACCCAACACACCACCCAACCCACCACCACCATCCCCACCCTCCGCCGCAACCAACACGAACCCACCACCTTCCACACCGCCCTCGCCCACCTCCACACCCACACCCACCACACCCCCACCTGGCACACCCCACCCACCCCCACCACACCCCACACCCCCCTCCCCACCTACCCCTTCCAACACCACCACTACTGGCTGAAGGCGGACGGCAAGGCCACCGACATCGGTGCGGTGGGCCTGGACGGCAGCGGGCATCCGCTGCTCGGCGCGGTCGTGCGGCTCCCGGAGTCGGATGCGGCCGTGTTCACCAACCGGGTCTCCCTGCGCACCCAGCCCTGGCTGGCCGAGCACGCCGTCTCCGGGACGGTGCTGGTGCCGGGCACCGCGCTGCTGGAGCTGGTGGTCCGCGCGGGTGACGAACTGGGGGCGACCGCGGTGTCGGAGCTGGTGGTCGAGGCGCCGCTGGCCATCGCCGCGACCGGCGCGGTGCACCTGCGCGTCTTCGTCGGCGAGGCCGACGACACCGGCCTGCGGCCGGTCACCGT
This sequence comes from Streptomyces sp. NPDC025833, assembly GCF_055558055.1. Taxonomy (NCBI): domain Bacteria; kingdom Bacillati; phylum Actinomycetota; class Actinomycetes; order Kitasatosporales; family Streptomycetaceae; genus Streptomyces; species Streptomyces sp. NPDC025833. Next base: position 87,019 of record NZ_JBVHNF010000021.1, read on the forward strand.
GCACTCGCGTGCCGACGACGCCGACGCGGACGCGGCCTGGACCCGGCACGTCGCCGGACAGCTGCACACCGAGCCGCGCCCGGCGCCCGCCGCCGGCCCGGGGAGCTGGCCGCCCGAGGGCGCCGAGGCCGTCGCGGTGGACGGCTTCTACGACGGGCAGCGGGCGGCCGGGTTCGAGTTCGGCCCGCTGTTCCGGGGCCTGCGGGCCGTCTGGACGCGGGGCGAGGAGGTCTTCGCCGAGGTCGCGCTGCCGGACGACACCGACCTCTCGGCCTTCCTGCTCCACCCGGCGCTGCTGGACTCGGCCCTGCACGCCGCCGCCTTCCTGCCGGGCCGCCGCGGCGAGGACGCCCCGGCCCGGCTGCCGTTCGCCTGGAACGACGCGGTGCTGCACGCGACCGGGGCCACCGCCCTGCGGGTGCGGGTCGGCACGGTGGGTGGCGACGACGTCGCGGTGGAGGTGACCGACCCGACGGGCGCCCCGGTCGCCTCGGTCGGCAGGCTCGTCACCCGTCCCGTCGACGTCCACCGGGTCGGTGGCGGGGCCGGCGTCGCCGACATGCTGTTCGCCACCGAGTGGACCCCGCTCGCGGTGGACCGCGCGGCGGCGCCGACCGGGCCGGCCACGGACACCGTGCTGGACCTGACGGACTCCCCCGCGGCCGACGAGGACCTGCCCCGGCGGTCCAGGGACCTGGTCACCCGCGCGCTGGAGGCGATCAAGGCGCACCTGCGGGCCGCCGAGCCCGCCGCCCCGCTGGTGGTGCTCACCCGCGACGCGCGGCACGACCCGGCCATGGCCTCGGTGTGGGGGCTGGCCCGGGTGGCGCAGTCGGAGAACCCCGGGCAGGTGGTCCTGGTGGACGTGGACGACGCGGCCGATTCCCGGGCGCTGCTGCCCGCCGCGGTCGCGACCGGCGAACCGCAGCTGGCCGTGCGCGACGGCGCCGTCCTCGTACCGCGCCTCGCCCGGCTGCGGCCCGAGGGGACCGGACCGTCCGGACTGGACGCCGAGGGCACCGTGCTGGTCACGGGTGGCACCGGCACGCTGGGCGGACTGGTCGCCCGGCGACTGGTCACCCACCACGGCGTACGGCACCTGCTGCTCACCAGCCGGCGCGGCCCCGACGCCCCGGAGGCCGGGCGGCTGCGCGACGAACTCACCGCCCTGGGTGCCACCGTGACCGTCGCGGCCGCCGACATCGGCGACCGCGCGGCGGTCGCCGGTCTCCTCGCGGGCATCCCGGCGGCCCACCCGCTCACCGCCGTGATCCACAGCGCGGCCGTCCTGGACGACGGAGTGCTCACCTCGCTCGACGCGGAGCGGGTGGACAAGGTGTTCGGTCCGAAGGTCGACGGTGCCTGGAACCTGCACCTGCTGACCGAGCACCTGGACCTGTCGGCGTTCGTCCTGTTCTCGTCGGCCTCGGGCACGCTGGGCAACGCGGGCCAGGGCAATTACGCGGCGGGCAACGGGTTCCTCGACGGTCTGGCCGCCCACCGCCGGCGGCTCGGGCTGCCCGGGCTCTCGCTGGCCTGGGGCCTGTGGGAGCAGGCCAGCGAGATGACCGGTGCGCTGCTGGACGGCACGCGCGGGCACCTCAAGCGGGAAGTGCTCGCGATGAGCGACGAGGAGGGCCTGCTGCTCTTCGACGCCGCGCTGCACGGGGACGGCGCACCGCAGAGCCCCTCCGTCGTGGTTCCGGTCAAGCTGAGCGTCACCGCGCTGCGGCAGTCCGCGAACCCGCCCGCGGTGCTCGGGGACCTGGTGCCCCGCACGCGGCCCGCCGCACGGCAGGCCGCCGCCGAACCGTCGGACTCCTTCCTCGACCGGCTGCGCCGGGCCACCGCGGAGGAACGGGCGAAGCAGCTCCTCGACATGGTGCTCGCGCACACCGCGGCGACGCTGGGGCACGCGGCGCCGGGGGCGGTCGACGGCCGCCAGGCCTTCAAGGACCTCGGCTTCGACTCGCTGGCCGCGGTCGACCTGCGCAACCGCATCGGCGCCGGCACCGGCCTGCGGCTGCCGGCGACCCTCGTCTTCGACTACCCCACGCCCGCCGCGCTCGCCCGGCACGTCGAGGAGCAGCTCGGCCTCGGCGGGGGCGGATCCGGGGACGGGGACGGGACGGCCGCCGCGGTGCTCGCGGAACTGCACCGGCTCGACGCCTCGCTCGACCGGCTGCTGCTGGAGCCCGACGACCGCGCGGAGGTGGCGGACCGCCTGCGCAAGCTGGCGGCCAAGTGGCACGGCTCCGGTGCGGCGGCCGACCCCGACCTGGAGCTGGCCACCGACGAAGAGATCCTGCGGCTCGCGGAAGCCGAACTCGACCTGCCCCAGGGCCCGAACGCGTAAAGGACACCTCCGTGACCAATGACACGACGCTTCGTGACTACCTGAAGCGCACCCTCGTCGAACTGAGGCAGACCCGCGAGAAGCTGCGGGAGGCGGAGGCCGCCGCCCAGGAGCCGGTCGCCATCGTGGGCATGGGCTGCCGGCTGCCCGGTGGCGTCGCCACCCCCGAGGACCTGTGGCGGCTGGTGGACTCCGGGTCGGACGCCGTGGCGCCCTTCCCCGACGACCGCGGCTGGGACCTGGAGGGCCTGTACGACCCCGATCCCGGCGCGCCCGGCAAGGCGTACGTCCGCGAGGGCGGGTTCCTGCACGACGCCGCCGGGTTCGACGCGGAGTTCTTCGGCATCTCGCCGCGCGAGGCGCTGTCGCTCAACCCGCAGCAGCGGCACCTGCTGGAGGTGTCCTGGGAGACCATCGAGCGGGCCGGCATCGACCCGGCCTCCCTGCACGGGAGCCGGACCGGGGTGTTCGCCGGCGTGATGTACCACGACTACGCGCCTCCGCTGCGGGAGACCCCCGCCGAGGTCGAGGGCCTGCTGAGCATCGGCAACTCCGGCAGCGCGGCCTCGGGCCGGATCTCGTACACCCTGGGGCTGGAGGGTCCGGCGGTGACGGTGGAGACGGCGTGCTCGTCGTCGCTGGTGGCGCTGCACCTGGCCGCCCAGTCACTGCGCTCGGGCGAGTGCGATTTGGCACTGGCGGGCGGTGCGGCCATCATGGCGGCGCCCGACACGCTCGTCCATTTCTCCCGGCAGCGGGGGCTGGCGCCGGACGCCCGCTGCAAGGCGTTCGCCGCCGCCGCCGACGGCACCGGCTGGTCCGAAGGCGTCGCCCTCGTCCTCCTCGAACGCCTCTCCGACGCCCGCCGCAACAACCACACCGTCCTCGCCGTCGTCACCGGATCCGCCGTCAACCAGGACGGCGCCTCCAACGGCCTCACCGCACCCAACGGCCCCTCCCAGCAACGCGTCATCCGGGCCGCGCTCGCCAACGCCCGCCTCCAGCCCCACGACATCGACCTCGTCGAAGCCCACGGCACCGGCACCACCCTCGGCGACCCCATCGAGGCCCAGGCCCTCATCAACACCTACGGCCGCCACCGCGACCCCGACCACCCCCTCCGACTCGGCTCCCTCAAGTCCAACATCGGCCACACCCAGGCCGCCGCAGGCGTCGCCGGCATCATCAAGACCGTCCTCGCCCTCCACCACCGCACCATGCCCCGCACCCTCCACGTCGACGAACCCACCCCCCACGTCGACTGGTCCGCCGGAACCGTCCAACTCCTCACCCAGCCCCACCCCTGGCCCCAGACCACCCACCCCCGCCGCGCCGCCGTCTCCGCCTTCGGAGCCAGCGGGACGAACGCGCACGTCATCGTCGAGGAGGCGCCCGCACCGCCCGACACCAGCGACGGGACCGCCGACGACGACCCCGGCGCGACCGCCGTCGAGGTGATCGCCTGGCCCCTCTCCGCGCGGACGCCGGCCGCCCTCGCGGCGGCGGCCGGGCGGCTGGCCGACCACGTCGCGGCCGCCGAGGACACCGGCGCGGCCCGCACGGCCCACGCGCTCGCCGCGACCCGGGCCCACCTCGACCACCGCGCGGTGGTCGTCGGGACCGACCGGGAGGAACTGCTGGCGGGGCTGCGGGCGTTCGCGGACGGCGGGTCCCCCGAGTCCGTGGTGACGGGACGGGCGGGCGCGGGCAGGCTGGCGTTCGCCTTCTCCGGGCAGGGCAGCCAGCGGCTCGGCATGGGCCGGGAACTGCACCGGCGGCTGCCGCCGTTCGCGGAGGCGTTCGACGAGATCTGCGCGGAGCTGGACAAGCACCTGACCGTTCCGCTGCGGGAGGCCGTGTTCGCGGAGCCCGGCACGCCCGCCGCCGGTCTGCTCGACACCACCGCGTACACCCAGCCCGCGCTGTTCGCGCTGGAGGTCGCCCTGGCCCGGGTGCTGGCCGGGTGGGGGGTGCGGCCGGACGTCGTGGTGGGGCACTCCATCGGCGGGATCGCCGCGGCACATGTGGCTGGGGTGCTCTCCCTCACGGACGCGGCCGTCCTGGTCACCGCGCGGGGCCGGCTGATGCAGGCCCTGCCCGCCACCGGTGCCATGGTCGCGGTGGGCGTCGGCGAGGAGGCGGTACGGCCGCTGCTGGCCGGACTGGAGGACGCCGTGGCCCTCGCCGCCGTCAACGGGCCGGAGTCGGTCGTGCTCTCCGGGGACGAGGACGCGGTGCTCGCCCTCGCGGAGCGCCTGCGCGGGCAGGGGCACCGCACCAAGCGGCTGGCCGTCAGCCACGCCTTCCACTCGCCGCACATCGACGCGATGCTCGACGAGTTCGGGCGGGTGGCGGCCGGGCTGACGTACACCGCCCCCGTCGTCCCGGTGGTGTCCGACGTCACCGGTGAGCCCGCCGACCCGGCCGAACTCGCCAGTGCCGGGTACTGGGTCCGGCACGCCCGGGCCGCCGTCCGGTTCAGCGACGCCGTGCGCACCCTGGAGAGCACCGGGGTGACCACGGTCCTGGAGCTGGGCTTCGGTGACACCCTCGCCGCGCTGGTGGGGGACAACAGCGAGACGGTCGGCGCCGTTCCCGCGCTGCGCCGCGGACAGCCGGAACCGCTGTCCCTGGCCGGTGCCCTCGCCCGGCTGCACGTCCGCGGGCACGCGGTGGACTGGCCGGCGCTGTACCCGGCGCCCCGCGCGCACACGCCGCTGCCGACCTACCCGTTCGAGCACAGGCGGTTCTGGCTGGAGCCGGTGCGCACGACCGACCTCGGTGCCGTCGGCGCGGACCCGTCGGGGCACCCGCTGCTGGGCGCGGCGGTCGCGCTCCCCGAGTCGGACGGTGTGGTGTTCGCCCACCGGCTCTCCCTCGCGACCCATCCGTGGCTCGGGGAGCACGCCGTCGCCGGGTCCGTGGTGGTCCCCGGTGCCGCCCTGGTCGAGGCGGCCGTCCGGGCGGGCGACGAGGTGGGGACCGGCACCGTCGACGAGCTGGTGATCGGGACGCCCGTGGTGCTCCCCGGTGACGGCGGGCTCCAGCTCCGGGTCACCGTGGGCGCGAAGGACGCCGACGGGCTCCGGCCGGTGGCCTTCCACTCCCGGCCCGACGGCGACCGGGACGCGCAATGGACCCGGCACGCGACCGGGTTCCTGTCCGCGACCCCGGTGACCGGCGCGGAACTGCGCGACTGGCCGCCCGCCGGGGCGGAGCCGGTGCCCCTGACCGGGTTCCACGAGCGGCTGGAGGAGAGCGGCCTGGAGCTGGGCCCGCTGTTCCGCGGGGTGCGGGAGGTGTGGGCCAAGGGCGACGAGGTGTTCGCCGAGGCGGAGTTCCCCGGCGACGGCGTGGAGGGCTTCCTGCTGCACCCCGCGCTGCTGGACTCGGCGCTCCAGGCGGCGGCGGTCGCCTCCGCGGCCTGGGAGCGGGGGACCGTCCTGCCGTTCGCCTGGAAGTCGTTCGCCGTGCACTCCTCGGGCGCCACCGCGCTCCGGGTGCGGATACGCACCGGCGACGGCGGCATGGAGCTGGACCTCACGGACGCCACCGGCTCCCCCGTGGCGACGGTCGGCGCGCTGGCCACCCGGCCGCTGGACCCGGACCGCATCGCGGCGGCCGGCCGCTCCGACGACCGGCCGCTCGGCCTGGACTGGGTCGTGGCACCGCTGCCGGAGGACGGGGCCGGGGCCGGGGCTCCGGAACGCGTCCTGGACCTCACCGGGCCGGTGACCGGCGGACCCGTGCCGCAGGCGCGCACGCTGGGTGCCCGCGCGCTGGAAGCCCTCCAGCGGAAGCTGGCCGAGCCCGGCGGGAGCCCGCTGGTGGTGCTGACCCGGGACGCCCGGCGGGACCCGGCGGCGGCCGCCGTCTGGGGCCTGGTCCGCTCCGCCCAGCTCGAACACCCGGGCGAGTTCGTACTCGCGGCCGTCGACGAGGACTCCCGCGACCTGCTGCCGGCCGCCCTCGCCACCGGCGAACCGCAACTGGCGCTGTCCGCCGGAACGCTGCGCGTCCCCCGGCTCTCCCGGACCCCGGCCGTCCCGTCCGGCCGGGACGGCCGCACCGGCGGGGGCCGCCCGCTGGACCCGGACGGCACCGTACTGATCACCGGCGGCACCGGCGCCCTGGGCGCGCTCGTGGCCCGGCACCTGATCACCGAGCACGGTGCCCGGCACCTGCTGCTGACGAGCCGGCACGGGCCGAGCGCCCCGGGCGCCTCCGAACTGCACGCCGAACTCACCGCGCTCGGCACCTCGGTGACGATCGCGTGCTGCGACGTCTCCGACCGGCAGGACGTGGCCCGGCTGCTGGCGACGGTCCCCGCCGACCATCCGCTCACCTGCGTCGTCCACACCGCCGGGGTCCTCGACGACGGCGTGGTCTCGGCCCTGACGCCGGGCCGGATGGACACCGTGTTCCTCCCGAAGGCGGAGGGCGCCTGGCACCTGCACGAGCTGACCCGCGGCGCCGACCTGGCCTCGTTCGTGCTGTTCTCCTCCGCGGCCGGCACGCTCGGCAGCGCCGGCCAGGGCAACTACGCCGCCGCCAACGCCTTCCTGGACGGTCTCGCCGCCTACCGCTGCGGGCTCGGTCTGCCCGCGGTCTCGGTGGCGTGGGGGCTGTGGGAGCAGGACAGCGAGATGACCCGGTCGCTGCGTGACGGCGGCCCGGGCCACCGCGACCGGTACGTCCTGGCGCTCCCGGCGGAGCAGGCGCTGCGGTCGTTCGACGCGGCGGTGGCCTCGGGGGCCCCGACGGTCCTCGCGGCGAGGTTCGACCTGGCCGCGGTGAAGCGGACGCCCGACGCGCCCGCGGTCCTGCGGGGCCTGGTGCCGCAGGACCGTCCGACGGCACGGCAGGAGCGGGCGTCGGAAGACTCCCTCGTACAGGGGCTGGAGCGGCTGACCGCCCCGCAGCGGCTGCGCCGGCTGGTCGACCTGGTCCGTACGCAGGCCGCGCACACGATCGGGCACGAGGGCGCGGACGCGATAGACCGGGAGCGCTCCTTCAAGGAGATGGGGTTCGACTCGCTCGCCGCGGTCGAGCTGCGCAACCGGATCGCCGCGGCGACCGGCGTCCGGTTCCCGGCCACGCTGATCTTCGACTACCCCAACCCCGCGGTGGTCGCCGGGCGGTTGTACGAGCAGCTCTTCCCCGAGCCGGTGGACGAGGAGATCGACGGCCCGCGCGAGGAGCGGCTGCGCGCGGTGCTGGCCTCGGTGCCGCTGGAGCGGCTGCGGGAGCTGGGCCTGCTGCCCGAGCTGCTGCGGCTGGCGGACGAGGCCGACGTGCCCACGTCCGCCGGTTCCCCGGCCGGGGAGCCCGCGAGCGAGATCTCGACCATGAGTGTGGAGAACCTGGTCGCCAGGGCCCTGGGCGAGCGCGACCGCTGACGGTCATCGACGATGCGGAGAAGAGCATGAACACGCACGACAACACGGTCGTCGAGGCACTGCGCGCGTCGCTCCTGGAGAACGAGCGGCTGCGGCGGGAACTCACGGCGGCCACCGACCGGGCCGGTGAGCCCATCGCGATCGTGGGCATGGTGTGCCGGCTGCCCGGCGGCGTCCGGTCCCCCGAGGACCTGTGGGAGCTGCTGGAGGAGGGCGGCGACGGCATCACCCCCTTCCCCGAGGACCGCGGGTGGGACGTGGAGCACCTCTACGACCCGTCGCCGGACGCCCCCGGCAAGAGCTACGTCCGCGAGGGGGGTTTCCTGCACGACGCGGGTGACTTCGACGCCAGGTTCTTCGGCATCTCCCCGCGCGAGGCGCTGTCGACCGACCCGCAGCAGCGGCTGTTCCTGGAAGCGACGTGGGAGGTGTGCGAGCGGGCCGGGATCGACGCGAACTCCCTGCGGGGCAGCAACACGGGCGTGTTCGCGGGCGTCATGTACCACGACTACGGGACCGGGCTCGCGAGCACCCCGGCCGAGGTCGAGGGGTTCCAGGGTGCCGGTGTCGCGGGCAGCCTCGTCTCGGGCCGGACGTCGTACTGCTTCGGTTTCGAGGGGCCGTCCGTGACGGTCGACACGGCGTGCTCGTCGTCGCTGGTGGCGGTGCACCTGGCCGCCCAGGCGCTGCGCTCGGGCGAGTGCGACCTGGCGCTGGCCGGCGGTGTGGCGGTCATGGCCACGCCGAACACCTTCGTGGAGTTCTCCCGGCAGCGCGGGCTCTCCCCCGACGGGCGCTGCAAGGCGTTCGCGGCCGCCGCCGACGGCACCGGCTGGTCCGAGGGCCTGTCCCTGCTCCTGCTGGAGCGGCTGTCCGACGCGCACCGCAACAACCATCCCGTCCTGGCCGTCGTCCGGGGCAGCGCGGTGAACTCGGACGGCGCGTCCAACGGCCTGACCGCGCCCAACGGCCCCTCCCAGGAACGGGTGATCAAGCGGGCCCTGGCCGCGGCGGGCCTCACCGTCGCGGACGTCGACGCGGTCGAGGCGCACGGCACCGGCACCAGGCTGGGCGACCCCATCGAGGCGCAGGCCGTGATCAACACCTACGGCCGGGGCCGGAGCCCGCAGCGGCCCCTGTGGCTGGGCTCCCTGAAGTCCAACGTCGGCCACACGCAGGCCGCCGCCGGTGTCGCCGGGATCATCAAGACGGTGCTGGCGATGCGCCACGGCACGCTGCCGCGGACCCTGCACGTCGACGAGCCCACACCGCACGTCGACTGGTCCGCGGGGACCGTGCGGCTGCTGAGCGAGGCGCGGCCCTGGCCGGAGACCGGACGGGCCCGGCGCGCCGCCGTGTCGGCGTTCGGTGTCAGCGGGACCAACGCGCACGTCGTCATCGAGCAGGCCCCGCCCGCCTCCGGCGCCGGCGAGGACGCGGAGCCGTCGCCGGAGCGGGACGCCCCGGCGCCCTGGGTGCTCTCGGCGAGGACACCGGCCGCGCTGGCCGCGCGGGCGGAGCAGTTGGTGCGGCACGTGGAGGCGCACCCGGAGCTGGACCCCGCGGCCCTCGGCCGTGCGCTGGCGACGACCAGGGCGGGGCTGGAGCACCGGGCCGCCCTGATCGGCGGCGACCGTACGGAGCTGCTGGCCGCCGCCCGCGGCCTCGCGGAGGGCAGGCCGTCCCCGCGCGCGGTGACCGGCAAGGTGGTGCCGGGACCGCTCGCGTTCCTCTTCTCCGGCCAGGGCAGTCAGCGTCCGGGCATGGGCCGCGAACTGCACGCCGCCTTCCCGGTCTTCGCCGCGGCCTTCGACGCGGCGTGCGAGGAACTGGACGCCCGGCTGCCGCGTCCCCTGCGCGAGGTGGTGCTCGCGGACCCCTCCGCCGAGGAGGCCGCGCTGCTGGACCGCACGGAGTTCACCCAGCCGGCCCTGTTCGCCTTCGAGGTGGCCCTCGTGCGGCTGCTGGCCTCGTGGGGGATCGAGCCGGATATCGTCGCCGGGCATTCCATCGGGGAACTGGTCGCCGCGCACGTGGCCGGGATGCTGTCGCTGGGCGACGCGGCGGCCCTGGTCGCGGCCCGCGCACGGCTGATGCAGGCGTTGCCGGCCGGCGGGGCCATGGTGGCGGTGGCCATCGGTGCCGAGCGGGCCGCGGAGGTCCTGGCCGGCCACGAGCACGAGCTGAGTGTCGCCGCGGTCAACGGGCCCTCATCGGTGGTGCTGTCGGGGGCGGAGGAGCCCCTGCTGGCCCTCGTCGAGCGGCTGCGGGCCGACGGCCACCGCACCAAGCGGCTCCGCGTCAGCCACGCCTTCCACTCCCCGCTCATGGAGCCCATGCGGGAGGAGTTCACCCGGGTGGCCCGCGGACTGTCCTACGGCACGCCGGACATCCCGCTGGTCTCCAACGTCACGGGGCGGCTCGTGGAACCGGATGAGCCGGCCGCGCCGGAGTACTGGGCACGCCACGTGCGCGCGGCCGTCCAGTTCGACGCCACGGTGCGCACCCTGGAGGCCGAGGGCGTCCGCACGTTCCTGGAAGTGGGGCCCGCGGACACGCTCACCGCCATGGTCCAGGAGAGCCTGACCGGGCTCGGCGACGCGATCCCCTCCGTACGGCGCGGGCAGTCCGAGACGTCGTCCCTGCTCACGGCGCTGGGACGGCTGCACGTCCGCGGCCACGACCTCGCCGTCGCGCCGCACCGCGACCACATCCCCCTGCCCACCTACCCGTTCGAACGCAAGCGTTACTGGCTGGAGAGGACCGTCATGCCCCAGGAAGACCTGGCCGTCACCCCGCAGGAACCGGTCGAGGAGGCCGCCGCCGAGTCACCGGGGCAGAGCCTGGTGGACCGGCTGGCCGAGCGCCCCGCCGAGGAGCGCAGGAAGGAGCTGACCCGGTTCGTCGTCGAGCTGGCGGCCGCCGCGCTCGGGCACGAGACGACGGACGAGTTCGACGAGGAGACCGGCTTCTTCGACGTCGGGTTCAGCTCGCTGACCGCGGTGGAGGTCCGCAACCGGATCAACGACCTGTGCGGTCTGGAGACCGGCCCGATGCTGCTGTTCGACCACCCGACCCCCGCCATGCTCGCCGCGCACCTGGACGAGCTGCTCTTCACCCCCCAGAACACCTGACCCGGAGGCGGAACCAGACATGTTCGTACTCGACACCTACCTCAAGCACCTCGGCTACACGGGCTCGCTGGAACCGACCGCGGAGACCCTGCGCGAGCTGCACAAGCGGCACATGATGACGGTGCCGTTCGACAATTCCCGCAACGCCCCCAAGGGGCTGGCGATCTGGGACGACGTGGACGCCGGGGCGGACGTCTTCTTCGAGGCGCTCATCACGGAGCGCAGGGGCGGCATCTGCCACGAGCACAGCGGCCTCTTCCGCGCGGTGCTCACCGAGCTGGGCTACGACGTGACGGTCATCTCCTCGGGCGTGCGCGGCGCCGACGGGAAGTTCGGTCCCGACCTGGAGCACATGCTCAACCTGGTGCGGATCGGTGACGAACTCTGGCTCGCCGACGTCGGGTTCGCCGGCCCGTCGTTCATCGAACCGGTGCGGGTGTCCGAGGAGGTGCAGTCCCAGTTCGGCTTCGACTACCGCGTCCTGGAGGACGGAGCCCACCTGGTCCTGGAGCGGCGCACCGCGGGCGGCGAATGGCTGGCCGTGTACCGCTTCACCACGACCGAGCGCGAACTGGCCGAGTGGAAGGCGATATCCAGCGGCGAGAACGACGACCCGTTCTGGCACTGGGCGGGCGAGATGATCGCGGCGGGCACCCTGATCTACGGCCGCGCCTACGAGACGGGCCAGCTGCTGCTGGTCGGGCGGCGCTACCTCAAGGCGGAGAACGGCCGGGACGAGACGCGGGTGCTGGCGAAGACCGACGAGTACCAGGCCGTCATCCGGCACGTCCTGCTCCAGGACGACTGAGGGGCGGCCCGACCATGGACGTGGAAACGGACGTGCTGATCGTCGGCGACGGCCCCGTGGGGCAGACGCTGGCGATCCTGATGGCCCGGCGGGGCTGGCAGGTCACCGTGGTGGACCGCTGGCCCGAGCCGTACACGCTGTCGCGGGCCGTGGCCTTCGACAGTGAGGCGGCCCGCACCCTGGCCGGGCTGGGCCTCGGCGACTACATCGCCGCGGAGACCGAGCCCTCGGGCCGGTACATGTGGCAGAACGCGGACGGACGGGTCCTGCTGGACATCCAGGGATCGTCCACCGGCTGGTGCCACTGGCCCGACTCCAGTTCGATGTTCCAGCCCGGACTGGAGAGCGCGCTGACCGCCCGGGGCGCGCAGTTGCCGACGCTGCGGGTGCTGCGGGGGATGGAGGCGGTCGGTGCCACCGACCACGGCAGCCATGTCGAGCTGACCTGCGTGAGCCGTGCGGGCGAGCGGTCTGTGCTGACGGCCCGCTGGCTCGTCGGCTGCGACGGCGCGAACAGCTTCGTCCGCGAGTGCATCGGCCCCGCCATGCACGACCTCAACTTCTCGCACGACTGGCTGATCTGCGACGTGGTGCTGCACGAGGCCCGTACCTTCGACCCGAACAACCTGCAGATCTGCGACCCGGCCCGGCCGCGGACCGCCGCGTCCGCCGGGCCGGGCCACCGGCGCTGGGAGTTCATGCGGCTCGAAGGCGAGTCGGTCGAGGAACTCGACACCGAGGAGAGCGCCTGGCGGCTGCTGAAGATGTTCGACCTCAACCCCGACAACGCCACCCTGTTGCGGCACGCCGTCTACGCCTTCCAGGCCCGGTGGGCGGAGCAGTGGAGGTCGGGGCGGCTGCTGATCGCGGGGGACGCGGCGCACGTCATGCCGCCGTTCGCCGGTCAGGGCATGTGCTCGGGCATCCGGGACGCGGCGAACCTGTCCTGGAAGCTCGACCTGGTGCTGAGCGGCAAGGCCGGCGACCACGTCCTGGACACCTACGTCGCCGAGCGCGCCCAGCACGTGCGGCACGGTGTGCGGATGTCGGTGGACCTCGGGAAGGTGATCTGCCAGCTCGATCCGGCCGCGGCCGCCGACCGCGACGTGGCGATGACGGCCGCGCGGGAACGCGGCGTGGGCACGGGCGCCCCCCAGGCCCCGGTGCACCCGCTGCGGACGGGGCTGCTGCACCGCGGCGGCGGGGCGGCCGGCGGCCGGCTGGCCGGGCGGCTCAGTCCCCAGGGCCGGGTGCGGCGGGGCGCCGAGACCGGGCTGTTCGACGACGTCGTCGGCACCGGCTTCGTCCTCCTCTGCGCGGAGGACCCCCGTCCGTACCTCGACACCCGCACCGAGGAGCTGCTCGGGGAACTGGACGTGCGGGTGGCCACGGTCGTCCCCGGTGACGCCCCGGTCACGGGTGCGGACCCGGACGTCGTGGCCGACACCGACAACCTGTACCTGCCGTACCTCGCCGAGGCCGGGGCCCGTGCGGTACTGGTCCGGCCCGACCACTACGTGTACGGCCAGGTGGGGGCGGACGAGGACTACGTGGCCCTCTTCGACGACCTGCGGCAGCGGCTGTCGGCCACGGCACCGCTGCCGGCGCCCTGACGGAGCGCAGGACCGGCGGCCCCGCGGAGCACGGGGCCGCCGTGAAGCCCGCGGGCCGCGCGGCCCGTGGGCTTCACGGTTCCGGTCACGGCGACGGTCACCCGGCGCCCACGCCGGTGCCGGGGCGGGCGCCTTGCCCGACGGCCCGCCCCGGTACCGGTCAGCCACGGTGCCGGTCAGCCGAGGAAGCTCAGCCGAACCCGGCGGTCGGGGTTGTCCTTGTTCGTGTCCACCAGGCACACCGACTGCCAGGTGCCCAGTTCCAGGCGGCCGCCGATCACCGGGAGGGTCGCGTGCGGCGGGACGACGGCGGGCAGGACGTGGTCGCGGCCGTGCCCGGGGCTGCCGTGCCGGTGCTGCCAGCGGTCGTCGGCCGGGAGCAGGGTGTGCAGGGCCGCGAGCAGGTCGTCGTCGCTGCCGGAGCCCGTCTCGATGACCGCGATCCCGGCCGTGGCGTGCGGAACGAAGACGTTGAGCAGGCCGTCGCGGCCGGACGCCGCCTCCCGCAGGAACTCCTCGCAGTCGGCGCTCAGGTCGACGACACGCTCCCGGGAGCCGGTGGAGACGTGCAGCATGCGTGTGGTGAAGGCATCGGACATGTCCCCATCCTGACCCCTGCGCCGGTTCTCACACGCGCCGGCGCCCCCGTTCCCCCGGTCCCCGCGGCCCGCCGGCCGGTCCGGGACGCCCGCGGGAAGATCGGCGCACCGCATCCTGTTGGGCCAGGCGTGAACGCAGCACGCGAGGTCGAGGTCGTCGTCATCGGCGCGGGTCAGGCCGGGCTGGCCGCCGCCCATCACCTGCGGCGGGCCGGCTTCGGGCCGGACCGGGACTTCGTCGTCCTCGACCGCTCCCCGGGGCCGGGCGGTGCCTGGCAGTTCCGGTGGCCCTCGCTGACGTTCGGCAAGGTGCACGGCATGCACGCCCTGCCCGGCATGGAGCTGACGGACGCCGACCCGGCGCGGCCCTCGTCCGAGGTCGTCGCGGAGTACTTCGACCGGTACGAACGCGCCTTCGACCTGCGGGTGCGGCGCCCCGTGGAGGTGCGCGCGGTACGCGAGGGCGCCGGGGGGCGGCTGCTCGTGCAGACGTCGGACGGCGACTGGTCGGCCCGGGCCCTCATCAACGCGACCGGCACCTGGGACCGGCCGTTCCGGCCCCGCTACCCCGGTCAGGAGACCTTCCGCGGGCGGCAGCTGCACACCGCGCGGTACCGCGGGCCCGAGGAGTTCGCCGGGCAGCGGGTCGTCGTCGTGGGCGGTGGCGCCTCGGGCACCCAGCACCTCCTGGAACTCGCCCCGTACGCCGCCGAGACCACCTGGGTCACCCGGCGGCCGCCGGTCTTCCGCGAGGGGCCGTTCGACGAGGACGCGGGCCGTGCGGCCGTCGCGCTGGTGGAGGACCGGGTCCGCCAGGGGCTGCCGCCGCGCAGCGTCGTCTCGGTCACCGGGCTCCCCCTGAACGACGCGATCCGGCGCGGTCTCGCGGACGGCGTCCTGGAACGGCTGCCGATGTTCGACCGGATCACCCCGGAGGGCGTGGAGTGGCGGGACGGCCGGAAGGTGGCCGCCGACGTGATCCTGTGGGCGACCGGTTTCCGGGCCGCGCTCGGTCACCTCGCCCCGCTGCGGCTGCGCGAGCCGGGCGGCGGCATCCGGGTGGACGGCACCCGCGCGGTCGCCGATCCGCGGGTCCACCTCGTCGGCTACGGGCCGTCGGCCAGCACCATCGGGGCCAACCGCGCCGGACGCGCGGCCGTACGGGACATCAGGCGGCTCCTGGCCGGGGAGCCGGCCGCCGCGTGACAGCCCACCGGGCTCAGCCCCCGACGGCCTCCGAAGGTCCCGGGAGTTCCGGGGGTCCGGGGGGTCCCGGGGGTCCCTGCAGGCCGCCGTCCGACGGCTGCGCGGGCGCGCTCTGGTGGAGGGCCTCGAAGTCGGCCACGTTCCGCAGGTGCTCGTCGTAGTCGGCGGTGAAACGGGTGTCCCCGGGGCTCACCGTGACGAAGTACAGCCAGTCGCCCGGCGTCGGGTCGAGGGCGGCGCGCATCGCCTGCTCGCCTGGGTTGTCGATCGGGGTCGGCGGCAGTCCGGTGTGCTGGTAGGAGTTGTACGGGCTGGTGATCTGGGTGTCGCTCCGGCTGCTGCGCACCATGTTGCGGTTCAGCGCGTAGTTGAGGGTGGAGTCCACCTGGAGCGGCATCCCGCGCGCCAGCCGGTTGAAGACCACCCGGGCGATCTTGCCCATGTCCGCCGCAGAGTCGGCCTCGGCCTGGACGATGCTGGCGACGGTGACGGCCTGGTAGACGTCGGTCCCCTCGCGCTGCGCCCCGGCCGCGACCGGCGCGCGGTCGTAGCGCTGCCGGGCGGTGTCGACCATGGCCCGCAGCAGCGACTCCGGGGTCGCGCCCTCACGGACCGGATACGTCGCGGGGAAGAGGTAGCCCTCCGGATTGCCCCCCGCCTGGTGCGGCAGTTGCAGGGCCGCCTTGTCGAGGGACTTGCCCGTGCTGCCCGCGGGCAGTCCGAGGGCCTTGTCGATCGCGTCGTAGACCTGGCTGGCGCGCCAGCCCTGCGGGATGACCAGCATGGCGGGTTCCTCCGCCTGCTCGCCGTCGACCGCGAACGTCAGCAGCGGCACCGCCACGGCGGTGCCGGCCACGACGGCGCCTGCCACGACGACGGCGAGCCTGCCCCGGCGCGTCAGTCGGATCCTGCTCCGTGACGGAGTGTTCGTCTGCATGCGGGCACGGTAATACGCATATCGTCGCGAACCCGGCATATATTCAGTTTGTCGGCTGCAGTCGCGCGTCCCTGCGCACCAGGGCCGCGTACCGGCCGTCCCGCTCCAGGAGTTCCTCGTGCGTCCCGCGTTCGGCGACGCGGCCGGAGTCCAGCACCACGATCTGGTCGGCGCCCCGGACGGTGGACAGCCGGTGGGCGATGGTGATCGTCGTACGGTCGGCCGACAGCGCGTCGATGGCCTCCTGCACGGCGGCCTCCGTGCGGGTGTCGAGCGCGCTGGTCGCCTCGTCCAGGATGAGGACCGGCGGGTCGCGCAGGATGGTGCGGGCTATCGCCAGGCGCTGCTTCTCGCCGCCGGAGAACCGGTGGCCGCGTTCGCCGACGACCGTGTCGTAGCCGTCGGGCAGCGCGGTTATGTGGTCGTGGATCTGGGCCGCCTTCGCCGCCGCGTACAGCTCCTCGTCGGTGGCGTCCGGTTTGGCGAAGCGCAGGTTGTCGGCGACCGAGGCGTGGAAGAGGTACGTCTCCTGCGAGACGACGCCGACCGCGCGCGCGAGGGTGTCGAAGTCGAGGTCGCGGACGTCCACGCCGTCCAGGGTGACCCGGCCGCCGGTGACGTCGTACAGCCGGGGCACCAGGCAGCCCAGTGTGGACTTGCCGGCGCCGGTCGGGCCGACGACGGCGAGGCTGCGGCCGGCCGGCACGGTGATGTCGACGCCGTCGAGGACCGGACCGCCCTTGCCGTCGTACCGGAACTCGACGTCCTCGAACCGGACTTCGCCCTTGACCTGGCCGAGCCGGACCGGGCGCTCGGGCTCGGTGATGTCGACCGGCAGGTCAAGGTACTCGAATATGCGCTGGAAGAGCGCCAGCGAGGTCTGTATCTGCACCCCGGTGGCGAGCAGGCTCACCGCGGGGCGGAACAGTCCCTGCTGGAGCGAGACGAAGGCGACGATGGTACCGAGGGAGACCTCGGGGCCGCCGAAGCGGAGGGCGAGGCCGGCGGTCCAGTAGATGACGGCCGGCATCGCGGCCATGACGATCGTGATCACGGCCATGCGCCAGCGCCCGGCCATGTTCGACCTGACCTCCAGGTCGACCAGGCGCTCGGACTCCGCGGCGAAGGACGCGGTCAGCGAGTCGGAGCGGCCCATGGTGCGGCCGAGCAGGATGCCGCTGACCGACAGCGACTCGGTGACGGTGGCCGCCATGGCGGCCATCTGCTTCTGCCGCTGGGTGGTGATCTTCTTGCGTTCGTTGCCGACGCGGCGGCTGATCCACACGAACACCGGCAGCAGGAGCAGGGAGACGATCGTCAGCCGCCAGTCCAGCGCGACCATGGCGACGACCGTCGCGACCACACTGGTGACGTTGGAGACCAGGGAGGTGGCCGTGGAGGTGACGGTGGCCTGCATGCCGCCGATGTCGTTGGCGATGCGGGACTGCACCTCGCCGGTGCGGGTGCGGGTGAAGAAGGCGAGCGACATGCGCTGGAGGCGGCCGTAGACGGCCGTGCGCAGGTCGTGCATGACCCGCTGGCCGACGGTGGTCGAGATCAGCGTCTGGAGCACGCCGAAGACGCCGGCCAGGACGGCGCTGAGGACCATGCCGAGCGCGAGCAGGCTCAGCAGGCCCGTGCGCCCCTCGGGGATCGCGACGTCGAGGATCTCCCGCAGCAGGAACGGTGTGGCCACCGAGACCAGCGAGGAGGCGCCGACGAGGAGGCCGACGAGGGCGAGCCGCCCACGGTAGGGACGGAAGAGCCGCAGGATGCGGCGCACCTGCCGGGGCTGTTCGCCGGCGTCGGCAGGTGGGGTCCAGGAGAGTTCACGGTCGGGATGCATGGGCTCCTACTGAGGGGAACGGGTGCCGGCCCGGGAGCGGCCGACGCCGTCGAACGGATCGTAGCTCATTGTTACCTATACTCACAATGAACGGCATCCTGATATTGTTCCCGCATGACCACCCCCGATCCCGACGGACTGCTCGCCGAGCAGTTGCTACGGCTCACCCGCCGGGTGCACCGCATCCAGAAGCGCCATCTCCAGGAGCGTGAACTGGGCGTGACCCCGGCCCAGTCCCGGCTGCTGCGCACCCTCGCGCACTACCCGTCGCCGCCGCGCATGGCCGACCTCGCCCAGCGCCTGGAGGTCGTGCCCCGTGCGGTGACGACGCTGGTCGACGGGCTGGAGGCGAACGGCAAGGTGCGGCGGGCGGCGGATCCGGCGAACCGGCGCGTGACCCGGATCGAGCTGACGGACGAGGGGCGGGCGACCCTGCGCGAACTGCGCGGCGCCCGGCACTCCGCCGCCGAGGAGATACTGGCGCCGCTGACGGACAAGGAGCGCCAGGTGCTCGGCGTCCTCCTGGACGCGCTGATCGACGGGAACCCGGACCAGCCCTGCTGAACGGCCACGCCTCCGCGAGAGGAGGCGGCCCGGACTGCGCCCCCGTGGGCGGCACGCCCCGCCGTCGCCGCCGGTGACGACCGCGACCCTCCGCCGTCACCGGCGTCCAGGGCCCTCCACCAGCACCTCCGGGACCACGGGCGGCGTCCGGCCGCGGCAGTCGTCCGGAGGGACGAGGGGGCACGTGCTCGGCCGACCTGCCGACCACGCGCCACCGCTCCCGCGCAACGTCGGCCGAGCAGGCGCCGCCCGCGGCAGGTGTCGTCCAGCCGCGGTCAGGTGAGACGCCGGCCGCCTTCGCGCGCCCGCGTCCCGGACGGCACCCGTACGGCCGCGCACGAGCGGCCGACGCGGGGATGATTAGTGATATAACCTCACCTTCCTGGCATAGTGCGGGCATGGAGATCACGACCGCCGGCAGTCCAGCGGGGCACACGACCGCGAGCCCGGCCCCCCGGCCCCGCGCCGTCGACGGACCGTTCCGGTGAGGGCGCCGTCCGCTCCACGGCCCCGGCGCCTCCTGCGCGCACGGCGCACGGTGCTCGTCCTCACGGTCGGCGGAGCCGTCGCGCTCGCCGGAACCGTCGTGGTGACGGGAACCGACCTGTTCACCGGGGACGCCCGGGTCGGCGGCCCGGGGCCGCGTCCGGACCGCGCCGCCCCCGGCGCCTCCGCCGCCCCGGACGGCCAGGCACCCTCCCCCGGCGCGCCGGGCATCGGCGATCCGCTCATGCCGCTCGCCGGCAACGGCGGCTACACGGTCGGCCGATACACGCTCGACTTCGACTGGCGGGCGCCACGGACGCCCTTCGAGGCCGGCGCCACCATCAGCGCCACCGCCACCCAGGCCCTCTCCCGCTTCGACCTCGACTTCGCGGGCAATGCGCTGCACCACGTCACCGTCGACGGCACACCGGCCGCCGCCGAACGCCACGGTGACGAACTCGTCGTCACGCCCGCGAAACCGGTGCCACGCGGCCGGACGTTCACCGTCCACGTCGCCTACACCGCCGACCCGACCCAGGGACGCCACCGCGACGACGCGATCCAGGACTACGGCTGGGTGCCCACGCCGGACGGCACGGTTCTCTGCGCACAGCCCGACGGCGCCAAGATGATCTTCCCGGCGAACGACCACCCGAGCCTGCGCGCGCCCGTCACGTTCCGGATCACCACCCCGCCGGACCTGAGCGCGGTGGCCAACGGCCGGCTCGTCGGCACCGCACGGCGGCCCGACGGCCGCGTCCGCTGGACGTACGACTCCGAGCAGCCGATCGCGGCGCAACTGGTCCAGATGGCGATCGGGAAGTTCACGTTCGTCGACGGCGAGGGCCCGCGCGGGCTGCCCGTCCGGGACGTGGTGGCGGAGGATCTGGTCGCGGACACCGCCGAGTACCGCTCGCTCACGCCGGAGCACCTGGCGTGGCTGGAGCGGCGGCTCGGCCCGTACCCGTTCCGCCGCTACGGGGTGCTCGTCGGCGACACCGACCAGCCGGTGGCGCTGGAGACCCAGTCGCTCTCCGTCGTGCCGCCCCAGGAGCTGCAGGGCGACCGGGTGAACGCCGAACGCAACCTCGTGCACGAACTGGCCCACCACTGGACGGGCGACAGCGTCGCCGTCCGGCGCTGGTCCGACCTGTGGCTGAGCGAGGGTCACGCCCGGTACTACGAACGCCTGTACTCCGGCGAGCACGGCGGCGTGAGCATGGAGTCGGCGATGCGGGCGGCGTACGAGCAGCACGACCAGTGGCGCCACGACGAGGGCGCGCCCGCCGAGCCCACCGCGCAGACGCTGTTCAAGGTGATGCGGTACGACGGCTCCGCGCTGGTGCTGTTCGCGCTGCGGGAGAAGGTCGGCGAGGAGACCTTCGGCCGCATCGAGCGGGCCTGGGTGACCACCTATCAGGGCCGGGCCGCCGGTACCCGGGACTTCGTCGCGCTCGCGTCCCGGGTCGCGGGCGAGGACCTAAAGCCCTTCTTCACGCCGTGGTTGTACGGCGCGCACACACCGCCCATGCCGGGCCACCCCGACTGGCGGGTCGACCCGGTCGAGGACTGAGCGCGCGCACGGCCCCAGTTGGTTGCCCCGGGCAGCGGAGTTACTGCCGCCGACCGGGTGGCCTCTGCGGGGTGGCTGGTCCACCCCGGTGACGCTCGCCACGACACGGCGCCCGAGGCACGGAAACGTACGAGGGGTGGCACGACGGGCAACTCCTCTGCCCCGGTGGCGAACGAGCGTGGTTGGGAGAGCCTCTGCATGAAAAGAAGAAATGTTTCTGCACATGTCCCCGGTACCGCCCGGAGGTGCCGCCGCACGGCTTGCCTCATCGCGGGGGCGGCTCTTCTGCCACCGCTGCTGATCCTGCCGATGGCCGGCGTCGACGACCCGTCCGACCGGCGTCTGCAACACGCTTTCACGGACGCCTCGCGGGAGTTCCACGTGCCCCGCAGTGTGCTGATGAGCGTGGCGTACATGCAGTCGCGCTGGGACGCCCATCCGGGCGCGCCCAGCGTCGCGGGCGGTTTCGGGCCGATGCACCTGCTGGACACCGATCTCGTCAGGCCCCCGACGCCGTCGTCCGACCCGCCCGAGGCGGACGGCGTGCCGAGCGCGGGGGCCGCGGGGCCGGCCGCCGGGGAGGCCGCGGACCCCCCGGCCCGCCATGCCGTGCAGCCCGCGGACCTCCAGCACGCGGCACGGCTGATCCGGGCCCCGGCCGGACGGCTGCGGACGGACGCCGTCGCCAACGTACGCGGTGGAGCGGCCCTCCTCGCGGCCACCCAGACCCAGCTCGGCAAGCCCCTCAGCAACGACCCCGCGGACTGGTGGGAGGCGGTGGCCCGGTTCCCCGGCACCCGTGACGTCGCGTCAGCCGCGGCGTATGCCGCCGACGTCTTCGCCGTGATCCGCCGGGGCGCGCACCGCACCACCGCCGAGGGCCAGGACGTCTCCCTCCCCGCCGCCCCGGGTGTGAAGCCGCGCCACCGCGCCACCGTCCCGCAGGGCCCGCAGCGACCACCGCAGGTCGAGTGCCCGGCCGACCTGACCTGCGACTGGCTCGGCGCGCCCTACGTGGAGATCGACAACGGCACCGACGGCACCACGTACGGCAACCACGACCTGGCCGACCGGCCCCGGGACCAGCCCATCGAGTACATCGTCATCCACGACACCGAGGCGACGCTGAACAGCATGTTCCAGACCGTGCAGGACCCGACGGAGGCGTCCTGGCACTACTCGGTCCGCTCCAGCGACGGCCATGTCACCCAGCACGTCCGGACCAAGGACGAGGCCTGGCACTCCGGAAACCAGTTCGTGAACGCCCGTTCGATCGGCATCGAGCACGAGGGCTTCCTTACTCAGCCGGGCACCTGGTACACGGAGCGGATGTACCAGACCTCGGCGCGTCTGGTGCGGTACCTGGCGAAGAAGTACTCGATCCCGCTCGACCGGCAGCACATCTTCGGCCACGACAACGTGCCGGCCCCGACGGCCGGCTCCATCCCCGACATGCACGACGACCCCGGCCCCTTCTGGGACTGGCGGCACTACTTCGACCTCCTGGGTGCCCCTCTGCGGGCGACGGCGGGACCGGACAGCGACATGGTGACCATCCTGCCGGACTACACCACGAACAAGCCGCGGTTCACGGGCTGTACCCGCGATGGTTCACCGTGTCGGGCGCACGGCTCCAGCGCCGTCCGCCTGTACACCGAGCCGCGCGTCGACGCGCCGCTCATCCAGGACCCGGGCCGCAGGCCGGAGGGCGACGACTCCACCGAGGACGTGAACGACCTCGGATCGCGCGTCTCCGCCGGTCAGACCTTCGCCGTCGCCGACCGCAGCGGCGACTGGACGGCCATCTGGTTCCAGGGGCGCAAGGCCTGGTTCGAGAACCCCAAGGCACACCCCACCGCCGTCGGCGCGGCCGGGCACATGGTCACCCCGAAGGACGGGCTGGACGAGGTCCCGGTGTTCGGACGCGCGCTGCCGGAGGAGGAGGCCTACCCGGAGGGCATGGACGAGCCGAGCGAGTCGCCGCTGCCGTACGGCCTGCAGGCGGGCCAGCGGTACGTGACGCAGTCCGGCGTCGGCAGCTCCTACACCGCCAAGTCGTTCGGCTCCACGCCCAACCCCGTGGTGTGGGGCCGCGAGAAGTACTACGAGATCCAGGTCGGCCACCGGCTCGGGTACGTCCGGGCGAGCGACGTGGACGTCATCGACTCGTCCACCGCCGCCGCGGGACCCCAGGGACAGGAGGCCCCCGCGGACGGACGATGACACCGCGGCGGCCCACGGCCGTGTCCCGCCCGGCGAGGTCGTCGCCGGGCGGGTCCGGCGGGCCGGTCGTGGCCGTTCACGGCGGCGAGGCGGCGACCGGGGCGCGGCCGCCTCCACCGTCGTGCTCGACATCCGGCGGGGCGGGCACCGGCGGCGTTCGTACGGGGCGGGTGGGCGTGCGTCCGGGTCGCGGGCTCCCTGGACGCCGTGTCACCGGGCGGGGTGCGGGGCTTCGGTGGCACAGGCGGTGAGCAGGAGGAGAAGCATCAGGAGAAGGGCGGGCGCCTCAGGTCGCCGTCGCGTCCGTCGTGCGCCGCGCGCCGGCGTACCGCACCCGCCCGGGCCGGCGGCGTGAACCGGTGGACCGCGGTTCTCCCGGTCGGCCACCGCTCCGGACGGTCCGCCGCGCCGCGCTCCGCGGACGGAGCCGTCCCGGGCGTGGCCGGAAGGCGGTGGAATCACCGGTCGGCCGGAAAAACGGTTTGAAATTCACCACTGCGCGACGCGAACCTTTCACGGCTTGCTGCCGCTCGCGCGGCCGTCCGGTCATTCCCTTCTCCCTTGACACGAGCCACTGGGACGTCATGCAGATCCAAGACCTTCCGTATCCCGACCCGGGCGTGCCCGACGCACGTTCGGGTCCCCGATTCCTGTGGTGGCTCTGGCGCAACCAGCTGGGCGGACAGCTGCGGTCACTCGCCTGGGGCCTGTTCCATTTCGTCTCCGTCTCCGCCCTTCCCTTCTGCGTCGGCCTGGCCGTGCAGGCCGCGGTCGACCGCTCCGGCACCCGGCTGGCCCTGACGGGTGTTCTGATGCTGCTGTGCGGGGTGGGCATCGCCGTCGGCGACACCTTTCTGCACCGCGCCTCCATCACCAACTGGATCACCGCCGCCGCCCGCCTCCAGCAGTTGCTGGCCCGCAAGGCCGCTCACCTGGGTTCAGCCCTGACCCGCCGGGTGGCCGCCGGCGAGGTGGTGGCCGTCTCCACCGGCGACGTGGAGAAGATCGGCTGGTTCGTCGAGGCGCTCTCCCGGTTCACCGCCGCGGCGCTGACGGTCCTGGCCGTCGGCGTCGGCCTGGTCGTGTACCAGCCGTCCCTCGGCCTGGTCGTCGCCGTCGGCCTGCCCGTCGTGGCGCTCGCGGTGCTGCCGCTGCTACCCCGGGCGACGCGCCGGGCCGACACGCAGCGCGAGAAGGCGGGCCGGGCCACCGAGCTGGCCTCGGACACCGTGGCCGGGCTGCGCGTGCTGCGCGGCATCGGCGGCGAGGAACTGTTCCTGGACCGCTACCGCCGGGCCTCCCAGGAGGTGCGGCACGCCGCCGTGCGCAGCGCCCGGATGTGGTCGCTGATCTCCGCGGTGCAGGTGCTGCTGCCGGGGCTGCTGCTGATCGCGGTCGTCTGGCACGGCATCGGCCTGGCCCGCCAGGGCCGGATCACGGTCGGTGAACTCGTCACCGTGTACAGCGCGGTCATGATGCTCAACTACCCGCTGCGGCACTTCGAGGAGATCGCCATGGCGTACTCCTTCTCCCGCCCGTCGGCCGTCCGCGCCGCGCGCGTGCTGTCGCTGGAACGGTCCACGGCCACCGACGGCACCCGCGAGGCCCAGGTGCCCGGCGGCGACCTGTACGACCCCGTAACCGGTCTGCTCGCGCCCGCCGGGCGTCTGACCGCGGTGGTGTGCGGTGACCCGGACGCGGCGGGCAGGCTCGCCGAGCGGCTGGGCGGCCACCCGGCGGAGCCGGACCGGTCGGTGCTGCTCGGCGAGGTGCCCCTGGACGAACTCCCCCTCGACAGCGCCCGGACCGCCGTCCTCGTCCAGGACAAGGACCCGGTGCTGCTCTCCGGCACGCTGCGCGAACTGCTCGACGTGCCCTCCTCCGGTGCCGTGCGCGCCGCCGACGCGCTGGCCGCCGCGCAGTGCGGGGACGTGCTGGACACGCTCGCGCAGGGCTCGCTGGGCACCGCGGACCCGCTGGACGCCCGGATCACCGAGCGCGGACGCTCGCTCTCCGGCGGGCAGCGCCAGCGTCTGGCCCTGGCCAGGTCCCTGATGACCGATCCGGAGGTGCTGGTGCTGGACGAGCCGACGTCCGCGGTCGATTCGCACACCGAGGCCCGGATCGCGGACGGGCTGCGCCGGCTGCGGTCGGGGCGGACCACGGTGGTGTTCACCTCATCGCCGCTGCTGCTGGACCGCGCGGACCGGGTCGTCCTGGTCGACGACGGCGAGGTCGTGGCGGTCGGCGCGCACCGCGAACTGGTGGACGGCGATCCGCGGTACCGAGCGGTGGTCACGCGGGAGACCGACGAGGAACGGGCCGCGGCCGGGGACAGCGTGCTGCTGGGCGCGCTCCAGGAGCTGGAAGAGATCGAGGAGAGCGCATGATCGGCGTTGCGCCACCGGCGTACGACCCGGCGGCCCCGACGACCGCCACCACCCTGCCCGTGGGGGCCGCCGCCACCGTGCGCGCCTACGTCACCGAGTTGTTCCGCCGGCACCGCCGGGCCTTCCTGCTGCTCATCGGCGTCAACACGGTGGCCGTGATCGCCTCCATGGCGGGCCCCTACCTGCTCGGAGGCCTGGTCGAACGGGTGTCGGACAGGGCCGGGGCACTGCATCTGGGCCTGACCGCCGGGCTGTTCGTGCTCGCGCTCGCCGTGCAGGCCGTGTTCGTCCGGCAGGTGCGGCTGCGGGGTGCGGTGCTCGGCGAGCGGATGCTGGCCGACCTGCGCGAGGACTTCCTCGTCCGGTCCGTCGGGCTGCCGCCCGGCGTGCTGGAGCGGGCGGGCACCGGCGACCTGCTCTCCCGCATCACCACCGACATCGACCGGCTGGCCAACGCCATGCGCGAGGCCGTGCCGCAGCTCGCCATCGGCTTCGTGTGGGCGCTGCTGCTGCTCGGCGGCCTGGTCGTGACGGCTCCGCCGCTGGCCGCCGCCGTGCTGCTGGCCGTGCCGGTCCTGGTGGCCGGCTGCCGCTGGTACTTCAAGCGGGCCCCGTCCGGCTACCGCTCGGAAGCCGCCGGGTACGCCGCCGTCGCCGCCGCGCTCGCCGAGACCGTGGACGCCGGTCACACCGTCGAGGCGCACCGCCTCGGCGCCCGCCGCGTGGCCCTGTCGGAACAACGGATCAAGGAGTGGACCCAGTGGGAGCGCTATACGCTCTGGCTGCGCTCCGTGCTCTTCCCCGTCATCAACACGGTCCACCTCCTCGTGCTCGGCTCGGTCCTGATGGTCGGCGGCGTGTTCGTGCTGCACGGCTGGATCGGGGTGGGTCAGCTGACCACCGGGGCGCTCATCGCCCAGATGCTCATCGATCCGGTGAACCTGATCCTGCGCTGGTACGACGAGGTGCAGGTCGCCCAGGTGTCGCTGGCCCGCCTGGTCGGGGTGCGGGACATCGAGCCGGCGGCCGGAGACGCCTCGGTGGCTCCCGACGGCCGGGCCGTGCACGCCGACCGGGTGCGCTTCGGCTACCTGGAGGGCGTCGACGTGCTGCGCCGGGTCTCGCTCGACGTCGCCCCGGGCACGCGGCTCGCCCTGGTCGGTCCGTCCGGCGCGGGCAAGTCCACCCTCGGCCGGCTGCTCGCCGGGATCTACGCTCCCCGCGACGGCCGGATCACCCTGGGCGGGGCGGAGCTGTCCCGGATGCCCGCCGAGCGCGTCCGCTCGCACGTCGCCCTCGTCAACCAGGAGCACCACGTCTTCGGGGGCAGCCTGCGCGACAACCTCCTGCTGGCCCTCCCGTACTCCCGGGTCGGCCCCGCAGGAGAGGGCACCGCCGCCGACACCCACGACGCCGAGCTGTGGGCGGCCCTGGGCGCGGTGGACGCCGACGGGTGGGCGCGGGCGCTGGACGACGGCCTGGACACCGAGGTCGGCTCCGGCGGCCTCGCGCTGACCCCGGCGCAGGCCCAGCAGATCGCACTGGCGCGACTGGTGCTGGCGGATCCGCACACGCTGGTCCTGGACGAGGCGACCTCCCTGCTCGACCCGCGGGCGGCCCGCCATCTGGAACGCTCCCTGGCGCGAGTCCTGGACGGCCGCACCGTGGTGGCCATCGCCCACCGCCTGCACACCGCCCACGACGCCGATGTGATCGCCGTCGTGGAGAACGGCAGGATCAGCGAGCTCGGCAGCCACGACGAGCTGGTCGCGGCGGAAGGCGCCTACGCGGCACTGTGGAGGTCCTGGCACGGGTGAGCGCCTGCCGCGGGTGCCGGTGCCCTCGCGGGTACCGGCACCCGCGAGGGCACCGGCGGCCTCCCGGACCCGCGCGGCCTGCCAGGGTTGCGTAGCCTGCCGGGCTTGCGTGGCGTCCCGGCCCTGCATGGTCTGTCGGCCGTGCGTGGCCTGCCGGGCTTGCGCGGTCTCTCCGGCGCGGGTGGGCCGAGCAGCGGCGCGGCGGTTCCCGCTGGTCCCGGGAGGCGGGCCCGTCGCCGGGGCCCGGCCGCCTGGAGCAGGCGGGTGTCCATTCCGGGGGCGCAGGCGTCCGTCCGGGGTGGGCGGCCGGCGAGCCGCGGCGGGCGACCGGCCATCCGGAGCCGGCGGCCGGCCGTCCGGGGCGGGTCCGCGTCCGGTGGGCGCAGTGCTGCCGGGGCCCGGGAAGCACCGCCCGTTCCGGGAGGCGTGCCGTTGCGCGGTGCCGAGCAGGGGTGGAACTCTGGGAAGCGGGGGCATCGGCTCGGAGCACGCCCCGGAACCGGGCGGTTCACGGTGTGTGAACCCCGTGCCGTGTACTCCGGCGGCCCGCCGCCCGCCGGGGTGGCATCCGGCCGTTCTCACCACTTGGAGGCACCCGTGGACAGCGCCGACGGCTGGGGGGACGACGTCTACCAGCCCGACCCCTCGGAGATCGCCGAGGACACCGGGGTGCTCGACGTCGAGGACACACTGGACTTCGACGGCGTCGCCGAACCGCTCGACCGCGGCTGGTCCCCTCCCGAGCGGCCGTGGGCCGTCGAGCACATCGGCGTGACGGCGTCCGAACGCCAGACGGGCGAGACGCTCGACCAGCGGCTGGCCGAGGAACTGCCCGAGCCCGCCGCTCCCGACGGTGACGGCATCGGCGACTGCGAAGGCACGGACGGCGAGCTTCTGGACAACGAGGTCGGCCATCACCGCTCCGGCCGGCTGGTGGCCCCCGACGAGGGAGCCCACGAGGACGAGGAGGCCGCACTCGTCGCCACCGACGTCGGCATCGACGGAGCCGCCGCCTCCGCCGAGGAGGCCGCCATCCACATCGTCGACGAGGACACCCTGCCCGGCTGACGGTCCGGCCGGCCGGCCCCGTCCGGACTCCCCCGTCCCGACCACCCCGCACGAGGAGCCGCCATGCAGCAGGACAAGCATCCCGACTACCACCCCGTGGTGTTCCGGGACCGGGCCGCCGGATACGCCTTCCTGACCCGGTCGACCGCAACGAGTGAGCAGACCATCGAGTGGGACGACGGCCGGACCTACCCGGTGGTCGACGTGGAGATCTCCTCGGAGAGCCACCCCTTCTACACGGGCAAGGCCCGCACGGTCGACACCGAGGGACGCATCGCCCGCTTCGAGCGCCGGTACGGCGCGGCGGACGCCGGCGACGCGACCTGATCCCGGGGGCGCCCCGGGGCCGGGGCCCGTGGACGTCCGCGGCTCGTGCACGACCTTCCTCAGATCACGTTGAGTGCCGCCGCGCAGCCCACTCCCCCGAGCAGCATGAACACCGGCATCAGGACCTTCAGCTCGACCCAGCTGCCCGCCCGGAACCGCATCACCTTCGGGGGCCCCAGCGGGTACCAGCGCTTGCGGCCCACCGGGATCGGCCACAGGATCGGGCAGCCGGACACGGTCAGCGCGTCCCCGATGTCGTGCACCAGCGCGCCCAGCACGATCGGCAGCCCCAGCCACAGGTACTCCTGCCCGGGCTCGGTGAACAGCCAGCCGGAGCCGTTGCCCGGCTGGTCCAGCACTCCCGCGAGGATCCACGCGCTGGTCGCCGCGAGGAGCCAGACCAAGACGTCGCTGCTGGAGCCGCGGGCCGCCCGCCACAGCAGTCCTTCGATCGCGAGCACCATGTGCACGAACAGGATCGCCAGCACCGCCCAGCGGCCCCCGGTGATCGCCGCCGCGGAGCAGCCGCTGCCGATCAGTACGGCCCACAGCCAGGTGTGCGTGAGCGTGCGGTGCCCACCGGACCGGCGCGGGTCGCCCTTCTTCCTGGTCGCCTTGTAGACCGCGTACGACAGCTTGTCCACGATCTCGCAGAGCCCGCGGGAGATCGGTCCGAAGGACCGCGAGATGGTGGCCGCCTTGTGGTCGAGGTCCGGGGCGAGCGCGGCACCGGCGGTGATCAGGGCACCGACGAGGAGGACCGGCCAGGGCATCGCGTGCCCCGCCGCCGCTGCCGCGGCTCCGACGCCCAGCCAGGCCGCGGCTCCCGACAGTGAGTGTGCTGGTCCCATCATGGCCGCTTCCTGCCCCATTCCTCGTGCGCCGCTGTCCAGTTGTCCCGGTGCGCTGACGCTGCATCGGCGACACAGCGTAGCGGCCGTGATCTTCGTACCCGCAGCCGATTCCCCGCTCGGGGGGTGGGCCAGGCAAGATGGGGGCGTGACCCTCATCGATCAGCTGCCGCCGACCGCCGACCCCGATGCCCTGTACGAAGCCTTCGAGTCGTGGGCGCAGGAGCGCGGCCTCACCCTCTACCCGCATCAGGAGGAGGCGCTGATCGAGGTGGTGTCCGGGGCGAACGTGATCGTCTCGACACCGACCGGGTCCGGCAAGAGCATGATCGCCGCGGGCGCGCACTTCGCCGCGCTGGCCCGGGACGAGGTCACCTTCT
Organism: Streptomyces sp. NPDC025833; assembly: GCF_055558055.1. Classification (NCBI taxonomy): domain Bacteria; kingdom Bacillati; phylum Actinomycetota; class Actinomycetes; order Kitasatosporales; family Streptomycetaceae; genus Streptomyces; species Streptomyces sp. NPDC025833. Next base: position 116,596 of record NZ_JBVHNF010000021.1, read on the forward strand.
ACACGGCGCCGATCAAGGCGCTGGTGTCGGAGAAGTTCTTCGAGCTGTGCAAGATCTTCGGCACCGAGAACGTCGGCATGCTCACCGGCGACGCCTCCGTGAACGCCGACGCGCCCGTGATCTGCTGCACCGCCGAGGTGCTGGCGTCGATCGCGCTGCGCGACGGCAAGGACGCGGATGTCGGCCAGGTCGTCATGGACGAGTTTCACTTCTACGCGGAGGGTGACCGCGGCTGGGCCTGGCAGATCCCCCTGCTGGAACTCCCGCAGGCACAGTTCATCCTGATGTCGGCCACTCTGGGTGACATGTCCTTCTTCGAGAAGGATCTCAGCCGTCGTACCGGTCGGCCCACCTCGGTGGTCCGCTCGGCGACCCGCCCGGTGCCCCTCTCCTACGAGTACGAGCTGACCCCGCTCACGGAGACGCTCACCGACCTGCTGGAGAGCCGGCAGGCCCCCGTGTACATCGTGCACTTCACGCAGGCGCAGGCCGTGGAGCGGGCGCAGGCGCTGATGAGCATCAACATGTGCACCCGCGAGGAGAAGGACAAGATCGCCGAGCTGATCGGCAACTTCCGCTTCACCACGAAGTTCGGCCGCAACCTCTCCCGTTACGTACGGCACGGTATCGGCGTGCATCACGCCGGCATGCTGCCCAAGTACCGTCGACTGGTGGAGAAGCTCGCCCAGGCCGGTCTGCTGAAGGTCATCTGCGGCACGGACACGCTCGGCGTCGGCGTCAACGTGCCGATCCGCACCGTGCTGTTCACGGCGCTGACCAAGTACGACGGCAGCCGGGTGCGCACGCTGCGGGCGCGCGAGTTCCACCAGATCGCGGGCCGGGCCGGCCGCGCCGGTTTCGACACCGCGGGACTCGTGGTCGCGCAGGCGCCGGAGCACGTCATCGAGAACGAGAAGGCGCTGGCGAAGGCGGGCGACGACCCGAAGAAGCGGCGCAAGGTGGTGCGCAAGAAGGCGCCGGAGGGCTTCGTCGGCTGGACGGAGAACACCTTCCAGAAGCTGATCGAGTCGGATCCGGAGCCGCTGACCTCGCGTTTCCGGGTGACGCACACGATGCTGCTGTCGGTGATCGCCCGCCCGGGCAACGCGTTCGAGGCGATGCGCCACCTCCTGGAGGACAACCACGAGCCGCGCAGGCAGCAGCTCCGGCACATCCGCCGGGCCATCGCGATCTACCGCTCGCTGCTGGACGGCGGGATCGTGGAGAAGCTCGACGCGCCGGACGCCGAGGGCCGCATCGTCCGGCTGACCGTCGACCTCCAGCAGGACTTCGCGCTGAACCAGCCGCTGTCCACGTTCGCCCTGGCCTCGTTCGAGCTCCTCGACCCCGAGTCGCCGTCGTACGCCCTCGACATGGTCTCCGTCGTCGAGTCCACCCTGGACGACCCGCGGCAGATCCTCGTCGCCCAGCAGAACAAGGCGCGCGGCGAAGCCGTGGCCGCGATGAAGGCGGACGGCGTCGAGTACGAGGAGCGCATGGAGCGCCTCCAGGACGTCACGTACCCGAAGCCGCTGGAGGAGCTGCTCTTCCACGCCTACGACACCTACCGCAAGAGCCACCCGTGGGTCGGTGACCACCCGCTGTCGCCGAAGTCGGTGATCCGGGACATGTACGAGCGGGCCATGTCCTTCACGGAGCTGGTGTCCTTCTACGAGCTGGCCCGTACCGAGGGCATCGTGCTGCGCTACCTCGCCGGTGCCTACAAGACGCTCGACCACACCATCCCGGACGACCTGAAGTCCGAGGACCTCCAGGATCTGATCGAGTGGCTGGGCGAGATGGTGCGCCAGGTGGACTCCAGCCTGCTGGACGAGTGGGAGCAGCTCGCCAACCCGGAGGTGATGACCGCCGAGGAGGCCCGGGAGAAGGCCGACGAGGTCAAGCCGGTCACCACCAACGCCCGTGCCTTCCGCGTGCTGGTCCGCAACGCCATGTTCCGCCGGGTGGAGCTGGCCGCCCTCGACCAGGTGGAGGAACTGGGCGAGATGGACGCAGACGCCGGCTGGGACGCCGACGCGTGGGGCGAGGCGATGGACAAGTACTGGGACGAGTACGAGGACCTGGGCACCGGCCCGGACGCCCGCGGGCCGAAGCTCCTCGTCATCAAGGAGGAGCCGGAGAACGGCCTCTGGCGCGTCCGTCAGATCTTCGACGACCCGAACGGCGACCACGACTGGGGCATCAGCGCCGAGATCGACCTCACCGCCTCCGACGCAGAGGGCCGGGCGATCGTCCGGATCACCGACGTCGGCCAGCTGTGAGTCGGTCACGGCCACCGGCAAGCCAAGGAGAATCCCACCGATGACGAATCCGGCCGAGAGGCTGGTCGACCTGCTCGACCTGGAACAGATCGAGGTCAACATCTTCCGGGGCCGCAGCCCGGAGGAATCCTTCCAGCGGGTGTTCGGCGGCCAGGTGGCGGGCCAGGCACTGGTCGCCGCCGGACGCACCACGGACGGCGACCGTCCCGTGCACTCGCTGCACGCGTACTTCCTGCGCCCGGGCCGGCCCGGCGTACCGATCGTGTACCAGGTGGAGCGGGTCCGTGACGGGCGCTCCTTCACGACGCGCCGGGTCACGGCCGTGCAGCAGGGCCGCACGATCTTCAATCTGACCGCCTCCTTTCACAAGCCTGAGGAAGGACCATTCGAGCACCAGCTGCCGCCGGCCCGCGAGGTGCCGCACCCCGAGACGCTGCCGACGGTCACCGAGGAGATCCGCAAGCAGCTGGGCGCGCTGCCGGAGCAGCTGGAGCGGATGGCGCGCCGCCAGCCGTTCGACATCCGCTATGTCGACCGGCTGCGCTGGGACGCCGAGGAGATAGCGGGAGCCGAGCCGCGCAGCGCCGTGTGGATGCGGGCGGTGGGTCCGCTGGGCGACGACTCCCTGGTCCACACCTGCGCGCTGACCTATGCCAGTGACATGACCCTGTTGGACGCCGTCCGCATTCCGGTGGAGCCCCTGTGGGGGCCGAGGAGCTTCGACATGGCTTCGCTGGACCACGCCATGTGGTTCCACCGGCCGTTCCGCGCCGACGAGTGGTTCCTGTACGACCAGGAGTCCCCGATCACCACGGGCGGGCGCGGGCTGGCCCGCGGGCGCATCTACGACCTGCGGGGGCGGCTGCTCGTCTCGGTCGTCCAGGAGGGCCTGTTCAGGGCTCTGTAGCACCCGGCGTCAGCGCGGCGACCGGGTGCCCGCCCTGGCCCGCGGCCGCCGCGGGCCTCGCGGACTGTCGGCTTCTGCGCCGCAGCCAGGCTCGCACTCCACGGGACGGCCGCGGCGCAGCGGGCTGTACCGGCCGGCGGCTCCGGGCGACCAGGACCGCTCCCGGTCGCCCGGCCGACTCCTCGAACGGGCCGCACGGGCCCGGGGGACGGGCAGATGTCGCAGGATGCGGCGCGGGTGCCACGGGACGGCGGCCGGTCGCCTCGCAGGAGCCGGGAGACCAGACGGCCGGTGCCGGCACCTCGGACTGTCCGGAAGCCGCCTGCGTGAGCCGCGCGGTCGGGTCAGGATGACGCGGCGCCGGCTCCGCTGGTCGCCCGGTCCGCTCTCGGACAGCCGCTGCCGGAGGACGAGGTGGTGTGGGCGGCGCAGCGGTCCGGGCCGCCGGCTCACGCGTCCGTGCTTCCGGCCCGTCGGCCCGCGTCGCGGGCACCGGACGCCTCGTGGCGTCCCCCGTGGGTGCGGTGACCGTCCGGGCCATCGGAGGGATGGGCCGCGCGGCCGTCCGCACCGCCTGCCTGCCGCGGCGGGCCGGACGGGGTGCAGCGGCGCGTGCCTCTCCGACGGAGTGTGCCAGTTCGCTGCGCAGCCAGCCGATCTCGTCCGCGTCCTGCGCCCTGGTGATCCGGTCGGCGATCTCCGCGGCGGCGGAACCGGTCGCCGCGTGCCCCGGTGGAGCCGGCCGGAACCGGTCCAGGTGGGCGCGCTCGGCCGGGTCCACGACGACTGCGGCGACCTCGGCGGGGGCCAGGAAGGCGGCCACGGCCCCGGCACGGGCCCAGGGGCCGTCGGCCTGCCGGAGCAGGAACCCCAGCCGGCGCCCGCGCCAGTTGCGCGCCCGCACATCCACTCCCGCGGCCAGCTGGCCGCGCAGGGTCTTGGGCGTACGCCCCGTGAGCAGGGGCGCGTTCTCCGCACAGGACGCGAACTGCCGCAGTTCTTCCACCAGGTAGAGCCAGACGACGGCTCGGTAGCGGTTGAGGTAGAAGGCGACCGGCACGAGCAGCCCCAGGCGGGCGAGCCGGCTGAAGCGGCCGGCCGGGATCCTGATGAGGGCGGCACCCTCCGTCGTGCTCACGACCCGCACCCGCTCGCGGAGGGACTCGGGAAAATTGTCCTGGGCACGGAGACGGTCGATCTCCGCGCGTTCCACCCGGCGTCCCCCTCCTCCACCCTCGTCGGGCACGGTCCGGATGTGGCCGAGCTGCACCGCGAGGTCGAACTCGCCGCGCTTGAGGCCGAGTTCGCGTGCCGCACGGCTCGACGTGCAGCTGTCGGGGCGGGGCGGGCCGTAGGTGCTTGCCGACATGGTCGTACTCCCCCGGGAGTTCGTGACTCACGCCCGGTGCGCGGGTCGTGGTTTCACGGTAGCCGTTTCGTCGCGCTCCGTGACGACCCTGTGGATAACTCCACGCACGAAGGGAAAACCGCAGGTCAGCTATCCGCTAATCGTGTTCGTTCCGGTTGCCTCGCATCGACTCCGAGGTGTTCGCCGACCCGGTTGACGAGCAGGGTCATCTCGTAGGCGATCTGACCGATGTCGGCCTCCGCCCCGCTGAGCACGCACAGACAGCTGCCGGTGCCCGCCGCGGTCACGAACAGCACGGCGTCGTCGTACTCGATCATCGTCTGGCGTACCCTGCCCGCGCCGAAGTGGCGTCCCGAGCCCTTGGCCAGGCTGTGCAGCCCCGATGCCACGGCGGCCAGATGCTCGGAGTCCTCGCGGCGCAGGCCCGTGCTCGCCGCGGTGACCAGCCCGTCGTTCGACAGGACGAGTGCGTGGCGGACGTGGTCCACCCGCTCGGTCAGATCGTCCAGGAGCCAGCCGAGGCCCTGGTTCTGCACCATGTCCATCTCCCCGTGTGACGTCTCCCCCTGGCTGGAGGAGCTTCCGCCAGCCTTCACCACGACCGGCGCGCGGGCAAGCAGGATGGGCGCATGGCAGAGAAGATGACCGATGAGGAGTGGCGGGCGTTCGTCTCGGACGGCACCCGCACCGCCAAGTTGTCCACCGTTCGCGCCGACGGCAGCCCGCACGTGGCTCCGGTCTGGTTCCTCCTGGACGGGGACGAGTTGGTGTTCAACACCGGCAAGGACACGGTGAAGGGGCGCAATCTGGCCCGGGACGGCCGGGTCTCGCTGTGCGTGGACGACGAACGCCCGCCGTTCCATTTCGTGGTGCTGAGCGGCCGCGCCCGGCTTTCGGAGGACTTGGCCGAGGTGCGTCTGTGGGCCACCCGGATCGCCGCCCGGTACATGGGGGAGGAACGCGCCGAGGAGTACGGCGCCCGCAACGGCGTACCGGGTGAACTCCTCGTCCGCGTCGGCATCGACGACTTGGTGGCCGTGCGCGACCTGGCGGCCTGAGGGGTTGCTGCGGCCGGCCGGGTGCCGGAGCCGGGCGGTGTGCGGCCGCCCGGCGTGGCCGGCGAGCCGGACCGACGCTTCGTGCGGCGCGGGTCGGAGTGCGCACCGAAGAACGCGCACGGTTGCGAGGGAACGGCCGGGTCCCGTCCGAATGTGCGCGCAGGGACATCTCTCGTGGCGGTGAGGGATCATGCGGAGCATGAGCGACGACCACACACACGTCCAGGAGTTCTTCACCGCCCGGGCCGCCGACTGGGACAGCCGGTTCCCGGACGACGGTCCGGCCTACGCGACCGCCGTGGCCGGCCTCGGACTCGGCCGGGGAGACCGCGTGCTGGACGCGGGGTGCGGCACCGGGCGGGCTCTGCCGCCGCTGCGGGCCGCCGTGGGCCCCTCCGGGGTGGTACTGGGGGCCGATCTGACCCCGGCGATGCTCCAGGCCGCCGTACGGGCCGGCCGGGACCGTGCCGCACGGCTGCTGCTCGCGGACGTCGCCGCGCTGCCGCTGCGCTCGGGCAGTCTGGACGCCGTGTTCGCGGCCGGTCTGATCGCCCACCTTCCGCGGCCGACGGACAATCTGCGGGAACTGGCCCGGTGCGTGCGGTGGGGCGGCACCCTGGCACTCTTCCACCCGATCGGCCGGGCGGCCCTGGCGGCACGCCAGGGCCGCCGCATCACGCCCGACGACCTGCGGGCGGAGGCCAACCTCCGCCCCCTGCTGGCCGGTTCGGGTTGGCGCATGACGTCGTACGTGGACGAGGACGCCCGCTTCCTGGCCCTGGCGGTGCGCGAGGACTGACGGGTGGCCGTCGACGTCAGCCCGTTCCGGCGGCGGCCGTGATGAAGGCGTCGGGGTTGCCGGAAACGGCGTTGTGCCCGGCGCCGGGCACCGTCACCACGCGCACTCCGACGGCTTTCGGGCTTCGCGGCACGGTAGTTGGCCTGCGCGCTCGCTCTGAAGGAAGACACCGCCGGCGTGCGTTCCCTCGGGCAGCGTGCGCGTCACCGGGTCCGGACCGGGACTCCTCAGCGTCGCGCGGGTCGTCGAGCCGGGCCGGACCGGCCTGGCCGCACGACAGCCTTTCCTCACTCGACGGGCCGGACCGCCGAGGTGTCCCGGTGCGGGACGGGGCAGCCGCGCAGCCCCGGGACCGGGCGGGTGCCCAGATCGGCCACCCGGTAGCCGTTCGGATAGCCCTTGATCTCCCGGTTCTGACGGGCGAAGTGCGGAGCGCGGCGTGGTGGCAGCAACCGGACCAGCCGTCCGCGGGTCCGCACGGCGCGGCGCACGAACGCGGTGGTGGCCGCGCCGGGAATCGGGTAGCGGAAGGCGCGCAGCAGCGGCTCGTCGAGCAGGGCGAGGGTCGCCGTGCGCAGCAGGGGCGCCAGGGGGCGGGGGTACCAGGACGCCATCAGTTCCAAGGTGGCGTCGGAGACCCGCCGGGCGTCCTCGTCCCAGCCGAAGTTGGCTTCTTCGTAGGTGTCGAGGAGGGCTTCGAACTCCTCGTAGGTACGGGGGATGTCCGGGATGCCCATGTGCCGGCCGAGGGTGCGGTAGTACTCGGTGGTGGCGACGATCTCGTGCCGGGAGAGCCGCCGCCATCCGTAGGCGTCGATCCAGCGCCGGGGCACCACCACGAAGGTGCTCAGCACGTACCGCATGTCGTCGTCGCTGATGTCGTAGCTGCGGTGCATCTGGTTGATGCGGCGGATCGCGCTGCGGCCCTCCTCCGCGGCGAAGCCGTGTTCCACGACGGTGTCGAGGAGCAGCACCGTGTCGTCGTACCGCTTCTGCGTGCGCTCGGTCAGCTCCGCCGTCCGGGCGAGCAGACGTCCGATGCCCGGCACGGCGTAGGTGCGGTACAGGGCCAGTTCGAGGGCGCGCGTGTAGTCCCAGGGGAACTCGGCCGACACGCTGATCCGGTAGATCTCCACCGCGTCCGCCACCGGATCCAGTCGGCGGATCCTCCCGAGGTGTTCGTACCGCTTCACCGCGCCGTCCCCCTTCTGCCACCGGATCTCCAACTCTACTTTGGGAAGGAGCAGATGGGCGCCGAGCCCGTCCGAGGAGAAGGTGGTCCGTGTGTTCGACATGGTGCGCAGGTACGCCGGCCGGCTCCGCTCTCCCGCGCACACCGGCCCGGCGGGCGTCCGGGAGAAGCGTGCGCACAATTTGTTCGACGCGGCGGCCGCCTATGTGGCGGCGCGGGCGGAGGACGACCAGGACCGGATCGAGGAGGCGGCCGCCTGGGTGTCGCCGGAGGCACTCTCCTTCGGGGTGAGCGAGCTGGCCTGCCGGGCGGTCGTGGCGCTGGCCCGGGAGCGCGGCGCGTCACCGGACGCCGTGGCCCGCGAGCTCCTCGGCCTGCCCGGGACGTGAGCGGAATCTCCTGCTCCGGCCGTGGTCGTTTCGCCCCTGTCCAGGCGGAAACCTGCAGCTCCGCGTGGTGCGCGGAGTCGTGACAAGCGGCTTCCGCTCGCACTAGGGTGCGCGCCGATGGCGGACGAACCACTGGGGAGGCAGGGATGGCCGGGACGGACGATGAGGCCGTCGCCGCCGCGGACGATGCGCTGTACGTGCTGACGGCGGTACTGCTGACGCCGGCGCAGTTCCCGAGCGTGCTGGGCGACGACTACCCGGAGGCATGCGCGGCGCTGGGCCTCCCGCCGCGCGCCGACGGGTACGGGCTGGTGCTGGGCCAGGACGGGGACGGTGCGCGCTGGACGGTCGTCGTCGACGACGTCTCGCTGGTCGCCGTGGCGATCGCGTCGTGGGACTGCGGCATGGAGTACGACCTGTCGCCGGACGAGCGCACGGTCGTGACCGCGCTGCCGGGGTGGCCGCTGGCCGTCGCCGTGTCCGCACCCGGCGTGCCCGCGCCGCACGACCCCCCGGCCGAGGCGGCGGACGGGCCGGTGCTGAGCCCGCCGGACACCGATACCTGGGGGGCCGCGCAGCGCCGACTGGGCGCCGACGTGATCGCGCTGCAATGGGGAACCTGGCGGCAGCAGATCGATGACGCCGAATTCACCCCGCCGCGGGAACCGGCGGAGGCACCGGCGTCCGTATCCGGGGGCGGGAGCGGCGGCGGGAACGGCGGTCTCACCGGCGTCCGCCGGGTGCTCGCGGAGGCCCACGCCTACGTCGACTCGCCGCCGCCGCTCGGCCGGGTGCGCTCGTCGTTCGCCCCGGGCGACGCCCGGACGCTGCGCGCGGACGGTCCCGGCTGGTCGCTGGTGGCCCGCACCGACGACATCGCGTTCGTCCTGCTCGACGACAAGCCGGGCGAGGTCCTGCCGGTGGGCCGGGGCCCCCGGCTGCCGGGCCTGCTGGAAGCGCTCGACAAGATGGCCGTACGACCCCTGTGAGGCGGGACCGCCGCAGGCAGCGTCTCCCGGCCCGCCAGGGACCCTCGTGCCGGTGCGAGGGCACGGCCGCCCGGGCCCTGCCGGTCGGCGCGCCGGCCGCACCGGCCACCGCAGCGCAATCCGCCCTCACCCGGGCCGCTGCCGCCGCTCACCGGCAGCGGCCCCTGGGTCCGCAGGAGTCCCGCGCCCCGGCCGTTCGGTACGGAAGGCCGCCGCGGCCCGGGGGCGACCGGCGGTCCCCTGCCCCGTCCGCGGGCGCCTCAGCGGCCGAGTTCCTTGCGGGTGACCCGGCGGAGCCTGCGCCGCTGCGCGGGATCCAGGGCGAGGTACGCGGCCACGGGGACGCCCACCACGATCAGGAACGACACCCACCACGGCAGCCATATCAACAGGATCAGTCCGACCGCCACACCCCCTGCGGCGATCTTCGCGTGCTTGGACATTGAGCGTCGCCTCCTCCGCGGCCACTGCCGCTTCCTGTTCTGAGAACGGCTTCCCGCTCCCCCCGGTTCCGCGCCGGACCCCTGATACATCCCCGGGTACGCCCCCTAGGTGGACGCCCGGCGACGCCCCCCGCCTTCGAACAGGTGGTGAAGTGACGCCGATCGCGGCCTCCGCACGCCCCGAGGTCGTCCCGGTGCTGTACTCTCGGCCGCCTCGGCCGAGTAGTCAAACTTGAGGAGTGCGACAGAGCTGTGCGGCCCGACCCCCTGGCACCACCCTCCGCCCCCTTGCAACCGGCCCGTTGCGGCGTCGTGTTCCTGCCCTCCGATCCGCCCCGCGCGGGCCGGATCGGGTTCTGGCGACCGGACGGCGAGACTCCGCCCCCACTGCCCGAGGGCCGCGCGGCCCGCCTGGACCTCGCCGTGCCCGCAGCGGACGGCGGAGTCGAACGCCGCCCGGTACCCCTGGTCCTGCTTCCGGTCCGCAGCGCCCTCCCCGTGCTCGTACGCGCGCGTGGACTGCCGGAGGAACACCGGGCCGCCGCGTTCTGGCGCACCGCGTACGAACTGGCCCTCGGCTTCCTGGCCCGCGGACTCCTCCTGCCCGGCCTGTCCCCGGGCGATCACGACGCCTGGCGCGTGGGACCGCTGTCCGCGCGCGAGGCGGAGCTGGTCCGCGAACTCGCCGCAGCCATGCCCCCGGAGGCGCATGCCGTGCCGCTCGACGTGGAGGGGCCGCTCCTGCTGCCCGAGCCGGAGGGGCTGCTGTGCGCCTTCCTCGACGCGGTCGCCGATGTCCTCCCGCGCTCCCCCGCCGCCCCGCTGGTGACCGGGGGGCCGGCCTACGCGGTGGCCGAGCCGCAGCACCTGCCCGCGCTGCGGGCGTGGGCCGACGACCTCGCCGACGGTCTCGACGCGGGCGTGCGGCTGTCGCTGCGCGTGGAGGCGCCCGGCCTCGACGACGCCGTACCGGACGACGCCCCGGGCCGCTTCCGCGCGGTGCTCCAGGTGCACGGTCACGGCGCGATGTCACAGGTCATGGACGCCACCGCCCTGTGGTCAGGAGCGGATGCCGGTCGCACGGAGCCCGCTGCACGCGCGCGTGCCGACGCCCTGCTGGCGCTGCGCCGTGCGGCCGGGGCGTGGCCACCGCTGACGCCACTGCTCTCGGCCGCCGTCCCCGACGCCGTGGAACTGGCCGACGAAGAGGTCACCGAGCTGCTGGGCGAAGGCGCGCGGGCGCTGGCCGCCGTGGGCGTCGACGTGCACTGGCCGAAGACGGCCGCCCTGGGCCTCACCGCACACGCCGTCGTCGGACCGCCGGCGGAGGGCGCCCTCCCCCGCGGGTCCTCCTCCGCCGCCCAGCAGTTCCTGTCCGCGGACACCGGGGTCACCCTCGGCCGGCGGTACGGCCTGGGCGGCCGGGAGCTGATCCGCGAGGAACTGGACCGGCTCGCGGAGAGCAAGCGCCCCCTGGTGCGGCTGCGCGACGGCTGGGTCCTGGTCGATCCGCGCGAGGCGGCGCGGGCCCGGGCCGAGCAGGACCGTTCCCTCACTCCCATGGAGGCGCTGGCCGCGGCGCTCACGGGATCGGTCGAGATCGACGGGCACCGGCTCGGCGTACGGCCCACGGGATGGCTGGAGGACGTGCGGAATCGGCTCACGGCCACCGGGCGAGCCGGTGCCGTCGGGCAGCCGCCGCGTCTGGCCGCCACCCTGCGGGACTACCAGCTGCGCGGCCTCGACTGGCTGGCCCGTACGACGGCCCTCGGTCTGGGCTGCTGCCTCGCCGACGACATGGGGCTCGGCAAGACGATCACCCTGATCGCGCTGCACCTGCACCGGCAGGCCGACCCCGCGTCGGCCGGTCCCTCGCTCGTGGTCTGCCCGGCCTCGCTGCTGGGCAACTGGCAGCGTGAGATCGAGCGGTTCGCCCCCGGCGTGCCGGTGCGCCGCTTCCACGGTCCCGCGCGTGCTCTCGACGCGGTGGCGGACGGGGAGTTCGTGCTGACGACGTACGGCACGATGCGCCTGGACGCCGGACGGCTCGCCGACGTGCCCTGGGGAATGGTCGTGGCCGACGAGGCCCAGCACGTCAAGAACCCCTACTCCACGACGGCGCGGGCGCTGCGCACGATCGGCGCACGCACGCGTGTGGCGCTCACCGGGACCCCGGTGGAGAACAACCTGACGGAGCTGTGGGCGATCCTCGACTGGACGACCCCCGGTCTCCTCGGCCGTCTCGGCACCTTCCGCACCCGGTACGCGCAGCCCGTCGAGGGGGGCCGGGACCCCGCCGCCGCGCAGCGGCTCGCCCGGCTGGCCGGACCGTTTCTGCTGCGCCGGCGCAAGTCCGACCCCGGTGTCGCTCCCGAACTACCGCCGAAGACCGAGACCGATCACCCCGTGGCCCTCACGGCGGAGCAGGCGGGGCTGTACGAGGCCCTGGTCCGCGAGACCCTGGACCGCATCGCCGCAGCCGACGACATGACGCGCCGGGGACTGATCGTGCGGCTGCTGACCGGTCTGAAGCAGATCTGCAACCACCCGGCGCAATTTCTGAAGGAGGACCATCCGCGGCTCACGGGGCGCTCGGGGAAGCTGGAGCTGCTGGACGAACTCCTCGGCACCGTCCTCGCGGAGGGCTCGGGCATGCTCGTCTTCACCCAGTACGTACACATGGCCCGGCTGCTCGAAAGGCACCTGGCAGCGCGCGGAGTGCCCTCGCTGCTCCTGCACGGCGGCACCCCGGTCGCCGTGCGCGAGGACCTGGTGCGCCGGTTCCAGGCGGGCGAGGCGCCGGTGTTCCTGCTGTCGCTCAAGGCCGCCGGGACAGGGCTGAACCTCACCCGGGCCGAGCACGTCGTGCACTACGACCGGTGGTGGAACCCCGCGGTGGAGGCGCAGGCCACCGACCGCGCCCACCGCATCGGGCAGACGCGCCCGGTGCAGGTGCACCGGCTGATCGCCGAGGGAACCCTGGAGGACCGGATCGCGGACATGCTGGACCGCAAGCGCGAACTGGCCGATGCCGTCCTCAGGGCCGGCGAGGCCGGGCTGACGGAACTGTCGGACACGGAACTGGCCGCACTGGTCGAACTGCGCGGGGAGGCGCGATGAGCCGGCACGAGGACGAGCACGGCGGTGACGGGGGGCGCACGTTCGCCGCGCTGCCGCCCGTGGGCGGCCGCGGCTTCGCCCGGAGCTGGTGGGGCCGCGCCTGGCTGCGGGCCCTGGAGGACGCGGCCCTGGAGGGGGCGGAGGTCAAGGCGGGACGCCGGATCGCGCGCGCGGGCGGTGTCGGCGCGGTGACCGTGCGACCGGGCCGGGTCACCGCCGTCGTACGCGGTCCGGGCGACACGGCCCACCGGGCCGACGTCCTGCTGCCGGTGCTGTCCGACGAGGAGTGGGGGCGGTTCCAGCATCTGGCCGTGGAACAGGCCGGGTACCTGGCCGCCCTGCTGGACCGGGAGCTTCCGCCGCACCTCGTCGAGGACGCGGCCGTGGCGGGGATCGACCTCCTGCCGGGCCTGGGGGACCTGGAGCCCGAGTGCGACTGCGACACCTGGGACCACTGCGGGCACACGGCGGCCCTGTGCCACCAGGTGGCGCGACTGCTCGACGGGGACCCGTTCCTGCTCCTGCTGCTGCGCGGACGGGAGAAGGACGCGTTCCTGGCGGAGCTGCACGTCCGCGGCACCGCGCGGCGGTCCGAGCCGGCCGGGGCGCCCGGGGGACGGCCCCGGGGTGTGGACGCGGCCGAGGCGTGGGCGGCCTCCGGCATCCTGCCTCCGCTGCCCGCACTGCCCGGGCTCCCGCCGGCGCCCGGCACACCGCCGTCGTTCGCCACCGGACGTCAGGCCACCGCGGGAGTCGATCCCGCGGCCTTGGAACACCTGGCCGGCCGTACCGCCGTGGAGGCGTACCGGTTGCTGGCGGCGGCCCCGGGAGGCGAGACGGCCGGCACCGCCGTGACCGCCGGTCAGGACGCCGTACGGCTGGGCTGCGGACCCGTTCCCGATGCCGTCGCGGAGCGGCTCGCGGCAGGCTCCGGGCGCGGACCCGCCGGGCTGGCGACGGCCGTCGCCGCCTGGCGGGCCGGGGGTCCGGCGGCACTGGCCGTACTGGACGAGGAGTGGGATGTGGCGGGGGCGGCCCTGGCACGCGCGCGTGCGTCCCTGGACGCCGCCTGGGAGGAGGACGAGCGGCCGGTGTTCCACCGGAGCGGCAACCGGTGGACCGTCCGCGACGGCGGCGCGCAGCTGCGACTCGGGAAGGACGGCCGCTGGTGGCCGTACTGCGAGGAGCGGGGCCGCTGGACGCCCGCGGGCGGAGCCGACCCCGATCCGGCGACGGCACTGGCCGCGGCGCGTCCCGCCGCCGAGTCGGTGGAGGCCGGGGCCCTCTGACGTGCGGACACCGTCGGCATGATCGACGAGTCGCGGACGCCGTGCGTTCACCCCACGGTCGTACGGCGTTCCCGCGGGCGTCCCATCGTGTCCGCAGCCGATGCTCTCGTCCCGAGGAGACCCGATGTCCCCGCTCACCGCCGGCCGGCGCCGCGTCCACCGTTCCGCCGCCACCGGCCTGCCCCTGGCCCTGGCCGCCGTCCTCGTGGCCACGGGGACGGCCACGGCGTCGCCGTCCGCGGACGCCCGGATCGTCCGGACGGCGGCGCTCGGAGAGGTACCGCTGAGCGCGTTCAGCAACCACCTGCTGCCGGGCAGCGTGGCCGACGACCACGGGGTGAAGCTCGGCGGCATCGGCAGCGACATCTACCCGGCGGGCCGCAAGGACGAGTTCTGGACGGTGACCGATCGCGGCCCGAACGGCCAGATCAAGGTGGACGGCAAGAAGCGCCGCACCTTCCCGGTGCCGGGCTTCGACCCCGCGATCGTGCGGATCCGGGTCTCCGGGACCGCGGTGACGGTCGTCGACGCGATACCGCTGACCACGTCCTCCGGGAAGGCCGTCACCGGTCTGCCCAACCAGAAGGGCCGGGACGAGGCACCGTACTCCTACGACGCGGCGACCCCGCTGTCCTTCGACCCGAACGGCCTGGACACCGAGGGCATCGTACGGTCCGCGAAGGGCGACTTCTGGCTCGTCGACGAGTACGGGCCGTCCCTGGTGCACGTCTCCGCGCGCGGGAGGGTGCTCGCCCGGTACGTGCCCGAGGGACTCGGGCTGACCGGTACGGACTACCCGGTGGTGGAGGCCCTGCCGCCGGTCCTGCTGCACCGCAGGACCAACCGGGGCTTCGAGGGGCTGGCTCAGCTTCCCGGCGGCGACCTGGTGATGGCGCTGCAGAGTCCGCTCTCGCTGCCGGACGCGGACGCCGGGGACGCTTCGCGCACGACCCGGCTGCTGCGTTTCTCTCCGCGCCGGCAGGCCGTCACCGCCGAGTACGCCTACCGGTTCGATCCGGTGGACGTGGTCGACCCGGGCGAGGACGACACCTCCGAGCTGAAGATCTCGTCGGTGGTGGCGGTCGGCCGTGACCGGCTGCTCGTGGAGGAGCGCACGGACAAGGCGGCCCGGCTCCAGCTGGTCCGGCTGGGTCGCGGCTCGGACATCCTGGGCGGACGGTGGGACGACGACACGACGTCCCCGTCGCTGGAGCAGCTGGCCGATCCGGCGGCCGCGGGGGTGCCGGTGCTGGCCAAGCGGCTCGTGGTCGACCTGGGCAAGGTGGCCGGGGTGCCCGGGAAGATCGAGGGCGTCGCGCGCGTGGA
This sequence comes from Streptomyces sp. NPDC025833, assembly GCF_055558055.1. Lineage (NCBI taxonomy): Bacteria > Bacillati > Actinomycetota > Actinomycetes > Kitasatosporales > Streptomycetaceae > Streptomyces > Streptomyces sp. NPDC025833. The sequence goes on from NZ_JBVHNF010000021.1 coordinate 131,759, forward strand.
TCACGACACGCTCGCTCTGGTCAACGACAACGACTTCGGGATGACGGACGGGGCGGGCGCGTTCGACGCCCGGGGCCGGCTGAACGACAGCGGGATCAAGACGACCGTGACCTACCTGCGGCTGCCGCGGACGCGCTAGGACCGGCCGGGTGGGGACCGGGGTGAGCCGAGTGCCGCTCACCCCGGCCCCGTCCGTTCAGCCCCGTGCCCCCAGCAGGTGGTCCATCGCCAGCTGGTCGAGCCGTTCGAAGGCCATGCCGCGGGCGGCGGCCGCCTCCACGTCGAACTCCTCGAAGGCCGCACGGTCGGCGAGCAGGGCCCGCAGACCGTCGTCGGCGGTCGGCCGGGCCAGCTCGTCCAGACGGGACGCGCGCAGCGCCTCCCGCACCTCCGGGTCGGCGCGGAAGGCCGCCGCACGCTCCTTCAGGACGAGGTAGTTGCGCATGCAGCCGGCCGCCGACGCCCAGACGCCGTCGAGGTCCTCGGTCCGCGGCGGCTTGAAGTCGAAGTGGCGGGGGCCTTCGTAGCCGGCGCTCTCCAGGAGGTCGACGAGCCAGAAGGCCGCCCGCAGGTCACCGGCGCCGAACCGCAGGTCCTGGTCGTACTTGATGCCGGACTGGCCGTTGAGGTCGATGTGGAAGAGCTTGCCGGCCCACAGGGCCTGCGCGATGCCGTGCGGGAAGTTGAGGCCGGCCATCTGCTCGTGACCCACCTCCGGGTTGACGCCGTACAGCTCGGGCCGTTCCAGGCGCTCGATGAAGGCCAGGGCGTGACCGACGGTGGGCAGCAGGATGTCGCCGCGGGGCTCGTTCGGCTTGGGCTCGATCGCGAAGCGGAGGTCGTAGCCCTGGGCGGTGACGTACTCGCCCAGCAGGTCGAACGCCTCCTTCATGCGGTCCAGGGCGGCGCGCACGTCCTTCGCGGCCCCCGACTCGGCGCCCTCCCGGCCGCCCCAGGCGACATACGTCCGCGCGCCCAGTTCGGCCGCCAGGTCGATGTTGCGGATCGTCTTGCGGAGGGCGTAGCGGCGCACGTCGCGGTCGTTGGCGGTGAACGCGCCGTCCTTGAAGACGGGGTGCGTGAACAGGTTCGTGGTGGCCATCGGGACGGTCATGCCGGTGGCGTCCAGGGCCTGGCGGAACCGCTTGACGTGCGACTCGCGCTCGGCCTCCGAGGAGCCGAAGGGGATCAGGTCGTCGTCGTGGAAGGTCACTCCGTGGGCGCCCAGCTCCGCGAGGCGCCGCACCGTCTCGGCCGGGTCGAGGGCGGGGCGGGTGGCGTCGCCGAACGGGTCCCTCCCCTGCCAGCCGACGGTCCACAGGCCGAACGTGAACCTGTCCTCGGGTGTGGGCTGGTAGCTCATGGTGCGGCTCCTCGCTGGTGACGACTGTTTCGTCATGGCCGTTTACAAATTAGTATGCGGGTGCGCCGCGGGGAAGGGACAGGATGTCCTCGACGGCGGGGTGTCTTCGCCAGCCCGCACGTCCCGCCGAGCCGTTGAAGAGGGAGAACCCGATGTCAGCAGCCGAGGGTCCGCTCGTCGTCGGGGTGGACACGTCCACCCAGTCCACGAAGGCACTGGTCGTCGACGCGGCGACCGGGCGGGTCGTGGCCGGCGGCCAGGCGCCGCACGCGGTGACCACCGGGGCGGGCCGGGAAAGCGATCCGCGCCAGTGGTGGGACGCGTTGTGCACGGCGCTGCGCCAGTGCGGCGAGGCGGCGCACGAGGCGTCCGCCGTGTCGGTCGCCGGCCAGCAGCACGGCCTGGTCACCCTGGACGAGCACGGCGCGCCGGTCCGTCCGGCGCTGCTCTGGAACGACGTCCGCTCCGCGCCGCAGGCCCGCCGGCTCGTGGCGGAGCTGGGCGGACCCGAGGCCTGGGCGGACCGCACCGGCAGCGTGCCCGGCGCGTCCTTCACGGCCGCCAAGTGGGCGTGGCTCGCCGAGCATGAGCCGGAGGCGGTCCGCGCGACCAGGGCGGTGCGGCTCCCCCACGACTACCTCACCGAGCGCCTGACCGGGCAGGGCACGACCGACCGCGGCGATGCCTCAGGCACCGGCTGGTGGGCGTCCGGCACGGAGACGTACGACGAGGAGACCCTGGCGCACATCGGTCTCGACCCGGCGCTGCTGCCCCGGGTGGCGCGGCCCGGCGAGGTGGTCGGCACCGTGCGCGGCGGCCACGAGCTGCCCTTCTCCAAGGGCACGCTGGTGGCTCCGGGCACCGGCGACAACGCGGCGGCCGCACTGGGACTCGGGCTGCGGCCCGGCACGGCGGTACTGAGCCTCGGCACCTCCGGCACGGTCTACGCCGTCTCCGAGCACCGTCCCGCCGATCCGACCGGCACGGTGGCGGGCTTCGCCGACGCGCGCGGGGACTGGCTGCCCCTGGCATGCACCCTGAACTGCACCCTCGCGGTGGACCGCGTGGCCGCCCTGCTGGGACTGGACCGGGAGGCGGTGGAACCCGGCGGGTCCGTGACCCTGCTGCCGTACCTGGACGGCGAGCGCACCCCGAATCTGCCGCACGCCTCCGGTGTGCTGCACGGCCTGCGCCACGACACGACCGCGGGCCAGGTGCTGCAGGCCGCCTACGACGGCGCGGTGCACGCGCTGCTCGGGGCGCTGGAGCTGGTGCTCGACGCGGACGCGGACCGCAGCACCCCCCTGCTGCTGATCGGCGGCGGGGCCCGCGGGACGGCCTGGCAGCGGACCGTGCGCCGGCTGTCCGGACGGCCCGTCCAGGTGCCCCGGGCCGGGGAACTGGTCGCCCTGGGCGCCGCGGCGCAGGCGGCCGGGCTGCTGACGGGCGAGGATCCCGCGGCGGTGGCCCGCCGCTGGGACACGGCCGCCGGTCCGGTGCTGGGGGCCGTGGAGCGGGACGGGACGACGCTGGACCGGATCACCGGGGTACTCTCCGACGCGGCCCCGTTGCTGGAGCGGGAGACCCGGACCCAGTGACCGAGGCGCCCGTGCACGGCCGGGCGGCAGACTCCGAGGATCGACGCAGGCATGACCGCACCGCCGCACGAGGGGCGCCCGCCGGGGGCCGGGCGCGCACTGCCCGACACCCAGCAGGGCATGCGCCGGCGCAATCTCGCCCGGGTGCTGCACGCCGTCAGCGCGGAGGGATCGCTGTCCCGTGCCGCGGTCGCCGCGCGCATCGGTCTGACGCGGGCGGCGGTGTCGACCCTGGTGGACGACCTGGTCCGCTGGGGGCTGCTGGAGGAACTCGGGCCCGAGCGGCCGGGCCGGGTGGGCCGGCCGGGATCGGCACTGGCGGTGAGCGGTCGGGGGCCGGCCGGGATCGGGGCGGAGATCGGCGTCGACCACCTCGCGGTGTGCGCGGTCGACCTGCGCGGCGAGGTCCGCGCCCGGGCCGTGCGGCGCAGCACCAACCGCGGCCGGGCGCCCGAGCCCGTCGTCGCGGACCTTACGGCGCTCATACGCACGGTCGTCGCGGAGGCGGAAGGAGCAGAACTCCGGCCCGCCGGGCTCGCGGTCGCCGTACCCGGACTGGTCGCCAGGGACGCCCGGACGGTCGTACGGGCCCCCCATCTCGACTGGCACGACACCGATCTCGGCGCCCTGCTGCCGGGCGGCTGGCCGCTCACGGTGGACAACGAGGCCAACTTCGGCGCCCTGGCCGAACTGTGGCTCGCGGCCGGCACCCCCGGCGACTTCCTGCACGTGTCGGCCGAGATCGGCATCGGCGCCGCGGTCGTGGTGGACGGCCGGCTGCTGCGCGGGACCCGGGGTTTCGCGGGCGAACTGGGCCACGTGCCCGTACGGCCGGACGGACCCCCCTGCCCGTGCGGCGGCCGGGGGTGCCTGGAGCTGTACGCAGGCGAGGGCGCGGTACTGCGCGCGGCCGGGCTGGAGCCCCGGGAGGACTTGGCGGGCCTGCTCGCGGAGCACGCCGAGGCGGGCCACGCGGGGGTACGGGACGCGCTGCGGGAGGCCGGCACGGCCCTGGGCACCGCCCTGACCGGTGCGGTGAACCTGCTCGACCCCCAGGCGGTGGTCCTCGGCGGGGCGCTGGCCGGCCTCTCGCCGTGGCTGCTGCCCGCGCTGGAGAGTGAAATGACGGGGCGTACGGCGGGCCCGGCCTGCCCGGTGCGGGTGTCCCGGCTCGGCCCGCAGGGCCCGTTGCTGGGCGCGGCGCACTCGGTCGTACGCGCGGTGCTGGACGATCCGACGGCGGTGGCGGACCGCTCCTGACGCGGTACGGGCTCCGGTCCGTCCTGGCCGGAGCCGTCGGACGTCACCGGCGGGGACCCGGCGAGCGGCATGAACCCGGACTCGGTCCGGCATCAAGGGACCGGACCCGGCCCGTGCACCACTCCGATTCTGACCCGATCGAGTGAGCGAGTTGTCCACAAGAGGCGACTTGCGCACCGAAGTGCGGCATGCCCTTCTGCCCAACCCGGCCGCGCCGTACCGTGATTCTCGCGAGCGACAGCCGACGGACCGTCATGAACGGCCGTCAACAGACGGATCGAGTCGACGCTCGGACGACGGATGACGGCGACTGTCACGTATCGGGGGACCACATGCACCGAGAGCCGGCCCTGACCCCACGGCACGTACGACTCGGGAGCGGCCCCCACGGGCCGGGACCGTAGTTCGCCGACCGCCGCCCCGCACCTCCCCGGACCGCACCACCCGGCCGGCCCCGCCCCGCGCCGCGCCGCGCCGGTAGACGAGCGCCTTCCCCAAAGGAACGGCTGCCCACGTGGGAGACGGGCCGCGGCAAGCACGCGTGCCCGCGAAGGGACCGCACGGGCCCCGCGCGGCTGCCCTCTCCGCTCCTCTCCTCTCCACTCGATCTCCGAACGGCTCTCGAAGGCATCCCGAAAGGCGATCCGTCATGGACATGGACCGAGCCAGACCGCGGCTCAGCCGGCGGCGACTGCTGAAGGGCGCGGCACTCGCCGCCGTCCCCTACGCACTGCTTCCCGACCCGCGTGCCGGGGCACAGAGCATGGCCGCGGACTATCCGCCCGCGGAGTGGCGGCCGGCCAGCAGCTCGAACTACACGGTGTCCGACCGTCCCGGAGCATACGCCGTCGACCGCGTGGTCATCCACGTCACGCAGGAGACGTACGCCGACGCACTGGCGATCTTCGCCAATCCGGCGAAGAAGGTGTCCGCGCACTACGTGGTGCGCTCGGCGGACGGGCACGTCGCCCAGTGCGTGCGCGAGGCCGACATCGCCTGGCACGCGGGCAACTGGAGCTACAACACACGCAGCATCGGCATCGAGCACGAAGGCTGGGTGGACCAGCCCGGCTACTTCACCGACGCCCTCTACGAGCAGTCGGCGAGACTCACGGCGACGATCTGCGCCAAGTACGGCATCCCCCGGGACAGGGAACACATCATCGGCCACTACCAGGTGCCGGGCACGGACCACACCGACCCGGGGCCGAGCTGGGACTGGGTCCGCTACCTCAGATTGGTCAACTTCTCGTAGGGGGCCGGGGCCGCGGCGGTTGTCGGGGCGCGCCGCCGGGGCGACGATGGTCCCGGCCGCCGCGTACCGCCGAGCCGGCCGCGGCACCGCACCACCCGATCCGCCGTGGCCCGGACCATCTCCCCACCCGCTCGCAGCACCACCTCGTGCGCATCGCACACGCACCACACCGCATTCAGCACCGTTCCACCACCGTTCCACAAACGATCCACCGTCCGGGGAGGCCGAGTTGACCGATCCGTGGGTTGCCCTGGAGCCAGGAACCGACCCCGCCGAGCGCGTCCGAACGCTGCGCCGGGCGCACGAGACGTTCACCGCGGTGGGCACCGTGCCGCGCCCCGTGCGGTCGGTGGTGGCGGAGTCGTGGCGGCGCAGCGCGCGTGCCGGAGTGCGACCGGACGGCGCCGCCAGCGTGGAACTGACCGACGCGGACCTCGGCGCCTACCGCGCGGAACACCTGCTGGCCCGGGTGATGCCCCTGTTCCGGGAGCTGATGGGCACCTTCGCGACCGACGGCGAACACCTGCTGGCGGTGTGCGACGCGCACGGCAGACTCCTGTGGGTGGAGGGACACGCGGCGACCCGGCGCCACGCGGACCGGATGAACTTCGTACCCGGGGCCCGCTGGTCGGAGAACGCGGTCGGCACCAACGCACCGGGCACCGCGGTCGCCGTCGACCGGCCCGTGCAGGTGTTCGCCGCGGAGCACTTCATACGGCGGGTACAGCCGTGGACCTGCGCCGCCGCACCCGTGCACGATCCGCGCACCGGACGGGTGCTGGGAGCCGTGGACATCACCGGCGGGGACGGTCTCGCCCATCCGCACAGCCTCGGCTTCGTGCAGGCGGTGGCGCGCGCCGCGGAGGCACAGCTCGCCCTGCTCGCCCCGCCGCGGCCGCGGGAGGCGTCGCTCCTGAGCGCGCTCGGCCGGGACGAGGCCGAACTCGCCCACGGCGGCCGGCGGGTCCGGCTCAGCCGCCGGCACAGCGAGATCCTTGTCCTGCTGTCCCGGCACCCCGAGGGCCTGAGCGGGGACGAGTTGCTGTGCGCGCTGTACGCGGACGAGTCGGTGACCCCGGTGACCCTGCGGGCCGAGCTGGCGCGGCTGCGGCGGCTGGTGGGCCCGGGACTGCTCGCCTCGCGGCCGTACCGGCTGACGGCCCCGGTGGAGTCGGACGCCACCGTCGTCGAGCGGCGGCTGGAGGCGGGCGCGACCGCCGCGGCGGCCGGTGCGTACACCGGTCCGCTGCTGCCGGGTTCGCAGGCCCCGGCCGTCGTCCGGCTGCGGGAGCGGCTTTCCGGCGGGCTGCGTGCCGCCCTGCTGGCGCACGGCGATCCGGACCTGCTGGCGCAGTGGGCGCGAGCACCGTGGGGCGAGGACGACGTGGAAGTGTGGCGGGCGCTCGCCGCGGTGCGGCCCGGGGCGCCGGTCCGCGCGCGGCTCGCCGCGCTGGAAGCCGAGCTGACGGCGCCGAGCGGCCGGGCGCCGGCACGGATCCGCGGCCGGCCCGGGCCGGCGCCGTACGCAACGTACTTGCAACGTCCGCTTGCCTAATCTCGTTTCAAAGGCTGTCCAACGGCGGGCAGCGCTGCACCGGGAGGCATACCAGCATGACTCGTTACGCGGCGCCGGGCACCGAGGGCGCGATCGTCTCCTACCAGTCGCGCTACGACCACTTCATCGGCGGCGCCTACGTGCCGCCGGCGCGTGGGCGGTACTTCGAGAATCCGTCGCCGGTCAACGGCCAGCCGTTCACGGAGATCGCGCGCGGTACCGCGGAGGACGTCGAGCGGGCGCTGGACGCGGCGCACGAGGCGGCACCCGGGTGGGCGCGCACCGCGCCGGGGCAGCGCTCCGACGTGCTGCTGAGGATCGCCGACCGGATGGAGGCGAACCTGGAGCGCCTGGCGGTGGCCGAGAGCTGGGAGAACGGCAAGCCGGTGCGGGAGACGCTGGCGGCCGACATACCGCTCGCGATCGACCACTTCCGGTACTTCGCGGGGGCGATCCGGGCGCAGGAGGGTTCGCTGGCGGAGATCGACGACGACACGGTGGCGTACCACTTCCACGAGCCGCTCGGCGTCGTCGCGCAGATCATCCCGTGGAACTTCCCGATCCTGATGGCGACCTGGAAGCTGGCGCCGGCACTGGCCGCGGGGAACGCGGTCGTGCTCAAGCCGGCCGAGCAGACCCCGGCCTCCATCCACTACTGGCTGAGTCTGGTCTCGGACCTGCTGCCGCCGGGCGTGCTGAACATCGTCAACGGCTTCGGTGTGGAGGCCGGCAAACCGCTGGCGTCGAGCCCGCGGGTGGCGAAGATCGCGTTCACCGGTGAGACCACGACCGGGCGGCTGATCATGCAGTACGCCTCGGAGAACATCAAGCCGGTCACGCTGGAGCTGGGCGGGAAGTCGCCGAACATCTTCTTCGACGACGTGTGGGCGCACGACGACGACTTCCGCGACAAGGCGCTCGAAGGCTTCACGATGTTCGCGCTCAACCAGGGCGAGGTGTGCACGTGCCCGTCCCGGGCCCTGATCCAGCGAGGCCACTACGGGGAGTTCCTGGAGGCGGCGGTCGCACGCACCCGTCTGATCAAGCCGGGGCACCCCCTGGACACCGACACCATGATCGGCGCTCAGGCCTCCAACGACCAGTTGGAGAAGATCCTCTCCTACCTGGACATCGGCCGCCAGGAGGGCGCGAAGGTCCTCACCGGCGGGGAACGCCTGGAACACGAGGGCGAGTTGAAGGGTGGGTACTACGTTCAGCCGACCGTCTTCGAGGGCGACAACCGCATGCGGATCTTCCAGGAGGAGATCTTCGGCCCGGTCGTCTCGGTGGCCTCGTTCGACGACTTCGACGACGCGATAAAGATCGCCAACGACACCCTGTACGGGCTGGGCGCGGGGGTGTGGACCCGGGACGCCAACACCGCGTACCGCGCGGGCCGCGCGATCCAGGCGGGCCGCGTGTGGACGAACTGCTACCACGCCTATCCCGCGCACGCGGCGTTCGGCGGCTACAAGCAGTCCGGCATCGGCCGCGAGACGCACAAGATGATGCTGGACCACTACCAGCAGACGAAGAATCTGCTGGTGTCGTACTCGCCGAAGAAGCTCGGGTTCTTCTAGACCCGCGCGCCGGTCGCCTGGGGGATGGCTTCGCCCCCAGGTAGCCGAGCCCCCCTTCTCGACCGCGGTGACTCAGGACCTTTCGGCGCCATGGTCCGCGGAGTTGCGCGGCTCCGGTTCGTGCTCCGGCCCCAGCCTCGGTTCCGGCTGTGGGCCCGGCCCGGTCCCGTCCGGTCCGGCCCGCTCCGGCTCCGGTTCCGGCTCCGGCTCCGGCTCCGGGGGCAGCCACGGGCGGGCGGTCCGGTCGGGAGCGTTGAGCCGGATGACCGGCCCCCCGCGCTGCGCGCCGTACCGAGAGGCCGGACCTCACGGTCCTCACCACTCACAAGGAAAGGAGAGACCACGCGGCGGACCGGGGAGCCGGGGTTCAGGCGCCGCGCCGCACCCGGGCCGCCTTGCGGGCCTCAGCGAGCTTGCGGGCCTCGCTGCTCTTGCGGGACGGCCGGCCGCCGGAGCCGTTTCTGGCGTCCTTGGCGTCCTTGGTGCTGCCCAGTCCGCGGAACGGGGCGTTGTGGTTCTTGGGGCGCGGTGCGGCCGGTCCGCCGTCGAGAGGTTGTCCGGAGGGGGCCTGGGCGCCGGTGATCCGGCTCAGCTCGGCCTCACCGGACCGCACCTTGGTGACCTTGGCGACGACGTCGGCGTCCGCCATGACCTGGGTCGTCTCGCGGCGCTGTCCCGACATGACAAGGGTTACGACGGTGCCGGAGCGGCCGGCCCGGGCCGTGCGGCCCGCTCGGTGCAGGTAGTCCTTCGGGTCGGTGGCCGGGTCGACGTTGACCACCAGGTCGAGGTCGTCGACGTGCAGGCCGCGTGCGGCGACGTTCGTCGCCACCAGCGAGGTGACCTGCCCGTTCTTGAACTGGGCCAGGGTCCGGGTGCGCTGCGGCTGGGACTTCCCGCTGTGCAGGGCGGCGGCGGCCACACCGCTGGCCCGCAGGTGCCGGGTGAGCTGGTCGACGCCGTGCTTGGTGTCCAGGAAGAGCAGGACGCGGCCGTCACGGGCGGCGATCTCGGTGGTCACGGCGTACCGGTCCGGGCCGTGGACGACGAAGACGTGGTGTTCGATCGCGTCGACCGCGGCGGACGCGGGGTCAACGGAGTGGACCGCGGGGTCGCGCAGGTAGCTCTGTACCAGCTGGTCGACGTCGCGGTCGAGGGTGGCGGAGAACAGCATCCGCTGCCCGTCGGGGCGAACCTGGTCCAGGATCTCGGTGACCTGCGGCAGGAACCCCATGTCGCACATCTGGTCGGCCTCGTCCAGGACCGCGATGCGCACCCGTCCCAGTCGGCAGCCCTTGCGTTCGACGAGGTCGTGCAGCCGGCCGGGGGTGGCGACGACGATCTCGGCGCCGTCCCGCAGGGCGGCTGCCTGCCGCCCGATGGAGACTCCGCCGACCACGGTGGCGAGCCGCAGCCGCAGCGCATCGGCGTACGGGGTGAGCGCCTCCCCCACCTGCTGCGCCAGCTCCCGCGTGGGCACCAGGACGAGGGCCAGCGGCTCCTTGGGCTGCGCGCGCTGCCCGGCCGTCCGGGCGAGCATCCCCAGGCCGAAGGCGAGTGTCTTGCCGGATCCCGTGCGGCCCCGGGCCAGGACGTCGCGTCCCGCGAGCACGTTCGGCAGCGCCGCCGCCTGGACGGGGAAGGGCACGGTCACCCCGTGTTCGTCGAGCACCCGCAGCACCTCGGCCGGCAGTCCCAGCTGGGCGAAGGACACCGTCGTGGCCGGTGCCGAAGCGGTGTCCGGCGCCTCGGGCACGCGGTCCTGCCGCCGGGTGCCGGCACGTGCTGATTCGCTCATGGGAAGCCTTCCTCCGAGTGGACCGTACCGAGGAAGGCGCGGCGGGGACGCGGCCGCCGACCGGGGACACCGAACGGGACACCGGCGTAGCGACGCTACAAACAGTCGACGTTAGCACGGGGCACACCGCCGGATTCTCCCGTGACCGCGCCGCTGGCTCGAGCGGTCCCCGGTGCGCGTACGCGAGCAGCCCGGTGGCCACCGCCAGGAGGAGAGCGATCAGGCCGAACCAGCGGAACAGCCCGGCGACGGCCTGAAGGGACGCGTCGAGCACGCGGACGGTGGTCCTTTCACGAGAGGCGACGAGACGGGCACTGGGCAGGAAGCTCGTTGCCAGCGACCTCCGACCCTTGTGACCGCTGGGCGGACCGGCGGAGCACGACCGGCGGACAGCGCACTGATCGTCCTGGACCGAGCAACGCTGAACAACGCCGAACAACACGGAGAACCGGCCGGTCACGCGGCTGACCAGTTTCCACAGCGGGCCGGCCACACCGCGAAGTGTCCGCGCCGCGGCCCGATGGCCACATGGCCCGGGACTCCGACCCGTCACCCCCGGCGGGCCGGGGACGGCCGGTCTCGGGAATCGGCGCGCGGCGAGGCGCCGGGGAGGGGATCCTGGGGAGCGAGCAGGTGTCCGCGAGGAGGCCAGGAGGCCCGGCCGGTGACAGCCGTGAACCCGATGGACAGCGCCTCCGTGCTGGCCGCGTTCGGCGCGCTGGGCGTCCTGGTGGTGATCTTCGCCGAGTCGGGTCTGCTCGTCGTCGGTTTCTTCCTGCCCGGGGACACGCTGCTGTTCCCGGCCGGGGTGCTGTGCGCGGGCAGCGCGGAGCAGCCGCCCCGGCTGGCGCTGTGGCAGGTGCTGCTGTGCGCGGCCGTCGGGGCGGTCGCGGGCGGCCAGGTGGGGTATCTGATCGGGCGGCACGGCGGCCGGGCGCTGCTGGGGCGGACGTCCAGCCGCCGGGTGAAGGGCGCGGCGGTGCGGGCGGAACGGCTGCTGGCCCGCTACGGCTACGGCAAGGCCCTGGTGATCGGGCGGTTCGTGCCGCTGCTGCGGACGGTGCTGCACCCGGTGGCCGGGACCCTGGACGTGCCCGCGCGGACCTTCACCCTGTGGCAGACCGTCGGCGGGGGGCTGTGGTCGCAGACGCTGGTCCTCGCCGGATACCTGCTGGGTGCCTCCGTCCCGCACATCGACGACTACCTGCTGCCCCTGGTGGCGCTGGTCCTCGTCCTGTCGATGCTGCCGCTGCTGCCCGAGGCCCTCCGCGCCCGCCGCGCCCGCCGGGAACAACAGGCACAACAGGCACAACGGACGCGGCCGGAACGGCGGGGGCGACGGGGACGGGCGGACCGGCCGGAGTGATCGTGCCGGCGCCGCCGACGGCCACGGATCCGCCGCCCGCCGCCCGCCGCCCGCCGCCCGCCGCCCGCCGCCCGCCGCCCGCCGCCCGCCGCCCGCCGCCACAGATTCGCCGCCCGTGGCTACAGTTCCGCCGCGCGGTGGGTGATCCGTCCCGCGAGGACCGTGAGCACCACCGGCAGGCCCGCCAGCTCGGTGTCGGGCAGCCGCAGCGGGTCGTCGGCGAGCACGGTCAGGTCGGCGCGGTGGCCGACGGCGAGCCGGCCGGCGCGGTCCTCCTCGCCCGCGGCCCAGGCGGCGTTGACGGTCATGCCCTGGAGCGCCTGCAGCGGAGTGAGGGCCTGCTCGGGGCCGTGCGGCGGCTGGGAGAGGTCGGCGGGCCTGCGGTGCCGGGCGCCGGCCATGACCTGGAGCGGCGGATACGGGGCGATGGGCCAGTCGGAGCCGAGGACGACCCGGGCCCCGGCCTCCCACAGGTCGCGGCAGCGGAACGCCCGGCCGGCCCGCTCCTCACCGAGCCGGCGCGACCAGTTGTCCGTGTGGTCGGCCCGGGTGAACTCGCAGCAGTGGGTGGGCTGCATGGAGGCGGCGACGCCGAGCGGGGCGAAGCGTCGTACGGTGTCGTCGGGGACGGTCTCGATGTGCTCGATCCGGTGCCGTACCCCGCCGGGGCCGGCCGGGCCGCCCGTCCCGGCCTGCGCCTTCTCGACGGAGTCGAGCACGTGGCGCACCGCCGCGTCGCCGATGGCGTGGGTGGCGGTGGGCACGCCGGCGCGGTGCAGGGTGGTGATCACCTGGGTGTAGCGCTGCGGGTCGGGCCAGTAGGCGTGGCCGGACTCACCGTGGCAGTCGGGGGTTTCGAGCCAGGCGGTGCCGTTGTCGATGGTGCCGTCCATGAACAGTTTGACGCCCGCCACCCGCCACAGGTCCCCGCCGGTGCCCTGGAGCCGTACCAGGTCGGCGACGGCGGCGTCGTCCGTCTCGGGCCGGCACCAGGGGGCGATCCGCAGCCTGAGGGGCAGGGCGTCCCCGGCCTCCAGGGCGGCGTAGACGGCGAGGCTGTCGCCGTTCGCGTCCATGGCGTGCCCGCCGGTGAGTCCGGACGCGGCCATGGCGGCCAGAACCTCGGCGCTGCGGGCCCGGATCTCGTCCTCGGTGGGCCGCGGGGCGACCGCCTCGACGAGTGCGCAGGCGGCGTCCTCCAGCAGCAGGCCGGTGGGCCGGCCGCCGGGGTCGCAGACGATCTCCGAGCCCTGTCCGAAGGTCCGGGGTCCGTCGATGCCGGCCAGCTCCAGCGCCCGCTCGCCGGCGATCGCGGAGTGCGCGTCGAACAGGTCGATGAAAGCGGGCACGTCGTCGAGGACGGGACCGAGGGCCGCGTACCCGACGGGCGCCGTGCCGAAGGCGTTGGGGTCCAGGCCCCAGCCGCGCAGCCAGCCGCCGGGCGGCAGTTCCCGTACCGCGGCGGCGAGCGCGGCGCGCACGGCGTCCAGGTCTCGGCAGGCGGAGAGGTCGACGCCCATCGTGCGTTCGGCGCCGGAGACCGGGTGCAGGTGCCCGTCGGTGAACCCGGCGGTGACCACCGCTCCCCCGAGGTCGACCACGGTGGTCGCGGGTCCGGCGAGGGCGCGGGCGTCCCGGTCGTCGCCGAGGAAGCTGATCCGTCCCCGCTCCGCGGCGAGCGCGGTGTGCGGGAGGAATCCTCCCGTGCCGGGGTCGAGCAGCCGGGCGGAGAGCAGGACGAGGTCGGCGGGCACAGGGGCTCCTTCGCTCACGAGGGGGTGGGGCGGTCGGCGGGGCGGTCGAGCGTGCCGGGCGGCAGGCCGAGTTCGCGTTCGGCGGTCGTGACGGGCATGCGGAGCACGACGGCCGGGCGCCGGGGGGTCTCGGTGTTGGCGTGGACGCCCAGTCCGTCGAGGACGACCAGGATCTGGACGGCGACGGCCTGCGGGTCGTCCGTGGTGAACTCGCCGGCGGCGACGCCGTCCCGGATCAGCGCTTCGAGCCGGTCGCGCCAGGCGGTCTCCTGCTCGGCGACCCGGCCGCCGAGCACGGGCCGGTAGCGGCTGAGGTGGCGGGCGTTGATCCAGAGCCGGCTGACGGCGTCGTAGTCCTCCCCCGCGGTGCGGCCGAGGAAGCGGGCGAGCCGCCCGGTGGGGGCGTCCCCGGGGGGCCCGGCCGGGAGGATGCGGTCGAGTTCGCCGGTGGCCGCGCTGCCGAACGCCTCGGCGACCAGGTCCTCGGCCGAGGGGAAGTAGTGGCTGATCAGCCCCGGGCGGACGGCGAGGTCCTCGGCGACCCGGCGCAGGGTGACGCACTCCAGGCCCTCGGCCAGGGCGACGGCCGCGGCGGCGTCGACGATCTCCGCCCGCCGGGCCGCGGGGTCCTTCCGTATCCGCTTGCGCTGAACGCTTGACGACATGACGGCGATGCTATTGAGTGTGCGACCAATAAGCAACTGGTCACCCGCCCAATAAGCGACCAGGCCGATCCCACCGCTCCCGGAGGGCCCCATGGCGTCCACGCTCCCCGACCCGCACCCCGGCGCACGGCCGCCGGCCGCCGACGGCGTCGCCGACGCGTCCCGGGCGCCCGAGCGCACCGGCGGCATCGAGGCGCACGGCATCGACCACATCCCGGAGTCAGAACGCCGGGGCCGGCCGCGCGAGTTGTTCTCCGTGTGGGCCGCCGCGAACGTCAACTACCTGAGCCTGGTGGTGGGCGGCGCGCTGGTGCTCATGGGCCTCACCCTGTGGCAGGCGCTGGCGGTGATCGTCGTGGGCAACCTGCTCTGGCTGCTCACCGGCCTGCTGGCCGTCCCGGGACCCGCGGCGGGCGCCCCGAGCGAGGTCGTCACCCGGGCGCTGTACGGGGTGCGCGGGAACCGGGTGAACAACGCGGTGACCGGCTGGCTCGTCTCCGTGTGCTACTTCGCGCTGAACCTGGCCGCCGCGGCGACGGCCGCCTTCTCGCTGGCGGCCCGGGCCGGCCTGCCGCTGGACACCGGGGTGAAGGCGGCCGTCGTGGTGGTCATCGCCGCCGTCACGCTCGCGATCAGCGTCTACGGCCACGCGGCGATCGTGCGGCTGTACATGCCGATCACCCTCGTCCTGACGGTGGTGTTCGCCGTGGTGGGCGTCGCGGTGCTGCGGCACACCGACACCGGTTACGTCCCCGAGCAACCGCTGACCGGCACCGGCCTGTGGGCGGCCCTGCTGGCCGGTGTCGCCCTCGTCGCCTCGGGCCCGCTCTCCTACACCACCAGCGCGGACTTCTCCCGCTACCTGCCCGGCAGCACGCCCGCGAAGTCGGTGGCCGGCTGGACGGCGCTCGGCGGCTTCCTGCCCGGCGTCGTGGTCTGCGGCCTCGGGGCGTGTGCCGCGACCGCCGTCGACATGACCGATCCCGAGTCCTCGCTCCAGCCGCTGCTGCCCGCCTGGTTCCGTCCGGTCTTCCTGCTGGCGCTGGTCCTCGGCACCGTCGCGCTGAACGCCCTGACGGCCTACAGCGCCGGTCTCGCCCTCCAGGCCGTCGGCCTGCGCGTGCGGCGCTCGCTCAGCGTCCTCGTCGACGGCGCCGTGTCCGTCTCCCTCACCCTGTACGCGCTCCTCGTCTCCGACTTCCTCGACACGGTCGGCGACGTGCTCCAGCTGACCGTGCTGCTGCTCGGCCCGGGTACGGCCGTCTACGCCACGGACATCCTGCTGCGCCGCAACCGCTACGACGGCCCCGCCCTCGCCGACGAGACCCCCGCCGGGCCGTTCTGGTACACCGGCGGCGTCAACTGGTCCGGGGCGCTGGCCCTCGGGGCGGGGGTGGCGGCCGCGGCCCTGTGCGCCGACACCCTGTACGCCGGCCCCGTCGCCGCGGCCCTGGGCGGCATCGACCTGTCCCTGCCGGCGGGGCTGGTGGTGTCCTCGGCCGTGTATGCGGTGCTGATGCGGCGCCTGCGCGTCGCGGACGCGTGATCCGCGAGGTCTGTGCCGGGCACCGGGCCACCGTGACCCACGTCCGCCGAGCCGACGCACCCGGGAGCCGCGTCGTGTCCGTACGCCGTGCCGTCCCCGACGTCCCGTCCACCGCCGTGCCGGAGAGCACGGAGTTCTACGGCGCGCCGGGGCTGGAGCAGGTCATAGGGCACGACTGGGCGGCGCTTCTTCGTGCGGGGCCCGAACGGCCGGGTGATCAAGGTGCTCGGCCCTCTCCCACCGACGCCCGCTGGACGCGCTCCTGACGTTCCGTGAGACTGGAGCGGCCCGAGCCCCGGCCGTCCAGGAGGGTCGCATGGACGAGGAGATCCCGCGCGTCGAACTCACCCCGCGGGCCGCGGAGCTGGTGCGCCGGCTGCGCGCCGAGCACGGCCCCCTGATGTTCCACCAGTCCGGCGGCTGCTGCGACGGCAGCGCCCCGATGTGCTACCCCGACGGCGAGTTCCGCACCGGCGGCTCGGACGTACTGCTGGCGGAACTGGCCGTGGACGGCGTGCCGGAGGCCGTCACCTTCTGGATGTCGGTGAGCCAGTACGAGGCGTGGCGCCACACCCGGCTGATCGTGGACGTCGTTCCGGGGCGCGGCAGCGGCTTCTCCCTGGAAGCACCCGAGGGGGTACGTTTCCTCACCCGTTCTCGCGTAGTGGAGGCGTAGTCCGCCCGCCGTCCGCCCGGTTCTGCTGCACTGCCCTGTGTACGGGGGCGGTTGACGGAGTCTCAGGGGGCACGGTGCTCAGACGCGGCAGGCGTTCGGCGGCGGTCGACGCGGTTCTCACGGCCGTCACGGTGTTCGGTGTGCTCGCCGGCGCGGTCCTCGCGGACCCGGCGCGGGCCGCCGCCGCACCGGCGGGCAGGAGGATCGCGCCGGGCGTCACCTACCGGCAGTTCGACATCGACGCGGCCGCCGGGACGGCCCACGCCCACCTGCTCACGGTGGACCTGGCCGATCCGCACGTCCGCGTCGACCTGCTGTACCCGGGCGCGGTGGCGGCCCGGGCGACCGTCTCCCGGCTGGCGGACTCGGCCGGGGCCGTGGCCGGGGTGAACGGCGACTTCTTCGACATCTCCGAGACGCAGCACCCGGGTGTGGAGGCCACGGGCGCGGCCGTCGGGCCGGCCGTGGCCGCCGGGCAGGTGCTGAAGGCCGCGGTGCCGAAGGGCCAGCGGTTCGGCCCCGCGCTGCCCCCGGGCACGGACACCCGGGACGTGTTCGGCGTCGGCACCGACCGGCGGGCCCGGCTGGACCGGCTCTCCCTCGCCGGTTCGGTCCGCACACCGGACGGAACGCTGCCGCTGAAGGGCCTGAACCAGTACGCGCTGCCGGTGGGCTCCGTCGGCGCCTTCACCGCGCGCTGGGGCGCCGCCTCCCGGCTGCGCGCCGTCTGCGGCACCGACACCGAGCGGTCGGCGCCGTGCAGCGGCGACACCTACGAGGTGGCGGTGCGCGACGGCCGGGTGGTGTCCGCCTCCGGTGCCCCGGGTCGCGGCCCGATCCCGGCCGGCACCACGGTGCTGGTGGGCCGGGAGGACGGCGCGCGGCGGCTGCGCGGGCTGTCGGCCGGCGACCCGGTGGAGGTCACGCACGCGCTGGTGGCGGCCTCGTCCGGGGTGCCGTACACGTTCGCGGTCGGCGGCTTCCCGGTGCTGCGCGACGGCGCCCCGCTGCCCGGTCTGGACCGGGGCACCTCGGCGGTGCGCACGGCCGTGGGCGTCGCGGGCGACGGGCGCAGGCTGCTGCTCCTGGCGCTGGACGGCGCCGCGCGGTACCGCTCCGGCCTCACGGTCGCGGAGGAGGCGGCGGCCATGCGGTCGCTGGGCGCCACCGACGCGTTCAACCTGGACGGCGGCGGTTCGGCCGAGATGGTCACCCGGGACGCGGGCGGCGCCGCCGTGGCCGTGCGCAACCACCCCAGCGGCGGCGCCGAGCGGCCGGTGCCCAACGGCATCGGTGTCTTCTCGGCCGGCTGACTGCCGGGCGGGCACCGGACCGGCACCGTACGGGCGCCGGGGGTCTCACGGCCGCAGGCTGCTCACCAGGTCGGCGGTCGCGTTGAGCCCGCTCTGGATGGTGGGCGCCATGCTGGTGCAGGCCAGGTAGAAGCCGAGCATCGCGCAGACCAGGGCGTGGGAGATCTTCAGCGAGCAGTTGCGAACGAAGATCACGGCAAGGGTCAGAAGCAGCAGCACCACAGAGATGGAAATGGCCATCGGGAACCTCCTCCGCAACGCCCCATGCGCGGCGTTCGGCCGCAAGTGTGGCGTAGTGGGAGGTTCGTCCGGGCGACTGACATGTCCTCCGAACGTGTGGTCTTACGCGGGGACACGGGCGTCCAGGAACGCCTCCAGGCCCGCGAGGTCGTCGGTGTTGAGGAGGTCGGTCCCGGCGGCGAGCAGCTCCGTCCACACCGCGTCCCGGGCCGGGCCCGCGGTGTCGGGAGTGGCCCAGAACCGGACCCGCTGCCCGCGCGCGTGGGCGGCGGCGGTGATGCCGCGCAGCCTGCGCCGCTCGGCGTCCGGGAACGCCCCCTGTCCGGTCCAGGTGAAGTTCTGCGCCCAGTTGTCGCTGATCAGCGGGATGAGGGAGGCCGGGGCGGAGCCGCCGAGGTCGGTGAGCCGGCCGTCGTAGAAGGCGCGGCGCTCGGTCTGCGCGGCCAGCGGGACGCGGGCGGCGCGGTCTCCGGAGACGACGACGGTGACCGGGCCGGGGCGCACCCGGCCGTGCGCGTACCGGGTGAACAGGTGCGGGTGGCGGCGCAGCCGGCGGTCGAGGGCGAGGTAGGTGGCGGCGCCCTCGCTCTTGATGTCGACGAGGAGTCGCAGCGGCTCGCGCCGGCCGCGGTACACCGAGCCGTGGTGGGCCGCGACGAGGGCGGCGAGCGGTTCGAGGTAGAGGGATTCGAGCGTGCGGGACGGGTCCGGTTCGGCGGGATCGTGGCCGACGAGGAGCTGGTCGCCGACGAGGAAGACGTCGGCTTCGACGCTGCCGAAGCGGTGGCCGAGGGCGTCGTACAGGGGCCGCGGGTGGGCGTAGTCGTTGTGGGCGTGGGCGTGCCGCAGCGGGCGCGGGGGGCGCCCGCGTTCCCCGGCCGACGCCCGGCCCGCGGGCAGGGCGAGCGTGCCCGCGAGGGCCGCGCCGAGGGTCGTGAGGGTTCCGCGACGGGTGGTGGGGGTCATGCGCTGCCTCCCTGGGGTGCCGGACGGGACCGGGGGAAGTATGCGCGCGCCCGGGACCGAAAGCGCCTGGAGCACGGGGAGTTGGCGCCGAGTTCACCTCGGCGGCGCCCGGCCGCGGAGGAGCCCGCCCCGGAGCGGGGCGGGCTCGCGCGTGGTCCGTCAGGGCGCCGGGAGGTCGACCAGTGCGGCCAGCGCCGAGCGGTGCGCGCCGGCCGTGCCGTAGGCGATCGAGTCGGCCTTGGCCCGCTTCAGGTAGAGGTGGACCGGGTGTTCCCAGGTCATGCCGATCCCGCCGTGCAGTTGCAGCGCCTCCTCGGCGGCGTGCACGGCGACGGGTCCGGCGTACGCCTGGGCGACGGCCACCGTGACGTCGGTGTCCTCGCCGCGGGCCAGCGCGTCGACGGCGGCGCGGGCGGCGGCCCGCAGGCCGGCCACGTCCAGCCACACCTGGGCGAGCCGGTGCTTGAGCGCCTGGAAGCCGCCGACCGGCCGGTTGAACTGCCGGCGCTCCTTCAGGTACCGGACCGTCTCCGTCAGCACCTGGTCGGCGATGCCGAGTTGCTCGGAGGCGAGCAGTCCGGCGGCGGGGCGCCGCGCGCGCCGCCCCGCGGGGGGCGCGGCGCCCCCCCCGCGGGGGCCCCGCCCCCCCGCGCGGCCGACGCGGGCCCCCGGCCGGGGGTGGTCCACGGGGCACAGCGG
>NZ_JBVHNF010000022.1:0-8460 GCF_055558055.1 Streptomyces sp. NPDC025833
AAGGTCCTCGCCAAACGCGTCGAACCCGCCCTCACCGAAGGCACCGACGTCCCCGGCCTCGACCCCTCCACCACCGCCCTCGTCGCCGCCTACCGGAAGCTGCGCGGCCGGAGCTGAGCCCGGGGCCGGGGCCGCCGTGCCGATCCTCCAGGGTTCCGCCGGACCGGGGGAGGGGACGCCTGGTGCGCAAGGCGGTGGCCACGGCGGTCGTGGCGGTGGTGGCCGCAGGGGCGCCGGCCGGCTCTTCCCGGACGGGACCCGCGGGGCACCCGGGAGACCGCGGGCGGCGACCGGGCCGGGGCGGCAGGGGAGTCACCCCTGCCGCCCCGGTCGTCACGGCGCGGTGGCCGTCATGGTGCGGTGGCCGTCACGGAGAGGCCGGCGGGTACAGCGACCGCGGAAGCTGCGAGGCCGCGGCGGAGTCCAGCAGCCACAGCGTCCGCGCACGGCCGTACGCGCCCGCCGCCGGAGCCTGGATCTCGCCCGCGCCCGACAGGGCGATGGCCGCGGCCTCCGCCTTGTCCTCACCGGCCGCGAGGAGCCAGACCTCGCGGGCCGCCCGGATCGCCGGGAGGGTGAGCGAGATCCGGGTCGGCGGCGGCTTGGGCGCGCCGTGCACGCCCACCACCGTGCGCTCGGTCTCCCGCACGGCCGGGAACTCCGGGAAGAGGGAGGCCACATGGGTGTCCGGGCCGACGCCCAGCATCAGCACGTCGAAGGACGGGACCGGGCCGTGGTTCTCGGGGCCGGCCGCCTTCGCCAGCTCCGCCGCGTACGCCTCGGCCGCCGCCTCGACGTCCGAGCCGTGGGGGCCGTCGGAGGCGGGCATGGCGTGCACGCGCTCCGGGTCCAGCGGGACGGAGTCCAGCAGGGCCTCGCGGGCCTGCGTGACATTGCGCTCGGGGTCGCCCTCGGGCAGGTAGCGCTCGTCGCCCCACCACAGGTCGATGCGGCCCCAGTCGACGGCGTCCCGGGCGGGCGCCGCCGCCAGCGCGGCCAGCAGCCCGTTGCCGTTGCGGCCGCCCGTGAGGACCACGGACGCGCTGCCCCGGGAGGACTGCGCGTCCACGATCTTCGTGATCAGGCGGGCCGCGGCGGCCTGCGCCATCAGCTTCTTGTCGTGGTGGACGACCAGCTGCGGAGTGCTCACTTCGCCGCCGCCTTCCGCGTCGGGGCCTTCTTCGCGGTCTTGGCCGCCGCCTTCTTCGCGGGCGCCTTCGCGGCCTCCTCGACCGGCTCGGGCTCCGCGGCCGGCTGCCCGGACTCCTCCGCCGCCTCCTGACCCGCGCTCTCCCCGGCGGCCTGCGCGGGAACCGTGATCAGCCGCTCCACGCCGAAGCGCAGCGCCGAGGCGTAGGTGTCGTCCGGGTCCAGCCGGCGCAGCTCCTCCGCGATCAGCTCGGCGGTGTCCCGCCGCTTCAGCGCCACCGCGCGGGCCGGCTGGCCCTCGATGGACAGGGTGGCCAGCGAGCCGTCCGCGCGGTCCAGCACGATCGGGCCGCAGCTGGTCTCCAGGCGGACCGCAGTCAGGCCCGGGCCCGAGGACGGCGAACGCCGGACGGGGACGTCCAGCCGGTCCGCGAGCCACATCGCCAGCAGCTCACAGCTCGGGTTGAACTCCTCGCCCTCCACCTCGACGCCCTTGACCTCGCAGACGACCTGGTCCAGGGCTGCCGCGAGCATCGAGCGCCACGGGGTGATCCGGGTCCACGACAGGTCGGTGTCGCCGGGCGTGTAGGCCGCGGCGCGGGCGGACAGCTCCCGCACCGGCTGCTCGGCGGTGTAGGTGTCGGTGACCCGGCGCTGGGCGAGCGCGCCCAGCGGGTCCTTCGCCGGGTCGAGCGGGGCGTTCACCGGCCACCACACGACCACCGGGGCGTCCGGCAGCAGCAGCGGCAGGACCACCGAGTCGGCGTGGTCGGACACCTCGCCGTAGGTGCGCAGCACGACGGTCTCGCCGGTGCCCGCCTCCGCGCCCACCCGTACCTCGGCGTCCAGCCGGGAGGACGTGCGGTCGCGCGGGTTGCGGGAGACCCGCTTGATGACGACCAGCGTGCGCGAGGGGTGCTCGCGCGAGGCGTCGTTGGCGGCCCGGAGGGCGTCGTAGGCGTTCTCCTCGTCGGTGACGATGACGAGGGTGAGGACCATGCCGACGGCGGGTGTGCCGATGGCGCGGCGGCCCCGCACGAGCGCCTTGTTGATCTCTCCGGCAGTGGTGTCGGTCAGGTCTATCTTCATGGCCGGCGCCAGCTCCGTCCGTCTCGTGCGAGCATCTCGTCCGCCTCCACGGGGCCCCAGGTGCCCGACTTGTACTGCGCGGGCCTGCCGTGCTCGTCCCAGTAGCGCTCGATCGGGTCGAGGATCTTCCAGGAGAGTTCGACCTCCTCCGTGCGCGGGAAGAGGTTGGCGTCGCCGAGCAGCACGTCCAGGATCAGCCGCTCGTACGCCTCCGGGCTGGACTCGGTGAAGGACTCGCCGTAGGCGAAGTCCATGGACACGTCCCGGATCTCCATCGAGGTGCCCGGCACCTTGGAGCCGAAGCGGACCGTGACGCCCTCGTCCGGCTGGACGCGGATGACGACCGCGTTCTGCCCCAGCTCCTCCGTCGCCGTCGTGTCGAACGGCGAGTGCGGGGCCCGCTGGAAGACCACCGCGATCTCGGTGACCCGGCGGCCCAGCCGCTTGCCGGTGCGCAGGTAGAAGGGGACGCCCGCCCAGCGGCGGTTGTCGATCTCCACCTTGATCGCGGCGTACGTGTCGGTCTTCGACTCGGGGTCGATGCCGTCCTCTTCGAGGTAGCCGGTGACCTTCTGGCCGCCCTGCCAGCCGGCCGCGTACTGCCCGCGGACGGTGCTGTCGCCCAGGTCCCTGGGCAGCCGGACCGCGCCGAGCACCTTCTCCTTCTCGGCGGCCAGCGCGTCCGCGCCGAAGGAGGACGGCTCCTCCATGGCGGTCAGGGCCATGAGCTGGAGCAGGTGGTTCTGGATGACGTCGCGGGCCGCGCCGATGCCGTCGTAGTAGCCGGCCCGGCCGCCGATGCCGATGTCCTCGGCCATGGTGATCTGCACGTGGTCCACGAAGGACCGGTTCCAGATCGGCTCGAACATGGTGTTGGCGAAGCGCAGCGCCAGGATGTTCTGGACGGTCTCCTTGCCGAGGTAGTGGTCGATCCGGAACACCTGGTCCGGCTCGAACACCTCGTGCACGACCTTGTTCAGCTCCTCGGCCGAGGCGAGGTCGTGGCCGAACGGCTTCTCGATGACCGCCCGGCGCCAGGAGCCGCCGGACTGGTCGGCCAGCCCGTGCTTCTTGAGCTGCTGGATGACCACCGGGAAGGAGCGGGGCGGCACCGACAGGTAGAAGGCGAAGTTGCCGCCCGTGCCCTGCGCCTTGTCCAGCTCCTCGATGGTGGCGCGCAGCCGCTCGAACGCCTCGTCGTCGTCGAAGGTGCCCTGCACGAAGCGCATCCCCTGGATGAGCTGCTGCCAGACCTCTTCACGGAACGGGGTGCGCGAGTGCTCCTTGACCGCGTCGTGGACGACCTCGGCGAAGTCCTCGTGCTCCCAGTCGCGGCGGGCGAAGCCCACCAGCGAGAACCCCGGCGGAAGCAGACCCCGGTTGGCGAGGTCGTACACCGCGGGCATCAGCTTCTTCCGGGACAGGTCGCCCGTGACGCCGAAGATGACCAGACCCGACGGCCCCGCGATGCGCGGGAGCCGTCGGTCGGCCGGGTCACGAAGCGGGTTCGCTCCGGATCCGGAAACGGGTGACAAGTCAGCCCTCCGAAGGGGCGAGGCGCTCGAGCTCCGCCTGGGTGGACTTGAGCAGGTCGTTCCAGGACGACTCGAACTTCTCGACGCCCTCCTCCTCGAGCACCTGCACGACGTCGTCGTACGCGATGCCGAGCTTCTCCAGCGCGTCGAGGTCGGCACGCGCCTGCTCGTAGGTGCCGGACACGGTGTCGCCGCTGATCTCACCGTGGTCCTCGGTGGCCTCCAGCGTGGCCTCCGGCATGGTGTTGACCGTGTTCGGCGCGACCAGCTCGGTGACGTACAGGGTGTCCGGGTACGCCGGGTCCTTCACGCCGGTCGACGCCCACAGCGGACGCTGCTTGTTGGCGCCCGCCTTCTCCAGGGCGTTCCAGCGGTCGGAGGAGAAGACCTCCTCGTACGCCTGGTAGGCGAGGCGCGCGTTGGCGACGGCGGCCTTGCCGCGCAGCGCCTTGGCCTCGTCGGTGCCGATCCCGTCCAGCCGCTTGTCGATCTCGGTGTCCACGCGGGACACGAAGAAGGACGCCACGGAGTGGATCTCGGACAGGTCCAGGCCGCGCTCCTTGGCCTTCTCCAGACCGGAGAGGTAGGCGTCCATGACGGCGCGGTACCGCTCCAGGGAGAAGATCAGCGTGACGTTGACGCTGATGCCGAGACCGATGACGTCGGTGATCGCCGGGACGCCCGCCATGGTGGCCGGGATCTTGATGAGGGTGTTCGGGCGGTCGACGAGCCACGCGAGCTGCTTGGCCTCGGCGACGGTCGCCTTCTCGTTGTGCGCGAGACGGGGGTCGACCTCGATGGAGACCCGGCCGTCCTGGCCGTTCGTGGCGTCGAAGACCGGGCGCAGGATGTCGGCGGCGTCGCGGACGTCCGCCGTGGTGATCATGCGGATGGCCTCTTCGACGGTGACCTTGCGGGCGGCGAGGTCCGACAGCTGGAGGTCGTAGCCGTCGCCCTGCGAGATCGCCTTCTGGAAGATCGTCGGGTTGGTCGTGACGCCCACGACGTGCTGCTGGTCGATCAGCTCGGCGAGGTTGCCGGACGTGATCCGCTTGCGCGACAGGTCGTCCAGCCAGATCGCGACGCCTTCCTCGGAGAGGCGCTTGAGTGCGTCTGTCATGGAATTACATCTCCTACGTGTCGTATGTGAGCGTCAGCGCTGGGCGGCGGTGAGGGATTCCCGGGCCTTGGCGGCCACGTTCTCGGCGGTGAAGCCGAACTCGCGGAAGAGCACCTTGCCGTCGGCGGAGGCACCGAAGTGCTCCAGGGAGACGATGCGGCCGGCGTCCCCGACGTACTTGTGCCAGGTCAGTCCGATACCCGCCTCCACGGCGACTCGGGCCTTCACGGACGGCGGCAGCACGGAGTCCCGGTACCCCTGGTCCTGCTGCTCGAACCACTCCACGGACGGCATCGAGACGACCCGGGTGGGAACGCCGTCGGCCTGGAGCTGCTCACGCGCCTCGACGGCCACGTGCACCTCGGAACCGGTGGCGATCAGGATCACCTGCGCCTCGCCGCCCTCGGCCTCGAACAGCACGTAGCCGCCCTTGGCCGCGTCGTCGTCGGGCTCGTACACCGGCACGCCCTGGCGGGTGAGCGCGAGCCCGTGCGGCTGGCCCTTGCCGTACTCCTTGGTCCAGCGCCTGAGGATCTCGCGCCAGGCGACGGCGGTCTCGTTGGCGTCCGCCGGGCGGACGACGTTCAGGCCCGGGATGGCGCGCAGCGAGGCCAGGTGCTCCACCGGCTGGTGGGTCGGGCCGTCCTCGCCGAGGCCGATGGAGTCGTGCGTCCACACGAACGTCACCGGCAGGTGCATCAGCGCCGACAGGCGCACGGCGTTGCGCATGTAGTCGGAGAAGACGAGGAACGTACCGCCGTACACGCGGGTGTTGCCGTGCAGCGTGATGCCGTTCAGCTCCGCGCCCATGGAGTGCTCGCGGATGCCGAAGTGGATCGTGCGGCCGTACGGGTCGGCCTCGGGCAGCGGGTTGCCCGCGGGCAGGAAGGAGCTGTCCTTGTCGATGGTGGTGTTGTTCGACCCGGCGAGGTCGGCGGAGCCGCCCCACAGCTCGGGGATCACCGCGCCCAGCGCCTGGAGCACCTTGCCGGACGCGGCACGCGTCGCGACGGCCTTGCCGGGCTCGAAGACCGGGAGCTTCTCCTCCCAGCCGGCGGGCAGCTCGCCCTTGGCGATCCGGTCGAAGTCGGCGGCGCGCTCCGCGTTGGCGTCCCGCCAGACCTGGAGGGACTTCTCCCACTCGGCCTTCGCCTGCGCGCCCCGCTCCAGCGCCTTGCGGGTGTGGGCGATGACCTCGTCATCGACCTGGAAGCTCTGCTCGGGGTCGAAGCCGAGGACGCGCTTGGTGGCCGCGACCTCCTCGTCGCCCAGCGCGGAGCCGTGCGCGGCCTCGGTGTTCTGGGCGGTCGGGGCTGGCCAGGCGATGATCGAGCGCATGGCGATGAAGGACGGCCGGTCGGTGACGGACCGGGCCTCCTGGATCGCGGCGTAGATCGCCGCGGGGTCCAGGTCGCCGTTGTCCTGGGCCTCCACGCGCTGCACGTGCCAGCCGTAGGCCTCGTACCGCTTGACCGTGTCCTCGGAGACGGCCGTCTCGGTGTCGCCCTCGATCGAGATGTGGTTGTCGTCCCACAGCAGGATCAGGTTGCCGAGCTTCTGGTGGCCGGCCAGCGAGGACGCCTCGGCGGAGATGCCCTCCTGGAGGCAGCCGTCACCGGCGATGCAGTACACGAAGTGGTCGAAGGGCGACTCGCCCTGCGGGGCCTCCGGGTCGAACAGGCCGCGCTCGTAGCGGGCGGCCATCGCCATGCCCACCGCGTTGGCGACACCCTGGCCGAGCGGGCCGGTGGTGGTCTCCACGCCCTTGGTGTGCCCGTACTCCGGGTGGCCCGGGGTCTTCGAGCCCCAGGTGCGGAACGCCTTCAGATCGTCCAGCTCCAGGCCGAAGCCGGCCAGGTAGAGCTGGGTGTAGAGGGTCAGGGACGAGTGACCGGCGGACAGCACGAAGCGGTCGCGGCCGACCCACTCCGGGTCGGCCGGGTCGTGCCGCATCACCTTCTGGAAGAGGGTGTAGGCGGCCGGGGCCAGGCTCATCGCCGTACCGGGATGGCCGTTGCCGACCTTCTGTACGGCGTCGGCGGCCAGGACGCGGGCAGTGTCCACGGCCCGCTGGTCCAGGTCGTTCCACTCAAGGTCTGTGGTGGTCGGCTTGGTGCTCACCCTGGGTCAGGGCTCCTCTCCACATGTCGGTCGCCGGTCTTCGGGCGCGTGGGCCCGGCCCGGCCGTCGGCGTGCTTCTGCCCGCCGCGCTGTCGAGCCTACCCCCGTGGGGACGTGCGTTTTTTCGAGTGTTTCCAGACTGCCGGGAGTCCGCCCGATCCGCCTCCCGACCGGCCGGAAAGCCCAGTTGGCACATGAATGAGGACGCGCTCATCTGACCGCTCAATCGAGCCCGCGTGCGACCGATGAGCGACCCCCGTCAACACGAGCCCACCCCCGCGAAGGCCGGGGTATGGGCAACGTCTAAAGTGGCGTGGTACGCGCGAGCCTTCACCGGGACCTCACACGGGGAGGCTTGCTGGGATGTCTCTGTCAGGGGTGTGCGTGACGGCCGTCGAATCCCGTCCAGCGGGGGTGCTCGGTGCGAGCCAAAGCCCGGGTCACCGGCCGTTCGGGGCCCGTGTCAAGGCGTTCGTGGCGCTGACCAAGCCGCGGATCATCGAGCTGCTGCTCATCACCACCGTTCCGGTGATGTTCCTGGCGCAGCAGGGTGTGCCCGACCTGAAGCTGGTCCTGCTCACCTGCCTCGGCGGCTACCTGTCCGCCGGCGGCGCGAACGCGCTGAACATGTACATCGACCGGGACATCGACGCCCTGATGGACCGCACCGCGCAGCGCCCGCTGGTGACCGGCATGGTCAGCCCGCGCGAGTGCCTGGCGTTCGGCATCACCCTGGCTGTCGTCTCGACGCTGCTGTTCGGCCTCACCGTCAACTGGCTCAGCGCCTGGCTGTCGCTCGGCGCGCTCCTCTTCTACGTCGTCGTCTACACGATGCTCCTCAAGCGGCGTACCTCGCAGAACATCGTGTGGGGCGGCATCGCGGGCTGCCTGCCGGTACTGATCGGCTGGTCCTCGGTGACCGACTCGATGTCCTGGGCGCCGGTCGTCCTCTTCCTCGTCATGTTCTTCTGGACGCCGCCGCACTACTGGCCGCTGTCCATGAAGGTCAAGGAGGACTACGCGCGCGTGGGCGTGCCGATGCTCCCGGTCGTCGCCTCCAACAAGGTCGTCGCCCGGCAGATCGTCCTCTACAGCTGGGTGATGGTCGCCGTCTCGCTGCTGCTCACCCCCCTCGGCTACACCGGCTGGTTCTACACGGTGGTGGCCCTCGCCGCCGGCGGCTTCTGGCTGTGGGAGGCGCACGGGCTGCAGAACCGGGCCAAGGCCGAGGTGACCGGCGCCAAGCTGAAGGAGATGCGCCTCTTCCACTGGTCGATCACCTACGTGTCGATCCTCTTCGTCGCGGTCGCGGTGGACCCCTTCCTGCGCTGACCGGCCTCTTCCCGCCGACGGGAGGGGTGGGGGGGGGGGGGCCCCCCCCCCCCCCCCCCCCCCGCGGCCAGAACCGCAGGGAGGACACACCCCACCGCCCCCGCCCCCCCCGGC